>CAYFRL010000001.1:0-14200 GCA_964345595.1 uncultured Actinomyces sp.
TGGCCGGCCTTTTCCCAGATGTCCTTCCGGTAGAACATGTAGCGAGAACCGAAGTAGTAAGGAAGCGTGTAGTTCTGTCCATCAACCATGCCGACATCCACGAAGGACTGCAGCAGATCGGCCCCTCCTAGTTCGTCGTACATGTCGCTGATGTCCAGGAACGCGCCAACGTTAGTGAACGTCGGTGATTGCGTATTTCCGATTTCTGTGACGTCCGGGGTATTCGCTGGGTCGGGCATCGCCGTGGTCAGCTTGGTGACAATGTCACCCCAGCCCTGCTCCTCGATCTTCAGCGTTGCACCGGTCTGCTTATTGAACTCCTCCTTGAGGTAGTCGCGAAGCTCGTCGGGAGTGTCGCCGCCAATCAGCCAGAGCGTTAGGTCTTGTCTTCCCCGCCGGACGCGCAGCCGGCTAGGGCCGAGATGGATACGGCGGTAGCCGCACCTAACGCGATTAGTTTGCGTCTCATTGCCTTACCTTTCATTTTTGCGTAGCCACTTTGTGCGCGGTACCCGGTTTCTGATTTGTTTCGAACCGTCATGTTGTCCTTGATCAGCTTGTCCCCAGCACCTCCGCTATAGTCATTGCGGCGCACCCGTACAAGACGTTGTCCGGCCCCAGGGCACTCGCATGAACCACTAACTCCTCATGCGAGTCAGGCATCGTCCTGCTCCGGATGGTGTCGAAGGTACTTTGAGCAAGCGTCGTACCCAGGAGCTCTTCAGGGCCGCCGATGATAACTCTCTTGAAGTTCAAAGCGCCAACGACCGGGGCCAAAGCCACTCCCAGGCGCTGGCCTGCCTCAGTAAGGACCCGCTCTGTCTCCGTATGGGAAGCACCGTCCACACGTTCCGTGAGCGAGGGGACCGATACCCAGTGCTCCAAAATCTGGTCCCTAGAATAAGGCGCCGAGAGGCCAAGATCGGTGCCGACCATCACCTGCCCGATTTCGCCCGCCGCCCACCGCGTCCCAAGGACCAGCTGCCCAGAGACAATCAGGCCCGCTCCAACGCCGTGACCTATAGACACGAAAATCAAGTCTCCTGGCTCTTCGCCGAAAGCATATTCCGCCAGAGCAGCAGCGTTTGCGTCGTTGGTGACAAGTACCGGCAGTCCGGTTCTTTCCCGCGCGATCTGACCAAGCGGCACGTCGGTCCATTCCAAGTTCGGCGCCGTATGCACGGTGCCCTCACTATCGACGATGCCTGGGGAGCCGATTCCAACGCCCAGGACGGGTTTCTGAGCAATCCTCTTCAGTTCGGAAATGAGGCGGACTGCTAGTTCGACTGCTTCCTCCCCTTGCGCGCCCGATCTTTCGAACTCAAGGCTGACAATCGGCTCCGTGTTGAGATCAAGCAGCGCCCCTTTGAACGAATCGTGTTCAGAGAGGTCAGCAACAATCAGGTTGAATGATCCGCGTGCAAGGTCAACTAGAACGGCCGGCTTACCCGTCCTTTGCTGTCCGTCGGTTCCCAGTTCCTCCAATAGTCCTTCGCTTAAGAGTTCGGCTACCAGGTCGGATACCGTCACTTTTGTAAGACCCGTCGCCCGTGCGATTGCAGCCCGACTGAGAGGCCCCTGCAAATAGATGGTCTGCAGGACAAGAGAGCGATTATGCGACCTAGCATCGGCTGGCGATGCCTTCCCAGCTTGGCGCAAGCTCAGCACCGCGCCGATGCCCGGAGTGACCGGGCCACCCGCCGGGCCAGCGCCGGAAGTCGCAATGAGGCGCCGCATCTTTCGCTGATGCTGCTTCTTCGCAGGTGTCCGTACCATATAGTTAGTACACCTTACGAACTTACTCTTTGCAACCGCTAAACGCGGTTTTCTCCATAAGTTACAGAAATGTTACCTAGCCGCGGAACTGCTCATCAACCCGTTCAAACGCGTCGACGATGCGATCTATCTCGTTGTCTGTTAGGTCATCCAGGATGAGTGCCCGGACAGTCTCTTGATGGATGGAAGTCGCCTCTTCCGTGAGGACCTGCCCCTTGTCCGTCAAGACCGCCACGTAACCGCGGCCGTCACTGTCGGCCGGAGCCTTTTCCACCCACCCGTTCTTTTCCAACCGGGAAACCAGGTACGTTAGCCGCGAAGGTGAAAACACCGTCTTATCAGCTAGCTCCCCCATCCGAAGCGACTTTCCTTCCGCCTCGTACAGCGTGAGCAGTATGTTGTAGTCAGCCAGGGTTATCCCAGACGTCTTCTTCAGCCGGGTTTCAAGAACCCCTTGTAGCCGAGTCGAGGCCTCAAAGAAGACACGCCAGGCCAGCGAGCGTCTATTATTAGCCTCGCCAATACTGTTCAGTGGCGTATCCGCGTCCACCTTGTGGGGGTTCCCCTCTCACTTTGGCACGGCCCTAGTTCAGCTAGTTAGGCGCTTCCCTTCGGCAGTTACCTCTGGCCATTTTACTCGGTTTGTCCGCTCGCGGCACCGGCCAGCGGTCCGTGGTGTCCGCAACATTTCAAACGCCGTCATGCCCGGTACCGCCCAGCACACCAGCCCGACCTCTACTAAGGTGAAGAAATGTGGAACGCAACAGCCGTTGAGATTTCTGCTTAGACGAAAAGAGGGCCACGATGGCGTCGGATAGGAGCACCGGAGAAGTACCGGCTTCCGTAATGACCGGTCCCGCGGTAAACGCGCCAGAAGCTACGGTTGCCCCCTGGTTGAAAAAGGCGGGGCTCTCCTCTTGGTATCTGATTGGCATCATTTTGATAGTGCTGGGCATAGTTGCTGGCACAATGCAGATTACGCCCGTCTTTATGGGTATTTTTGTGGCGCTGGTTCTGAAGGCGCTCTTGAACCCACTGGTCGATTTTCTAGCGAAGTACATGAAACGGTGGATCGCAGTGGTCCTATCGCTTCTAAGTTTCGTGGCAGTCTTCGCTGGTCTGTTCACCTTCGTGGTTACATCCGTCGCGGGCCAGTGGTCCCAACTGGGATCAAAACTGAACCACGGCGTCGACATGATCATCGATTTCTTGCAGTCATTGCCGTTCAACATCACCGTGACCTCTGATGACGTTTACGGCTGGTTGCAGAGCAGCCTGACGAAGGCACAAGATTACCTGGAGTCCAATTGGCAGCGGCTCGCAACCGAAGTTCTTTCCAACGCCGGGGCAATTGTCATTGGGTTCACGGTCGTTTTCCTAGCCATATTCCTAGCCATCTTCTTCTTACAATCAGGGTCACAAATGTGGCGCTGGTTCTTGAATCTGCTTCCGGAACGGTCGCGCGCCAAGACGAACACGGCTGCGCAAGCTGGCTGGGCAGCGTTTGCAGGGTACGCCCATGGCACGGTGATCATCGCTGTGTCAGACGGAGCTTTGGCTTGGCTCTTCCTACAGGTGATCGGGATTCCTCTGGCACCTGCTCTAGGCGTTCTAGTGATGATTGGCGCATTCATTCCGCTGGTAGGGGCGCCTGCTGCGATGGTCGTCGCGATGATTGTGGCACTAGCCGTGGACGGCGTTTGGAAAGCAATCATCGTTGGAGTGGGGATCGCTCTCATTGGCCAGTTTGAAGGGCACGTCCTACAACCACTTGTGATGGGGAAGCAAGTTTCATTGAGTCCCGCCGTCGTAATCATTGGTGTTGTGGCGGGCACCATGCTGGCAGGACTCATCGGTGCAGTAGTTGCGGTGCCGCTCATGGGCGTAGCATGGGCGGTCTTTTCTTCCCTGTACCACAGGGACCCTCCCATAGTTGGGCCGCTACCCATCTGTCCTGAGGCTTCTCCTGTTCTTGAAGAAGTGAAGAAACCAGAAAAGCCGGGTATCCTTTCAAGACTTTCGCGCTCCTTTGGAGGCGGGGATGAGAAGCCTGACTCTGAGGCTGATTCCAGTCGGACAGAAAGCCCGTCTGATTCCTAGCAAAAATCGCGAGACTTGGTGCTCACGGGAAGCAATAGTGGAATCATTTTCTGGGCTCGAACAGAAAAAGCTCCGTCCTTCTTCTCCAATCTCCCAGTCACAACCAAGGCGTTATTCGTTAGCGCGATTGAGGCGTAACGCCTCCAAAAACCTGGCGTGCACACTATATTCGCGAGACCCGTTTCGTCTTCTAGGGAAAGGAAGGTTACACCCCCAGCGGTACCCGGCCTCTGCCTGTGAGTGACTAACCCAGCTACCGTAACTACAGAATCGCCCTCGAGACTTGGGAGCTTAGCCAATTTTTGCACCCCGCGAAGATCTTTTCGCACCAGCTGTAAAGGATGCGGCCCCGTCGATAAACGCAGCGTCTGATAGTCCGTCTCCAGTGTTTCAATTGGATTCATCTCAGGAAGATCTGGCACTTCTCCCACTGGTTGAGTACCCGGAATCTGAGGTTGCCACTCAGTTGGATTCGCTAGCTGGCCTGCCATCCAAAGAGCATGTCTTCGGCTGATGCCCATATCTGAGAAGGCTCCTGCCTGCGCTAAGAGTTCCAGGTCCTTTTGCCCAGTATGAGTGCGCAAAGCAAAATCTTCCAAACTGGAAAATTGTTCCTTTTCTCTTTCCTTTAAAATTCTTTGTATCGTGTTTTCTTTTAACCCTTTGATCGCGTCTAGCCCAAGTCTTATTTGCCATTCTCCTTGGCTTCGAATCAGAGCTTCCGCTTGGAATTGAGTCGAGATTTGCCTCGGATGTGGCGCCTGCCCCGGGTTGATCTGTTGTTCCACCTGGGCCTTCGCGGCCGAGGCGATAACTGATGGCCCGGCGTATTCGAGCCCATGTTTTCGCGCGTCTGCAAGGAGAGACGCCGGAGAGTAGAAGCCCATGGGCTGACTAGCCAGAAGAGCCGCGTAAAAATGCTCGGGGAAATAGACTTTTAGCCAAGCTGATGCGTACACCAAGTAAGCAAAAGAAAATGCGTGCGATTCGGGGAACCCGAACTCAGCGAAGCCGCGAAGCGATTCATACAGCTGTTCTTGCAGCTCCACTGGCAAACCACTCTTCGTCATTCCTTGAAATAATCGAGGTCGGATCTCTTCCATCCCTTCTTCATGGCGTTTCGAACCCAGCATCTTCCGCAGCGCATCTGCTTCAGTTGCAGTAAAACCCGCTGCCGTCACAGCTATTTGCATAAGCTGCTCTTGAAAAAGGGGGACCCCTAACGTTCTGCCAAGAATCGGTTCAAGCAACGGGTGACAGGTTACCGGCTCGTAGCCAAGGCGCCTTCGCAAATACGGGTTTACTGCTTTTCCTTGGATTGGTCCGGGTCGAATGAGAGCGACCTCAATTACCAGATCGTAAAACTCTCTTGGACGAAGACGCGGCAGTGTGTTCATCTGAGCCCTTGATTCCACCTGGAAAACACCGACCGTTTCGGCAGCGCAGAGAAGATCATAAACACGGGCATCTTCTTGAGGAAGGTTGTAAAGATTTAGCGGCTCTCCCCCGCCGCCGGTTACTCCAAGTTCACCAAGCCAATCGAAGGCTTTTCTCAAAGCAGTAAGCATCCCAAGCCCAAGCAGATCAAATTTGACTAGCCCAGCGCTGGCGCAGTCTTCTTTGTCCCACTGCAACACGGTCCTTCCTTCTTTTGCAGCCCACGCAACCGGACAGATCTCTGAAACAGGAGTCTTGGTGAGAACAATTCCGCCAGGGTGAATACCCATGTGTTGAGGCAGCTTTTGCAGCGCGGATGCCGCTTGATACACCAAATCGGGCACGGAAGTCTGTACATCACTCCCCTTACGCCCCCTAGAAAGAGTCTTCGACCATTTCTTCAGAACTTCTTCCGAGTATCCAAGTGCTTTACCTGCTGCCCGCACAGCTGACTTAGGACGATACGTGATTGTGTTTGCAACTTGAGCAGCGCGAGCTCTGCCGTACCGTTCGTAAACGTATTGGATTACTTCCTCTCTTCTTCCCGCCTCTATGTCTACATCTATGTCGGGGGGACCACTTCTTTCCGGTGATAGAAACCTCTCAAAGAGCAAGCGGTGACGAACGGCGTCAACCGCGGTGATCTGTAGCGCGTAACAGACGGCTGAATTTGCTGCAGAACCGCGACCTTGAGCCAAAATATTGCGTTTAGAGCAGTAATCGACAATATCTTTAACGATCAGGAAATATCCTGAAAAGCCCAGGTCAGCGATAATTCTAAGTTCCCGATCTACGGTCGCCCACGCCTTCGGGTTTTGGGCGCGCGCTCCATATCTTCGCGTAGCGCCCTCATACGTGAGATGGCGTAACCACGTGTTCGCATCATGACCTTCTGGAATGTCAGGTTCGGGCAATTCTGGTTCCAAAAGAGAAAGATCGAAGGAATATTCTGCCGCAAGCTCCGCCGCAGCTTCCACCGCCTGCGGACACTCCCTGTGAATCTGCCGCATCTCTTCAGCAGTACGAAGAAAAGAACCGAAGTAGGGCAGGTGAGGCTGAGCCTTTGTTAAAGGCAGGTTCAGTCGGCTTGCCGTCATGATGTCAGCAAGGGGTTGTTGACGCGGGGTACTACAGCGCACAGCTCCCGTTGCAACCACAGGAACCCTATGAGCAGCAGCGAGCTCTGCGAGATCTTTTGCCAAAAGAGGAGGATCTCCCGGATGCAAGCAGGACTCAACAATAACGTTGTCTCTACCAAACAGTTCCTGCAAGTTAGACAGTGCTGATTGAGCACCGGTTCTCCCCCGCGATCTGAGGATTCTCCGTAGAGGTCCGTGCGCTGTGCCGGTCAAAATTTGCCAGTTCCCCTGCTGTTCTCTTGCTAATTCCTCTAAAATCCACGGCTCATTTCTGCTTCCGGGGTGAGCCAGGTTGTGTCCACTAATCGCAGCGCAAAGATCGTGATAACCCTGCTGAGAAGTCGCAAGGATTGGCAAGCGAACGTCTGTCGATCTGCTACCGGGCGGCAAACCTTCTTCTTCCAAGAGGTCAAAACTCTCTCTGGAAAGGGTCACCTCAACTCCATAGACGGTGTTTAGTTTGATTTTCCTTGCTGCCTGCGATGTTTGAACAGCTGAATACATGCCGTCCACGTCCAGCACTGCTATGGCCTCTAAAGAAAGCTCTTTAGCTTGTGCCACCAGTGTTTCGGGCAGGGATGTTCCTTCTAGAAATGTGTATGCACTGTGTGCGTGCAGCTCTGCGTACCTCAACTGTCTACCTGCTGAATACCTTGTTGCACATACATTCCTTCTACTGCCCACTCGCCGCCTTTTTGCACGAGCAGAAAATCCACACGTCCTGGCATTCGCAGACGCAAATAGCATCTAGAAGAATCTTGGTCAGGTTTCCACCAAGTGTTTTTGACCGCCCACACTCCCTCAACACCTCCTATCGCATAACCACCCGCTGGCAGATCGGGACGATCTTCTAAGACCGCTACGCGTGTAGGAGTTCCGCTAAGCATTCCTCTGCGGTCCACCGAAATCTGCCCCCAGGTAGAGTCCTTTTGCTGACCCATCACCTTTGCGAGCGGAGGTTTGTCAAACAAAAGAAGTGGCGCTTCTTGAACGGAACCAGCCCATTCGCCGGCGCTAGGCAAGCCCGCTTCAGAAAAACCCCAAGGTTGAAGTTCCGTTCGTCCGCGCGGATCCATTCCTCCTTGAAGTTGGGGTTGCTTCACGGCCTCTTCTCCAAGCAATGTTTGGAGTTGCGCCACCGTTTGCCCCACCTTTGCTAGTTGGGGGCGGTCTCCCCAAAGCAAGCCGGGGTTTCCACCAAAAACTAGATCGTTAGCTTCTAAAGTGATCGCATCCAGGTAAAGCTCTTTTTCAAACTCATCAGCCTCTTCCCGATTGTCCCTACTGTTCTGCCAATTCTGAATCTGCCAAATGATCCTCTGAGCAACAAGACTGCTCTGGGACAAATCAAATAAAGACCACCTTCTTGTTGTTTCAGTCCCATCACTGAAGTGCAGCCAGATAGTCAAAGATTGGGCAGAACACCCTTTACTCAAGAGCGTATCCACCAGTTTTTGTGCCACTGTCCTGGCACCCACCATTGCGTGCTCTACTCCACTCACCGGCGGAGAAAACTCATGACGCACGCGCTCTTGATTTATGGACTCCTCTTTTGGAGAAACATGCAGATCGGCTCCGATTGCAAGTTCCCAAATTTGCTTACCGACGCCACCAAACCTGGTTACTAACTGCCCGGATCCCAACTTCCATATCTCGCTGACACGGCGGATTCCTAACAATTTCAGGATGCGAAAGGCTTCCTGGAACAAAAGGGTTGCATCTTTTGGTAGGAAGTTTGTGAGCTCCACCAAGGGAAGGCTCTCCAGGAAGTTCGCACCCTTACCCTTCGGGATTATTATTCCCCTGCGCGCCGCAGCCACCGCGCTAGCAGCACCGTCTCCTATTCCAATAAACGCTTCAATCCCAGTCTCTAACGCACACTGCTCAGCTAGGTCTCTAGCGAGCATTTCTTCATCTGCCCCCCATCGGTCGCTAGGGACCGCGGCCCAAGCTAACCCGGGGCGAATCGCAACAACTCCTGCCACAACCCGATCAAACACTTGAAGGACACTTTCAAAATCTGCTGCCTCTTTTAGCGGGTCGTATGCTGTGACCAGCAAATCTGGACAGATGTGTTCCGCTGTAACTTGCCGCATTCCCTGTCGGATGCCAAACATACGCGCTGCACGCGTACATTCGTAGACCACCCCGTTTTTTACGGTCGCGGCAGGACTGCCCGGGGGTATCCCGGCCGCTAATGCCGCGACTGACCAGTCGGGAACCCAAAGAGCAATTTTTCGCTCTCCCCCCAGAAAAGACCTGCTCACCTCAAAAGAGTCATCTGTTCCGCGCATCACACGGCCCTTTCCCAAGGTCGACGCGCAGCATCTTCGATCAGAACAGGATTGGTAGCTGGTGGATCCGCAGAAGCGGGAGCTACCCACTTTTTACTAACCGAAGGCCACGGATTGGTAGTGAAGAGAACCCTTTCTAACTTCCTTACCCTTGCCTGCAAGCTGCGCTGCTGAGCGATCGATAAAGAACTATCTCCCACCACAACAATATTTACAGACTCCAACAAAATAGAAACAACCATTCCAACCTGGTCGTCTTCACACTCAACAACAAGCACTTTTTCTAGATCCAGGCCGTGCGCAGCCGCGGCTTCCCACCCAAAGTTCTCCAGTCGTAATAGTGCAACCCAGGATTCGGAAGTAGTGGATACTTGAAGGGCTTTTAGCAAAGAAGCTAAGTCGTGGCCCAGGTGGTACACCCCTGCTAAACCCTGATTAGAGCTAACGGAACGGTTCCTGTAGGATCGCATTCCCTGGCTGTTTTCTACCGCGCGAAGAGCGGCTCTAGCCACGGTCAAACGCTCATCGCCCACCGCCTTCACCGCCATTCCTACCCGCGCTGTTGTTGAAGGAGACTACCTTCAACACAGACCATCTCGAACATGCGTTCGATAATACTACCACCCTCCGACAAGTGATCGCCAACAGAGCTGAAGCTTGATTCTTGACGGATATAACGAACGCCTGTTCT
Source organism: uncultured Actinomyces sp. (assembly GCA_964345595.1). Classification (GTDB taxonomy): domain Bacteria; phylum Actinomycetota; class Actinomycetes; order Actinomycetales; family Actinomycetaceae; genus Scrofimicrobium. Next base: position 9,438 of record CAYFRL010000001.1, read on the forward strand.
AGACATGTTTGTCACTGAAAGTTCACGCGAGCAGACGGGTTTCGTATCTGAAGAGAACGGTGGGAAAATAATCGGGTGCTCCACATGATCTTCTTCGAACCCAAGATTCCCGGTAACAGCGGCGCAGCCATACGTCTAGCTGCCTGTACCGGAGCAATGCTTCACCTGGTAGAGCCGCTGGCGTTTGATATGGATGATGCAAAACTTCGCCGTGCGGGTCTTGATTATCATGATCTTGCACATGTCACGGTGCACAAAGATCTCACGTCTGCTTTCACTGCAATACCGGGACGCATTTGGGCATTCACCGGGTCGAGTACCAGGTGGCACACCGACGTTACATATGCGGACGGGGATGGTCTACTTTTTGGTCCAGAGCCCTCTGGACTGCCAGAGGCCGTGATGAGCCACCCAAGGGTCGCGGGGAGACTGCGAATCCCTATGAAACCTGGTTTACGGTCTCTAAATCTGGCGAACTCTGCGGCTATAGGCCTGTATGAAGCATGGCATCAGCTTGGCTTTGTCGGCGCTAGTTAGGTGACCGGGTTCAGCCGTCGTGCCAAGGAAACCTGCTAGGCCGATCTATCCCCTCAGCAATAACGACAATCCGACGCGGATTTGAACGCCACATCCACACGAAACCGACCAGCGGAAGAACAAGGGGAACATACCAGTACTGCGCACCGAAGTGCGACCAGGCCGAAGAAACCTCGCTGACCGGTTCCACCCCGAGTTCAAAAAGCCCCATGATATAGGGGCCAACGAACGCTGCGATCATCGCAGCCCAAGAAATTAGGCGCATTTTTCGGCCATTGTGCGTGATGCCCACCGCGATAACCAGGTAGATTGCCCCAGCCAACACCGCAACCAGTCTGGGACCGATCGGTGAGTTGACATCCCGAATCAGGTCGATCACTGCCGGGACAGTGGTTAGCAGCCCGAAAATCCAAAAGATTGCCATGACAATACGGCCCAGGCCCCAAGAGGGGCGCCTGTCATCCTTCACCCCGGAAGGCTCATTTGTCTCAGAGTCAAGTGGTGCAGACTCTTGGTCAGATGCATGACTCACAGAAGTTATCCTATTCTTCGCCAAAGAAGGCCATCCGCACTAAGCAAGAATACTCCAAACGATCAGGTGTTTGGCACTCGCACAGAACGCCTTTAACGTGCAACTAACAGCTTAATTGTGCTCAGCTCGACTCCCCGCCTGACTGTCAAACGTGGGACAATGTACCTAAGCTGGAACAGTGGTTGAGAAGAAAATTAACTCGAAGAGGAAACAGAGGTAAGCGTGACGGATCAAGACTTTGACGTCGTTATCCTAGGCGCCGGCTCCGGGGGTTACGCCGCAGCGTTGCGAGCTGGACAGCTTGGCATGAAAGTGGCCCTCATCGAAGGCGATAAAGTGGGCGGGACCTGCCTGCATCGCGGCTGCATCCCAACAAAGGCGTATCTGCATGCCGCTGATACAGCCGACACCGTGCGGGAAGCCGGAAGCGTCGGAATAGAGGCGTCGCTGCAAGGTATAGACATGACTCAGGTCGGAAAATACCGAGACGATGTTGTAAACAAACTCTACAAGGGAGTTGAGGGCTTACTTTCGGCGCGCAACGTTGAGGTCATTTCGGGCTGGGGTCGGGTTACCTCACCGAACAGCGTTGATGTTGAGGGAAGAGTCGTCACAGGCAAGAACCTGATTCTGGCAACCGGGTCCTACTCTCGCACGCTGCCTCCTCTTCCCTTTGGTGGAAGAGTTATTTCCTCCGAGCAGGCGCTCGCGATGGATTGGATACCGAAGTCTGCGATCATCTTGGGCGGCGGCGTTATCGGCGTCGAGTTCGCTTCGATCTGGAAGTCTTTTGGGGCCGACGTGACGATCGTCGAGGGCCTGCCTCGCCTCGTCCCAAACGAAGACGAGTCGATTTCCAAGATTCTTGAGCGCTCCTTCAGAAGGCGCGGAATCAAGTTCCACACGAACGCCCGCTTTTCCGGGTATACGCAAGACGATTATGGCGTGAGCATGACTACTGAAGATGGTAAGTCGGTTCAAGGGGACGTGTTGCTGGTCGCGGTCGGACGCGGACCGGTAACTGAGGGACTTGGTCTTGAGGAAATCGGTGTGAAGATGGATCGGGGCTTTGTGCTGACGGACGAACGTCTCCACACCGGCGTAGACGGGGTCTACGCGGTCGGTGACATAGTTCCCGGACTGCAGTTGGCCCACAGGGGCTTCCTGCAAGGCATCTTTGTCGCTGAAGAAATAGCTGGAATGAATCCCCAGCCGATCGACGAGGATTCGATCCCCCGAGTTACTTTCTGTGAACCGGAAATTGCTTCCGTTGGCCTAACGCAGAGTCAGGCCGAAGAGAAATTCGGCGCTGACAACGTCAACACCGTGGAATATAACTTGGCCGGAAATGGCAAATCCAACATTCTTGGAACGCCTGGAATCATCAAGTTGGTACAGGAAAAAGATGGGCCGATTGTTGGGTTCCACGCGATCGGGGCCCGCATCAGCGAGCAGATTGGTGAAGGTGAACTGATTGTCGGATGGGAAGCCTACCCGCAAGATCTAGCAACCCTCATTCATGCTCACCCCACACAAAACGAAGCTATTGGGGAGGCCGCGCTGGTTCTGGCCGGTAAACCCCTGCACGCTCACAGCTAGTACCGACCAAAGGAGTTAGATAACTGATGGCACAGTCAATCAAAATGCCAGCACTTGGCGAGTCTGTAACAGAAGGCACAGTCACCGCTTGGCTGAAGCAGGTCGGGGACACTGTCGAGGTGGATGAGCCGATCGTTGAAGTAGCGACTGACAAAGTAGATTCAGAGGTTCCCTCCCCTGTCGCGGGAGTTCTTCTAGAGATCCTCGTTGAGGAAGACGAAACCGTCGACGTCGGCGCAGAGATCGCCCGAATTGGGGATGCTAGCGAAGCCGGGGAGGCACCCGCGGAACCGGCTCCTGAGGCCGAGGTGGTGGAAGAGCCTGCCACGGTGGACCAGTCGGCACTGGCAGAAGAATCGGCGCCCAAACCAGTGGAAACGGCCGCCCCGGCGCCAACCGTTTCAGAAGGCGATCTCACGGAAGTTGAGATGCCAGCACTTGGCGAATCAGTCACGGAGGGAACAGTCACCCAGTGGCTGAAAGAAATCGGAGACAAAGTCGAGGCCGACGAGCCTTTGGTAGAGGTGGCGACGGACAAGGTCGATTCCGAGGTTCCCTCACCCGTGGCTGGTTATCTGGCTGAGATTCGCGTGGGAGAAGACGAGACCGTAGATGTTGGCGAAGTGATCGCAGTCATCTCTTCCTCAGCCGACGTTCCCGCCCAGGAAAAGCCCGCTGAACCTGCTCCGAAGGAGACTACTGCCGGATCACCCATGGCGCCAGCTGCTGCCGCACCCGCAAAGGAAACGGCGTCTGCTCACGGCGTCCCTTCCGCACCGGTTGCCCCGCCGACACCGCCGACTCCGCCAGCGCCGCCTTCGGCCCCGAAAGCACCCGAAGCGCCCGTCGCCGAAGAGTCTGCTCCTAAAGACCCCATTGACACCCTCGCAGCGATGAATGCGGCGGCTGCCCAGCAAGGTCGAGTAGTGAAGGACGCCCCCGCGGTTCCCGCGAGCGTAGGATATGTAACCCCGCTGGTTCGGAAACTAGCCCGCGAAATGGAAGTGGACCTCACGCAGGTGCAAGGAACCGGCGTTGGTGGGAGAATCCGCAAGGAAGACGTGCTGGCTGCCGCCAAGCCCGCAGTGGAAGAGGCCCCAGCGGCCGAAACCGCCGCCCCTGCTGCGCCTGAAGCTCCGAAGCCTGATCCGCTGCGCGGGACAACGGAGAAGATGACCCGTCTGCGGCAAACCATCGCGCGCCGCATGGTGGAATCGTTGCAAACCGCTGCGCAGCTCACCACAGTGGTTGAGGTGGATGTCACGAAGGTCGCACAGCTTCGAGCAGCCAAGAAAGACGCTTTCCAAGAAAAGTATGGCGTGAAGCTTACATTCCTGCCATTCTTCGTGAAGGCCGCTACCGAGTCGCTGCTCTCTCATCCCAGGATCAACGCGACTATCAACGAGAAAGAAGTCACCTACTTCGACTATGAGAACATTGGGATCGCCGTCGACGCACCGCGCGGTCTCATGGTCCCTGTGATCAAGAACGCCGGCGATTTGACACTCCCGCAGATCTCGGAGGCAATCGCTACACTGGCCGCGAACACTCGTGAGGGCAACATTAGCCCTGATGACTTGACCGGCTCGACATTTACGATCACCAACACGGGCTCAGGCGGCGCACTGTTCGATACACCGGTGCTGAATATGCCTGAGGTTGCGATCCTTGGGGTCGGCACAATCGTGAAGCGCCCGGTCGTGGTGAAGGACGCTGACGGCATCGAAGGCATCGCCATCCACTCGATGGTCTACTTGGCGCTTACCTACGATCACCGTTTGGTTGACGGTGCCGACGCGGCTCGCTACCTGCAGTCCGTCAAGAAGCGCCTGGAAGCAGGCAACTTTGAAGCCGATTTGGGCCTATAGTTAGTCAGCTTAGAAGCATGGGCGGCCACCGCGGTGGCCGCCCACTTTTCTCTCCAGGACCTTGTGCCGCCATTTCCGATTCGGTGACCAACTACGCTGGTTCCGGATGATGGGACAGGAAATGCCCCAGCGCGACCCACGAAATGATCGGAGAGACCGTGCCCGAATTCTTCTACGAGGATTTGCTCCCGCTCGGTGAGGATTCCACCGAGTACCGCCTGCTAACC
>CAYFRL010000001.1:14300-29292 GCA_964345595.1 uncultured Actinomyces sp.
CTACGAGGATTTGCTCCCGCTCGGTGAGGATTCCACCGAGTACCGCCTGCTAACCACAGAGGGAGTTGAGACAGTAGAAGGGCCAGACGGTATCCGTTTCCTTCGAGTTAGCCCAACCGCGCTGGAGCTTCTCTCACGAACGGCTTACCACGACATCTCCTTTTACCTTCGCACCGCCCATCTGGAGCAGGTCCGCAAAATAATTGACGACCCAGAATCGTCCGCCAACGACCGCTTCGTTGCACTGGATTTGCTGAAGAACGCGAACGTTGCCGCAGCAGGGGTACTGCCAATGTGCCAGGACACGGGCACCGCAATCATTTCGGCAGAGCGCGGCCAGCATGTCCTCACGCAAGGGCCAGATGAGCTGCCACTGTCGCGCGGCATTTTTGATGCCTACACGGAGTTGAACCTTCGATACTCCCAAAACGCGCCTATATCCATGTACGAGGAAGTGAACACCGGAACCAACCTGCCCGCACAAATCGAACTCCACGCGGACACTCATCCCGGGAGCGAAAACGAGTACCGGTTCTTATTCATGGCCAAAGGCGGGGGCAGCGCCAACAAGTCCTATCTGTACCAAATGACAAAGGCAATCTTGGATCCGGAGCACATGATGCAGTTCCTGGAGGAGAAGATTCGGTCACTTGGCACCGCCGCTTGCCCGCCATATCACCTGGCAATTGTGATCGGTGGGACTTCCGCCGAATATGCGCTGCGGACAGCGAAGTACGCTTCTACACACTTCCTTGACGAACTTCCCACGACTGGCGACAGAACCGGGCACGGGTTCAGGGACAAACAAATGGAAAAAGAAGTACACAAACTGACGCAGGATATGGGGATTGGAGCTCAGTTTGGGGGCAAGTACTTCTGCCACGACGTGCGGGTCATCCGTCTGCCCCGCCACGGCGCTTCTTTGCCTGTTGCGATCGCTGTTTCTTGTTCAGCGGATCGACAAGCCAAAGCAAAGATCACCCCTGAAGGTGTGTTCTTGGAAAAACTCGACACCGATCCCGGCAGGTTCTTGCCAGAGACCACGGACAAAGAAATTGGGCACGAAGAAGAAGACGCAGCGGTCACCGTTGACCTAAGTCGGCCGATGGAGGAAGTGCTAAAGGAGCTGTCTCGGTACCCAGTGAGAACTAGGCTGTCCCTAAACGGGACAATGGTTGTTGCAAGGGACATAGCACACGCAAAGATTCGGGAGCGGCTGGAAGCCGGGGAGCCTATGCCAACATACCTGCGCGACCATCCTGTCTACTACGCGGGCCCAGCCAAAACACCTGAAGGGATGCCTTCTGGCTCTTTCGGGCCAACCACGGCCGGGCGAATGGATGACTATGTTGACCAGTTCCAAGCAGCGGGCGGCTCAATGGTTATGGTCGCCAAGGGTAACCGTTCGAAAGCGGTCACAGATGCCTGCAAGAAACACGGCGGGTTCTATCTTGGGTCGATTGGAGGGCCCGCCGCGGAACTCGCAGCGAACTGTATAAGGTCAGTGGAGCTGCTTGAATATCCCGAGCTCGGAATGGAAGCGATTTGGAAAATTGAGGTAGAGGACTTTCCAGCCTTCATTGTGGTGGACGACAAGGGTGACGATTTCTTCGCGGGGACCGGGGAAGTGACGCTCACTATTGGACGGCGCCCGCCTGAGTAGTTCGCTTGGGGAAAGAGCGCGCGCTAATCTGGATACCATCGCAGCCGACCCGGAAAAGGGAGCAAGATGGACCAGATTCGCTCAGCGAAGACCCCACTTGCACAGGTGATTATCCCATCCCCGATCGGACCGCTACTTCTGGTTGCCAGCGACAACGGCGTGGTCAGGGTTGAGTTCGAAAAGGACGGGTTTGATCGCACTGACCATGCCGTTCCTGCCAGTTCAAAGCAGCGCAGCATTCTCGACCAGGCGACTCAGGAAATAAATGAGTACTTTGCCGGTGAACGCCGGGAGTTCTCCGTTCCGCTTGATCTGAGTCTGCCGCCGGGCTTTCGGCGCCGGGTTAGCGACGAGCTAACCCGGGTTCCGTACGGAGTGCGGATCACTTACGGAGAGTTGGCTCGGCGGGCCGGTAGCGCGCGGGCCGCTCGAGCAGTCGGATCAGTTTGTGCAAACAACCCAGTTCCAATCCTGATTCCGTGCCACCGCGTCGTGCGGGCAGATCTCACCATCGGCGCCTACGGTGGTGGGACAGCAGCAAAAGACTATTTGCTGAGCATGGAAGAGCGCAGCAGTGACCACTGAAGAGGGAGTCTACGAATCGGCTCTCCGTCTTTTCTCCATCGGCGTCGGCCCATCAAGTTCCCACACAGTGGGTCCGATGCGGGCTGCCCTGTCTTTCCGCCAGCGCCTTCTAGGAGAGGATCTGCTGGACGGTGTCGAGGCCATCGTGTGCCGACTTTACGGGTCCCTAGCGGCCACTGGGCTTGGACACGGCACCCCTGACGCCGTAATAGCGGGGCTGAGAGGCTTCGAGCCGAGTTCCGTCCCCCAGGCGGAGCTACACGGCAAGTGGCAGTCGCTGCAAAATGGGCAGGCAATCCGCGTGGGTACCGCGGCGCTCACCGAACGCAGCATAGTTTTTGAACCTAAGAACCGCGATTTCGGGCATCCAAACGCTCTTTCCTTCACAGCTAGAACGCCTAGAGGGGATATCTCCGAAACGTACCTTTCCACGGGAGGTGGGTTCATTCGCAAAGTGGGCGAGGCGACCGGGCGCGATGATAGAAAAGGGATTCTGTCCGAGTACAGGTCAATGTCTCAACTGATGCGGGAACTGGCGGGTCGATCCATTGCCGATGTCGCGTGGGCTGATGAAGTGGCGATGCACGGAGCAGACCTGGCCGAAGCCGGCCTGCAACAGATCCGGCAGACGATGCTCAGCAGCTTGCACCGTGGGTTGCACACAGAGGGCACCCTTCCCGGTTTCCTAAGAGTGCCGCGCCGCGTCGGCCTACCGTGCAATCCTTGACGGTGTCGCGGATCCGACCAGCGAAGAACTGTTGCCGGTGTTCGCCCTGGCAGTGAGTGAAGAGAACGCTGCTGGCGGAAGGATAGTGACGGCTCCTACCAATGGCGCCGCTGGGGTGATCCCGGCGATCCTTGCATACGTTGACCGATCTTCTCCCCTCACTGAGGGAGAATCGCGAGCGTTTTTGCTGACCGCCGCCGTAATCGGCTCACTCATCAAAGCAAACGCGTCAATATCTGGCGCTGAAGCTGGCTGTCAGGCAGAAGTTGGATCAGCCTGCGCGATGGCGGCAGCAGGGCTCACATCTATCCGCGGCGGAACGGCAGCACAAGTTGAAAACGCTGCCGAAATAGCAATTGAGCACCACTTGGGACTGACATGCGACCCAGTGGGAGGGCTAGTGCAAATCCCTTGCATAGAACGCAACGCTGTGGCCGCATCTACAGCGCTCACAGCGTCGCGGCTCGCCTTGTTGGGAGACGGGACCCATATCGTGAGACTGGACACGGCGATCGAGACGATGAGGCAGACTGGACTCGATATGTCCCACCGGTACAAAGAAACGAGCACAGCGGGTCTGGCTGTGAACGTAGTCGAGTGCTGATCAACATTCAAAGGACCTGAAGGAGCATTCATGCAAATCGGCGTTCCCACCGAGGTGAAAAACAATGAGTACCGCGTGGCGATCACGCCCGCCGGAACCGCGGAGCTGGTGTCGCGAGGGCACAGGGTCTCCGTCCAGGCAGGCGCGGGGCTCGGTAGCGCTTTCACCGACAGGGACTACCTGCTGGCTGGCGGAGATGTCGTGCAGACAGCAGAAGAGGCATGGGATGCCGAACTGGTTCTTAAGGTGAAAGAACCGATTGGCAGCGAATACCAGTACCTGCGACCAGACCTTGTACTCTTCACCTACCTACACCTAGCCGCAGATCCAACTCTCACCACGGAGCTGCTTCGGTCCGGGTGCACCGCCATCGCGTACGAAACGGTGCAACTGCCAAGTGGAGCATTGCCACTTTTGACGCCGATGTCTGAGGTTGCCGGGTGTTTGGCGGCTCAGATCGGCGCTACCCAGCTGCAACGCAGAAATGGTGGGCGGGGTCTTCTACTGGGAGGTATACCCGGAACTCCCAAAGGGAAGTTTGTGGTCATCGGCGGCGGCACCGCTGGCGAGAATGCCGCGAAGATCGCGCTGGGAATGGGAGCGAACGTCACAATTTTGGATATAAGCCTGCCGCGGTTGCAGCAGTTGGAAGCACGCTTCTCAGGCCAAGTGGAGACGCTCCGTTCTTCTCCCTACACGATAGCGGAGCAGGTCGCGCAAGCCGATGTGGTTGTCGGGGCGGCGCTGATCCCAGGAGCTGCGGCCCCAAAGTTGGTCACCAATGAGATGGTCGCCCAGATGAAACCGGGGTCGGTCTTGGTTGATATTGCTATCGACCAAGGCGGTTGTTTCACAGATTCGCGCCCAACGACCCATGACGATCCAACGTTCAAAGTGCACGAATCCGTGTTTTATTGCGTGGGAAACATGCCCGGATCGGTTCCCAACACCTCGACGATCGCCCTTACTAACGCGACGCTTCCCTACGTCGACGCTCTAGCAGCCAAAGGCATAGAGCGCGCAGTAGCCGACGATCCGGCTCTTGCGTTGGGCGTGAACGTCCAAGACGGACGTATCGTCAATCGGGCAGTGGCAGCTGCTTACGAGGCGCACGAAGCTAGCCGCTAGGCCGCGACGCTCTCCAATTCTTTTGCCGGAGTGATCTGCGACGCCGATTTTGCCGCAAGGCCGCGCCTAACAATCAACCACGCTGGCACCAGGAACAGACTCGCCCCAGCCCACGCCAAGGGATTTGCCCAAATGACACCGGCAAATCCCAGCGAGCCGCCTAGGATTACCGCTGCGCTTACCCGCATGAGGAGCTCGAATATTCCGCTCACAGTCGGAATAAAAGTGTGGCCGAGTCCCTGCAGGGCGCCGCGGGTAACGAAAAGGATCCCAAGTACCCAGTAGGCAAGACCATTTACCACCAGGAATTCGTGAGCCATGGAGACGACCTTTTCTTCACCGGTTCCCACAAAGGACCGCACCAGCAGATCGCCACTGGTTATGAGCAGGGCCGCAAGCACGACCGCTGTTCCAGTTGCGAGTACTAAGGCCTGCCGCACTCCTTGACGCACCCGGTCGTAGTGTCTTGCACCGGCGTTTTGGGCGACGAAGGTAGTGACCGCGATCCCGATCGAGTTCAAGAACGCGACTGCCAGACCGTCAACTCTTGCGCCAGTCGTGTACGCAGCGATTGTCTCCGCGCCAAGAGAGTTGAGACGAACCTGGACGGCCAAACTCCCAATAGCAATGATGGACGCCTGGAATCCCATGGGAAGACCAATCGCCAAGTGAGACCCCAACTGCCCGAAGCCTCTCACCCAGTCCGGTTTACGAACGTGCAGGGAAGGCACGTGGCGCAGGACGTAGATGTAACAGGCAGCGGCCGAGAACAGCTGCGCCAGCCCCGTGGCCAAGGCGGCACCTGCGACCCCCATGTGAAGAAGCCCGACGAAAACCAGAACCAGTGCAACGTTCAGCAGACACGCGAGTACCAGGAACACCAGTGGGGTGCGGGAATCCCCGATAGCGCGAATAATCGCTGACAGAAAATTGAAGAACATGATGGCGCTTGCGCTCAGAAGGCTGACTACGCCAAACGTTGTGGCCTCACCCAGCAGTTCAGGGGGAGTGCGCAGAAGCCGCATGAGAGGCTCCACAGCAAGCGGACCCGCCATTGTCATGATCACACTTACCGCGGCGGTAAGCAGAGTCCCCGCAGCAACGGATGCGCGAACACCGGGCTCATCCCCCGCGCCAAAACGCTGCGCCGTTGGGATTGCGAAACCGGTCGTCAGTCCCCAAACGAAACCCAGCAGCAGGAACATCACTCCACCGGTTGCGCCTACTGCCGCCAACGAACCGACGCCCAGCTGTTGACCGACGACCATGGCGTCAGCAACTTGGTAGAGCTGCTGCACTATGTTCCCGATGAGTAGCGGGATCGCAAAGAATAGCATGGACCGCCACGGGGATCCGGTTATAAGAGATTTGGACATTACAGGATACTCCAGCTGATTTCGTAATGACCTGGACGCCGTCAACCCCACTGGCGTACCTGGTGGCGTTTTGACGGCTGCGCTGCCAGGGAGAACCCGCTGAGGGCGGTGAACTCGCCCTAGATTACACTCACCCAGCCCCTAATTCCTGTCGATGCCTGTGAAGTCGCGCTCACTGGCAGCTTCGTAAATGTGCAGTATTCGCAGCTCCGAGTGACGCGGATGCAAAATCCATAAACGAACGGATAACCTAACCTCATGACCGCGAATTCTTCCAGCCAGCACACCAGAGACCGTTTGCTCGCAGCCGCAGCTCAAGAGATTCTTGAGACAGGTTTCGCCGGAGCCTCATTGGCAAATATTGCGGCGCGGATCGGCTACACCAAGGGTTCGCTCGGCTATCATTTCCCGACTAAAGAAACAATCCTGGACGGCCTGCTAGAAAGGCTGGCGCTCACCGACTCTCGGGCAGCACGCCGGGCCCAACTGGCTTTCCCAGACCAGCCTAGCCGCGCACTGGTAGCCCACATCGGCGCCTACTCGTTTCTCTCCTCGGTAGATCACGCTACCGCGGCCGCCTCTGTCATGGCATACGACCGCTCAATTCCGCACAGCTACGGGCGTGCTTCTTTCACTATCTGGCAAGACAGGCTTCGCAGTTACTTGGAAGCTGTTCAAGAAAAGGAAACCTACCAGCTCACAATCTCTCCCACCGAAGGGGCGCGTCGTATCATGGCTGCCACGACGGGCGACCATGTGACCTCGCGATTCTGCGACGATTTCGGGCCGCGCCCGCGCCTTGGCCAGCTGCGCCCAGCGCTCTTCAGTCTGGGGTTCACAGACATCGATCAGATAATTGACGACGTGCGGGATGCCGATTTCTTCTACGACGTGGGAAGTAACAGCGCACTGGTCGGGGTTTGACCTAGATGATGCCCGCTTCACGTGAGTGGGCAATGAACTGGAAAACTCCGTTCATCATCATTTGTGTGGCAATCGCGGCCAGCAGCAAACCGGCCACCTTGGTGAGTATCAGTATGCCGCCCTCCCCCAAGAGGTTCAACAAGAGCAATGAGAAGCGCATCGTCAACCAGATAACGATATGCATCAGAACGACGGCTAGGATGACGGCGCTCCACCCAGGTAGGCTGCCGCTACTTTGATCCACGGCAATCATCACCGCGACGATTGCGCCTGGGCCTGCAAGCAGCGGCGTTCCAAGTGGCACGAGAGCCGCATTCACCCTGTGTGCGCCCTCAGGAATTGCGTCGTGCTCATCGCTGGAAGCACCCGAGTCGTTCGTTGTTAGAAGCTGAATGGCAACGATGAACAACAGAACGCCGCCAGAGAGCTGCAGGGACTCCATGGAGATTTGCAGGAACTGGAGTATGTATCGACCCAATACAGCAAACAGGACAATGACACCGAAACTTGTGGCGGTGGCCAGGATTGCCGCGCGCCTTTTCTGCAAAGGCGAGAACTTCGACGTTAGTGCCAAGAACACGGGGATTGTGCCCGGCGGGTCCATGATCACGAACAGTGTGGTGAAAGTGGTAGCAAGCAGCGTTACGTTCAAGAAGTTGCTGATGTCCACTCGTTCCCACTCTCAAGCTGCTCCGACGGGTCCGCCCCACAACGGAGCTTAGTGTCTGCAACGTATCGCAAGCTGTTCCGCGGTGTCAAAGAGGCGCGATCGGTGCAGTCCGTAGCCGGTTTGCTCCAGATCTCAGTCAAGATACCGGACACCGCATGTGCCACAATGAGCCTATGACGAAAGTGGCTTTTATCGATGTTGACGGCACCCTGCTTGACCATGATCACACTGTCCCTCCGTCAGCGGTTGTTGCACTTTCGAACGCAAGAAAAGAGGGGCACCGCCTCATTTTCTGCACTGGCCGGAATGTTCCAGAAATTTTCCCGGAACTCTGGGACCTCGGTTTCAGCGGCCTGGTTGGCGGTGGGGGCGCATACGGCGAGATTGATGGAGAAGTCATCTTTGATTACAGAGTCGACAAAGACCTGATTGCGAAAACCACTCAGTGGTTTGAAGAGCACGGCCTGCCGTGGGTTTGGCAGAGCCCCAATTACATGTACGGCTCTCAGACGTTCTGGGACGCGTTCGATGCCGACTCATTTGACGAAAACGTCGCCGAGGGTCGGCGTAAGTTCCTCGAAGAGATTCGACCCGCGATTCGCGAGGGAGTGCCCGAGGCCGCCTCGAAAGCAGTGGTAATTCTGCCGCCCAACTCGCCGGTAACGTTTGATGTGTTCGAGAAACGGTTCCGCGACGAGTTCACTGTTGTGCCGGGGTCGATGACCGACACTTTCGGACAAAGTGTCGAACTGGTGCCAGAGGGGATCAACAAAGCAACCGGCATGTGGGAGATGGCCAAGCACCTGGGTATATCGCCGACCGACACTGTCGCGATTGGCGATTCTTCTAACGATGTTGAACTCATCGCGGAGGCTGCTCTTGGCATAGCAATGGGCAATTCCGTGCCCGAAGTAATCGAGAAAGCGGATTGGGTGAGCACTAACGTGGAAGATGACGGTTTGGCAACGGCCTTGGAGCATGCTGGAATGCTAGGGAAACAGCCCCCTGTCAACCTGATCGCAGTGATCCCCTGCCCCGCCGAGAACCTGGCGCAGGTCCGCCAGCTGCTGGAGAGTTACGGGACGCACGTGCTGCAGATGGATGGGGCCGAACGCTTCGAGGTCTACGAGAGCTCGGCCGCGCCAGAACTCTACGTCATAGAGCGGTATCGCGACGATCAAGCTTTTGCCGAACACATGGCCGACCCTGAGAACAAGGTCCTCAACGATAAACTTGCAGAGCTTACGCCCGGTGGATCCGAACTCACTTTCCTGAAGTAGCCACACGTGGGCGGGATTACAGGTGCCGCATTTGTACGCGGGCACGAGGAACGGGTATAGTTTCTTATCGTTGCAGCCGGTAAACCGGTCTGAAACGGGGCTATGGCGCAGTTGGTAGCGCGCTTCCATGGCATGGAAGAGGTCAGGGGTTCGAATCCCCTTAGCTCCACTCTTGTGATGAGTCGAGACGCGTGTCTCAGGTTCGTCGCGCCATATCGAGTCTCATCGGATCTGACAAAAACATTTACCGTTCCTGTTCGTGCGGCGGAGCTGCACGGCCGATCCCGCGCAGCTCCTCGGAGGCACCCTGCGGCCCCGTAACCGTCAGCGAGAGCCTCGAGAAACCGGGGCCAGCTTCGGTCTAGAGAAGCTCGGTCTCAACAAAATGGTTGAGGGCGTCTCGAACATATTCAGCGCCCTTTACTCCCCCGTAGTTGGCGGCAAATCGTTCGTCGGCGACATACATGTCCGCAAGTGATAGCACGTAACCGGCCAGGTCACCTCCAGCTTCGTGGGCTGGTGTGCCCGGTATGCCGCGCAGCCAAGCTACATGTCGCCTTGCCAAATCCTGGGAGGTCTGCGATGCAGGATCTTCGCCTCGCTGGGCCGCGTCTATCCAATCACGGCCAAGTTGTTCCATGAGATCCTTCCAGTCATTCTTTGCCTCGGTGTCTAGGCCCTTCCACCATCTGTCTCCTTGTGCGAAGCTGTCTTCACCCCACCGTTCGATCACTTCATCCTTGTACTGCGCGTGATCAAACCCTTCAAAGATGTTCTCTTCCATAAGATTCACTCCTTCTGAGTTGTTCGTGGCGGATTCCAATGCGGAAATGGTGCGTTCCACGGAGGCCATTTGAGACGCTAGTCGCTGTTGTTCGCGCTGGAGAAGACCCAAATGCTCCCTGAGGACGCGAAGCTCCTCAGCCGATCCCGACGCTTGGCTTCGGAGCACATCCGATATCGAATCCAACCCAAGTCCAAGATGGCGAAGCATCAGTATCCTCTGCAACCGAACAAGAGAACCATTGTCGTAAAACCGGTAACCGTTGTGGCCGACCCGGCTCGGCTTCAAGAGTCCGATGCTGTCATAATGACGCAAGGTGCGCGACGTGATACCGGTTGCCTTAGCGACCTCGTGAATCGAATACTCCACGCTCGCGATCCTTCCGCATGTCTCCGTCTATGCAGGCTCCTGCACTCAACCAACGCTAAAGGTTGACGCAGCGGCAATGTCAATTGCAAACGGGGGTGTCGCTGCGCGTCCTTGCATCACTCGTCTGGCGACGTATCGCGCAACACACGTTCGGCTGCTTCTGCAAACTCCGCTTCACTCAAAACTCCGGCGGAATGAAGGTCTCTCAGTTGCTGCAGTTGCACCTCGGCGGCGTTATTCGAAGGGCTGGGATGTTGGACTTCCTGTTCCGTTCTTCTTCCGAACCCGAACAGGTTCTCCATGACTCCCCGGCGCCGCGGTGGAGCACTTGTGCCGATGAGCAAACGTGTCTTCACCTGCTGTGTGGACAGTCCCCGGCCGCGAGCTAAGTAAATGACCGCGCCGCCAGCGACGACTGAAAGCAAAATGGCGGCCATCAGAATCTTTGGGTCGCCTTCGCGCGTGTAGGCGGCAATCAACAAAGATACAAGGAGAACCGCGATCAGGAAAATGAGGTTCCTGAGTTCTGGTTCAGCGGCGGCTGCGGCGAACTTCCTGCGGGGCGGGCGCCAGTCACCAGTCCACTCTTTCCCATCCCAATACCTGGTGCCACCTTTTTCGGGATGCGGGTACCAGCCCTCAGGTATGACGGCTTTCTCGCTCATCTCCGGAAATTCCTGCTTGTTCACAGAGGCGTTGCCGAATGGCTCTCTTGTCCGGGCACGCTGGTCACTGTCGTGAGCAGAAAAACGGCGTCCTCAACCGCCTGCACAGAGTGTCTGTAGTGCGTCAGCGTTGCAATTTCCCCTTCGTTGATCAGGCTTGGTCTCTCCCCCGTCACCCGGATGCTCCCCTGCAAGACGCAGATAGACCCAGCGGGAGGAGAATTATGTTCGGCAAGAACCGTTCCCTCAGTAAGCGCCAACACACTCTGACGTAGCGGGCCATCCGAAATAAGAAGCTCTGCGTAGCGCCCATTCGGGGCTTCGCGCGCCAGTTCAAGTACTCGATCTGCTTTGGCAAAAAGGCTCTCCATGGTCTCCTCCTTGCCCTATCGTTCCACGAACGGGCAGTTGGGCGCGAGGCTCAGATCTCACCCGGGCCCCAGTTCAGGGCGCAGCATTCTTTGCCGGAAAGCATCACACCGTCATCCGGGGTAGGGCCTAGAGGGCGCGGGCTCGCTCCTTCCGCCCGTTCTCAACAAGTCTCATCAGTAGTGGAGTCAGGATTAGCTGCATAGCCAAATGCATTTTGCCGCCGGGAACAACAATACTGTTGGCACGGGACATATAAGAATCGTGGAGCATCGATAGCAAGTAGGGGAAGTCAATACCGCGAGGATTCGCGAAACGGATTACCACTAGAGACTCGTCTGGGGTGGGAACCCAACGGGCAACGAACGGGTTCGAGGTGTCTACCACGGGTACGCGCTGAAAGTTGATGTGGGTGTTGGAAAACTGGGGCACTATGTAGTGAACGTAGTCGTGCATTCGGCGCAGAATCGTGTCCGTTACCGCTTCTGCGGTGTAACCGCGTTCCGTTCGGTCGCGGTACAGCTTCTGAGTCCACTCCAAGTTTATTGTTGGAACAACACCGATAAGCAAATCAGCGTGGCGGGCGACATCAACCGTGTCGGTCTGCACTGCCCCGTGCAACCCTTCGTAATACAGCAGGTCCGTTTCCTCCGGCAGGTCCCGCGTCGGGGTGAACGTTCCGGGAGGTTGCCCGGCCAAAGCCGCCTCTTCCTCATTATGGATGTAGTCACGAACGCTGCCTGTGCCGGTCTCCCCGTAGTGTCGAAAAAGTTCTTCAAGGTCATCCAGGCGATTCGCTTCTGGCCCAAAATGGCTGAAGGTGTGGTTACCAGCTAGGAGCGCCTCTTCGTGGGCAGCTTTCATACCTTCGCGGTCGTATTTATGGAAGGAATCGCCGGACACCATGGCCGGCTTCACTCCTTCGCGCACGAAGATTTGGTTGAAGGTGTTGGTGACGGTACTTGTACCGGCCCCCGACGAGCCGGTGACCGCCACAACAGGATGTCTACGTGTCATGTTCTTTACCTTTTTCTTAGCCCGCAAACAGGCTTCGATGCCCAAACAGGGGATAAGAGGTTTCCTCATCCAGCCCGTTTTCATGATCGGAATAGTACTGTTCGACCCTTTCTACTTCGGCGGTGCTGCCTAAGTAGTAAGAGGTCTTTTCGTCCAGCGATTTCGGAACGACGTCCGTGACTCGCTGGGTTCCCGTAGAAGATGCGCCGCCGGCTTGTTCGATGAGGAATGCCAGCGGGGCCGCATTGTGCATTAACGGCAGCAGGTGAGAACTCTTTCCAATATCGGGAGCCATGAACAGGCCCCCACTGTTCAGCACCCTGAAAGCGCAAACCAGCGCCGATGCGTTCCAGCGCATTGAGAAATCCTGTCCGCGCGGGCCTTCCTCACCTTGGATGCATTCATCTACGTACCTCTTGATCGGCGCTGGCCAGTGAGGCGCTTGGGTGGCGTCCACCGTGTAGACGGGCGCATCCTTTGGAACTTGCATTTGAGGGTGCGTCAGAACGAAGCTGCCTAGGTCCCGGTCAAGGGTAAACCCGTCTACCCCGCTTCCTGTAGTCAACAGCAGGAGCGTTCTTACACCAAAAAGGATCAGCCCAGCGCACACCTGCTTACTACCGGGTTGAAGAAAATCCTGTTCCGTAACGGGCCCGGTGTCTGACTCCCGTTCCAGGATTGAGAAAGTGGTGCCCACCATCAAATTGTCGGCAAAGTTTGCCATGCCCTGTAAACCATCGGTGAGAAGCAGATACCGACCCGTCTCAGAAACGGGGATCAAACCTCGCTCATCTTCGATGGAGATGGCGCCTAGCTGGCGGATCGATGCTGTTTCTGCGCGCAGCGAGTCTGCAAAAGATTTCTTTACCTCTTCCACGACCTCCCCGCGCGAAAAAGACCCGCCTTCTGCTACCGCGTCAACAATGAGTGGCCCGCGGCTCAAAATGCCAGCCACTTCCTTGCCCAGAACGGACATCGCGCTCAGGATCTGGGTGACCCCCAATTGCTGCTCATCTGCGCTCAGCGCCAACAGATACTGCGTGTATGTACGTGTCGTCATCCGTCTAGTCACCGGTCCCTATCCGAGCAGCTGCTCACGCCACCCGGGGTAAAGCCGGTCCGCGTCCCCTGGGAAGGACTCAAAGGCCCTGGCGAACTCACGGTTCTCCTTTGCCCATTCGACCGGGTCAGCACCAGCTTCCCAGGCGGCGTGTGCCTGACGGAGCGACCTACCACCAGCAGCCGCTCCATCCAGGTGCCCAAACGCTCCCCCACCCGCGGTGTTGATGACGTTCGCATGCCCCAGGTTTTCGAAGAAGCCCGGAAGTCGAAGTGCGTTCATGCCTCCTGAGATGATGGGCGTGGTGGGCCTCATTCCATACCATTCTTGGAAGTAGGCGGGACCCTGGAAGGCGTCCCGTTCGATCACATAGGCAATTGCACGGTCGTCTTCGGCGCCCTCCATCTTCCCGTATCCCATCGTTCCCACGTGGATTCCTGAGGCTCCTTGAAGCCGAGCCATCTTCGCCAGCACGTAAGCCGTGTAGCCCCGCTTGGCACTTGGTGAAGTCACCGCTCCATGGCCAGCCCGGTGGTAGTGCAGGTATTGACTTGGAAAGTTGCGGCGTGCAGTGGTGATCATGCCGGGTCCCCCAACATAGCCGTCAACCAGAAACGCGACCTTATCGGCATCGGGACCGAACTCGGAAAGTATGTACTCGCCTCGTGCAATCATCTCGGCATGGTCGTCGGCGGTGATGTTCGCGGAGAAGATTTTCGCCTCGCCCGTCTCATCCATCGCGCGACGCATTGCATCTCGGACCAACGGGATCGTCTGCTTCAGTGGTGAGAAAACCTGATTTCCCTGAGGTTCGTCGTTCTTGATGAAGTCCCCGCCCAACCAGAACTCATAGGCCGCCTGAGCAAAGGGTTCAGGGCGCAAACCGAGCTTCGGTTTGATAATCGTCCCCGCAATATACCCGCCATCCACTACTGGACGACCAAGGATTCGCCAGAGGTTCGAAATATCCACCGAAGGACCATCGAACAGCTCTATGGCCCGCCGCGGGACATAGAAGTCATACATTTTGGCGTACTCAATGTCGCCCATCCCCTGGTTGTTCCCAATGGTGAGCGTAAGGAAAGAGACGATCATCATTCGGCCGTCGATCATGTTCCGGTCGAACAGGTCCAGAGGGAAGGCGATTCGCAATTCTTCCTGCTGCTCATCCACGTGGTAAACGAGCGCATCGACGCCCTTGGTGAAATCGTCGGTCGTGGAAACTTCAACATTTGTCCCCGTGGAGGATTCGGCCGCAAAGTGGCCGGCCGCCTCAATATAAGACAGCCCCGGAGTGGGCTTCATCTTGTAGGCACACAGGATGTGTTTGCCTTCAGAGATGAGATCTTCCTCTTTGAGGCTCAAGTCGACGTAACGGGCTGATTGATCCATGGGAGTTCTCCTTTGCATGGAAGCTTTCACAGACACCTGCTAGCAACCCTGGCGCCTGTGGCGGGCTCGCGTGCCAGCGCAGTGATGATGCCGCAACCGGATATCGCAGCATGACAGGTGTTACAGAGACTTTATCCGAGGATTATGTACGAAAAGTGATCTAAGTCCCGATATTGGCCGCCCGTCGCCTTCACGTCGCATTGAGAGCCAGATAGGATTTGCGACAAACCCGCAGGTCAGACGCATGTGAGACGTTGCCTGTCAGTTCCTGTTGATTCTCCGACCGTGGTCACTGAAACCCGAATGGCGCAAAAAGAACGACCGAAAATGGTGACCGCCAGCGGCTCAGATTGATTCCCGTCTCACGGATTGGAGCTGC
>CAYFRL010000001.1:29392-126448 GCA_964345595.1 uncultured Actinomyces sp.
AAAATGGTGACCGCCAGCGGCTCAGATTGATTCCCGTCTCACGGATTGGAGCTGCTTGATCTTGGACGCTTTGTCCTCTGGTCGCACGCCAGCAAGGACTTCATCTATCCCAAGCTCGGCGGCAACAGAATTCGCTACCGCTTCTGAGTCTCCCGTTATCATCACAACATGTACGCCAAGGGACTTGAGTGCGTCTATCGCAGCGCGTGATTCTGGACGCACTTGGTCTTCAATCGCGAGTGCCCCGGCGACTTCCCCGTCGGCTATCACATGCAGAACGGTCTTCCCGCCATCTTGCCAGGAGTCCGCATCCGAGAGCGCCTGTCGGCCCGCCTGTTCCAGAAGATATGGTCCTCCCACTTCGACTGTCGAGCCGCCCAACTTCGCGCTGACGCCCACGGCGGGAGAGGATGAGAAGTCTTCCGAACTGGGTACTTCTAAGCGTCTTGCAGCAGCCTCTTCCATAATGGCCTTTGCCAGGGGATGCTCACTGCCCGATTCCGCGGCGGCGGCTAGGGCCAGAACGCGGTCTTTGTCATGCTGGCTGCCTGCCACCTCGACCACTTTTGGCTCACCGCGGGTCAGCGTCCCGGTCTTGTCAAACACGACCACGTCGACTGTGCGCATCGATTCGAGAGCGAGGCGGTCCTTAACCAGCACTCCGACTTTTGCGGCCCTCTCGGTAGCTATAGCAACGACCAAGGGAATGGCAAGGCCAAGCGCGTGCGGGCAGGCGATCACCAACACGCTGATGGGCCGGACCACCGCCATGTCAGCGGAGCCGACCAGGGACCAGACCACCGCCGTTATCGCGGCGGTTCCCAGAGCAAACCAGAAAAGGACTGCCGCCGCCCGATCCGCAATCCGCTGGGACCGGGACGAGGAACTCTGTGCGTCGGCAACCAGTTTTTGGATTCCAGCAAGCACCGTCTCCGTTCCGGTTGCGGTAATCTCTACGCGCAATCCGGAATCAGTAGCGATTGTGCCAGCTACAGCCGAATCGCCGATTGAGCGCCTTACGGTCTTTGATTCACCTGTCACCATGGACTCGTCGACCGACGCGGATCCCTCGATGATCTTGCCATCGGCTGGCACAGAGGATCCGGGCCTCACTAGAACCATATCGCCCACTTCAAGCTCAGCCGGATCAACTTTCACAACACTGTCGCCATCAATTTTCTCGGCTTCTTCTGGCAGTAGTGTCGCAAGCGAATCAAGAGCGGAACCGGTCCGGGCCAGCGATCTCATCTCCAGCCAATGCCCCAGCAACATGACCACCACCAGCAGCGCAAGCTCCCACCAAAAGTCGAGCTCTGAGCTCAGCAAGCCGAGGCTGGCGCCCCAAGAAGCCAAGAATGCAACCGTGATTGCAAGAGCGATCAGCAGCATCATCCCTGGTTTTCGTTTGCGCGCCTCATCGAAGCCACCGCTAAGAAACGGCCAGCCGCCCCAAAAGTACATGACCGTTCCTAAGACCGGCGGAACCCACCGGACCCATTCCTGCTCAGGCAGACTGTAACCGATCAGATGGGCAAATGGCTCGTCCAGACCGACAACAGGTATAGACACTGCAAACATGATCCAGAAGAGGGTTCCAAAGTTTGCTGCATGAGCGCCGTGGTCACCCCCGCCACTTTCATGATCGTGACTGGTTGTTTCCCCGTGGTGACCGCGTTCCAAAGCTCCCCCATTCAGACGTGCATCCGGATTTCCGCCTCCACCTGTTACTCCAAAGCTACTGTCCGGCCATTCGTCATAACAGGGCTTGACCTGTTGACTGGTTTGAGTCATGCCCGATCAGATCCCATGCGGGGCTAGTACCATGAGAGAAACGTTCCGGGCCAAGGGAATCATAGGAGTCAGAGGAGCCATCTTGAGTATTTCGGACCTGGTTCCACTTCCCCTGAGAATTACCGTTCTGGAAGGGACTGGAATTCGCGGGGCAAACCATCTTCAGCTAGTTTCAGGGCTCGGCAGTGTGCCGGAGCGCGTCCAACCGGCACTGGAAGATGCCGCGTCACAGCTGGGATTGACGCTGCGAGAGGGCACTGGGCACTGGTCGATTTCACTGTCTCAGGAAGAAGGCCACGCAACAGAGTGGTATCGATTGCACGTTCAGGAAGACGCTATCGAGATCGCAGCCTCAGCCGACGAGGGATTCTTCCGCGCGTTTTCAACACTGGTACAACTTGGGGACGTTACCGCTGACGGCGCCCATTTCCCCGCGGTCCTAATCGAAGACGAACCGCGATACCCGTGGCGGGGTTTGTCTCTAGATGTTGCGCGAAGCTTTTATCCGGTGCCTGAGGTTCTGGAGGTCATAGACCTGCTGGTGCGCTACAGAATGAATGTGCTCCATCTGCATCTAACGGACGATCAAGGATGGCGTCTTGAGATACCAAACCGCCCCTTGCTCACCGAAGTCTCTGGAAAAACAGCCGTGGACGGAGGTCGTGCGGGCCACTATTCGCTGCGGGATCTGGCGCAGATCATCTCATACGCTGACAAATGGGGAGTCACCGTGGTGCCCGAGATCGATGTGCCCGGTCACACAAACGCTGCCACTCATGCTTACGCGGGAATGAGCAGAACGGGCGAACTGACTGATTCCTACACCGGAATTGAGGTCGGGCGCAGTGGAATTTACCCCAGCCCCGAGACTGCCGCGTTTCTTGCCGATGTTTTCGAAGTTGCGACCGCCATTCCCGGGCCGTTTGTTCACCTGGGAGGGGACGAGGCGGACGAGGTTGCCCGGGCCGACTACGATTCTTTGGTTAGATCAGCAGCCCAGATCATCCGAGAAAGTGGAAAGACAGCCGTCGCCTGGCAAGAAGCCGCGACCGCGGGTTTGCCAGCCGGTTCGATTATTCAGTACTGGGATCCACGCCAGGAACTGACACCTATCGTTCAAGCGGCCGGCAGCGGCATCTCGGTCCTCATGTCGCCTGCCAATCGGGCCTATCTGGATATGAAGTATGACGAGTCGACGGCGGCTGGCCAAGATTGGGCAGGTTACATCTCCCTCGAAAACGCGTACGACTGGGATCCGGAGGACGAAATGGTCGGGCTCTTGCCAGGCTCGATAGTGGGCGTGGAAGCATGCATTTGGACAGAGCGTATTCATTCCTTCGAAGAGCTCACCAGCATGCTGCTTCCGCGGCTGGCCGCGTTAGCCGAAGTGGCTTGGACCGCTCAGAGCAAGCGCCACTTGGGTCAATTTGCCCACCGGCTAAGTTCTGAATCGAAATGGTGGGAGAGCAAGGAGATTGGCTGGTTCCAGCACCCGGGAGTGGATTGGAACAGGAAATAGAGGCCGCCTAGATGGTCAGCAGCAGGACGTGAGCGGCGGTGCCACCGAAGATCGATAAGAACGGATTGCGGCGCCAGAAGTACAGGCCGACAGTGACAAGCACTGCCGCAATGAATGGAAGACTCGAGCTGGCGGGCGCAAGTGGGGCATCCTGCAACAGATAGATCAGCAGGATTAGCATCACTCCAAGCGGCATCTGCTGGGCTAAATACCCAACCAAGGGATGCTTGCGGATTCGGTTTAGAACGACGAACGGTGCGGCCCTCATCGCCCATGTGAGCGCAGCGGAGATCAGTACTGCCGCCAGAATGTACGCATTACTTGGCACGCGTTGCCACCCACCTGTCTAGGAAATACGTGGCAGTCAGCGCCACGACCAGGGCGGTGTAGGCGGTGAGAAGCACTTGATCGGGAAAGAACGCTGCGGCCGCCAGCCCTATCCCAACTGCAAGAACCACGGTGAACACGCGCGGGTTCGCCAGGTACGACTCGAAGGCTAACACCATGAACAGCGCGATCAGGGCGAACTCGAAGCCTTGCAGTGCGCCAAGGGGCAAGATGGTTCCCGCGAGTGCGCCCAGGGTTGCCCCCGCAACCCAGGAGACCTGCAGCAAGAACTGTAGTGTCAAGATCTTCTTGCTGGGCCAACTGCTGACTTCCGGCAACGCTGTCAACGCGTACGCTTCATCCGTGAGCGCAAAAGTCGAATACGCGCGGGCTGGTCCTTTCTTGACTCGGTGGAGCGGGAACGAAATCGAGTAAAACACGTGGCGCGAGTTGACGACCAGGGCGGTCACAGCGATCTGAGATAGCGGCGCCGTGGCCGACACTAGGGCAACCACAAGGAACTCCAAAGAACCCGCGTAAATGACAGCGCTGAAAATCGGTGCCCACCACCAGGCCAAGCCCATCTGGGTGAGCACCAGCCCGAAAGCAACTCCGAGCGGCACCATGCTGAGGGCGACCGGACCCGCGTAAAGTGCGGCTGACCTGAAGCTACCCGCCCCAGATTCATGCACCCCGCGCTGCATGTCTTGCCACGACCTCTCTTCGATCCCTACAGGTCAATGGTAGGAAAAATTGCGCCCAGCGGAACCCGCGTGCCACTTAGCGAGTCTGGGTAGCCAGTTCTATCCGCGGTGCTTTCGCCCAGAGCTTCTCAAGCGCGTAGTATTCGCGTTCTTCAGCCTGTTGAATGTGGACTATAAGGTCACCGTAGTCGAGCACAGTCCATCCCCCGCCCAGCTCACCTTCAACGGCCAAAGGCAGCTTCCCAGTTTCCGCCTTGATTGCGTCTTGGATTTCGTCGGCGACTGATTTTGCGTGACGCGGGTTGTCGGCCGTCACGATAAAGAATATGTCCGCTAGGTACAGGTGGTCACTGACGTCAAGAGCAACTGGGGCCTCCGCAAGGGCCTCTTCGCCAGCGCCGTAGGCCAATTCCAACAACTCCAGAGCCTGCTGTGTGTAACTCATAAGTCCTCTCATGCGGCCCTACCGGTAGAGGCCGTACTTCTCAATGTATTGCACAACACCGTCGGGGACCAGGTACCAGATGGGCTTGCCGTTCCGCACCCGATCCCGGCAGTCACTAGACGAGATGGCCATCGCGGGAACCTCAAGCAAAGACACCGCATCCTGGGGCAGCTTCTCCGTATTTAGGGTGTGTCCCGGTCTGGTAACACCAATGATGTGGGCCAGCTTGAATAGTTCGTCTGCATTCTTCCAGGTCAAAATGTTCTCAAGAGCGTCCGCACCGGTGATGAAGTACCAGTCAACCTCAGGGGCTTCCTCGTGAAGCTCTCGGAGTGTTTCATAAGTGTAGGACAGGCCCCCTCGGTCAATGTCCACGCGAGAAACGGTGAAGCGATTGTTTGAAGCGGTCGCAATCACAGTCATCAAATAGCGGTGCTCCGCGGGCGCGACATCCCGGTCTACTTTAAATGGTTGCGTGGCGGCAGGAACAAAAACAACCTGTTCCAGGTCGAATCGGTCCATGACCTCAGAAGCTGCCACCAGGTGTCCGTGATGTATCGGATCGAAAGTGCCCCCCATGATTCCGATCCGCCGCCTGCCGTGCGCGGCCTCTCTTCGCCGCGAGTGCTCTTGGTGACGGCGTCGATCGCGCACGTCTGGGGCCAAGAGTTCTCTGGACCTCTCGGCCGTTACTGCCACTATGAGTCCTCCGGATCTGTCCAAATGCCCAGGTCGCGTTCGTCCCGCAGTTCTTGACGCGCTGCCTCTTTCCCGTCCATTCTCTCTTTGTATTCCCTGCGCCTGTCGGTAGTGGTGCGCCTGGTCGGCTGCTCCAAGCGCAAGTCTTGCCCGCGCCCACCAAGAAGCTCAGCGCCGGTGGAAAGGGTCGGTTCCCAATCGAAGACAAGCCCGCCCTCAATTTCCCCTATTACCACGGGAGATCCCGGAGTAGCGCCCGCCCGGACAAGTTCGTCTTCCACCCCGGCCGCGGCCAATCGGTCGGCCAGGTACCCCACCGCCTCGTCATTACCGAAATCTGTCTGTTTGACCCACCGTTCTGGCTTCGTGCCACGCACTTGGTAGACGGTTTCCCCGCCGTATTGAACAGGTGTGACGGTCACCGGCGCATGGCTGCCACCAACCGAAGCTGGCGTAAGGAGCACGCGCGATTCATCCACACTTGGCAGCAGTGCCCGCTGCTCCCGAACCTGCTCGGCTAAAGCATACGAGAGAGTTTTCAAGCCCTTCTGGGTGACCGCGGAAACTTCGAAGATCGGCCAGCCAAACTTCTCCAGTTCGGCGCGCATCAGATCGGCCATCTCCTGCCCGTCCGGCAGGTCCACCTTGTTCAATATGATCACGCGCGGACGTTCCATCAGCGGAACGTACCCTTCAATCTCATGCAGGTCGCCCTCGTAAGCGGCCAACTCCGCTTCTATCGTTCGCAGGTCCGAGGCGGGGTCACGTTCTGGTTCATACGCCGCCGAGTCGATCACGTGCGCGATAACCGTGCAGCGTTCGATGTGGCGCAGGAACTCAAGCCCCAAACCCTTACCTTCAGAAGCGCCTGGGATGAGACCCGGTACATCCGCTATGGTGTACCGCTCTTCGCCCGCCTGGACCACGCCAAGGTTTGGTATCAGCGTCGTGAACGGATAATCAGCGATTTTCGGCCTGGCCGCCGAAAGCGCAGCCACCAGCGAGGATTTTCCCGCCGATGGGTATCCCACCAGCGCGACGTCCGCAATCGACTTCAGCTCAAGTACAAATGTGGCTTCGTCGCCCGGCTCACCAAAAAGTGCGAAACCCGGAGCTTTACGAGCCCTTGAAGCAAGAGCTGCATTTCCAAGGCCACCTTTACCACCCCTAGCCAAGACAAGTTCGGCCTCTGCGCCCTGCAGATCGGCGATAATGCTTCCGGAAGCGTCCTTCACCACTGTCCCGGGCGGGATAGCTAAGACAATATCTTCACCATTTCTTCCTTCACGCAAGTCGCCTTTACCCGGCTCACCATTCTTTGCCTTGTGATGAGGTCGGTGGTGAAAGTTCAGGAGTGTAGAGACGTTCGGGTCGACGCGGACGATCACAGAACCGCCGTCACCGCCGTTGCCACCGTCGGGGCCGCCCAATGGCTTGAACTTTTCTCTGCGCACGGAGGCGCACCCGTGTCCCCCATTACCCGCGGTCACAAACACCTTGACCCGGTCAATAAATTCCGCCACGCCCACTTCCTTCACAGATACGGAGAAAAGGGCGTTCGGAACAACCGAACGCCCTTCTTAGATGGTCAAAGACTACGCTTCAACCACGTTAATGACCCTGCGGCCACGGTAGTTTCCAAACTCAACGCTACCGGCTGCCAGCGCAAAAAGCGTGTCATCTTTGCCGCGGCCCACGTTGTTGCCCGGGTGGTATTTCGTACCACGCTGCCGGACGAGGATTTCACCTGCGTTGACTGCCTGACCACCGAAACGCTTGATCCCAAGACGCTGTGCGTTCGAATCGCGACCGTTACGGGAGGAGCCAACCCCCTTTTTCTGTGCCATTTTTGCGCTTCCTTCTTCTTCTAGCCTCAGGCGATCTCAGTAATTTTCACGACTGAGAGCGGCTGGCGGTGACCCTGACGTTTACGGTAGCCAGTCTTATTCTTGTACTTGACGATGGTGATCTTCGGGCCCTTCGCGTCGTCTACAACCTCAGCTTTGACGCTGACCTTCGCCAACTTGGCAGGGTCCGTGTTGATCGTCTCCCCATCAACGACCATCACAGGCTGAAATTCGACGGTCGATCCGATTTCGTCCGCCAACTTGTCGACCACCAGGGTGTCTCCGACGGAGACCTTCTCTTGCCGACCACCGGCTTTAACGATCGCGTAGACCACGTTGTTGTCCATCTCTTCATCTAAACTTCGGAACCGGGTTTCCCCGGTCATCCGGGTTTCACCAGCGGGTGCTGAATGCACCGACCATTTAATTTATCGGATTGGCTCACTGAAGGGCAAGCTTCACCGGCATTTCAGCGGCTTTCTCAGGTGTGTGTTTTAGCACGTCCGAGAATGCCGACCTAAGATCTGAGCAGGTCCTGTACCGCTTGCTGCGCGGATTCTCGCTTAGCATCGCCATCTGCGCTGGCGGCCTTTTCTCCCGCAACCGGAGCCTCAGCCACAGCTTTCCTACGTCTCTTCGTTTTAGGCGCGGTCGAAACCGAGGATTTTTGTGGTGCGGCGTCTAGGGCCGCCGTTGTGGAATCAAGCAGCGTAGGCTTCCCGGCAGCGCTCGCGGCGCCGTCGTCCTCGGAAGCAGTGGGTTCAACGGCCCGGACCGCGGGTTCGCTCGTTTGCGAGGATACGGCTCGGCGTCTTCTGGGTGCCGGTGGCGCTTCAGCTGCCGTCTCGGGTGTCGTGTCCGAAGGCGCTTGGAGAGCCGCCTGCTTTGGCGCATCTTCCTCGGTCGGCTGGTCAGCACTCTTTGTTGTCGCCACGGTGGCCGCCGCGATCGCGGAGAGCGCAGTCTTCACTTTCTCATCGCCCACGTGACTGACCGGGCGATCCACTATTTCTTTAGCGTTCGATTGTGGAAGCGAACTTCTTTGATCGTCGCTCTTGCCTTTGCGTTTGCGTCCGTTCTGGGGTGTAGAGATCTGCACCTCAACCGGGTGGTCGTGCACGATAAAGCCGCGACCATCGCAGACCTCGCAGGTTGTCGAGAAAGCTTCCACTAAGCCTTCACCAACCCGCTTCCTGGTCATCTGCACGAGTCCCAGCGACGTGATTTCAGTCACCTGGTGGCGGGTGCGGTCACGCCCAAGGCACTCCACCAGTCGACGCAAAACGAGTTCCCTGTTGGACTCCAACACCATGTCGACAAAGTCAATGATGATGATGCCACCGATGTCGCGAAGCCGCAGTTGCCGCACAATCTCTTCTGCGGCTTCCAGGTTATTCAAAGTAACCGTCTCTTCAAGAGTCCCGCCGGACCCTATGAACTTACCTGTATTTACGTCGACGACTGTAAGGGCCTCAGTCCGGTCGATAACTAGCGTTCCACCGCTGGGCAACCAAACCTTCCGATCCATCCCCTTGGCGAGCTGCTGGTCAATCCGTTTGGCGTGGAAAACATCCTCTTTAGAAGTCCACTTCTCCAGGCGGGGGGCAAGTTCAGGAGACAGTTCTGTAACGTAACTTTCCACCGTCTCCCAGGTTTCGTCGCCCTCAACAACCAACTTTGTGAAGTCTTCGTTGAAGATGTCGCGCACCACTCGAACAACCAACTCCGGCTCACCCCGGAGCAGCTGCGGCGCTTTCCGAGTTCCAGCCTGCTTTCGCTGAATGTCCTTCCACTGCTTGACCAGCCGGTTTACGTCGTCCTGCAATTGCTGCTCAGAGGCGCCCTCGGCCGCGGTTCTTACGATGACGCCCGCGTCTTCTGGAACCGCTTCGCGCAGGATTTTCTTCAGCCGTCCCCGCTCAGTGTCCGGAAGCTTCCGTGAAATTCCGAGCATTGAAGATCCGGGCACCAGGACTAGATACCGGCCCGCGAGCGTGACCTGGCTTGTCAGGCGCGCACCCTTATGGCCGATAGGATCCTTTGTCACCTGAACCAGGACCGTGTCTCCCGACTTCAGGGCCTGCTCAATTCTGCGCGGCTTTCCTTCCATCCCGAGAGAATCCCAGTTCACCTCGCCCGCATAAAGGACCGCGTTGCGTCCCCGGCCAATGTCAACGAAAGCCGCTTCCATTGACGGCAACACATTCTGCACGCGCCCTAAGTAAATGTTTCCCACTATGGATTGCTGAGTGTGCCGTGCAACATAGTGCTCCACCAGCAGACCATCTTCCAGGACTGCGATCTGATCCAGCCCGTCTTGGTGGCGAACCACCATTTCACGGTCCACTGATTCACGCCTGGCAAGGAACTCCGCTTCCGTGATCGATTGGCGCCTGCGCCCCTCTTTGCGTCCCTCCCGCCGACGCATACGTTTAGCTTCCAGCCGTGTTGATCCTTTTAGAGCCTGCACCTGGTCGGTCGGATCGGTGGGCGCCTCAGCCTCTACAGAAGAGCTATTGCGCGGCCGTCTGCGCCTGCGCCTGCGAGTGGTGCTGTCCGCGTCGGTATCGGACTCGTCCCCGTTGCTCTGATCAGCGGGCGCACTGGCTTGAGATTCTGTCTCTTTTTCTTGTTCCACCGAAGAAGCAGCTGAAGAGGTCTCACGCGGCTTCGACTTCTTCTTGCCGTTCTTCTTATTTGAAGCGGTCTCCGATTGCGACTCGGAACGCGCAGGCGCTGCGTCGGCAGCTTCCTTGTTTGCGCCCGCTTTTTTCTTCCCCGAACTCTTGTTCCCTGAGCGGCCGCCGCCGCGGCCTGTCTGCGAGCCCTGCCCCTGGGCTGCCGCTTCTGCGACTTCCTTCGTCGCTTCCCTTTTTTCGGGCTCTTTATTCACCGGTTCTTGAAACTGCGGCGCCTGGAAAAGAAGGGCAGCCGCTGGTGCAAGAGGCGATTTTTCCTCTTTAGACATATTAGTATTGCTCCGTTTGTGGCCGAGAGCCGCGTACCCGGTTCCCGACGACCCTAGTCATCTCATCCGCAAGGGATGCAAAGCTTACAGGCCCCCGCTCAACAAAGGCGGGCGTCCCTCGGACCGCGCGGCAAGGTTCCATTAGCAGCAAACTCACCGGGTCAACCGAGACCGACAAAACTGGATACGCAGTCTTGCGCCGTGGACTTCAGTATCCCACAGGTGAGCTGTTTTCCCAGTCTGCGAGTCGAGTTTCTCACTGTTCGCCCGGAGCCGAGTTCGGTCCGTACATGTCACACGCTTTTTAGGCGCTTTGGTACTAAAGTCATAGACAGCGCTCAATTAACCGCGTCACTTTATTCAGAAAGCGCACCTTAATCCCGGTTCACCAGGACTACCGTCCTGATTCCCGCTATAGTATAGAGGTCCCGGATGGCGTCTTTGCCTCAGAATAATCCCCGGTCGAAGACGCCTTGGGAATCCCAAAGACACCGCTAGCTAATTATTGAAAGGCAAGCACATGGAACTCCTGCCGACAGCTTTAGATCCTGTCGCGCTGGGACGGTGGCAGTTCGCCATCACCACCGTTTACCACTTCATTTTTGTGCCGCTCACCATTGGCCTGTCCCTTCTGGTCGCAATCATGCAGACCATTTGGTACCGAACAGGAAATGAGGCGTGGCTCAAAGGAACCCGTTTCTTCGGCAAACTGTTCCTGATCAACTTTGCTATTGGCGTGGCCACGGGCATCGTTCAGGAATTCCAGTTTGGTATGAACTGGTCCGAATACTCCCGCTACGTCGGAGACATTTTCGGAGCGCCCTTGGCGATTGAAGCACTACTCGCATTCTTCATGGAATCAACCTTCCTAGGTATTTGGATCTTTGGTTGGGGGCGCATCTCCAAGGGTGTGCACTTGGCTATGATCTGGCTGGTCACTATTGGCGTAAACCTGTCAGCACTCTGGATCCTCACCGCTAACTCATGGATGCAGCATCCGGTCGGGGCAATCTTCAACCCGCAGACCGGCCGCGCAGAACTTGATGGGACGGGCGGTTTCCTCTCCCTAATCACCTCGCCGATGACATGGCTCACGTTCTCACACGTGATCACCTCATCATGGCTGCTTGCTGGCACTTTTGTTGCTGGCCTTGCAATCTGGTGGATGACGCGTGCTGCTCGAGACGGTGGCGAGGCCGGCGTGGAAGAGGCCCGCAACGTTTGGCTACCTCTAACTCGACTGGGTCTGATAGCTATCGTTATTGGTGGCATTGGCACCGTCGGCACCGGTCACTTCCAAGGGCAAGAACTGGTGAAGTTCCAGCCCGGCAAGATGGCGGCGGCCGAAGGCATCTGTATGGATGTTGAAGGCGGCGCTTTCACGGTTGCCCAATTCGGCGGATGTCCGCTGGATGGAGAAGGAGAGCCAACCCGGCTGATTTCCGTTCCGGGAGTCGCCTCGTTCATGGCAACGAACTCCTTCAGCGCTGAAGTAGAGGGCGTCGCTGATATTCAGCAGCGCGCCGTAGAACTGTTGAACTCACACGAGGCCTTTGTTGCGCAGTATGGCGACGCCGCCCAGTACGAGTTCATTCCGCCGCAGATGGTCGTCTTCTGGTCATTCAGGATCATGATTGGGCTCGCTGCATTCTCAGCTATCTTGGCTATCTGGGCTCTGTGGGCAACCCGTTCGGGCAACATCCCAACGTCCAAGGCACTTGGAAAGTTCGCACTGATTTCAATCCCAATGCCGTTCCTAGCGGCTACCTTTGGATGGATATTCACAGAAGTCGGAAGGCAGCCTTGGGTGGTGCACCCGAACTTGCAGGCGATCAACGGGGGCGACCCCGTGGCTCAGGTCCTCATGATGACAGACTTGGGTATTTCAACAGCGGTTCCTGCCTGGCAAATGCTGACAACGATGGTGCTGTTCACCGTCTTGTACGCGGCCCTGGGAGTTGTCTGGTTCCTGCTCATGCGTCGGTACGCGCAAGAAGGCGTGCACGACGGCGAATATGTGGAAGAGGACGGGTCAAAGCCTGACGATGACAGTTCCGATTCCCTGGTCTTTGGATACTGAGAGGTAGATACGAAATGGAATTTCTCAGCATTCTCTGGTTCATCCTGATTGCAGTTCTTTGGACCATGTACTTGTTCCTTGAGGGCTTTGACTTCGGCGTTGGCATGTTGCTTCCGATCGTTGCAAAGGACGACAGGCAGCGCACGCAGCTAGTGCGCACCATTGGCCCGCACTGGGACGGAAACGAAGTGTGGTTGCTGACCGCCGGTGGCGCAATGTTTGCCGCTTTCCCGGGTTGGTACGCCACCATGTTCTCTGGAATGTACTTGGCCCTTTTCCTGGTCCTTGTGCTTCTCATTGTCCGTATCACCGCGATCGAGTGGCGTTCGAAGCTTCGGTCTGAGAAGTGGCGCGCTAACTGGGACTGGTTCCAGACGGTCGCCTCTTACGGCGTTCCCCTGGTGCTCGGTGTGGCTTTCTCAAACCTTGTGCAAGGTATGCAGATCGTTGCGCAGAACCGGCTGACCGGTGAAGTGATCCCCCCGGATCAGGTAGCGGCAGTAGCGGGAGACGGCACTACAGTCTACAACCTAACCGGTGGGTTCCTTTCCCTGTTCACCCCGTACACCCTGTTGGGCGGAGTGATGCTTGTGGCAGTCTCCATGGCGCACGGCGCGCAGTACTTGTCTTTGCGTACCACTGGAGAAGTTGAATCGCGTGCCAACGCTATTTCTGCTACAAGCTCCATCGTTGCGACCGCGCTAGCAGCTGTGTGGGTGGTCTGGGGTCAGCTCGCCTACTCAAACAACGTGCTGGCCTGGATACCGCTTCTCATCGCTGCTGTTGCGCTTATCGTCGCAACAGCGTACTCGCAACCGGCGATGCGCAATGAGCTGAAAGCATTTGTGGCCTCGGCAATTGGTATCGCTTCCGCAGTCGCATGGATCTTCGCGGCGATTGCACCGAACGTGATGAAATCTGCGATCGACCCGGCGTACTCGCTGACGATCCCGCTAGCCAGCTCTACACCAGCCACACTCACAGTGATGACCATCGTCGCGGTGGTGTTGGTGCCAATCGTGCTGGCATACACTGCATGGTCGTACTGGACGCTGCGGGGACGAATCACACCCCACGACGTGTCCACCAGTACAGGATTGCTGCCCGACAACATTCGACTGGGCGCCAATTTCCTAACTGGGAAGCAGTAACAGCAACTTGATGTAAGCAAAGGCCGGTGCCAGCCACTTGTGGCGGCACCGGCTTTATGCTTGCAGCATATCGGGCACCCAACCCTTTCGATCTGCAAAGACAGTGAGAGAATGAAACCGTGAAGCCTTTAGACCCTAGACTGTTGCGCTACGCCAAGTCGGCGCGCCGGTATATTTTAGAGATAGCGATCCTGGGGACGTTGGTTGCAGGGCTGGTTATCGCCCAAGCATTCCTGATTTCGGCCGCAGCCAGTCCTGTCGTCACTAGATCAGCGACACTGCAGGAAACGTTGCCCACAATCGGCTTGCTAACGATTGTGGTGGCCGCCCGGGGGCTAATCCTTTACTTCCGAGAAGCCCGAGGGCATCGCGCAGCCGACCAAACGATTGCAGAACTGCGGCAACAAGTCGTGACAAAAGCTGTTGATCTGGGGCCCAGATGGCGAGCTAAAGAGGGAGCGGACACCGTAACTCTTGTCACTCGTGGACTAGACGATCTTGGCCCATATTTTGTCCGCTATCTGCCGCAGCTGATCTTGGTTATGACGGTCACGCCAGCGACTTTGCTAGCAATCCTATTGCTTGATTTCTGGTCCGCTCTTGTCGCACTCTTAACGATTCCTCTCATACCTATCTTCATGATTCTGATTGGAAAGCTCACTCAGACTGCATCGGAAAAGAAGCTCACAGCAATGGAGCGCCTGGGCAGCCAGCTGCTTGATCTGCTTACTGGTCTACCAACCCTGAGAGCACTTGGCAGAGAAAAGGGCCCGCGCAAAGCACTGGTTGAGCTGTCGCGGAAGAATACCGAGACCACGATGCAAACATTGCGCATTGCCTTTCTTTCCGGTGGGGTACTCGAATTCCTTGCGACGCTCTCTGTTGCTCTGGTCGCTGTCCAAGTCGGGTTCAGGATGGTGGCAGGGAACATACCGCTGCAAACCGGTCTGGTCATTATCATGCTGGCCCCAGAAGTCTTTGAGCCTTTGAGACAGGTCGGAGCTCAGTTCCACGCATCCGCGGACGGAATAGCCGCAGCGAACTCGTGCTTCCAGGTGCTCGAGCAGCCGTCCAGGGCGCCCGGTGGTAAGCCGGCCCCCGCGATTCGCAACACAGCTATAAAGTTTGATCGCTTGAGTGTAGCTGCCCGGGGAGCTTGGGCCCCGTACGACCTCACTGCCACGATAGAGCCTGCACAGATCACTGCGCTGGCTGGTCCGTCAGGTTCTGGAAAATCAACTGCTGTTTCAATACTCCTGGGACTGGAACAACCGACAAGAGGCAACGTGCAACTCATCGGTCGAGGGGAGGAACAACTGTCTATTCAAGAGATCGACCTTCCCAGCTGGTGGGACCAGTTGGCCTGGGTTCCCCAATCCCCCACGATTGTCCCTGGGACCGTGCGAGAAAACGTGGACACGCTCCGAACCGGCGTCAGCTTGAATCGAGCGGCAGACCTGACAGGCTTCACGCAGGTAGTCGAGTCCCTGCCTCTCGGGTGGGACACTCCGATCGGACTAGGTGGAGTTGGCCTTTCAGTGGGACAGCGACAAAGGCTTGCCCTCACCCGTGCACTAGTGGAAGAAAAGCCACTTCTAGTGCTTGACGAGCCGACGGCGCACCTGGACGCGATGAGCGAAGACCAGGTGGTGCGAATCCTGAAGCACTTCCGGGCCAGTGGCACCACCATTTTAGTTATTGCTCACCGCACCGCGGTCCTAAGTGTTGCTGACCGCGTGATAGAAGTACATCCACGGCAGGCAAGCACTGAGGACATGGAAAAGTACCCGCAGCTCCATCAAGCTGAAGAGCTGCCCGATTTATCAGCACAGATGCCGACTTTCCTAGACCCGGCTGTAGCCCAGGTGCAGGAGGAGCTCCAATGATAGCCAAGCTACTCCCCCTAGATGAACGACGCGCTCTGTCAAGAGTGCTGCGCCTGCTTGAGATCCGGCGTGGAGGCTTCTTCCTTTCGCTGTTCCTCGGCGTGTGCGGAATGGGCGCGGCCGTTGCCTTGGGAGCAACGTCCGCTTGGCTGATAGCGCGCGCATCGCAGATGCCCCCGGTCCTTTCTCTTACGATTGCAGCGACTAGTGTCAGATTTTTCGGAATTAGCCGGGCAGTTTTCCGATACCTACAACGGTTAGCCAGTCACCGAGTCGCATTGGAAGGGATGGACACGCTCCGACTGAACATCTACGACCTGCTGGTCGCTGGGCCCATCGAACGAGTCGCGAAACTTCAGCGCGGCGACCTACTTAGCCGCACGGGCGCTGACG
Organism: uncultured Actinomyces sp.; assembly: GCA_964345595.1. GTDB lineage: Bacteria > Actinomycetota > Actinomycetes > Actinomycetales > Actinomycetaceae > Scrofimicrobium. Next base: position 45,203 of record CAYFRL010000001.1, read on the forward strand.
TGGACACAGTCGGTGACTTCATCGTCAAATCTCTGCTCCCGGCAATGATCACCCTAATTGTCGGCTTGGGAACCGTTATCGGTTTTGCCTTCCTTTCCATTCCGGCTGCCCTCATCCTCTTAGCCATGATGCTTGTCTCCGGCGTTGTTGTGCCGCTCCTAAGCATGTCTTCGACCCGCGCAGGGGAAATCGCAGAGATGGAATCTCAACGCGACCTTGCAGTCACGGCCATGACCATGCTGGATGGGGCGGACGAACTTCGCGTTTCGGGCAGGATGCCCGCCCTTACAGCGCGGCTAGAGGAAGTGACTGAGAAGATAAACCTGGCGCGCGGTCGGGCCGACCGGCCGGCGGCACTCGGAGTAGCTCTCGACCGCATGGCGATGGGCGCGGCCGTCATTGGGGTGCTGCTGGTTTCCACGCCTGAAGTCGGGGCGGGCTACGTGGCAGCGGTGGCGTTCGCGGTGCTGGTACTTACACCGCTGTCTGCTTTCGAAGGCACGGCGGAGCTTGCGCCCGCGGCCGCGCAATTGATTCGATCGGCTCAAGCAGCGAAGAGAATCTCAGATTTGCTGGGTGAACCTGTCCCTCCACGCCCAGTCCACGAAATCCCCGACACAGTCCCTGCGACACTGAAAGCCGAAGACCTAGCGGTTGGATGGCCTGACGCTCCTACTGTGGCGGAAGGATTCAACCTGGAACTTACACCGGGCCGGACAACCGCGGTCATCGGCCCGTCCGGAATCGGTAAGACAACCCTGCTGTACACTCTGGCGGGCATGCTGGAAGCAAAGGCCGGTTCTGCCACACTGAACGGAGCCGCCACCTGGGAAGCTGACCGTGACGAACTGACAAATGTGGTGAGCCTAACCACGGAGGACGCCCATATCTTTGCGACCAGTGTTCTTGAGAACCTGCGTGTGGCCTCGCCAAAGTTGGGTGCCGAAGAGGCAACCCGTCTGCTGGAGCGGATGGGACTTGGCGAATGGCTTCGCGCGCTCCCCCAGGGCCTGCACACACAGCTTGGCTCAGGCGGGACCAGTATTTCAGGTGGTGAGAGACGTCGCCTCTTGCTGGCCCGCGCATTAGCTGCCCCGGCACCGATCATGCTGCTGGATGAACCCGGTGAGCACCTGGACTCTCCAACCGCCGCTAACATCCTGAAGGAACTGTTGGCCGGAGCCGGAGAAGAAAGAGGCCTACTTCTGGTTACGCACCGTTTGTCGGAACTTACGCAGGTGGACCGGATCCTGCTGGTCGCCCCTCAGACGGGACCGCGTTCCCCGGCGGCTGTACTGGCAGATGGCACTCATGAGCACTTGATGAAGACTTCCGAATACTACCGCTGGGCTCTGGAGAAAGAGCAAAAATGAGCCAGGAAGCAGCTGCAGGGTCGCCCGAGATCGCGTTTCTTCTTGCTGCGCCACATGTCCTAGAACTGGAAGAACTGGGGCAGGCCATTTGCACGCTTGTGACCTCAAGCTGCCCGGGTAGCGCCGTTGCGGTCGCGACAGAGGGCGGGTCAATTGTCGCTGAAAGCGGATTCGGCGGAGCCGATTTACCGCTTGACCGTCAGCCACCGGATCTCTTGGCAAGCACTTTAGGTGCGCAGGTCGCCAATTTGGGAGCGGGCCTGAAACTGCTTGCCCGCACAGGAACGGATTGTTCGCCGACCGCTTGGCTTCAAGCGGCCCAAGTGGCGGCTGCTGGGGTAGAGCACTGGCGCCTCAAGGTTGGCCGACGAGTGCGACGGAATTGGGGGAGGGTCACGCGCACCTTTACCCAGGCACTCATGGGCGAAATTGATGAGGAGGAAGCACTAGAGCTGGCCGTTCAACTGGCTCTTGGCTGCGCATGCGCCGATGTTGCACTGCTGTTCCTGCCGGGGGTCGGAGATTCCTGGACTTGCGAATTCGCAGCAGGAGAAGGCGCGACGGCGCACATAGGCGACGACCTGGTTCCCACGCCCGAAGCTTTGCGGGTCCTGTCCGAAGGCCGGGGCGCCTCATACTTTCAACCGGACCTGGCTTTGGAATCCGGAGCTGAAAGATACGGGGACTTCGGGCCCACGTGCCTCGTGCCGCTCAGTATTGAGCGAGAACCCGCGGGCGCACTCATGTTCTTGCGTCGTAAAGGCAAACTCAGGTTCAGCCGAGAGAACTTGCCGTTGGCGGAAAGCTTCGCTGCAACTGTTTCCCTATCTCTGGAGCTGGCACGTGGCCGCCAGGCACAGTCTGTGGCCCTGATGCTTGAAGAACGCGACCGCATAGGCCGTGACCTGCACGACCTGGGAATCCAACTCCTATTTGCAGCCGGAATGCAGCTTGATAAGCTTCGCGCGGAGGTCGAAGAGGGGAACTACTCCCGCCGCCGTATTTCAGAGGAAATCCGGGGTGCGATGGTCAACCTCGAGGACGCTGTCCAGCAGATCCGCCAAGTAGTGAGCGGACTGAAAGGATCAGAAGAGCGGCTCTCATTCGTCGACCAACTCGAACAAGAAGCTTCCAGAGCCAGGCGCGTGCTCGGCTTCGCACCCTCACTCATGCTGGAACTAGACGGCCTTGCGCTTGACCCTCACTCAGACAGTTGGGAAACGCAGAGTTTGGAAATGTCGTCTCGAGTAAAGGACGAACTCTCCGCGGACGCGATCGCAACGATTCGTGAATCTCTTGCTAACGTCGTGAAGCACGCGGGCGCACGCTCGGTGAAGATTAGTGCTTCAGTGGACGGGCGCGCTCCCGTCGGTGAACTACTGGTGTCCGTGATTGATGACGGCCGCGGAATCAACTTGGCGCGAACGCGAAGCTCAGGCATTGCTAATATGGCGAACCGCGCCAGCTACCGGGGTGGTAGCTTCGCGGTAGGCATGGGCCCGCGCGGCTCAGGCACTTCTGTGGTCTGGCGGGTGCCCCTCAGCTGAGGGCTATGATTTTTCTCCGCTACGCCAGGAGGCACTGCGCTGCGATGCCACCCAGGCCGCAACCTGTGTGCGTCGCTGCAAACGCATCTTCGCCAGCAAAGACGTGATGTGATTCTTGACCGTCTTCTCTGCGATGCCCAAACTGTCACCGATCTCTCGGTTGGACATTCCATCACCGATCAGTTCAATCACTTTACGCTCGGTTGGCGTCAAAGAGGCGGTTGGGTCATCGTTGCCGCCGCGTCTGCGAGTCACCGTCCGCTCATCAAGAAGAATCCGGCCCGCTGCAACAGCCCGAACCACATCAGTAATCTCACCGCTACGAACGGTCTTTAGGATGAACGCCCGTGCACCGGCTGCAACCGATTCGCTCAACGCATTGTCGTCGTCGAAGGATGTGAGCACAACAGCGCGCACCTCTGGCGACGAGACAGCTAGGGAGTTCATAATGTCGACGCCGGTGCCGTCGGGCAGCTGCAAATCAACCAGGATCACGTCCGGCTTTACCAGCGTGGCACGACGCAGTCCGTCCTCCACCGTTCCAGCTTCGGCAACCACTTCCAAATCAGGTTCGCGGTCAATAATCTCCGCAATGCCACGCCGGACAATCTCGTGGTCGTCGACAATCATCACCCTGAAGGGCTTTTCGGGTGTCCCCACTTTAGATTCACTCACGATCCCATCCTACCGAACAGACCGGGTGTCTGGGACCTTCGGCTAGCGTGTGGCCATACATTGTGCCGGGCAAAAGTAGTGGCTTCTCCCATCGATTCGGACTCGTTCAATACGGGTACCGCACTTGCGACAAGGGCGCCCAGCGCGCCCGTACACCGCGAGCGATCGCGCAAAATAGCCAGGGTTCCCCTCAACGTCCACGTACAGCGCATCGAAGGATGTCCCGCCAGCCTTGAGCGCTCTCAGCAACACCTTCTTGGCAGCCTCAAGCAGAACGTGCCAGTCTTCGGCGGATAGTTCTCCTCCCGGCAGGTGTCCAGCCAGTCCGGCCATGTGGAGAGCTTCATCAGCGTAAATATTCCCGATCCCTGACACTAGCTCCTGGTCCAGCAGCAGTGTCTTTATTTTCCTCTGGGAATTCGCACCCCTACGCGTCACCGTCTCCCAAGAGAAATCCTCTTCTAGTGGGTCAGGAGCGATGTGGGCCATCAGTTCAGGCACAAGTCTCATTCCACTCCTCGTCAGAGGAGACACGGTGAGGTGACCAAACGTGCGCTGATCGACGAAACTGATCCCGCTCCCATCCGACAGTTCTACCCAAAGGTGCTCGTGCTTAGCTTGGCCAGGACCGGCGCTCGCCGGGCTCTGCCAGTGCACCTGCCCGGACATACCCAGGTGGATCACGAATGCCAGATCGCCCTCTTCCTCGCCGCCCAGGGTGAGCCACATGAACTTTCCGCGCCGGTGGACCCCCGTGATCCCCGCCGCGCTGAGGGTAAGCTGTGCCTGCTTGAAACCACCGGGGTTCTTGCGGAACATGCGCCCGGACTTTCCTACCACCTGGCGGATGGACCGCCCCTCGATCCTGGGGGCTAATCCGGCTCGAACCGTTTCTACTTCGGGCAGTTCCGGCATGGTTATTTATCGCTTGGCAATGTGAGGGTAGTCGGGTCGATGTGTTCGCCCAATAGCTGAACCAAGGTTGCTCTGGCCGCCAGGTTCTCGGCGTGCTTTCGCGATGAAGCAGTTGCTGTCCCCGCCGGCACCCCGTCCAGCATCACCGTGACGGTGAAGCGCCGCTGATGATCAGGCCCGCTCGCCTCGGCCGAATACTCGTATTGACGGATTTTCGAGGTAGCAACGTGTTCTTGCAGTCGCGTTTTCCAATCCGTTGTCTGGGCGAGGTTTTCAACCTCGTCAAGCAGTGGTGCCAGCGCGGACAGGACAACTCGGCGGGTCGTTTCCATCCCCGCTGAGAGATACGTGGCACCAATGAGTGCTTCCAGGGCGTCCGCTAGGATAGAGTCTTTTTCCCGCCCACCGGTTTTGTTTTCACCGACCCCGAGGAGTAAGTAGTCTCCGAGTCCAATCCTGCGGGCCGTCTGAGCAAGGGGACTTTGAGAGACGGTGGCTATCCGCATGCGGGACAGCGTGCTCTCAGCCTTTTCGGGGAAGTTGCGGTAGACCCAGTCGGTGACAATCACGCCAAGCACCGAATCGCCCAAGAACTCGAGCCTCTCATTGTGCATTCCACTGCCAGTCTCGTAAGCGAACGAGCGGTGAGTGAGCGCCGTGATCAGCAGCTCCGGGTCGACACTGGCGCCCCAGTTGGCCAGCAGCCGGTGGACGTCTGCGCTCAGTGGGCCCGCCTTGGGTTTAAGTTTCTGCGCTCCGGTCACTTGCCATCGGCCTCTTGGTCAGCGAAAAAGCCTTCTAGAGCGGCAAATCGGGGGTCGACGAACTCGTGGGCATGGCCGGGCTCCGCATCTTCCATGCGAATACCGCAATGGGGGCACAAACCTTCACATGATTCATCACACACAGGTTGTAGCGGCGCGTTTCCGAAAATAGCGTCCCTGAGCACCGGTTCGATATCAATGCTGTTTCTATCGATCACCTTGAGCGGATCCAGTTCGTCGCCTTCGGCCTCAATGTCCGCGTCCGGGTCGGTCCTGCGCTGCGGGGCGGCTCCAGATTCTGAGTACACGTCGTGCGTGTCAATCGTCCACGGGACGCTGACAGGATCAAGGCAGCGAACACACTCACCCTCCAGAGTGCCGTGAGCTTTGATTCCCAGCAGCACACCGCCATCTATTGCGGTGAGTGACAGGTCCAGCGGAAGAACCTGCTCTGGGATAAGCCTGAGCACCTCGGTGTCCCATCCCTCAGGCACCGTCCACGAGAGGCTCTGCTCAAGATGGGAGCCGATTTCCGAGGGTAGGTCGATCAGTGACACCAACAGATCTTTATCAGTCATAAGGGTTCTCCTAGCCCTGGCTAAAGCATCATTCTACCGGCAGGAAACTTGGGGACCACTTTTGCAACAGTTGGCGAAACTAGGAAGGGAAGTCCACATCTGGCCGGTCAAATCCGGATCGCTCTGCAATCGTTCTGCGGCCAGCTTCTGTGCGCCTGGAGAGATCGGCCAGGAGTTGAGTCACTTGTGACAGCGTGGTCGCTGCATAGTCGTCGGCTCCAAGGCGAAGATCGGAAGCTTCCGTGCGGGCGTCGTGGATAACCCGGCGTGCTTCATCTTGAGCGCGTGTGAGCACCGTCTCCGCGGCGACCATCTGGGCCGCTTGAGCTTTGGCGTCTTCCAACATGCGCTCAACGTCTTCTTGGGTGCGCTGGCGAATCTGGCCCGCTTCTTCTTGGGCCCTGGCAACTTTCCGATCGGATTCTTCCGTCGCCTCGCGCAACATGGCGTCGGCCCTTTCCCGCGCCTCGTCCAGCATAGACTTTGCTTTCGCAGAGGCTTCCGCCAATGTAATCTCAGCAGTTGCATCTGCTCGATCAAGAACAGCGTCAGCATCAGCGACGACGGCGTCCGCGGCGACCAGGTCCTCAGGCAGAGCATCGCGGGCTTGCACAAGTAAGTCAACCACGCCCGCCTTGTTGACAATGACGTTCGGAGAAAGCGGGACCGCTCGAGCCTCTTCCACGATCGATTCGATCTGATCAAGCGCTGCGATCAGGACCGATGGGCCGTAAACCGCGTCTTGCGCGCTGATGTCAATCGCGGCCTCTACCGGTTCTTCAACGGGTTCCTCATTGAAACGTTCAGGCATGGGGGTTCCTTTCGGCTAGGAAGGGACGAAGTGCTACTTGTACTGGTCCGGGTACATATGGAGCCGGGTCCACTCCATAGAAAACTAATTCTTTGACCGCAGACGACGAAATATGCTGCAGCGACGCAGCTGCGGGAAGTAGGAGTGTTTCTATTTCGGCCAGCTCCCGGTTGTAGGCGGCCTGGATCAGCTCCCCACTCAGGTCGCGCCCGTCTCTGATACCTTTGACCGCTATGGTCGCACCCTCTTCGCGGGCGCAGTCAACCAGCAGGCCATCATAGGTGACCACGCGGATGGAGAGCTCGGGCGGCAAGTGCAGCGCTTCGATAGAGTCAATCAGCAGCTGTGCCCGTTCTGAAGCGGAAAACCAAGGATCTTTGTTCACATTGCTGCCGACGGCAACAATTAGGCCATCAAAACAACGGGCGGCGCGCACGATCAGGTCGACATGGCCGCGTGTTGGGGGGTCGTAGCTGCCCGGCATGATGGCAATTGGCATACACACAGTCTACCGGTCCGAAGAAATTTAGTTGTCCCAGAGTTCGGGTGCGCCGCCGGAAGTGGCACCGGGATCAGACAGGCCATACATCCACACTGAGGTGTCGCCCCATCGGCGCTGTTCTTCGAGAACCAGGCCCTTCGGCGCGTCGGGCCCCGGAGTCCTTGAATCTCTTTCCACAATAACTATTCCATCGGCGCTTAGATGCGAGACAAGCTGAGACAGCAACGCTGTTAGAGCAGCTGAGTCCCAGTCATATGGAGGGTCTACGAACACGACATCGTATGGTCCCTCTTCTGATGAAAGGAACGCGGAGGCCGTCATCCGAAACAGCTTCACCGACCGGTCTTGACCGGCTACCCCGTAAGCGTTCTGCTGAATCACCTGTTGCGCCCGGCGGGAGTTTTCAACCAGATGCACACTGGCGGCGCCGCGCGAGTACGCTTCTAAACCCAAAGCGCCCGAGCCTGCAAATAGATCTAGCACGCGGGAGTCCTGTAGAAGCTTCCACGAGTCAAGCTTGGAGAAGATTGCCTCACGTACTTTTGCCGAGGTGGGTCGCGTCCCCTCTTTGGGCACGGCGAGTTTGCGCCCTTTCGCCCGTCCGGCAACGATTCTAGTCATGCCTCGCTCCCCCTAACTGCTGGTAAGCCAGCTCAGGTGCTCCTCTCGCGCCCCTTCAACTGCATGTCGCAGTTCGGGGTGCTCAGCAAGGTCCGGATCGGCTTCCAAGATTGCCTGAGCTTCTTTTCTGGCGGAAAGAATCAGCGCTGCATCTCTTTGCACGGAAAGAAACTTCAAACTGCTGCGAGCGCCAGACTGCTGGTCCCCAAGCACATCACCTTCTCGACGAAGCCGCAGATCGGTCTCTGCCAGGGCAAAACCGTCCTGGCTCTCAACCAGGGCTTGCAGCCGTTCCTGCGCTACCGGATTGAGCTCTTCAGGGTGAACCAGCATGCAGACACTCTCCCTTTTGGACCGGCCGACCCGTCCGCGAAGTTGGTGAAGCTGCGATAGCCCAAATTGTTGTGCCCCCCAGATCACCATCATCGTGGCATCAGGCACGTCGACGCCCACCTCGACAACCGTGGTGGCCACCAAGACGGGGACGGCTCCAGAAGCGAAATCTTCTAAGACCTTGGCATTGTCTGCCGCGGACACTTGCCCGTGCGCAACGCCGATGGGAATGCCGACTAATGCAGGCTCTTTACTGAGCTGCGCAGCCACTTTCTCAACGCTAGGCGGCTCGCTGCCCTTCGGTGATTCCCCTTCGCTTATCCGTGGCACCACCACATATACGCGCCCTCCGCGCGAAATCTCTTCCCTAGCGCGCTCCCACAGCCTGTTCATCCACACCCTGTTTTCCTCTGGAACCTGGTAGGTGGCAACAGGCATTCGCCCCTTTGGAAGTTCCCGCATAGACGTGGTGTCCAGGTCGCCAAACGCTGTCATGGCGACAGTTCTAGGTATAGGGGTTGCGGTCATCACCAGCAGATGCGGTAGTAGTTCTCGACCCTTGCGTAGCTTCTCTCTTTGCGCGACACCGAATCTGTGCTGCTCATCGACAACAAGCAGTGACAGCTCCGGTATATCCACAGCGTCTTGGATGAGCGCGTGCGTGCCAACAACTATTCCGGGGCTCCCACTGCTGAGTATTTGCAGGACGTTGTTCTTGCTGCTGGCCGATTGGCTGCCGGTCAGCAGATGAACCGGTACGTCCTCTCGAACGGGTGCAAGCAGACGAGTCAAAGAGGCAAAGTGTTGATTCGCCAGTACTTCTGTCGGAGCTAAGAGTGCTGCTTGTCCGCCTGCCTCAACCGCCCTGACCATCGCAAGCAACGCAACAACCGTTTTGCCTGCACCCACGTCAGCTTGGAGCAGGCGCTGCATCGGATATTCGGCGCGCAGGTCCGCCTCAATTTGCTCCCAAGCCTTCGTTTGACCATCGGTTAGATCAAACGGAAGATGAGCTTCCATTTGCTTCGTTAGAGGAACGGGCCCGGTCGGCAGCAGCGGCCGCGCGCGACCCGTACCCAGAAGTTCTGCTAACGCCCTCGGCTGCAAGAGCGCTGTCTGTAGCGTGATAGCCTCCACCCAAGCTAAGCTGCGACGGGCCATCTGCCAATCGGCGTCCGCCTCTGGCCGGTGAAGCAATCGGTATGCGTCGGCTAGAGGGAGTAGCGACTGCTCACCTCTTGTCTTCGCGTCGGTAGGATCCGGAAGCTGATCCCAATTGACGGTTTCCATAATCTGGGCGATCAGCGCCGCGATCTTCCACGATGGAATCGAGGACTTGGCAGGGTATATGGGGATGGGTCGGCCTCGCCTCCGCTCAATCTGTTCCGCGCTGTCGGCCTCCATTTCTTCAAATGCTGGCTGCACCAGCTGGAGTTCGCCCCGATACGCCGACACTTTTCCTGCGAAAAGGAATGTCTCCCCCGGCTGGAGCAGGCGGCGGTGGTGGGCCAACGCATACTCGTTGCGGGCGAAGAAAGTGCAGGTGAGGTAAGTGGTTCCGTCCGTGATGGTGAGGACAAGGCGAACACCTTTCCCGGACCGGTTTCGCAAAAGTGCTGCCGAGGTGACCTCCGCTAGGACCGTTGTGTCCTCGCCTTCAACAAGTTCGCTTAACGAGGTGAGCTTCCCCCAATGGAAATACTTTCGCGGCGCGTAGGAGACCGCGTCACCCACCGTTTCAATACCCAACTTTTGTAGCTGGCGCGCGGCGGCTGGCTTCACCCGAAGTTTCACGGGCACAGCAAGCGGGTCAAAGCTATGAGGGGTATCGACCACGTCTTTGCGTTCCTTCCTCCAGCGTGCCACCTTGTGCTCATTCTATAGCCCGTGCCCGGCGGCAGAGCTCTCCGGGTGAATCGAGGTCGTCACCGCACCAAGTTGATGTAGCGACGAAAGAGAGCTGCTCAGTGTGCGTAATACGACATCCGCAGGACCCTCGATTCATTGATTTGTTGGTTCAATATCGGCTAATCTGTTGTGGTTGCTTCGTGGACGAGTATTGCTTCATCTCGGCGACGAAGAGGTAGCGTTGCGGCTGGGCCGCGACTTCGGCAATTGGTAAGAGGAGGACAACATGTCTTCGGTATGCGATGTCTGCGGCAAGGGTCCCATGTTTGGTAAGAGCATTTCCCACTCGCACGTGCGCACGAACCGTCGGTTCAACCCGAATATTCAACGAGTGCGCGCAGTGGTGAACGGCACAACGAAGCACATTAACGTTTGCACCAAGTGCATCAAGAGCGACCGCGTGGTACGCCCTGCATAACGGTTAGCGACGCATCATTTAGGCTCGGGGGCACGTCTCCCGAGCCTTTCGCTGTTCACCGGGCGAAATGGTCCCAACCGCCGCCGATCGGCTTCCCTTCCAACGTCACGCGCGCTTCCCCGGTGGAGCGGGCACCGATGGAGCCAATCGTACGAAAAGGGTCGGTGACCAAAACATAAGGGGGGAACGTGGCCAGCAGACCGTGGTCTTCTCCCCCGTGCAAAACCCATTGCAGCGGGTCAACGCCCAGCTGTTGGCCAACTTCGCTCAACGCAAGAAGATCAGGCGCCAGGCCGCTCAGAAGCACATTGACGTGAACATTGGAGGCATCGGCAAGTCTTCCCGCGTCGATCGCTAGGCCGTCGGAAACGTCTAGCATCGCCGTTGCGCCCCGTTTCGCTGCGAGAGGACCCGCGGAAAGCGGTGGACGCGGCGCCCTATAAATGGATACCGGTTCCGTAAATGGGTAAGGCACTTCGGGGCCATGCAGCGATGCTCCAACAGCGCCGCGCTGCAACGCGGCATGTCCAGCAGCCGATCTGCCAAGCGTCCCCGCGATGGCCAGCGTGTCTCCTGGACGTGCTCCTGACCGCAATATGGGCAGACCTGCGCAAACGCCGTGGGCAGTCACAGAGATGACCAGTTGGTCTCCCGTTGTGAGGTCACCACCCACGATCCCAGCCCCCGTCGGCTCAACTTCCTTTGCCATGCCTGAAACTAGGTCCAACAGCCAGTCAAGCTCCAGAGTTTTCGGCAGGACCAGTGAGACAACAATGGACGTAGCGGTCGCTCCCATCGCGGCTATGTCCGCCAGGTTCTGCGCAGCTGCTCGGGCCCCCACCTCATATCCGGTCGACCAATCGGTTCGGAAGTGCTGACCCTCCACCAGAATATCGGTCGTAACCACGAACCTTCCGCCGGGGGCAGCCACCAGCGCGCAGTCATCGCCAGGACCCAGCTCGGTGTAATTCCCAAAAGGAAGAAGCGGCTGGAATCTGCTGATGATCTCCGTCTCTGACAGTTCACTCAGTATCATCGCTTTCCTTCCGACGTACGCTGCCTAAGATCGCGGCCTGCCTGCTGCGACAAGAATAGACAAATGCCCGCTGCCACTCCAACATTCAAAGATTCAGCTTGGCCGGACATGGGCACGCGTAGCAGCCGGTCGCACGCGGCCTCTTCCTGAGCAGAAAGACCTTTTGCCTCATTACCGAACACCCAGGCGTGTGGAACAGCTAAGTCAGACGGCTCCGCCTCGGCAGACAAAGAGCCCCCAGCCGCTCCAAACACGGTTCGGCCCTGACTGCGCAGAGCACTGATCGTCTCCTGGTAGTCTGCGCCCACCACTATCGGAAGATGGAAAACAGATCCGGCGGACATGCGGATTACTTTGGGACTGGCCAGGTCGACTGTTCCGGTGCAGGCGATAACTCCTGCGGCGCCGAACGCGTCCGCGCTTCGCACGATCACGCCCGCGTTGCCCGGATCTTGGGTTCCGGGGAGCACAACAATGGGCCTGTCCGGGGCCCACACGCTCGGACCCGGGTTCACTGCTTCCACCCGTGCCACAGCGAAAATACCCTGAGCGTCAGGTACAACCGTTTTTGCGACCTCGTCACTAACAAGGAATCGGTCACCATGAAAACTGTGCCACTCATCCAAGTGACGTTCGGCCGTGTCTTCGGTGGCGTAGAGCCCGGTTACGAACTCGCCCCTGTGTCGCAGCAGCTCGGCGACCGCCTGTGGTCCTTCAACACGCACCAGTCCGTGTCGGACACGAAAAGAGCGCCTTCCCAGCGAACCAACCGCGCGCATCCGTTCGGAGCGTGGGTTAGTGATGAGAGGAAGGCGCTCTTCCATGCGTCTTAGCTGTGCAGACTTAACTATGCAGACTTTGCAGCGTTGACATCCTGCGGCAAAGCAGCTTTTGCCTGTTCGACCAGAGCCGCGAAAACTTTCGGGTCGTTCACGGCTAGGTCAGCCAACATGCGACGGTCAACCTCAACTCCAGCAAGGTTCAATCCCTGTATGAAACGGTTGTAGGTCAGGCCGTTTTCGCGTGCGGCAGCGTTGATCCGCTGGATCCACAGCCGACGAAAATCTCGCTTCTTGTTACGGCGATCCCGATAGGAATACACCATTGAATGCGTGACCTGCTCCTTGGCCTTGCGGTAGAGCCGGGAGCGCTGCCCCCTGTAGCCAGATGCCTGGTCAAGTACTGTACGACGCTTCTTCTTAGCGTTAACAGAACGCTTTACACGTGCCATTGTTCTTTAGTCCTCCTCGTAGAAAAGCGTCTATTTGCCTAGTAGTCGGCGTACGTCTTTATGGTCAGCGCGGGCAACTTCTGTATCTCCGCTGAGGCGGCGCTTGCGACGGCTGCTCTTGTGCTCCAACAGGTGACGCTTGCCAGCATGCTCCCGCATGAGCTTCCCGGATCCTGTGATGCGGAAACGCTTCTTGGCTCCCGAGTGGGTCTTGTTCTTCGGCATTTCTCTATTCCTTGATTAGCACGCTGCTGCCAGTTCGTCAGCAACGTTCGGCTTTGGTTTCCCTCAGCCTTCATTCCTTCGCTGAGCTTCCTTTTGGGCACGTTCTTCATGCTTGAGTCGGCGCGCTTCGCGCTCCGCTTTTCGCCGTTCCCTCTGATCGGTCATCGCATCGGACTTGCGTCTAGTCGGAGAGAGAACCATGGTCATGTTTCTCCCGTCCTGGCGGGGCAGCGACTCGATGGTGGCCAAGTCCCCCACATCTTCCGCAAGTCTTTGCAGCAGCCGAATCCCCGCCTCCGGGCGCGACTGCTCACGACCACGGAACATGATCATGACCTTAACTTTGTCTCCCTGGTTCAAAAAGCGCACTACGTGCCCCTTCTTCACCTCAAAGTCGTGATCATCAATCTTCAGGCGAAAACGAATCTCTTTTAGCTGGGTGTTTGCTTGGTTGCGCCTAGAGTCTCGGGCCTTCTGAGCGGCCTCGTACTTCGCCTTGCCATAATCCATCAGTTTGGCTACGGGCGGGCGCGCATCTGGGGCCACCTCAACTAGGTCTAGGCCGGCTTCCTCAGCAAGTCGCAGAGCGTCCTCAACTCGGACAACTCCAACCTGCTCTCCGCCAGGCCCTACCAGTCTCACCTCTGGAACGCGGATGCGGTCATTGATTCGCGGATCGCTGATGGGGGTCTCCTTCCTGATCCCTCTTAAGACACAAAAAAACCTTCGTGCCCATTTCACGCGCACGAAGGTCCCAAGTAGGTTGCCCTACCGACTACCCGGTTCCCGACACGTCGCAAGGCGACTGCTCAATTACGAGCTTCAGCCAATCTGGCTGAGACAGCCGATCCAGTCGGCTGGGGGTACCAAGGTGGGATTTCTCCGCTTGCGTGATCGGTTGTACCTCTCACGGTCCTTCCACAGTGTAGCATCTGCCTTTTCTAGGTGAAATGTCGCTGCCCTGTGCGGCCCGTGCATTCCCTCACAAGCCCGGCCTAGGCCAGAGGCGCCAACTTAGGAACGAAACTGACCCGCTCTGTTGCCCCGGCAAGTCGCGGATTCTTAGCCAGCGACCCGATGAGTGCGGCAAACTGGCTCCGCACCAAAGATTCATCGGCTCTCTTCGGGCTGGCCACGACCTCCACCACGATCGCTCCGTCCGCCCCTGGAAGGATCTGGACACCAACGAAGCTCGCCCATTCGGCTTCGTCGCGCGCTTGATCGTTGAGCTCCCCGCGCAGCAGATCATCTTCCCACGCTGGCAACCAGTCACCCCCGGCAGCCAACGACTCAACGGCGGCCCGAGGTATTACCAGATCTAGCTGTCCCGGGTCCAAACAGAGCCGGGGCACCCCCAAAGCAACGGCTGTAATGCAGGCTTTTTGGGCGCTCATAGCGAGCGGCCGGGCGCCGGGATCCCAGCGTTGTAGTGAGGCCGCGCTGCTGAAAACCGCGACTGAAGTGATGCCTTCGTTCTCGAGGACTCTAAGCGGAATGCGCGCATCGGGATGCAGGTCTTGTGGCTCGTGCCGTCCGGCCTCATCGGGGTGTGCCTCAACAGGTACGGGCACTATCAAGCGCTCCTTCTGAATAGCTCGAACCAGCTTTGTGAGCCGAGCACCCGCCTCGTCTACCTCAAGTGCGGCCGCGGTAGAAGGAAGAAGCTGCCCATGATCGCTACGGTCCGGACGACTGGCTAGCCTCTTCGCTAGCCGGGCAAACTTGACCGCGCTGAGGTTTCCCGACACCGCTACTGGACTCCAGCTACAGCAATGGCCTCACTCAAGGTGAAAGCACCCGCGTACAAGGCTTTTCCAACGATCGCGCCTTCAACGCCAAGTGGTACTAACTCCCGCAAGGCGGCCAAATCCTCCAGGCTGGACACACCGCCGGAGGCGATAATCGGGGCCTCGGTCGCCTCGCAGACTGCTGTCAGAAGTTCGACGTTAGGGCCGTTTAGCATGCCGTCGCGGTGAACATCAGTCACTACGTACCTGGAGCAACCCGCAGCGTCGAGTCTGCTGAGAACCTCCCAAAGATTTCCCCCCTCGCGGGTCCAGCCGCGGGCGGCCAGCGTTTCACCTCGGACGTCGAGTCCCACCGCAATCCTGTCTCCGAATTCCGCGATGGCCTGCTCCGTCCAGTCCGGGTTTTCAAGTGCAGCCGTCCCCAGATTGACTCGGCTCGCGCCGCTTTCGAGCGCACCCTCCAAAGAGCGCTGGTCGCGAATACCGCCGGACAGCTCAACATTGATCGGCACTTCGGCAATAATTCGGCGCAGCAATTCTAGGTTTGATCCGCGTCCGAATGCAGCGTCCAGGTCCACAAGGTGGATCCATTTGGCCCCGTCGTCAACGAACTCTTGAGCAATCTCAATCGGCTCCCCGTAGGCGGTCTCGGTTCCTGCTTCGCCCTGGCGCAACCTCACTGCCTGTCCGTCCACCACGTCGATCGCGGGCAACAACGTCAACATACTTGTCCTTTCAATGTTCTAAACAGAGAATGTGGAAACCCAATTACGAAGAAGCCTAAGGCCGGGTTCACCTGATTTCTCAGGGTGGAACTGGGTTCCCCACAGTGCTGGCGCCTCCACTGCAGCAACGAAGGGCGCTCCGTAATTGGATAACGTCACGATAGGTTCCACGCCGCTGCCAAGTAGCTCAACCTGGTCCTGGGTGACGAGGCGCGCGTAGGAGTGCACAAAGTAGAAATACTCAGAGGACAGGCCTTGGAACATCTGCGATCCGGTCGGCGGATCCAGGCGCTGCCAGCCGATATGCGGCAAAGTCCGCGCGCGCAACTGGTCCACGCCGCCCGAGAGCGCTCCAAGACCGGCGTGCCTGCCATCCTCCAGCGAAAACTCAAAGAGCAGCTGCATGCCAACGCAGATACCCAAGATTGGTTGCCCTGCGGCCCTGGCAGATTTGAACCACCGCTCTCCCCCGCGGTCGCTGAATCGGTCCTTCACGTATTGAAATGCTCCGACTCCAGGTACTAACGCACCGTCGGCCCGTAGCAGCTCATCCGCGTCCGAGGTGAGGACGGCTTCCACCCCCAAGCGGTCCAAAGCCTGACTGGCAGAGTAGACGTTGCCCGCACCATAATCGAATATCGCGACACGCCTTCGCCTCATTCGCGGGGTTCTCCACGTCGGCGGCCGAACCAGCCCCGCTTCTTAGATTCGGGAGGAAAATCTTCGGGTCTTTTTCTGCCAAGCAGAAGATCTTCGCTCTTTTGGTCCAAATCGTTGAGCAGTAGCCCAGCGTCTAAATCGTCTTCGGGTTCACCACCAACGTAACGCTTCCCGGTTATCATCCCGGACACGCCTGGTTCAAGTCCCATGTCCTCGAACAGCCAGGAGACCAAAACCACTGCCCCGTGCCTACTAATCCTGGAGATTACCCGGGCCACCTTGTCCACTGGTTCCGGAACCGGGCGTGAACCTGTCAGGAACGCAGCCGTCTCCTCTTCTTCCGAAGACTCGCCAGCCACTTCCATCCAGGCGGCAGCCCAAGGATTCAACTTCACCACCTGGGCTTCGATCCTGGTAAGACGCAGCAGCGCCTCAAGCAGCTCAGGGTTGTCCATCGGAGCTAGAATCAGAGCCACGCAGAGCTTCTGACCTTCAAGGTGCTGCGGGGTTTCCATTTGCAGTGGGGCTTCTTCGGCCAGTTCTGCTGTCAGGCGGCGAAACTCCGCTTCCCAGTCTTCTGACATCTCGTTGTCCGCCATTCGGCCTCCTACAAGCTGCCCTTGGTTGAGGGCACTCCCTGCACACGCGGGTCAGGGGCAACGGCAGCGCGAAGAGCCAGCGCGAGGGCCTTGAATTGGGCTTCCACTATGTGGTGAGGGTCTCTACCATCCAGCAAATCCATGTGCAGGCAAATCCCTGCGTTGAATGCGAAAGACTCAAAAACGTGCTGGGTCATGGAGCCTGTGAAGTGACCGCCAATCAGATGGTACTCCTGCCCCTGAGGCTCCCCTTTGCAAACTACGTACGGACGGCCCGCCAGGTCAACAACGGCTCTGGCAAGCGCCTCGTCCAAAGGCGCGAACCCGGTACCGTATCTGGCTATGCCTTTCTTATCGCCCAGCGCATCTTTGAACGCCCACCCGAGCACGATCGCGGTGTCTTCCACCGTGTGATGCACGTCAATATGCGTGTCCCCCACAGCTTTTACTTCCAAGTCGATGAGAGAGTGGCGACTAAGGGCCGTCAGCATATGGTCGTAGAAGGGCACACCCGTATCGATGTTGTGCTCGCCGGTACCATCCAGATTGAGGGTGACGGTCACCTGGGATTCTGATGTATTTCTTGTTGCTGTCGCTGTGCGTTGCTGGCTCACTTGGTCGCCTCCTGAAGCGCCTCTTGGAATTGACGGTTTTCTTCCGGCGTTCCAACCGTAACCCTTAGGTATCCATCTGGGCCAACGACTCGGATTAGAACGCCACGTTTCACCATGTCAGCCCACACGGTTTCGCGGTCCCTCACCGGGCCGAAAAGTAGGAAGTTTGCGTAGGACCGGGACACCTGGTAACCATTTTGGGTTAGCCAGTCACGCAGTCGATCGCGTTCTTCCCTGATCTGGTCGACTTGAGCCAACTGCTGGTCCGTGTGCTTCAACACGGCGCGTGCGGCCGCTTGCGTGAGCAGCGACAGATGGTAAGGCAGACGGACTTTGTTGATTTCGTACACGACCTGTGGGCTGGCGATCAGGTAGCCAAGCCTGAGCCCAGCCGCCGCAAACGCTTTTGACATGGTTCGCGTAACAATTAGGTTCTTGTGATCGCCTAGTAGCTCAAGCGCTGACGGCTCGCCCACGGGACGGAACTCTGCATACGCTTCATCGACCACAACCAGGGTAGAAGTTGGTTGACCATCAATGATAGGTCCCGTTTCCGAGGCGATCTCCAGCAATTCAACCAAAGTAGTCTGATCCAACATTTGGCCGGTCGGATTGTTCGGGTTTGGCAACATTAGTACCGAGGGGCGGTACCGTCGGAGCGCGTCTTTCACGGCGCCGATATCCGGCTGTGGAATACCGCTGCCAACAGCCGGGGGAAGCAACTGCCAGCCAGTGCTGGTGTCACGCGCGTATTCCTCATACATGGAATACGTTGGGGCCGCTGCCAGTACCGTCCGTCCCGGTCCCCCAAAAGCCTCAAGCAGCTGGAGCATCACTTCGTTCGAACCGTTAGCCGCCCAGACCTGGTCGGCTGTCACGTTCGCAGCGGACTCGATTCGCAAGTATTCCGCCAAGTCCTCTCGCAGCTTGGTTGCATCACGGTCGGCGTAACGGTTCAGCTGCCCCATCGCCTGCCTGACCGCGGCGGTCACCGAGTCCACCACTTCTGCGGAAGGAGCATACGGATTCTCGTTGACGTTTAGGCGAACTGGCACTTCTAGCTGCGGAGCGCCGTACGGTTCAACGCCCGACAGATCAGGGCGAAGGGGAAGCCGGACTTCCTTAGCGCGCGGCGCCCGTGCAGCGTCATCGCCAGTGCGTCTTATCTTCACCGCGGCAGCATGGGCCGACAGCCCTTCTGCTTCTGCTAAGACGGATAGCGGCTCAGCCAAGCCCGACAGTGCGGCTGCATCGTATTCAACTACCTGCACTGACCTCAAATATTGAGTCGCGTTCAATCCGGATGCATACCGCGCCGTCCCTCCCGTTGGGAGAACGTGATTGGAGCCTGCCAAATAATCCCCTAGCGGGACCGGTGAGTGTTCGCCAACGAATATCGCACCGGCATTCCGAATCCGCATGGCTCTGTCCCGTTCGTCTCGCGTGATCACCTCCAGGTGTTCAGGGGCGTAGGCTTCGATCACGGCTTCACCGATGTTTAGGGAATCAACCAACACAATCGCTGACTGCGGCCCACCTAAAGCCTCCCGGATACGCTCCGAGTGCTGGGCCATCTCCACCTGTGAGAGCAAGGAATCCTGCACCTGTTGGACCAGGTCAGCTGAATCCGTAACCAAGACAGACGCTGCTGCCGGATCATGCTCGGCTTGACTGATCAGATCGGCGGCAACGTAGGAGGGGTTCGCGCGCCCGTCAGCCAGTATTGCGATCTCGGTCGTCCCGGCCTCGGCATCTATGCCACAGACCTCTTGGACTACCCGTTTCGCGGCGGCCACATAAATGTTGCCGGGTCCTGCAACTTTATCGACCGGGGCGCAGGCGTAGGACTCTTCCAGATCATCGGTAAATCCGTACGCTAACGCGCCAATTGCCTGCGCTCCCCCGGCCGCGATCACCTCGTCCACACCAAGTAGCGCGCAGGCTGCAAGAATCGTCGGATCGGGATACCCGCCCGCAGCCTTTTGCGGCGGTGAAGCAACCACAATTTCGTCCACACCTGCGACTTGAGCAGTTACCACGTTCATCACAACCGATGAGGGGTAAACGGCCAGCCCGCCAGGAACGTACAATCCCACGCGGCGCAGCGGAACCCAGCGCTGGGTAACAGATCCTCCCGGCACAACTTCGGTTACGGCGGGCATGGGCATCTGGGCCGAGTGTGCAAGCCGCGCATGCTCGATTGCAATCTCAAGAGCTTCCCTAAGCTTCGGATCAAGGCTTCCCAGAGACTGCTCCAGGCGCTCTTTGGGAACGCGCAACGTCGATGGGCGGACACCATCGAACTCGCTTGCTAGTTCGTATAGAGCCGGTGCGCCCTCATGCTTGACGCGATCCAAAATCGGTCTGACAAGATCGACGGCGCGCGTCGTATCCACGGCTGGGCGGGGCAGCGGGGTCGCCGCGGCTTCTTTTTCACTGAGGCCGCGCAGATCGATAAGTTTCACATTCCAATGCTAGTCGGGTCAGTCCACATTCTTGGCGGCGGACCGGGAACCGGACCCGGGTGGCAAAGAATCTCCTTCACGGTCACCCACGGACTGATCACGTGGAGCGGCTAAACTGCGTGAAGGAGCGCAAACTGTTGCAGCACACTCGCAGTTGAACGACGCCAGAAGGAGAGCAGTCATGATCTATCCAACGGTCCCGGTCCGCGGCACGATTCGCCTGGGGCAGTTCCTGAAACTTTCTGGCCTGGTAGAGGACGGAGCACACGCCCGGATACTCATTCAAGAGGGCGACGTCGAAGTCAACGGTCAAGTGGAAGTGCGCCGCGGCAAACAGCTCACGCCCGGGGACGAAGTAACCGTCCACAGTCCTGCCGGAGTTACCGGCGCGACCGTTGGCTCAGAACCGGTTAGCTGAGCACGCCGGCCGGCCCCAGAAGGGCTTTCAGCTCAGAGATCAGCGCGGAGTTGCCGCTAACTCGCAGCCGATCATCCAGCTGCACCAGCGTTGTCTCTTGCCCGTCCTGCAAATGAACGTGTACGCGCTGACCGCCGGGATAGTTTTGCAGCACGCTTCGGATCTGATGCAGCCGGTCAGGGACGCACTGAGCAGAGCTCAGAAGAATCTCCACTGGATTATTGTTGTCCTCCTTCAGATCCAACACTTTCAGTCCTTGACCAGCCACCGACAGGGCACCGTCCCTGGTTGAAGCTCTTCCCTGCACCTGCACCAGGGCGTCTTCTGCCAAGAGTTCTTGTACCTTCTCGTACTGGCGCGGAAAGAAAAGCACTTCGATAGAGCCTGTGAGGTCTTCCAAAGTAACGATTGCCCACGGAGCGCCGTTCTTCGTGATCCGTGTTTGCAAACCGGAAATGAGGCCCGCAATCTTCACTTGCTTACCATCAAATTCTTCGGGGTCCTCTAGCATCGCAGCTATCAGCTGGTCTTGATGTCTGCTCAGTGAGTGTTCAATGCCGCGAAGAGGGTGGTCAGACACGTACAGGCCCAACATCTCTCTCTCAAACGTAAGCTTGTTCTTCTTGTCCCACTCCGGGAGATCGGGGACAGTGATCGCGAGCGCGGAATTCCCCTCCGCTGAGTCTCCCAGGCCCGCAAAAAGGTCAAATTGTCCATGAGCTTCGTTCCGCTTCAAATCAATGACTGAGTCAACCGCCTCGTCAGCGCACACCAGAAGGGATCGTCGGGTATGGCCCAAACTGTCGAAAGCACCCGCTTTAATGAGCGACTGGATGGTCCTCTTGTTGCAGACGACCTGCGGCACCTTATCGAGGAAATCCTGGAACGATTCGTACTCCCCTTTTTCTTCCCGGGTGGCCACAATCGCCTCGACGACATTTAGACCCACGTTCTGGACGGATGACAGTCCGAATCGGATGTCTGTCCCCGATGCCGCGAAGTTCCCGAGTGAGGCGTTCACGTCCGGCGGAAGCACCGTTATGTTCATGTGTCTGCATTCGGCAAGGTAAAGCGCCCGCCGGTCTTTATTCTCTTTTGTCGAGGTGAGAAGAGCAGCCATGTACTCGGTCGGGTAGTTGGCTTTCAGATAGGCCGTCCAATAGGAAACCAGGCCGTATGCCGCTGAGTGAGATTTGTTGAAAGCGTAGTTAGAAAACGGAACTAGGATAGCCCACAGGTCATTAATCGCCTTCGATGAATAGCCCCTTTCAAGCATCCCGCGCTCAAACGGCTCGAACTCCTTATCCAGAATTTCTTTCTTTTTCTTGCCCATGGCCCTGCGCAGCATGTCGGCCTGCCCGAGGGTGTAGCCAGCAACCTTCTGAGCAATCTGCATGACTTGCTCTTGGTAGACGATTAGCCCGTGGGTGGTGCCAAGTATTTCTTCCAGGGGCTCTTCCAGTTCCGGATGGATGGGGGTAATCGGCTGCTTCTTATTCTTCCGCAGCGCGTAGTTCGTATGAGAGTCCGCACCCATCGGTCCAGGGCGATAAAGAGCGCCAACCGCCGAAATGTCCTCAAAGTTGTCCGGCTGCATCAACCGGAGCAACTCACGCATGCCTCCCCCGTCTAGTTGGAAAATCCCCAACGTGTCCCCGCGACTCAGAAGCTCGTAGGTTGCCCGGTCGTCCAGATCGTGCTCGTTGAGATCTGGGAGTTCCTTACCGTTGAAAGCAATATTGTCCAGCGCATCAGAAATGACAGTCAAATTACGCAAGCCCAAGAAGTCCATCTTCAAAAGGCCCAGGTTTTCACATGTCGGATAATCGAACTGGGTGATGATTGCGCCGTCTTGAGGCCGCTTCATAACCGGGATGATATCGGTGAGGGTGCGCGAAGACATGATCACCGCGCAAGCATGGACACTCCACTGCCTGGTGAGGCCCTCCAGTGACAGGGCCATGTCCACGACCTCGTGCAAGTCCGCATTTTCGTCAAACAGTTTGCGGAACTCTACCGCTTCGGCATAACGCGGATGCGTCTCGTCGAATATCCCTGAAAGGGGAATATCTTTGCTCATCACGGTTGGGGGGAGCGCTTTCGTTAACCGTTCCCCGGTTTGGAAGTCGCGGCCCAATATCCGGGCAGAGTCCTTTAGCGCCTGCTTCGTCTTGATGGTGCCATAGGTAACTACCTGGGCGACCCGATCGTCCCCGTACTTTTGTCTGACGTAGTCAATGACCTCATCACGCCGACGCTCGTCAAAGTCAACGTCAAAGTCCGGCATCGAAACGCGTTCCGGGTTGAGAAACCGCTCAAAGAGCAGCCCGTGATCCAGCGGGTTCAGGTCTGTTATGCCCATTGCATAGGCGACCATCGAACCCGCTCCGGAACCTCTGCCCGGGCCGACTCGGATTCCCCGATTCTTCGCCCAGTTTATGAAGTCTGCAACCACTAGGAAGTAGCCCGGGAATCCCATGGACAAGATGACGTCGGTTTCAAAGCTGGCGCGCTCACGGACATTGCTGCTCACGCCATTTGGGAACCTTTTCCGCAGCCCGAGTTCCACTTCCTTTATGAACCAGGAAGTCTCGCTTTCCCCTTCCGGTACCGGAAAGTTCGGCATGTAGTTGGCGCCCTCGTCCGCCGTGTAGAAGTGGATGTCCGAACGCTCAGCGATCTCAAGTGTCGCGTCAAGAGCTTGGGGCAATTCGGCCCATTCGCGGCGCATGTCCTCAGAAGATCTGATGTAGTACCCCGATCCTTCGAAGACGAATCGGGTGCCGGTCGTGGTTCCGTCGCTGTGGCGGACTTTTGGTTCCTCTAGGAATGTTGAACCCGAGTTAATTGCGAGCATCGCTTCTTGCGTTCTGGCGTCTTCCTTCGTCACGTAGTGGGAATCGTTCGTGACGACCATCGGAGCATCCAAAAGGTTAGCGATCTTAATCAAGTCGGCCTTTGTGCGGCGTTCAATTTCGATGTCGTGGTCCATGAGTTCCACGTAGAAGTTGTCCGGGCCGAAAATGTCCCTCAGTTCGGACGCCTCACGTACGGCCTCGTCCCACTGTCCCAGTCTCAGGCGCGTCTGGACCGCCGAGGAAGGGCAGCCGCTAAGAACCGTGATCCCCTTGTGGTAGCGCTCAAGGAGTTCTCTATCTGCTCTAGGCCACTTCCCCATCTGACCATCAAGCGAGGCTTCGGACCCAAGCCGAAACAGGTTAATCATCCCTTCGGTGCTGTGAGCGATCAGAGTTAGATGGTTGTAGGCCCCGCCCGCAGAGACGTCGTCATCACGCTGCCATGGTTCACCCCAAAGCTGCTTATGCCTATCGAACCGAGACGTGCCTGGAGTGACGTAAGCCTCCAGTCCGATGATGGGTTTTACGCCCTGGCGTACACACTCCTGATAGAACTCGAAAGCTCCAAATAGGTACCCGTGGTCGGTGATCCCGATGGCCGGTTGGCCAAGTCGAACGGCTTCAGCTACTAGCGGTTTGATGCGAGAGGCACCGTCAAGCATCGAGTATTCAGTGTGATTGTGGAGATGAACAAAACTGTCTGCAGCCATAGTCAGAGCATAGCCGAGAGGCTCAGCCGGGCCGCCCTATAGGTCCCGCGCGCGCGTCCCCACAACCTGCAAAACCATTGTGCGGTGGGGGATGTTCGCATCGAGGAATTGCGGAGCGTCGTTAAGCTCATACCCGCAGGAGCGGTAGAATTCGATCGCTTGAACTTGAGAATCCAAAACTATCAACGACGTTGACCCTTGCGGTGTTTCGTTGGCGATTATCTCGGCCGCGTGGACGATGATGGCTCTGCCCCAGCCTTGCCCTCGGTGCTGTCTAGCGACGACAACTCTGCCCACATGGTACTCATTCGGCTGGATCCGTAAGATCCTGAGGGCCGCGACTGGCTGACCGGCGCTATTGGTCCCAAGTAAGTGAATCGTGGATGGCTGAAAATCTCTGGCGTCCACTTCCAACACGAAGGGCACCCCTTGTTCCGCCACAAACGTGTCTTGGCGCAGCCCGCTTGCCGCCGACCACAAAGGACTCTCTTCGCCACCAGAGAAGGTGTGGAAAGTAAGTTGACTCACGAGTTTCCCCTCAGCCTCTCAAGAGCGGTAACCAAGTCGGCGGGATGTGGCGCCTCAACCACCAAGAACTCCTCCGTGCTCGGGTGGGTAAAGCCAACGGAGTGCGCGTGCAACCATTGCCTTTCGAGTCCGAGCCTCTCAGCCTGCTTGGGATCCGCCCCGTAGAAGACGTCACCTACGCAAGGGTGGCCCAGTGCCGCCATATGCACGCGAATCTGATGTGTCCGACCGGTCTCTAGTCCAATATGCAGAAGTGCTGCACCCGGCATTAGCTCGACAACGTCGTAGTGGGTGCGTGCGGGTTTCCCGCCGTCGAGAACCGCCATTCTCCACTGTCTGGAGGGATGTCTGCCGATCGGTGCGTCAACCGTTCCCCTGGTTGTTTGGGGGTGCCCGGAAACAACCGCGTGGTACTTCTTATCAACGGTCCGGTCACGAAAGGCTTGCTTCAGCACCGAATACGCTCTCTCGGACTTGGCTACCATCATGGCACCCGACGTCCCGACATCAAGGCGCTGAACAATCCCTTGTCTTTCCGGTGGCCCCCCTGAGGCAATCCGAAATCCTGCTGCCTCAAGATTTCCCAGTACGGTCGGGCCGTCCCATCCCGGACCAGCGTGCGCGGCGACGCCGACCGGCTTGTTCACTACGAGCAGGTCCTGGTCGTCGTAGAGAATCTCCATGTCGGTTGTCGGAACAGAAGAGGAGGGCGAGGCGGCGGGGAGTTCGATGGTGAGCCAGTCGTTATTCTTAAGACGCGCAGACTTGGGCGGCGCAGCCCCGTTTACCAGCACAGCCCCGCTGCCGATCAGGTCTGAAGCCACCCCTCGAGAAAGACCAAGTAGCCGACAAAGAGCCGCATCTAGCCGCTCTCCAACGAGTCCTTCGGGGACCGGCAGCTCCCTCACCTCTACGTCCAAATCCGTCTCCTTACCGGCCGCCGCGAGAGCCTTCGTCCTTTTTCAGCAGAGAATACAGTGCGAGTCCAATCGCCCCAACCACGATCCAGATGTCCGCAACATTTCCTACGAATAGTCCCCCGTAGTCCAGGAAATCGATCACGTGTCCCCGAGCGAACCCGGGTGGTTGAGATAAGCGGTCGATCAGGTTCCCGACCGCCCCGCCAGCTAGCAGCCCGAGAAGCACAGCTAACCACACGTCCTTGATCCCGCCTTTGGCTACCCACCAAAGAATGAGAACCACCACGAACGTCGCAATGATCGTGAATATCCACGTGCTTCCTTCACCGAAAGAAAAAGCTGCGCCTGGGTTTCGAAGAAGGCGCAAAGAAATTGGGCCGACGGATCCGCCCGCGGAACCGTCCTCCGGGAGGGCTTGAATCGCCCACGCCTTAGTCACCTGATCGAGAACAACGGCGACGGCGGTGACAATAAGTGTGATCCAGCCAAGGGGCCTACGGTTCGATGCGTCGCTAGTTTTCGCTGAGCCGTTTTCTGTCAAGGCTTCCCTTCCTGGTCAGCACGCCACCCACTTGCTGGGCCATGCGAATTTCTAGGACTATGCAAGCATAGCCGAGCGGTGAAAACAGCCCGGGCTCATTCTGCGGTTCTTCAGTGATTACGAGCAGCGGACAAGCAAATCGCCCCACCGTCGCGGGCGGGGCGATGCTATTTGGGCAGCAGATCAGCTGTCTATCTTCACTTCTCTGAGCAGGCTTTCGAGGTGGTCGGAGAGCGACTTCCGGTATTCGCCCTCGAATGTGCGAAGCTCATTGATCTTGCTTTCAAGCATTCCGCGCTCCTGCTCCAGTTCAGCCAAGATGCTGTTTCGCTTGGCCTCAGCATCTTGAACGATGCTGTCTCCTGTCGCACGCGCTTCGGCAATGATCCGATCGCCCTCAGCGCGACCATCACCGACATACTCGTCGTGCAGGCGCTGCGCTAGAGCGAGCATGGAGGCGGCAGAAACAGTCTCGTCCGTTACCGCCGCTGCCTGGTCCGGAGCAGGCTCTGGTTCTGGTTCTGGCTCAACCTCAACGACGGTCTCTTCGACCACTTCCTGGGGGACGACTTCCTCGACCGGCGCACCGGAAGAGAGTTCAGCAATGCGCCTTTCCGCAGCGTCAAGTTTCTCTTTTAGTTCCCCGTTTTCAACCTGCAACGCATAGACGGTCGCAACTACTTCGTCGAGGAACTCGTCAACCTCGACTTGGTCATAGCCCTCACGAAATTTGACGACCTGGAATTTCTTGTTCAGCACGTCTTCGGCTGTGAGTAGAGCCATCTGTCCACCTCATCGGTTCTCTGTGTTGACTGATTCAAATAGGTCCGTTAACGCTTCTAACGCTCAAAGCATATAACACGCCTTGTAATCCATGCACGGAGTTCAGTCACATTACTCACATCTGCACCATCAATATTTCCAAGATTGACCGTGCGCAAGGAAGCTGAAGGCGAAGTTTTCATCAACAAGTTACGGCCCTATCACCGCCCTGCCGCGATCAAGACCGGTCCCAATTGGCCCAAGAAAGCGACGGCCACGAACAGCACGATAAAGCCTACGTCGAGTGCGACATTTCCCAGCCGTAGCGGCGGGATGAACTTTCGGAGCCAGCGCAGTGGCGGGTCGGTAAGCGTGTAAACGAAGTTCGCCAAAACGAGCAAGAGTCCGCGCGGCTGCCAACGCGGAGCGAGGATCCGAGTCCAATCAAGCGCTACCCGCGCCAGCAAGACCAGCGTGTACGCAGACGTCAGGAAAGATAGGGCCGTACCTAGAATTACAAGAAGCACAAATGCATTCTACCGATAAGATGAGCCGCGATTGCTAGTTACGATGGTGTCGCGGGGCGATAGCAGGAAAACTCGGGTCGTGACTCTCTCGATTTCTCCTTGCAAACCGAACGTCAGACCGGCCGCGAAGTCGATAATGCGGCGAGCTTCCGCATCGTCCATGTCCGTGAGGTTCATAATAACCGGAATCCCGTCGCGAAATGACTCTCCAACTCCAAGAGCGTCAGAGTAACTGCGTGGGTGGACCGTTGCGATGCGGCGGCGGTCATCCACACCGACTGCGATCGCCTCTTCGCGAACGCTGTAAGCTTTCCGAGTCACTTCTGTAGCCTCATCTTCCTGTTCAGCATGCTTTATGGCTGGGAACGGATACTCGTGGACTTCCGCCACCGATTCAGTTTCTTCGGCATAGACGTCTTCTTCGGGAACGCGCCATCCCATCTTCTCAAGCGCCCAGTTCAATCCCCCGGCCATTGGCCCTCCTCTGTACATCCCTCAGCTACCAGCGTTGAGTCCACCGTAAACGACAACTAATAGAATTCGAGGTAGCGGGCGTGGCATGTCGGCCAAAAATAGTAAGGGCAGTCGCGAGCTTAAACCGATCCGCAACTCTTCCTACCGAAGAAAATCAGGAATATCCAAGTCGACCGGTTCGGTTTCGGCGTCCGTAAATATCCTCGGTTCCACAAAGGTGTCGCTATCTTTCTTCGACGGAGCAGGTTCGGTGGCGGGTTTGATGCGGATAGCACCTGTCCGTGTGGGGACTTGAGGTTCCGCCCGGTGCGCTGGCGCGGAAGCGGCGGGAGCCGAGGCCACTGGCGGTGTCGGTGCCTGCGGCGCCGGTTCTGCCGCCGGAACCGCTGCGGGCGCGGATAGCGGGGCCGTAGCTGGCCTGCTCTTGGGAACCGAATCTCCCACGGGCTCTGGTGATGGCTTACCAGCAGCCGCGGGAAGTCCGGAATCGGCTACCTTCTGGGCGTCAAAGCCAGCGGCAATAACGGTGATCCGGAACTCATCTCCGAGCGAATCGTCGTACACGTGTCCAAAGATGATGTTGGCCGACGGATGGCTTGCTTCTTGAACCAGCGTGATTGCCTCGTTGACCTCTTGCAAAGCCAAGTTGGAGCTGCCCTGCACAAACACCAGAACCCCGTGTGCTCCATCAATGGAGGCTTCCAATAGCGGTGAAGACACCGCTGTTTCTACGGCGCGCAGCGCACGATCTTCTCCGGTTGCAGCTCCCATGCCCATGAGCGCGGAACCTGCATCTTGCATAACCGACTTCACGTCGTTGAAGTCAACATTCACAATTCCAGGTGTTGTGATCAGTTCAGTGATTCCCTGAACACCGGAAAGCAGAACCTGATCGGCTGCGCGGAAAGCGTCCAAGACGGAGATGTTTTTGTCGGAGATTTCGAGCAGCCGGTCATTCGGGATAACGATGAGCGTATCGACTTCTTTGGCCAGGTCAGCAATTCCCGCCTCGGCCTGTGCGCTGCGCCGATTGCCTTCGAATCCAAACGGGCGCGTCACGACACCGACGGTTAGTGCCCCCAGCTCCCTAGCAGTCCGCGCAACCACGGGGGCGCCGCCTGTACCGGTGCCACCACCTTCGCCAGCGGTGACGAAGACCATGTCTGCGCCTTCAAGACTTTCCGAGATCTCATCGACGTGATCTTCGGCGGCTTTTCTCCCCACATTTGGGTCGGCACCAGCCCCTAAACCGTGGGTGAGTTCGCGGCCAATGTCGAGCTTCGTCTCTGCGTCCGACATGAGCAGTGCCTGCGCATCGGTGTTGATCGCGATAAACTCGACGCCCTTCAACCCGACTTCGATCATTCGGTTGACAGCGTTCACACCGCCGCCACCTACGCCAGCGACTTTGATTACTGCCAGATGGTTCTGCGGAGTTGCCACTCGTCCCCCTGATGCCAATCCTCAACCTCTACTTGAAGGTCAAAGCTACGGTCTTTCTTTGCGCCTTGAAAGTAGTGGGAGCACGACAGTTAGACAAGGCTATCGGTAGGTGTGTCGAAGAAACAGAAAAGTACTACCTGGTGGAGGGCCTATTTGGAGTCGACACATCGTATGTCTGTGCTTCTCTCTCACTCAGCAGCAATTGAAGAACTTGACTCTTAAACTCGGTCTGACTCTCGTCCCCCCAAATGACGGAAGCGCCGTT
Source organism: uncultured Actinomyces sp. (assembly GCA_964345595.1). Taxonomy (GTDB): domain Bacteria; phylum Actinomycetota; class Actinomycetes; order Actinomycetales; family Actinomycetaceae; genus Scrofimicrobium. The sequence continues at coordinate 74,397 of CAYFRL010000001.1, forward strand.
CATCAGGGTAAATCCCAGTGTCGTTCCCTGCAAACTTATTGAAGCAATCTCTTGGCGCAGTTCAATGGGCAAGTCGGCCCACACAGTGAGGACTTCCTCGATCTGGGTGCCGGTAGCCGAACCGGCATCACCCGCTTTCACGACCGGCAGGCCATCCGGGGTGGTTTCGGTCGTAAACACGGCCACTCCATCCTCCGCCACACACTGGTATCCGTCTTTCGTTTCGACCGCAATCACTGCGACTCTCGGAGTAAGTTCCGCGCTCAAGCCGCCGGGCCAAAGGCGACTCACAGTCGCGTCCGCGACCTGAGGATTCTCCATTAGGGAATCCGCGACCGCGCCTGTATCAACCCGCAGTAGGGGTGTTCCGACCTCGCGCAGCAAGCGGCTCCGGGCAAAGTCTGTATCCAGATCTTCGCCACTTCGCACGCTCACCTGTAGAGAATCTTCTCTCACGGAAAGCAGTGAGGAAAAACCGACGACCCACACAAGCGCTACCAGAGCGACAATCCCCATCCCCCACCACATGGCAGTCCGAAGAGCCAACGCTCGCTTTGCCCGCCGGCGTTCCCTGCGCCGTTGGCTCACCTGGTTCGGAGCAAGGATTCGAGGCGCGATAGCGTTTGCCCTATTGGCAGCAGGGGACGTTTGTGCGTCGGGTACGTGCCCGGAATCAGTAGTCCGGGAGGCGGTTTCATTCTCGGTACCCACTCCTGCTTCTTTCGCAGATTCCCGAGAGGCGACTGAACCGTGAGGCCGTGCCCCTCTTCTCCGATCCGCGTTTGTGGGCGGATGCGGCTTATCTGTTCGGGGGGCGCGCGGTGGAACGGGAGGTTTCACGCGGTCTCCCAGTAGGCAAGAGCTGCCTGAGCTCCCTGATTGATATCTCCCGCACCGATGAGGATCAGCAGGTCACCCGGACCGGTGCACTTAGCCCCGCGCAACGCGGACTCGGTGGGGCTTTCTCCGGGCATGTACTGAGCGGCAAGTCCGCGAGTCAGCATTTCCTGTTCGATCAGGCCGCTTGTCACGCCTTCGACGGGATCTTCGCGCGCCGCAAAGATTTCGGCAAGGATGACCTCGTCCGCAGCTGTTAGCGCGCCCGCAAAACGCTCCGCAAAGTTCGCGGTCCTTGAGTACAAGTGCGGTTGAAAAACTGCAACGACCCGTCCCGATCCGACCACCAGCCGAGCCTGGCGCAGCGCTGCTTCAATCTCAGTGGGGTGGTGTGCGTAGTCAACAACGACGCGCCTGCCCGCGGCTTCTCCCCGCAACTCGAACCGGCGACCCGCACCGGTGAAGGTTCCCAGTGCCTCGGCAAAACTCCGCGGATCTGCCCCCAAAGAAACTCCCGCTGCCCAAGCTCCCGCAGCGTTCAGCAAGTTGTGTTCGCCTGTCACCTGCAGGCGCAAAGTAAACTCAGCTCCGGGCGCCCGCTTCATCCGCAGCGTGGCCCTCGCCCCGTCCTTGGTTACCCGCGAATCTCCGATCGATATATCCGGACTAATAGCCGGGGAAACCCGCCCGTAAGTCAACACGTCGATATCTTCCAGTTCTTGGCGAGCACGCAACGCGAGGCGCGCGCTACCCTGGTCCTCTGCACAGCAGACCAGCGTTCCACCGGGCCTGATTCGACTGGCAAATTGGAAGAAGACGTCTTCGAAAGACTCGATCGAACCAAAGTGATCCAGGTGGTCTGCCTCAATGTTCGTAACGACGGCAACCGATGGCCGGTAGTTGAGGAACGAGCCGTCCGATTCGTCCGCTTCGGCGACGAAAATATCCCCGTCGCCAAGGAGCGCCCCGGAATCCAGACCCAAGATGGGCCCCCCGATCGCGCACGAGGGAGATACACCTGTCGCGTAGAGTGCCTGAGTGAGCATAGCGGAAGTGGTGGTTTTGCCATGAGCGCCTGCGACGGCGACAAACCGCTTCTGTCTGGCAGCTAGCGCCAGTGCCTCGGACCTATGGATGACGCGCTGCCCGCGCTTGCGAGCTCTTTCCAGTTCCGGGTTGCCCTCGCGAACGGCCGAAGAAATCACCACCACCGCGTCTGCCGGGACTTGGCCGGGGTGGTGGCCTCCGTGCGCGGTTATCCCCCGCCCGCGAAGGCGCTTCAAAACGGCGGACTCAAGGCGATCAGACCCGCTTACCTCCATTCCTTCTTGGAAAAGGATCTCAGCGACAACCGACATACCAGCGCCACCGATTCCGATGAAATGGTACTTATCGGACATCAAGAGCCACCCTTCGCGCTAAGTCCACCACCGGAACAGTTCCATCCCCCACACTGCTTTCAAGGGCGCTCGCAGCCATCTTCTGTAATCGATCGGAGTTTGTCAGAAGGGGAAAAAGTTCGTTTCTCACAACCGACTGATCAAACTTCGAGTCTTCAACCATTAGGGCACCCCCGACGCTCAGCGCCCCCGCAGCGTTTAGTCTCTGTTCCCCGTTCCCTATCGGGAGGGGAACGTAAAAGGCTGGGATACCGAGTGCGGAAAGCTCTGCGACTGTTCCCGCACCCGCGCGGCAGAGAACCAAATCTGCCACCGCCAGCGCGTCTTCCATTGCGTCAAGATACTCCAACACTAGCCAGCGGTCCCGCACAGATTCAGGTAGACCGGTTCGCACCTCGCGGTCCTTTCCCTGACCGGTGATGTGTACAACCTGACATCCGCTTGGCAGGTGGACAGATGCCTCGGTCATCACCTGATTAAGGCGTGCAGCCCCAAGAGAACCGCCGGTAATAATTAGCGTGTGCAGGGAGGTGTCAAGCCCAAGCCTCGTAGCGGCCGCCTGCCGCGCAGCAAGTGCGCCCGACTTGGTTGCCCGCGCATCGACGAGCTGCGCTATTCTTTTCCGCAGAGGTAATCCGGTCGTCTCGGTGATACCCTTCTTCGCCTCGAGCTTAGTTCCCGGGAAGGTCACCGCGACGGCAGCCGCGTACCGCGCTCCGAGCCGATTAGCCAAGCCTGGGCGGGCATTTTGCTCTTGGATCACAAACGGTACGCCCGCGCTTTTGGCGGCGAAGTAGGCAGGAAGAGCGACGTAGCCACCGAAACCAATCACCACGGACGATCTTTGAATTTGTTCACGCGCTATCCGCTGGGCGCGCGCTAGGCGTCTGGGCAGGGTTAACAGGTCAGCTGAAGGCTTCCTGGGCAAAGGAACTTTGGGCATGACGGTGAGCGGGAAACCTGCCTCTGGAACCAGCCTAGCTTCCAAGCCTTCGCTGGTGCCCAAGACGTGCACTTCAAAACCTTGCAGTCGGAGCTCAGCTGCAACCGCAAGGAGTGGATTCACATGCCCGGCTGTCCCACCGCCAGCAAGGACAACCCTCATCTTGGCCATTCTCCATACTTTCGTTGCGCCGCAGAACTCTTCACTCTGTTTCACCGCTCATTTTCGGTGGCGGCGAACCGGGTCGCGCCGTGCAGTTTCGCGCGGGTCGCGACTGCCCGTGTCGTGGCGAGTCTTTCGCCTGCCCAGCAGACCGGCTTCATCACCAGCGAACGAAAGTACTACGCCGATAGCCATAGCTGTAAATAGGAACGCCGATCCGCCGTAGGACACAAGGGGGAACGGCACTCCGATCACCGGTGTCAGTCCTGTTACTGTGCCAATATTGATGAACCCTTGGAACATCAGCCAGGCCGCGATCGCCCCTGATGCGATGCGCACAAAACTGTCATGGGTGTGGCTAGCGAGCCTTAAGATGCCCCAGACAAGTACGCCCAGCGTGATCAGCAGGGTAAGGGTGCCGATCAACCCGAACTCTTCCCCAACTATCGCCAAAATGAAATCAGTTTCGGCTTCTTGCAGGTAGTTCCATTTGGCTCGAGACGCGCCGGGGCCAAGGCCCACCAGGCCGCCCGACCCAAGCGCCCATAAGCCCTGCGCTTCTTGAGTGGGAGCTGAGGGATCTGGCGCGGTGCCAAAGCCCGGGAGCATCTCCAAGACCCTTCGGGCCCTGGAATCGCTCACGGCGACGAAAAAAGCTCCCAAACCTCCAAAGGCGATCCCAAGCATAAGGAACCACTTGCCTGGGGCCCCAGCCATCCAAAGGGCACCGAGAAAGATCGCAACGAAAATAAGAGCAGTTCCCATGTCGTGGCCAAGCATCACGGCCCCCATGGCTAGCAGCGCGGGAATCCCAGCACCAATCATGACGGCTTTCCAGTTGTCGACCCTGCGCCCAAGATTTGCGAGCACTTTTGCCAAAACCAAGCATGTTGCCAGTTTGAGGAATTCCGACGGCTGAATCATCTGGTTTATGACCGGGATTCTCAGCCAGTTCTGGTTCCCGCCCTGGGCCTCGCCAAACGGAACGACGGCGGCCTGGAACAACAGCGCAAAAGCGAAGATCCAGCCGGCCCACCGACGCCAAAAGGACGGATGGAATCGGGAGGCCACGAAGGCGATGACTAACGAGAACCCAACTATTAGTATGTTGCGACTGAACGCCATATAAGGATTAAGATCGGCCGAAATGTTGTGAACCGCGGTCGCTGAGAAAGTCATGATGACCCCGAACAAGGCCAGCATGAGCGCAGAAACCAAAATCATGTAGTAGGTAGCTACGGGAGAATACGCCGATTCTTTACTTTCGTCGCGAGAGACCCGTATACGGGGCAACTTCTCTTTTATGCTCACGTTTGCTCACCCGGTTCCACGTGTGAGTTATCTCTGCCCTCAAGATATTTCTTGACCGAGGTCGCAAAGGCCCGCCCACGCTCAGCGTAATTCGGAAACTGATCCCAGGAAGCGCACGCAGGCGCCAATATGACAGTGTCCCCCGGACACGCAAGCTTTCCTGCTTCAGCCGCAACGATGTCCATGAGTGCCCCCGCCTCCCCCACATCTCTCACCTCAACTATGGGGGTTTGCGGACGGTGATTATAGAGGGCACGCCGCAAAGGGGCCCGATCTTTCCCGATCAGTATGACTGCACGAAGCTTCTGTGCCACTCTCGAGACCAGCTCGTCAAACTCTTGTCCTTTGGCGTCGCCACCCGCAACCCAAACGACGCTCCCATCCTCAAGGTCTGCAAGCGCTGCCGCAGCGGCATGTGCGTTCGTTGCTTTCGAATCGTTCACCCACCTAACTCCGCCTGCAGAGCCAACCAGCGCGCCACGGTGGTCCTCTGGCGCGAAACTGGAAAGGCCGGATTGAATGGCGTCATGATCGGCGCCGTGAACAAGTGCCAGGGCAACGGCGGCTAAAATATCTTCCCGAAGAGATCGCGGACAGCCCCGTTCCGTATAGAACGGCACTTGGTTGAGGTCGGCTACGGTCCTGGCCGGTTCAACCCGCCGATCCACAATCCAACCATCACTCACCCCAAGTTCGCCGGTTCCGGGGGTACCGGTTGTGAGAGGGAACAGTTCCGATCCTTCTGCGTCAGATGCGTCTTCCGCGAGCTTTCGCACTTGCGCGTCTGAGCTGAAATAGCAGCGCGCGCGGATAGTTCCGTCGTAGACGCGTCCCTTGGCAGCGGCATATTCGGACAGCGAACCATGCCAATCGAGGTGGTCGGCCTCTATATTCAGGCAGATTGCAGCTTCGGGCTCGAGCGAAAAAGTGTAGGCAAGTTGGAAAGAGGAGACTTCGACGGCGAACACGTCTGCTGAGCCCATGGCCTGAGAGGAGATGGGCAGCCCAACGTTGCCCACCTGAGCCACGTCTTCACCTGCCGCTTGTAGGATCGACGAGAGCAGGCCAACCGTGGTGGTCTTCCCGTTTGTTCCCGTGATGAGTAGCCACGGCCGGCCCGCCGCTGGGCCAACCTGTTGTATGTTCCAAGCGAACTCGACTTCTGACCACACCGGGATTCCCGCAGCAATTATGCCGCGCAGGAGCTGCGAACTTGGGGGGATCCCTGGCGAAGTTACGACGATGTCCGGCTGCCAATCGATTACAGATGCGGCGAGAGCGGACCCGTTCTGGTCGTGAACTACTTCAAAACCGACAAGCGGGCGACTGTCAGGGCCGGGTGCCTGATCAAAGACTCTAACGTTAGAGCCGAGTTCCTGTGCGGCCAGCGCCGCTGCCCGTCCCGAAACCCCGGCACCAAGGACCGCGATACGATCCGATATCACGAGCTGGTTGCCACCCACTCACCATAAAAGATGCCTACGCCGATCAGTGCGAAAAGGCCGGCGACTATCCAGAAGCGTATGACGATCGTGACCTCGTTCCAACCGGCTAGTTCAAAGTGGTGATGAAGGGGCGCCATGCGGAACACGCGCTTTCCGGTTTTCTTGAAGACAACAATTTGGATCACATCCGACATGGTGATCGCAAAGAACAGCCCTCCGATGATCACCGCCAGGAACTCTGTGTTCGTGAAGATGGACAATCCCGCGAACGCGCCGCCTAAGGCCAGGGCCCCGGTGTCTCCCATAAAGATCTGTGCCGGCGAGGCATTCCACCAGAGGAAGCCGATCAGAGAGCCTACAACCGCTGCGGAGAATATCGCCAAGCCGAGAGGGTCTCTTGTCTCATAGCAACCGACCGACTCAGAGAGCACACGCGAACACGAGTGGCTGAACTGCCAAAATGCGATCATCGTGTACCCGGTGAACACAGCGATGGATGCGCCGGTCGCCAGCCCGTCTAAACCGTCGGTCAGGTTCACCGCGTTGGACCAGGCGGTAACCAGCAGGTTCACCCAAAGAACATAAAGGATTGTTCCTGCGATGACGCCGAAGAACGCGAAAGACAACGTGGAAGGGCGAACGAAGGAGATACTCAAGTTAGCGGGGGTGATGCCCCACCGGTTGGGGTGGAGCAAAGCCAAGATCGCGAAACCGGAGCCGATGAAGAGTTGGCCAATTATCTTCCCAATCGGGTTCAGCCCCAGACTTCTATGTCTGGAGATTTTGATGAAATCGTCAAGAAACCCGATCAATCCAAGCCCGAGGAGCAGGCCGGCGAGCAAGAGGCTTGAGTAGTCCGGTAGGGACCCCAGAGAAAGGAAGCCTGACAGCCAACCGATCACAATCGCGAAGATGAAGACGACGCCGCCCATGGTGGGCGTGCCTCGCTTAGTAAAGTGCCCCGTGGGACCGTCCTGCCTGATGAACTGGCCGTATTCCTTCTTGATCAGCAATCGGATGAACAGCGGGGTCAGCAGCAAGCTGAGAAGCATCGCCACCCCGAACGCGGCTATTACTCCGATCACAGGCGTTCCTCCGTAGCACTCACTTGGTGTCGTCTTGGCCCAGGAGCAGAGCGTCTGCTACTTGCCAGACACCGGACCCGTAGGACCCCTTCAAGAATACGGTATCGCCTGACTCGATCATGTGAGGCAGTAAGCTAGTGGCGCGTTCGGCGTCAGCGGCTAGCTCTGACGACTCAAGCCCAGCCACTTCAAGAATGGTGGCCGCGCCCTGTCCGACACCGATCAAAGCAGCCGGCGCAGCATCTTTCACATAGCGCCCGGCCTGAGCGTGCAACTCTTCGGATGCTTCGCCCAGCTCCAGCATTTCTCCGATAACTGCAACAAGGCGACCGGTGCCCGCGATCTGTCTGGCGGCCCGCAGTCCGGATGCGAGTGAATCAGGGTTCGCATTGTAGGAATCATCAATTACGGTCAAGTTCTGCGCGCCTTCCCATTCCACATCCTTCCTCACGTCCATGCGATGTGGCGAAGCTGCGTAGATCTGACCGAGCTCCCTCGCCACTTCCTGCACACTCATGCCTGTTGCCAAGGCGGCGCCAGCAGCAGCTAGGGCGTTTGCGACCTGGTGAGCGCCGGACAGTCTCAATTGGATCGGTATACCAGCGGGTTGCTCCGGCCAGCACAGCCGAAAGCTGGGCCTGCCGCCTTCATCAACAACGACCGATTCGGCCCACAGATCAGCATCCTTATTTCCAACTGCGCTGAAGAACACCACCTCACCCGGGGCAACCCCACCCATCGCAGCTACTCGCGGGTCGTCCAGGTTGAGCACTGCCGCGCCGCTGGGGAGCAGGCCTTCAACAAGTTCCTGTTTCGACTTTGCAAGTATTTCAACTGATCCGAAGCCCCCTAAATGGGCCTGCCCGACCAATAATTCAACAGCTATGTCGAGGGGCGCAATCTGCGTGAGATAGCCGATGTGGCCGGGTCCAGATGCTCCCATCTCAAGAACCAAGAACCGGGTGTCCTGGTCCGCCCGCAATATCGTAAGCGGGCAGCCGACCTCGTTGTTGAACGAGGCGACCGGCCGCACAGTCGGGGCCACCGAACTCAGAATCTGGCCGAGCAGATCCTTCGTCGTGGTCTTGCCAGCAGATCCCGTGATGCCAGCAACAGTAATCTCGCCACTTGCGCGCAGATCCTCCAGGTGGGCGCGCGCCAGGTCGCCCAGAGCGATGGTCGCATCCGGAACCAAGATCTGAGTGATCGGCACATCCAGTTCGCGTTCGCATATGACACAAACCGCCCCGTTCGCGACCGCGTCCGATGCGAAATTGTGGCCGTCAGCCTGTTCCCCACGGCGAGCAACATACACGGACCCCGGAACACACTCGCGGGAATCGGTTTGCACGCTGCCCGCGACACTCACTTCAGTACCCACCAAGGTGCCCCTTACGGCACCGGTGAGCCAGGTCGTTGTGCGCTCCATCTGTCTCCTCGCTCAGCGGACTCTGGTTCACATTACCAAGTTGGTGCGAACCGAGGTACTCGCGGCCTTCTGTCAAAGATCACGTTCAGGGATTACGGCTGCGCCGGGTATAGCTCCGCCGGTGTGCTGGAGCCCGGAATGCCTCGGATGGTAACTGCGGAGGTCGCCACTTCTTTGAATAGTGGAGCAGCCGAATCTGAGGAGAGCACGCCTGAGCGAGGATTATAGAGAACCACAGAAATCGCTAACTGAGGATTCTCTGCGGGGATTACGCCCGCAACGTTCGCGACCGTGCCGCCGTTCGGCAGTTCTGACGTCCCAGTCTTGATTGCCAGCCGGTACCCGTCCACGGCAGCTAGCAATCCTGTCCCATGCTCGCTATCAGTGCTCACTCCTTCCATCATTGTGAGTAGGATGCGAGCAGTTTCCTCCCGAATAGCCTGCCTGGGCTCCGCTGGCTCAGAAGCTTCGTAAGTGCCGTCGGCGCGCGTGATGCCTTCGACGAGTCGGGGTCCCTGCCAGACTCCACCGTTACCGATTGCAGCCATGATCGCCGCCTGCTGCACCGGGGTCATCGCGTAGCGTTGACCGAACATCGTGGTATAGACATCACGACCCAGCCACTCTTCAGGTGGCGCTAGGATTCCCGGAGATTCCCCAGGAATTTCCACGCCTGTCGGTTTTCCAAGGCCAAGGGCGACCATGGTTTGATATCTGGATTCCGGGCTGACCGTCTCACCCACCTGGACAGCCCCGGTATTTGAGGATTCCGTGATTATTCCAGCGACCGTACGCAGATATGTCTCGTGCTCCGTGATGTCGGTAATGACCTCGCCATCAGCGGTTTCATACTTATCCGGAATCGTGAACACCGTGTCTGGGCCTACGGCGCCTTCCTCCAAGGCTGTCGCAACGGTCAGGATCTTGCCGACCGACCCCGGCTCCACGACCCACTGGGCCGCACGAGAAGCCTGCGGCCCTTCGTCAGCCGGCTGCAGGTTTGAATCAGCCAACACAAGAACATGGGACGTCGCCACATCGAGAATGACGACAGTGCCCCAATCGGCGCTGTAACGCTTCACGGCTTCGTCCAACTGCTTTTGTACCGTGTCCTGCAGGTCGGAATCCAAGGTGGTGTGGACAGTGCCGCCTGCGCGGGGCTCTTTGGATTCAACTTTCGCCCCTGGGATAACCTCACCCGTGGGTCCGATCTCGAAGGATTCTTCGCCCGGAATGCCCGTCAGTTGGCGATCGTAAAGGAGCTCCAGCCCGCCGTTGCCGATTCCATTTGAGTCGACGCTGCCGACCACTGAAGCGGCCGTATTGCCTGACGGATAGACCCGCTGATAGACCGGTTCCCATTCGACACCGTAGATACCGAGCCGTCGGATTTCTCTGAACGTGTCACCGTCAACATTCTTCTTCACGTAGACGTAAGTGCTGTCGCCTAGCATTTTACCGCCGAGCTCGGCCTCGTCCATCTTGAGCAGAGGTGCCAGAAGGTGCGCTGCCTCTTGCGGTCCTCTTCCGACGACGCGGCCGTCGTCATCCAAGTGTTGCCACTCGAGGATGTTCCTCTGGTTGATGGCGATATGGTAAGTCTCGATCGAGTCAACCAGAGTCTGTCCTGACTCATCGACGATCTTTCCTCTTGGCGCTCGCAACTCGGTAGCAGATGTGCGAACTTTTCGTCCCTGCTCTGCCAGCGCAGGGCCTCGAATTATCTGAATCGAGAACAACTGCACAGCGCACACTGCCAGCACCACGGCAGTCGCGACTCCAAACCACTTGGAACGGCGCTGCGCGAAACGTTCCGTCGCCTGGTTGTGGCCATCGGCGTGGCCGTCTAGGTTTTTCGACCTGCCTCTCATTTGGCCGCTACCCCACCATCAACCGTTCCGGACTCAATCGAAATCACTCCGATTGGACCAGCAGGAACCAATCCGATCCGTTCCGCCTCACTGCGCAGATGGTCTGTGGAATTTGCAGCGAGCAGTTTCGCTTCCAGCGTCTCAATGCGCGCCTGCGTACTCGCTGTCTCGATTCGCAGATCTCTGATCTCATACGATAATGACGCCATCGCCGTATTGAGCACCAAAGGAAGCACAACCGTCGCAAGAAACAGAACGACAGCGGCGATCAGGACGGGCACAAGCGCCTGACGCAGATGGCCTTTAGTTCCTTCAATGACGCGCAAATGCGAATCAGTGGATACAGAGCTATCGGGCACCTCTGCGTTCGGGAACGCGGCATCCTGGTCTATTGCGTACTGACGAACCTGCCTGGCAACGCTCATTTTCTGCTCCAAGGTGCGATGAGTTCAACGGCACGTAGCCGAACGGACTTTGAACGAGGATTACGAAGCGCCTCCGCCTCGTCTGCCTGAACGGCGCCTTTCACTAGGGCGCGAAGTCGGGGCCTATCCTCTTCCGGGATGAAGGGCAGCTCGGGAGGAGCGGTATCGTTGAGCCCGGCCTGCAAAGTCTTTTTGACGATCCGGTCTTCCAACGAGTGATAGGACTCCACCAGAAGCCTGCCGCCGATCCGAAGGCTTGCTAAAGACGCTGGGATGGCTCGTTCAAGAATGGCCAGCTCGTCGTTTACTGCGATACGCAGCGCCTGGAAAGTCCTTTTGGCAGGATTCCCCCCTTTGCGCCTGGCAGCAGCTGGGATTGCCTCTTTTACCAGGGCGGAAAGTTCTGCTGTCGTCGCCAGCGGTTTGCGCTCACGTTGGCGGACGATTCGATCAGCCACGCGAGAGGCAAAACGCTCTTCCCCATAGTCGCGAAGTATTCTGGTGAGTTCGGCAGCGGAAGCACTATTGAGTATTTCCGCTGCGGTTGGTCCGCGACTTTGGTCCATTCGCATGTCCAGTTCGGCATCGCGCGCATACGAGAAACCCCGACTTGGGTCATCAAGTTGCAGGGAAGACACTCCAAGGTCTAGCAAAATGGCATCGACTTTTCCTTGGCGGCCATATTCGCGCGCAACGGATTCCACCTGGTCGTACTCGCCATGAAAAGGAATGAACCGGGTGCCAAATCGAGCTAAACGCTCACCAGCAATCTCAAGAGCCTCTTCGTCCCGGTCAATCCCAACAACTGTCACCGCTGGTAGCTCTTCTAGGAAAGCCTCTGCGTGACCCCCCATTCCCAAGGTGCCATCTATGAGAACCGACCCTTCATCCATGAGCGCTGGCGAAAGAAGGGACACGCATGTGTCACGCAGCACCGGCGTGTGAAGCGCCGCGGCTTTCGACCTTGCTGACTCTTGAGTCATGTTCTTCCTAACGAGCTGTGTGGCGTTATGCCCGGTTCAATCGGGACCTTGCTATTGCAGTTGTGTTTTCTCCGTTTCCCTCTGCTTGGAAATCTCGCCTCCGTTGGCTAATCCCCGCCCGCTGCCCTGGTTTCGGGGAAGTGAAATCAGGACATCGGAAGGAGACAACCCACCGGGGTGAGGGGCATCAGAACATGTCTGGAATCACCTCGTCCTCAGTCGAGGCAAATTCTTCTTCTTGGGAGGTGAGGTACTGTTGCCAGGCTTCGGTATCCCATATCTCAGCGCGGCTGCCCACTCCGATCACCGTCAGGTCACGAGCCAGACCTGCGTAGTCCCGTAAGGCAATCGGGATTGTGACCCTTCCTTGGCGGTCAGGTGTTTCGTCGGACGCGCCGGACAGCATTAGCCTGGTGTAGTCCCGGGCCTGTTTCGAGGTGAGAGGGGCTTGCCTGATTTTCTTGTAGAGTTCCTGGAATTCTTCCGCGGGAAACACATATAGGCAGCGCTCTTGACCCCTGGTAATGACGAGTCCCTCAGCTAGCTGATCTCTGTATTTTGCGGGCAGAATGAGCCTGCCCTTCTCGTCCAACTTGGGTTCGTAAGTGCCGAGAAACATGCTCACCCCCAAAAGAACCGTCCAGCCACACCCTTGCTACTACACTTTACTCCACTTTGCTCCACTTCCAACCCCTTAGCAAGGAGTATACGCGTAATCTGCGGTCAATCGACATAAAAACGGCGTGTTTTCACCACGAACCAGAAGGTGCCATGGTGGAGGGAAAATTCTTGAGGGTGCTTAAGAGACTGCAAAGCGAACGGCAAAAGGGGCAACGCGGCCACGATGCTGCGCTGCCTGGAAAGCTGTCTGGAAAAACGGAACTGACTGAAAAACCGATCAGAGTGGCGAGAAGACGTCGCCAACTCTACGAACCGCTGGTGGCAATGGTGGATACTCAATCAAATCAAGCACGCCTAACACACTGCCTGTTCGCGCCGGAGTTCAACTGTTGATGGGCTGCGCTTGGCTCAGCGGCCCCCGCCGCGCTCTTCCCACTTGGAGCGCTGCCTGGACATAAAGTCGCCTTTTCCTTTGCGGTTTCCCTTTTTCCGAGAGGATCCCTGAGCTGGATCGGTCTTCACGGCCAGTAGTACTCCACCTACCATGAGAACGAAACCCAGCACGCCCAGTAACGCGGCCGCCCAACCAAAGCCTAGAGACACGCCGCCCAGCACAATCGCTAGACCGCCGATCCCAATGATTGAACCTAGAGCGACACGCCTGGGTGAAAGAGAACCGGAGCGTTCAAGCTCTGGTTCCTCCGGAAGTGACGATGTCATCACGGACGCAAGGGAAGGATCAGCTTCCTTTAGCTGAGCTTCCATCTGCGCAAGGACCTGCTTCTCATACTCTGAAAGAGCCATGGTAACCTCCTTGATCGCGGGTAGTTCAGCCTTGCCCTTTCCATTCTAGTCTGGATTTTTTAAATTCTCCCCTGCCGTTTATCGGGCGAACTTAAGGACGTTCGATCGATTAGGGTGGCGGGCCTTAAAATGTTGTCGCCGAATCGTTTATGCACCTCATCCATGGCAAGCTCCGTTGCGCGAGGGCGCGCGTCGTCATCAAGCGAAGCCTGTATCCCGCGATCATGGCCTTGCAGGCCCGTCACACCGACTCCAGCCAGGCGCACCCCACCCCGGCCGATCGATTCCCTTCCAAAAAGCCCGACAACTGCTGCAGCAATTTCACGCGCCACGTCCGTTGGGTTACTAAGCGTTTGCGCCCGCGTGATGGTTTGAAAGGACGCGTCGCGCAGCTTCAGCTGTACCGTCCACGCAAGAAGGCCGCTTGACCTGAGCCGGGCGGCACACTCGTGGGACGCGGCCAACAAATAGCGCTCAATTTCTTTACGGTCCGTCAAATTGGTAGAGAAAGTCTTTTCGGTGGAGATAGATTTTTCCGCTGGCCGAGCCATGACCTTGCGCCTATCGTTCCCCCAGGAAGTCTGCAGCAGCTCATACGCCAGTGCCGGTCCAACAATTCGAGCCAGTTCCATTTGACTCTTGTGAGCGAGCTGGGAGACTTCCAAGATGCCCCACTCTGCCAGCGCTACCTGCGTTTTGCGTCCAACACCTGGCAACACGCCAACCGGTAAGGACTGGAGGAACTCGACCGTACGACTGGCGGGCACCAGGAGTATCCCATCCGGTTTTGCATGAGATGAGGCGATCTTTGCGACGGTTTTCGACCGACCTATCCCAACAGAAGCGGGCAACCGAAGCTTTCGCCGGATGTCGTGCCTGATCAGCTGGGCAATCTTTACCGGAGGACCCAACCTGCGCCGCGCCCCTTCAACATCCAAGTAGGCCTCGTCAATGCTAATCGGTTCGAAATCTGCACTTATCTGCGACAGAATTTCCATGACCTCTTGCGAATACTGCTTGTACAGTGAGCGGCGTCCGGGGAGTATCACCGCCCCTGGAGCCAAGGGGCGTGCTCTAGACATTGGCATTCCCGCGTGGATGCCAAGGTCGCGTAGGTCATATGTGCATGAGGTGACTACACCCCGATCCGACAGGCCGCCAACCATGACTGGACGCCCTGCCAGAGTCGGATCGTCGGCGATTTCGACCGAAGCAAAGAAGCTGTCCATGTCTACGTGCAAGATATTGGCCGCAGAATCATCGGAGCCCCAGTCGCGCGCGGCCCGCGCTGACCTTGGACTGACCGACATCTTGGCTCCCCCAACGTCTAGTAAGATGCGCCAGCACGCCGAATCAGGCAGCCGCTAAGCTTGAACTGTGTGTGCAGCCGATTCCGGTGATAACGCGCCAGCAGCCGTCTTCCGGCAGACTGGCCAAGTCGCTTCAATTCTAGTTGACGGTGTTGAGCAAAGCAGGATCGACCTGTCCAGGCCTGACCGCCTCGAATTTGAGTACATGGAACAGATGGACACTGTTGTCGAGTTGGCGTTTCCCCTCCCAAACCCAATTCGGGCCGTCCACGTGGGCGGCTGTGGCTGCGCTCTGGCTTGGGCGTGGAGCATAGCAAGGCCGGGATCGAAGCAACTTGCTGTCGAGATCGATGGACAATTGGCGGAAAGAGTGCGCGAGTGGCTCCCACTGCCACGTAAGCCCGAGCTGCGAATACGCGTGGGTGACGGGCGAGACGTACTGTCGAACAGTCAGGCTTCTTTTAGCGTGATCGTGCGCGATGCATTCAGGGCCCGAGAGGTCCCCGCGCCACTCCAGACAGTGGAATGGCACGTAGTCGCCAAGCAGCGGCTTTCAAGTGGGGGTCTCTACCTGGCGAACGCCGCGCATGGAGGCGGCGCGGATAGCCGTCCCGACGTTGCCGCCGCGTTGCAGGTATTCAAACACGTCGCACTGATCGGAGAGTCCAAAGTCTTGAAGAGCGCGCGGTGGGGCAATCTAGTTATCGCCGGGTGGGACAGTCCCGGTTTGCTGGATGTCCTCGAACTGGACAGGAGGCTCCGCCGTCTCTCCATGCCTGTTCAAGTTTTCGCGGGAGAACGACTGCGGAAGTGGTTGGGAGGGCGAGCCCCCGCAAAGGACTAGCCGAAAAGGATTAGTCCTTTTCCCAGGGCCGCGGAGCCCGATGCTTGGGGCCGTCATCCGCGTCGTCGTCCTGATCCGCTTCTGACGTCTCAGTCTTGCTCTGTGCACGCAAGTATTGCTCGATCGCCTCTCCAAGCGCGTCAGCCACAGAGCCTTCGTCTCCGTCCTTCTTCTTGTCGGAGGTCGGGCTGACCTCTTGGTCATCCCCTGTCCGCACGTGAGCTAAGCCGCCAACAGATCCCGCGGTGAGAGGGCTATTTGGGCTGGCTGCCATCTGGTCGTAGTGCGTCTCCAGTGCTTCAATGGTGCGAAGAACGTCCGGGTTCTGGGAAACCAGGCTCTCTACCTGATCCGCGTCAGCGTCAGCGCCTTCCTCCAGGTCCCCTACCGGTAGAGAGAGGTCCGTCATATCCGATAGGCGTCGCAGCAAGGCCGAGGCTCCTTTCGGGAAAGATGAGTCAGCCATGTAGTAAGGCACCGCTGCGTACAGGGTCATCCCATGCAGGTCTTGAGCCGAGAGGCGGTATTGCATGAACTGGGTCAGAGGCGCTGGAAGCTGCCAGTTCCCCATCAGCGTCCCCTGCGATGGAATCAGGTCCTTATCGGTACTCTGCACGTGGACGGAAACTGGCCGGGTGTGCGGCACCGCGGCTGGGAAGCCGTAAAGCGACACAATCACCTCGACCCCCGCGCGCCCAGCGAGCTCGGCCACGTTCTGCGTAAAGGATTCCCAGCGGGCATCGGGTTCGGGGCCGTGCAGAATCAGGACCGGGGTGCCGGTATCATCGTGCACCAGATCAAGCGCGATCTCTGGCGCAACGACCCCTTGTGTTACCCAGTCCTCTACCACCATTACTGGACGGTGCGATCTATAGTCGATGAGGCGATCTGAGTCGAACGTCGCTACGCGCCGCGGCGCCAGGTTGTTCAGCAACTGAATAACGCCCAATGAACCCGTCGATCCCGCGTCCATTGCTCCGTCAAAATGGGCGATCAAAATTGGAGCTTTGGCGTCCGCCGAAGGCCCTTCCTCATACAACTTTTCCCTGTCCATTTTGTCACCCTCTTCCGAAGTTCTGCGGGTTGACCGAGTCGCCCGATATTGACGGCTCGCCCCCACTTTCTTTACACGTTACCGGCCAAGCGACAACTTGGCGAGATTGACCGAAGAGATTGCGCTACCAGGTGAACGGCCGGGGACCCCCGGATGAGCGCGGTAACTCTTCTTGCAGAATTGCCCTGGCCGCCACTAGATAGGGAATAATAGATAGCTGGCAAGCACGGGGGTGAAGGTGCAAGAGCAAGCTTCCAGAGCAGACCAGCTGACAAAGGCTGATCAGGCGGAAATCGCAAGCGAGCAAAGCTTTGTTGACCTTGCCTACGCAAATCTGGACGAAAACCGCCAAAGGTACCGCGCTGCTCAAAGAGAAGTCGAGGGACAAGGGGCTTGGGGAACACCCCAGGCACGAACTGAACGGGACGCACTGGCCGCCCATTACGGTGATCAGGCGGCCCGCCTCGAAAGCATAGAGGACCGGCTGGTCTTTGGACGGCTCGATTCGGTGGATAAGGATCGAATCTATATCGGTAGGGCGGGATTGCGCGGAGATGATGGCTCCCGACTCCTGGTGGACTGGAGGGCCCCGGCCGCCCAACCGTTCTATCAGGCAACCGCAATTGAACCCAAAGGAGTGGTTCGGCGCCGCCATATTTCCACTCATTTGCGGAAGGTCCGCGGACTTGAAGACGAAGTCCTGGACACGAACCATGCGCGTGAAAGTGGTCTCCAGTTCCAGGGCGAAGGCGCTCTCATTTCTGCTCTTTCTGAGGCGCGGCACGGCCGTATGGGAGACATCGTCTCAACTATCCAGGCCGAGCAGGATGCAGTCATCCGGTCGGAAGACAAAGGTTTACTGGTCGTGCAGGGCGGCCCCGGGACGGGCAAGACGGCGGTTGCGCTGCACCGCGCAGCCTATCTGCTTTACACGCACCGGGAACGGCTTGAACGTTCGGGGGTTCTCATCGTCGGTCCCTCTCCCGTTTTCTTACGCTATATCGAGCAGGTCCTCCCATCCTTGGGCGAGACCGGCGTCGTGTCCTTGACCATGGGTAACCTCCTGCCTGGACTGTCGACCAATATCGCTGATGCTTTGCCGGTTGCCGAAGCGAAAGGCCACTTGACGTGGCTTCCCACTCTTCGCCAAGCGGTGCGCGGCTTGCAACGGGTCCCCGGGCGCGATGAAAGCCTGAAGATTGGCGGGCGAACTGCGGATCTCACTCGGGCCATGGTGACCGCTGCACGCACCCGCGCCCGGCGAACAGGCAAGCCTCACAACGAGGCCCGGGAAGTCTTCGCGCTCGAACTGGTGGAGGGGCTCGCCACACAGTTGGCGGGAGCGGATCCGGATCCAGAAACGATGCATTGGTGGCGAGAAGAAGTGCGCGCCAGCGCTGACGCTCGCCGTTCAATCAACCTGTGCTGGATGCCCACGGACGCTGTTACATTGCTGAGTCGTCTCTATTCACGCCCAGAGCTATTGAAAAGCGTCTCTCGCGGCCTTAGCGCTGCGGATCGCAAGTTGGTGCAGAGATCCTCCGGCAGTCCGATGACGATTTCTGATGTCCCCCTTTTGGATGAGCTTCAAGAGCTGCTTGGCGACTCTCCCCTATTGGGAAAAGCTCCTCGCCCACGCGCGCAAGAACCCGCTGAAGATGAGATTAGGCGCGCACAAGATGCGATTGACAGTCAGCAACTCGGCGGCGGCATTGTATCCGCTGAAGTTCTTGCCGAGCAGACTCGGGGCACGCGCGACTGGAAGCCGCTTGCTGAACGGGCGCGATCTGACCGAGGTTGGACTTACGGGCACATAGTTGTGGACGAGGCCCAGGACCTGTCACCGATGGAGTGGCACTCGCTCCTGCGCAGGTGCCCCTCGCAGTCATTCACCGTGGTGGGAGATTTGGACCAGCGCCGCGGTCATGTACGGCCAGATTCGTGGCTCGATGTGCTGGGACCAGCAGCCCGAGCCCTCAAAGACGAACGTTCTCTCACCATCTCCTATCGCACGCCGCAGACCATCACAGAGCTCTCACAAGATGTCCAAGCCGAGGTCGGCTCTCCGGTCCGTTTTCCGCTCACCTCAGCCCGCGAGGTGCCGGATGCTCTTGCGGATACCCTCGTGGACCCCCGGGCGGACCTCCTGACCGTCGTTAAGGACGTTGTCGATCAGGAGGCAGCGCAGCTTGATGAGGAGTTCGGCACAGGCGAGGGCAGGGTGGGCATCCTGGTGAGCCAGGACAGAGCCCGCGAGTGGGCCGCAGATAACGAAGGAGTGTCCTCTTTCGAACAACGGGTCAGTTTACTCTCCGTTGTTGCTGCCAAAGGTTTGGAGTTTGACACCACCATCATTGTGGAACCCGCCGAGATTCTGATGGATGGGCCAGGCGATCTCTTTGTTGCGATGACAAGATCGACTAGGCGTCTGCACAGCGTTCGATCCACGGAACTGCCCGACAGCTGGCAGAAACGACTTGGATCCGGCTGATTTCGGACAACTAAGGCCCCGGTTGTTTCCCGGTGGCACACTGGACCCGTGACTATTGCTTTACTTCTTGAGAACCCAAATGTTTGCGCCGATGAGATTTTCACGGACGACGACATTGAAGTACGCCGCGTTGCGGGCAGCCTGGATGAGGACGAACTGATCGAAGCCCTCAGGGGCGTTCAAATCCTTGGTATTCGCTCGAAAACTGAGGTTACCGCCAAGGTGATCGAGTCTTCCCCCTCACTCTTGGCTATCGGCGCGTACTGTATAGGGACCAACCAGATCGACCTGGACGCGGCTTCCAGGCATGGTGTCGCGGTATTTAACGCACCGTATTCGAACACACGCTCCGTTGTTGAACTGGCCATCGCAGAAATCATCATGATGGGCCGTCGACTGGTGGAGCGGAACAACAGCTTGCACCAAGGGATCTGGAACAAGTCCGCCAGTCACGCACATGAGATCCGGGGCAGGACCCTTGGGATCATCGGCTACGGCAGCATTGGGACCCAGCTCTCAGTGTTGGCCGAAGCCGTGGGGCTTAAGGTCATCTTCTACGACACCGCGGAACGCCTGGCACTTGGCAACGCCCGCCGGATGGGGTCAATGGAAGAAGTGCTCCAAACAGCAGACGTCGTGTCGATCCATGTTACGGGTGACCCGTCGAACACGAACTTGATTGGCGACCGCGAACTGGCGATGATGAGACCTCGTTCCCTCTTCATCAACCTGTCGCGCGGTCACGTGGTCGACTTGGACGCACTGCGAGAGCACTTGCTGTCCGGCCATATTGCTGGGGCTGCAATTGATGTATTCCCAGAAGAGCCCCGGTCCAGCGGTGACCCCTTTGTGTCTCCACTTGCTGATATCACGAACGTGATCCTCACTCCGCACATTGGCGGGTCGACCATCGAGGCCCAGGAAGATATCGCGCGTTTTGTCTCTGGCAAGTTGCGCACCTACCTGAGGGACGGCGGCACTTACATGAGTGTCAATTTGCCTTCGATTGCCATGCCCATAAATGCTGAAGCAACTCACCGGCTGACCTTGATCCACTACAACGTTCCCGGTGTCATGGCGAAACTGAACAAGGGGTTTGCTAAGGATGGCATGAACGTGGTTGGTCAGTCTCTTGGCACCCTGGGCGAGTTCGGCTACGCGATCACTGACATTGCCGGAGACCTATCCGCGCAGAATTTGGAGGCGTTTAGAAGCATGGATTCCACGATTCGTCTTCGGTACATCGACGTGGCCAACTAAAGTGGGAACTTGAACGATTAGGTTCGTGGATACTGCCATGATCCTTTATCAATTGTGCAAAAGACTGGGGAGACAGTGAATCTTACGGATAGGTTGCGAAAGAACTACGCTCCCGGAGTGCCTTTTGAAGTCGCTATCCCAGACACCAGACTGCACGACATGCTGTTCGCGTCAGCGAAGAGATACCCGGATCGAGTCGCTCTAGACTTCTTGTCAGCGCAGACAACCTACCGAGATCTGGTCCGAAAAGTACGGCAGGCTGCTTCCGTCCTTGAAGAAGCAGGGGTGCGAGCTGGCGACAGGGTTGCTCTGGTGATGCCAAACTGCCCCCAGCACGTGGAAGCAATCTTCGCGATCAGCCTGTTGGGCGCGATCGTTGTGGAGCACAACCCACTTGCGCCTGAAGAGGAACTTCGCCACGAGTTCGAGCGGCACGGGGCGAACGTGGTGGTTGCCTGGGAAAACGCTGTCCAGAACTTGAGTTTCCTTCCGCCCTCAGCGACTGTCTTCGGTGTGAACCTAGCGGATGATCTGCCCAGGACGTCACGCGCCCTGCTGCACCTTCCTTTGCCGTCTGTGAAGAAGAAGCGCGCGCTCCTTGGGGCCAAGACTCCTGCTCACGTTAAACGCTGGTCCAAAGAAGTGGATCGGGCAGGCATCACTGTTGGATCCGGCGAAGGCTCCCCAGAGGACCCCGCGTTGCTCATCCACACTGGTGGAACGACTGGCGTACCAAAGGCGGTCACTCTTACGCATCAGAACATTTGCGTGAATGCCGTCCAAGACGTCGCGTGGGTCCCACCCCTCCATGAAGGCGCTGAGACGTTCTACGCGGTGCTGCCCTTCTTTCACGCGTACGGATTCGGCATCTCTTTGATCGCCGCAGTTCATCTGGGTGCCACGATTGCGCTTTTCCCAAAGTTTGATCCAGCCCAGATCGCCTTGGCACAAAGAAGGTTGCCGTGCACATTCCTTGTTGGCGTGCCCCCGATTTATGACCGTCTGCTAGCTACCGCCAAAGAACTAGAAGTTGGTTTGGAGTCGATCACTTACGCAATTTCTGGTGCGATGCCGCTTGATCCTGAACTTGCGGCGCGGTGGGAGACTGCAACAGGCGGATACCTGATCGAGGGCTACGGCATGTCTGAGGCGTCTCCGACGCTACTGGGTTCTCCCCTGTCACCAAAGCGGCGGCCGTCGACCCTCGGCATCCCCTACCCTTCCACGCAGGTGAGGATCGTTGATCCGGAGAACCCGGACCAGGATGTGGAAGACGGTGAAGTAGGAGAACTCTTAGCGAAGGGACCTCAGGTATTCCCGGGCTATTGGAACAACCCTGACGAGACCGCACAGGTGCTGAAGGACGGCTGGCTACACACCGGGGATCTGGTCAAAGTCGTTGACGGGTTCATCGTCATGGCTGATAGACGAAAAGAACTCATTATCTCCGGCGGTTTCAACATCTACCCATCACAGGTGGAAGATGCCGTCCGCTCCATGCCGGGAATCTCCGATGTTGCTGTCGTCGGTATGCCTGGTGGGACCCGCGGCGAGGATGTCGTTGCCGCACTGGTGTTGGAAGCAGGCGCCTCTTTGACGCTCGCCGATGTTCGAGCCTGGGCGGAAAAATCTCTGGCGCACTACGCCCTTCCTCGTCAAATAGTGGTGATGCAAGAGCTGCCCAAGTCACAAATTGGGAAAGTCATGCGCAAACGCGTGCGAGAGCAGCTAGCAGACCTCCAAACGGGGATCGCGGACATCCAAACCGGCTTGGGAGAAAAGTTCGCATCAATCGCGTCTCAAGTTTCCGGGATGGCTGAGCAGGCTTCAGCCGCGGTTGCCAGCTCTCTCGATTCGGTGAACCCGCGCAGCGTGGACAACCAGCCGGATTCAGTGGACGAGGAATCAGAATCATCTGAAGACGGCGCAGGCACTGCTGAAAACGAGGCTTAGTTTCCGTCTACTGGTTGGCGTTCGGCGTCAGATTGGCGTAGCGCCGAGATAGCTTCTTCGAAGTCATCGAGCGACTGGAATGAGGAGTACACGGACGCGAACCGCAGGTATGCAATTTCGTCCAGCTGTCGGAGAAACGGAAGAATTGCGCGACCCACTTCATCGGCTGATACCACCGACCGACCTGTTCCGCGCAGTGTCTCTTCCACTTGCTGCGCGAGAAGCGCGAGCGCATGATCCGATACTGGGCGCCCCTGGCAGGCCTTCTTCACGCCAGCTTCAATCTTCGCCCTGGAAAACGATTCAACGACTCCTGAGCGCTTCTCCACTGCGAAGCTAGATGTCTCCAAAGTTGTGAAGCGTCTCTTACAGTTCGAACACTCTCTGCGCCGCCTAATCGAGGCACCATCGTCGGCAACCCGCGTGTCCACCACCCTGGTGTCGTCGTGGTAGCAAAATATACAGCGCACCTGTACCTCCCCTGTTCGTACAGGGAAACCGTAAGTGCTAAGTGAGTCAGATTGCAAGCGGCTCACTGTGCCGGGAGTACCAGCTCTTGCCCCACCAACAGGGTGTTATCGCTGAGTCCATTCAACTGCCTTATATCTTCAATCACCTGTTCGACAGGTCGTCCTGTATTCACCGCCATGGCTAGTGACCAGAGAGACTCACCCTGGCTGACAGAGTGCACCCAGGTCTCGCCGTCGTACGGGGCATCTCTCAGCGTCGCTCCAAGTCCTGCACCCAGGGCTATAACGGTTATCAGTGCCGCCAGATATTGAAGGGCCTTTCTTACCGTTTGGGCCTGCCACTCGAGTGCGCCCCGTTGCCTTTGCGGCGTCTGGAATGCGCGGGCCCGCACGGATGGGTGCCGTTGTAGCGCGGCCTGCCGCTGGTAGTCGTGACTGGTTGTGCGCGGCGCCCGTCTGCGCCTGCGCTCAGTCTCCAGATCAATCACAGAGTCTTGATCGCCAACCAACCAGCCCTCTTCGCAAAGAGCTGGTTTCCCGGCCCAATCAAATGGGCTTGGCTGCACTGCACTCATTGGGCGCTCCTCACTAACTGACAGAACACGTGTTCGTCGCACATGTGTTCGTCGAACACTTGTACCATAGCGGACTGCGCTTGGATTGTCGAGACACACTCGAACATTTGTTTCACTTTGCGAGATTCTGGCGTAAACTCAGTTGAAAGACGCCTAGGCACTCTGCTGAGCAGAGCCGGAACCCCAGCCGGAAAAGTGCCGATAGAACTGAATATCGCCAACGAGCCTGGCGCAAAAGGAGTGGAGACCCGTGGCAAAGATACGAGTGAGTAAGAGACAGCAGCAGATTCTGGAATTTGTCCGGAATCACGTGGCAGAGTGCGGCTACCCGCCATCGGTGCGAGAGATTGGTGCCGCGGTTGGTCTTGCTTCCCCGTCAACGGTGAAGCATCACCTGGACAATCTGGAGAAGGCGGGGCTAATGGTGCGCAGGGCCGGGTCGCCCAGAGCGCTTTTCGTTGATGAGAAGGTTTCACAGCAACTAGTGTCGCTGGAGCCTCCGACAGGTGAAGTGGCTCCGGTAGAAGAATCCGCGTTTGCCGCCTTCCGGGGCGACGATAACGTGCGCGAAGTGCCACTGGTTGGGCACATCGCTGCCGGCGTGCCGATCCTTGCCGAGCAATCCGTGGACGACGTTTTCATGCTGCCCACACGCATGACTGGAAACGGACACCTCTTTGCGCTCGAAGTTCAAGGCGATTCCATGATCGAAGCCGCTATTTGCGACGGGGACTACGTGGTCGTCCGCTCTCAGCAGACGGCGGATGAAGGCGAGATAGTGGCGGCGCTGCTAGATGATGAAGCAACGGTAAAGGTTCTATCGCACAAAGACGGGCACACGTGGCTGCTCCCCAGGAACAGTGACTACTCCCCCATATTGGGCGATGACGCCTCGATCCTTGGGAAAGTAGTCACTGTAATTCGCGCTATCTGAAAAGCCCGACTCGTTTCTCCCGAGCTTTAGAAACCTAGCGAGCGTGCAACGGCGCGTATGTGATCCGCCGACGAGATGAGCCCGCTGAGTTCTTCTTCCGTAAGCGGTGGTCGCAGCACGCGTCCGGCACCCGCCCTGCCCACGATTGTCGGTGCCGCCATGCAAACATCAGAGATTCCCTGCCAGTCTTCCAGCAATGAAGAAATTGTTAGCACCCGCGACTCATCGGACAGGACCGCTCGTGCGATGTTGGCTGCAGCAAGACCTATCGCATAGTTCGTCGCACCCTTGCCCTCGATGATTCGATACGCGGATTTCACGACCTCTTCCGATATTTCATCGCGCAGTTCCCGATCAAAACGTCTGCCGCTCAGAGTCGGCCCCCACTCTGTCAGCGGGACGTTTCCTATCTCGGCAGCCGACCAGAGGGTCACCTGCGAATCACCGTGCTCTCCGGTCACGTAAGCGTGAATATTCTGGGTGGCCACGCCGGTTTCAAGTGAGACCAGATACCGGAGCCGGGAGGTATCAAGGACCGTCCCAGAACCGAAGACCTGCTGCCGTGGCGCACCGGAGATTTTAAGGGCCACGTAAGTGACCACGTCCACCGGGTTCGTAACGTACATGTAGACCGCGTCTGGCGCAACGTTCATCAGATCAGGCACTATTGTGCGCATCAAGTTCACCGTCGACTCTGCTAACTCGATGCGTGTTTGGCCTGGCTTCTGCTTCGCCCCAGCAGTGACGATAACGACGTCGGCACCACGGATCACTTCCAGATCGGAGGATCCGACGATCGACCCAATAGGGGTGAACTGGATTCCGTGAGCCATGTCCAGCGCTTCAGCCACAGCTTTTGCATGATTAATGTCGTACAGCGCGATATCTCTTGCAACTCCCCGTATCGCGCAAGCATATGCGATAGCGGTCCCCACTGCGCCAGCGCCAACGACGGCTATTTTGGATGGCTTCCCCGACGTGACGGGATACAGACTTGTTGCTCTGGCCTTTGGCATGATTCTCTCGATTCCTGTCGTGGTGCCTGCTAGCGCCGGATATCGGCTCTCTGTCCCCCCGGCACAGTCGATCTAACCCAAGTTTACTTTGGCCGCCGGTCAGCCCGACCGTTTCCGAGCGAAACAAATTGCTAGTCCGGACTCTGATTAGCCTTTCCAAGTTGCCGGGCGAGGCCGTCGTCAACTCTAGCGATGATGTGAATGCCGCTTTCTGTCCATTCTTCCTCCAGAACCTCGCCCTGCTCGTGAGCTCTGGAAAGGAGCGAGGCCTCGTCAAACGGGATCAGAACGTCTAGCAGAACTTGGGGGCGAGGTAACAGATCGGCGATCAGTTCCCGCAGCTCCTCCACCCCGGCTCCTGTTCGCGCCGAGACAACAGCGGATTCGGGAAACGCGGCCCGTAGTCCGGCCAGCCGCTCAGGGGTCGCCAAGTCCGCCTTGTTCAGAACGATTAGCTCTGTGATTTCATCGGCTCCCTCCACTTCTTGAAGGACAGCCCTGACAGCTTCAACTTGTCCCTGCGGATCAGGGTGTGCGGCATCCACCACATGGAGCAGCAGATCGGCCTCTGAGGCTTCTTCGATCGTCGAGCGGAATGCTTCCACCAAGTGGGTGGGCAAATTCCTGACAAAGCCAACGGTGTCGGTCAACGTGTAAACCCGGCCATCCGGCGTGACGGCCCTACGCACCGTTGGGTCTAGGGTCGCAAAAAGCGCGTCCTCGACCAGCACCCCGGCGTCCGTCAGTCGGTTCAGCAGCGAAGACTTCCCCGCGTTCGTGTAACCGACTATTGCCACCGACGGGATCTTCCCGCGTCGGCGTTGAGCACGCCTGTGCTGGCGCGCCGGCCCAAGTCCGGCAAGCTGCCTGCGCAAGCGGGCCATCCGGGTCCTAATCCGCCGCCTATCCAGCTCTATTTTGGTCTCACCAGGTCCCCTGGATCCGATTCCCGCGCCACCGGCGACCCGGCCCCCCGCCTGCCTCGACATCGATTCGCCCCAGCCGCGCAGGCGCGGCAGTAGGTATTCAAGCTGAGCTAGCTCAACTTGAGCCTTGCCCTCTCGAGATTTGGCATGCTGCGCAAAAATATCCAGAATGACGGCGGTACGGTCCACTACCTTCACTCGAACGACGTCTTCCAATGCGCGTCTTTGAGACGGAGACAGCTCTCCGTCAACAATCACCGTGTCAGCGCCCAGACTCTTCACAAGACCCGCAAGCTCCGCTGCTTTACCGCGGCCAAGATACGTGCTGGTATCCGGCGTTTCCCTGCTCTGCAACACGTAGTCCAAGACTTGAGCGCCCGCAGTCTCAGAAAGCGCGCGCAGCTCCCGAAGAGAATCTTCGGCCTGCTGTTTTGTACCGGTCAGATGGAGACCGACCAGCACAACCCTCTCCAACCGGATTTGGCGGTACTCAACCTCTGACACGTCTTCCAACTCCGTGGAGAGGCTGGCGCCACGCCTTGTCGCATCTCTTGCCTCCCGCTCAATGAGGGACGTATCTCCACCTTCTTCGGCCCCTAGCTCCGTCTGTTCGGCCGTGGACTGAAGCGCGGTGCCACGTCGAGCCAGGACTCTCTCCGCAATCTTTTCTGCCCTGGCAGAGTCATCTTCGTGCCCCTCGAAGCGGGGACCATCCTCCGCACTTTCCATGTCAACGGTCCTTTCTTCCACTTGTGCACTTACAACCAGCTTGCCATCTCGCAGCTTGATAGTCTCCAGCGCCAGTGCATTTAGCGTTGCCGGACCCAGTCAGGCACTGCGCCGCGCAGTTGAGTATTTGCCCAGCGGCCCCGGTGCCCGGCAGCCCAGCAGTTTCGTTTCCGCTACTCTTTACCTGTGACTGAGCACTACTTCTCCACCGATCATGGGCCTGAACCTGCCGAGAAAAGGTTACTGCGCATCGATGTCCGCGGACGCGACTTGCAAATGTGGGTGAGCGATCGTGTCTTTTCCACCACTCGGCTAGACCCGGGCACCAAAGAACTTCTGAAGGTGTTGCCAAGCCCGCCTGAGCAAGGGACGTTTTTGGATCTTGGCTGTGGTTGGGGTCCGGTCGCGGTGTCCCTAGCGCTCGAGCGGCCAGAGGCTTCGGTGTGGGCCGTCGATGTAAACCAGCGCGCCCTTACGCTCACGCTGCAGAACGCTGAAACCAACGGTGCACCAAATGTTCGAGTGATGGACGCTGCCCAAGCGCTTGAAGAGGCGCGCAGCACCGGGAAGCGGTTTGATCTAATCGTCTCCAACCCGCCGGTGCGGATCGGTAAGTCGGCAATGCACGACATGCTTAGCGCCTGGCTCGAACTTTTGCGCTCCGGCGGTGAAGCCTGGCTGGTTATCGGCAAGAACTTGGGCGGTGACTCGCTGCTGAAGTGGCTCATTAGTGAAGGTTTTGCTGCGGAAAAAGTTGCTTCGCGCAAGGGCTACCGTATCATCCGCGTTGCGGCCGACCCGAGGCCGCTTGTTCAATGATTCTCAGCGCCTTTTGCTCACTGGCCGGGCCGGGCGGCAACCAGATGATGCGGGGGTCACGCCTGAACCATTTCAGTTGCCTACGGGCAAGTTGGCGGGTTGCTAGCGCGACTCTGTCCACAGCATCTTCCACCGTCATGCTTCCGGCTACAACAGCAAGAGCTTCTGCATAGCCGGTTGCGCGCGCGGCCGTTCTCCCAAACTTGCGTCCCTCAGCTAAAAGGGAGTGGGTTTCTTCCAAGATGCCCCCGGCGAACATATGTCTTGTCCTAGCGCTAATGCGCGAGTCAAGGTCGTCTAGGTCCCAGTCAAGAGCGAATTGCACCGTGGGAGTGAAGTGATATTCGAGCTTTGGCAGGGTTGCGCTAAAGGGACGTCCTGTTATTGAAATGACCTCAAGTGCACGGAGTATACGGCGCTCGTTGTTGGGGTGGATCACCGCGGCGGCGTCTGCATCCAGGCGCCGCAGTTCTTCGTACATGGCTGCGGTTCCTTCAAGTTCTGCTCTGGCGACTAGACCGGCTCGAACAGCGGGGTCCGTGCCCGGAAAATCCAGACGATCTAGAAGCGCGCGGACGTAGAGTCCCGAACCGCCCACCGCTATCAGCTGCTGCCCCAATGCGCGGCGCCCACTCAAGACGTCCCGCGCCTGCTTCTGGTACGAGGCGACCGAGGCTTCTTCGTGCACTTCCAGGACGTCAAACAGAAGGTGTGGCACGCCCCGGCGCTGCGCCACTGGCGTCTTGGCGGTCCCGATGTCCAAACCGCGGTAGAGCTGCATCGAGTCCGCGTTCAATATAGCGCAGTGGGAATCAAGGTTCACTGCCAGGTGCAGAGCGAAATCTGATTTTCCAGACGCTGTCGGCCCGACTACGGCAACGACGGGTTTACCGGACATGGCGCATGCGCCTATCGGACCCGCAATGTCGGAAGACCCAGTTGGACAACGTTCATATCTTCCGAGTGTGAGGCGTTTCTTTCTTCCCATAGGTCGCCCGCCCGCGTCTTTCTCACCGCAAAGTGTCCGCCTGAGCCGAGAGCGGAGTCGGCGAGCAGGTAATGGGGGGCTCCGTACGTTACCGTGGCCGACACCATGTCGCCAGGTCGCGGGTCCTTTCCATCCGGCACCGCGAAGTGGACCAACCTGTTGTCTGCGGCGCGCCCTGAGAGGCGTCTGGTCGCCCCATCTTTGCGTCCTTCACCTTCAGAGACCAGAACCTCAACTCGTTTGCCCACTTGATCCCTGTTTTCTTCAAGGGATATCTGCTTTTGCAGTTCGATTAGACGCTGGTATCGTTCCGCCATTACGTCGTCTGGGATCAGGTCCTGCCGATCCGCGGCCGGGGTGCCGGGACGCGGTGAATACTGGAACGTGAAGGCGGACGCAAAACGCACTTCCCGCATGACCTCCATAGTCTGCTCGAAGTCCGCATCGGTCTCGCCCGGGAAACCGACGATGATGTCGGTGGTGATGGCTGCCTCTGGAATCTCTTCGCGCACTTTGTCTATGATTCTCTCAAACCGAGCGCGCCTGTATGACCGGCGCATCTCTCGAAGTACTTTGTCTGAACCCGATTGCAGCGGCATGTGCAGCGACGGCATAACGGTTGGGGTTTGCGCCATCGCCTCAATAACATCATCCGTAAAAGCTGCCGGGTGAGGAGACGTGAAGCGTAGCCTTTCCAAACCGGGTGTCATCCCTGCAGCGCGCAGCAATCCTGCGAACGCGCCGCGCTCCCCGAAGCTCACGCCATAGGAGTTCACGTTCTGCCCAAGTAGAGTAACTTCGATTGCGCCTTGATCAACGACGGCGCTAACTTCCGCCAAGATCTCTGGGGGTCTGCGATCGCGCTCCCTGCCGCGAAGGCGCGGGACGATGCAGAACGTGCAGGTGTTGTTACACCCGACGGAGATCGAAACCCAAGCTGCGTACACCGATTCTCTGCGCGTGGGCAAAGTAGATGGGAAGACTTTCAGTGACTCTTCTATCTCGACAGCCGCTTCCTGGTTGTGCTCAGCACGTCGCAGTAGCGCCGGCAGCACGTCCAGGTTGTGTGTTCCAAAGACAGCGTCCACCCAGGGCGCGCGATCAACGATTCCCTGCCTCATCTGCTGAGCCAAACAGCCGCCGACCGCAATCTGCATGCCGGGGCGCTCTCGCTTTATCGCGGCAAGCTGTCCCAGGTTTCCGAACAACCGGTTGGCGGCGTTCTCCCTTACGGAACACGTGTTTAGAACGACCACGTCTGCGCCCATGTCCCCCGCATCTGTCGCCCTCGCTGCGGCGTGTGGCACGCTCGCCACCGGCACCAGGCCAGTCTCTTCAAGCAGACCAGCGATGCGTTCAGAATCGTGTTCGTTCATCTGGCAGCCAAGCGTGCGCACTGCGTAGGTGCGCGGCTCTGGCGCCGACTGCAATTTGTTAGTGTCCATCCCCAGGAAGTCTAGTGCCCTTTTCAGATGACACTCAACTGAGCCCACCGCCCAAGAAGTCACCAAGCAGCTGCAAGGATGCCTCCACCGTGAGTTCCCTAATCTGCTGCCGGGAGCCCTTCAAATGCAACTCTTGTGTCTTCGCGACACCGGGTCCCGCTAGACAGATGTGGACGGTACCCGCAGGATGCCCCTCTGCCGGACCGGGGCCCGCTACACCCGTTGTGGACATCGCCACGTCCGCACCAAATAGTTCCTGTACCCCCAGTGCCATTTGCAGAGCGACTTCTGCCTGCACTGTGCCGCCGCTTTCAATCAGTTGAGAGCTGACGCCCAGCACCGACACTTTTGACTCTGCGCTGTAGGTGGTGACGCCTCCCTTGTATACGTCGGATGCGCCCGAAACGGAAACGATCGCGGCACTAAGGGCGCCGCCCGTCAAAGACTCTGCGACCGCTAGGCTCAGACCCCTGTTGCGCAGCCCACCGATCAGGGCCGCCAACATGCTGCCCTCATTCATAAACAGCTCCCTCGTTCGTGCTGCCCCGATCAAGTTCGAGGGCGCTCTCGACTTCGCGCACAGCTGAGAAGCAGATGTCCTGGGGGAAACCCCTGCGGGAGAGGAACGCAAGCGTCCTCCGCCAACGGACATCTTTTTCCGCCCCTGCGAGCGGGCGCATTTTCTTTTCCGCCAGTTGCAACGCCCTGGAGAATTCGTCCTCTTGAGAAACCGCACCCAAGGCGCCCGCAATCAGTTCTTCTGAGATGCCTCTCTTGGAAAGTTGCCGGGTAAGTTCCCGCTGGGAAGCCAACCGGCTTCGCAGAAACGACTCGGCGAACTCGCGGGCGAACGCTCCGTCATCAATCAGTCCGGCTCCCTGAAGTCGTTCAACGGTGGTCTGAACTTCCTCAGCGGTAAAGCCGCGGCGCGACAACTTCTGCTCAATCTCATATTGCGAGTGCGCCCGCACCCCCAGGTATCTGAGCGCGGAATCCCAGGGGGTCGGACCGGGGCGGTGCGCTTTAGAATCCGGCTTCGGCTGACTCATCTACGGCTTCGACCTTTTTAGTCTGCTTCTCGACCGGCTCTGCTTCTTCGGCGGCCGGAACTATTCCAAGCTCCGTCAGAATGTGCGCTTCAATTTCGTCTGCCAGCTGTGGGTTATCTACCAGGAATTGGCGAACGTTTTCTTTGCCCTGCCCAAGCTGGTCTTTTCCGTACGTAAACCAAGAACCGGACTTCCGCACGACCCCGCACTCAACGCCCATATCAATGATCGAACCCTCGCGAGAAACGCCCTTACCGTAAATAATGTCGAACTCGGCCTGCTTAAACGGAGGTGCCATTTTGTTCTTGACAATCTTCGCCCGCGTCCGGTTGCCCACCGGCTGCCCGGCCTCTTTTAAGGTTTCGATTCGACGGACGTCGATGCGGACCGAAGAGTAGAACTTTAGCGCTTTGCCACCCGTGGTGGTCTCCGGAGAGCCGAAAAAGACGCCGATTTTCTCACGAAGCTGGTTGATGAAAATGGCGGTTGTACCAGTAGCCGATAGCGCACCGGTGATCTTCCGGAGTGCCTGACTCATGAGGCGAGCCTGAAGTCCAACATGCGAGTCCCCCATGTCTCCTTCAATTTCGGCTTTGGGGACAAGAGCAGCAACTGAGTCGATAACTATAAGATCGATACCGCCCGACCGGACCAGCATGTCAGCGATCTCCAGTGCCTGCTCTCCCGTATCCGGTTGAGAGACCAGCAGGTCATCGGTATTTACGCCAAGAGCCTGGGCGTAGATGGGATCAAGCGCGTGCTCTGCATCAATAAAGGCCGCGTTGCCACCCTCTTTTTGTACGCTTGCCACAGCATGTAGCGCTACGGTTGTTTTTCCGGACGCCTCAGGACCGTAAACTTCAACGATCCGGCCCCTAGGTAAACCCCCAATTCCAAGGGCGACGTCGAGAGCCAAAGACCCGGTTGGAATCACCTGTACGGGCGGGCGGATGTCGTCGCCCAAACGCATGATGGACCCTTTGCCAAACTGCCTGTCTATTTGCGCTAACGCTAAATCAAGGGCCTTATCCCGATCTTGCCCAAGATTAACGGTCTTGCGCGCAGTCTTTTCACGTGCCACTTCTTCTCCTCAATCAGGGCCTCTCCGACCCAGGGTTCTGCTGGCCTCCATGGCGGTTCCCCTCTCCGAGGAACACCAGCAACCGTATGCCCGGCCACCGACAAGTGAAAAACGGACTCCCTGAATTGTGGAAAACTAGAGGCGTTCTTCTTGGTTGCAAAACAAATTCTACTAGAACACTCGTTCGCATCCAAACGCTACACGCGCTCATCCCTAGAACGGAGCTGGGCCTGTTCGCCGCTTCTTGGCGCGCCTATGAACCCAACGAAGCGACGGATCCGCGCCCGACTCTTCAATCAGCGCCTCCCAAACCCGCTCCGGATCGACCCCATTTTCCAGGGCCTCCACAGCGGTCGCGTCTACGGCTAGCAGGTAGAGGTCGGCCGCAAGAGAATGCCCCGGGGCTGGCCCAAAGGCCAGCTCCAGGGCTTCCCAGAACTCAGATCGACGCACCGCTAGCTAACTCAGTAGCGTCACGGGCATTAGATTCTCTGGCACCGTGTCAGGTACCTCTGTGCCATCGAGGATGGCTAGGCGGTCAGATACTTCCCGCAGTACGAACCACATGGGCGCTCCGAGTGAAGAGCAAATTGCTTCTAGCAACTCCGAAGACGCTTCCTTTTGTCCCCGCTCGACTTCCGAAAGGTAGCCGAGAGAGACCTGCGCAGAGGACGACACCTCTCGAAGTGTCCTGCCCTGCGATTGGCGCAGCGACCGGAGCACCTCCCCAAGCTCAGCCCGCAAAAGTGGCGGTTCCTTCGTGAATATAGTCATGTTTCCAGCGTAGCGTGAATTCTTACCAGGGTCATTCTGCCGGTTGTTTGTGGACACCGGCCCAGCAACCCGATTATTTACAACCCTTTTTGTCTTCATACTCACTCTCAACGCTAGGCTTCTGGGTCCTATTCCCCACAGAGCCGAAACGTGAGCTAACTGACTCTCTCTTTTCCGGCTCGAATTGCCGCAACCAAATACTGCCAACCTGAGACCAGTGTGATCCCCAGGGTGACGACGCCAAGAATCACGAACACCCAGTTAAGTGCGGAAAGCACAGCTGCGTTCTGGATGAAAGAACTCCACGGAACCAGCATGAGGGTGATCATCAGTATCTGCAGCACTGTCTTCAGTTTTCCGCCTGAGCTAGCTGCCACGACCGTCCCACGTCCGCGAAGGATCTCTCGGAGAATGGTTATGCCGACCTCCCGGATCGTCACCAGAATCGTGAACGTCCACATCCAGGGGGACCCGGTGCCTATAGAGATGAGGAAGAAAGCTGAGAGCGTAAGGGCCTTATCGGCCAGGGGATCAGCCAGCCGACCAAAATCTGTGATCAGATTCCACTTGCGTGCCAAATGGCCGTCCAACTGATCGGTGAAAGCGGCGGCTATGAATATGGCAAGAGCCCACCACTTGGCGTTCGTCGTGCCCAGCAAGTAAACCCAGATGAACACCGGCACAAGCAAGATTCTGAGCACCGTCAATGCGTTTGGGAGGTTCAGGAGCGGCACCTGCGCCTGCTCGTTCGGTTCCATCGTGTTCTCCATCTTCCCCGCTACGTGTCGCGCCTACAACGCGGTCTAGTCCCCTACGCTACCGCTTATTGCAGAGATAGGCGCCGTCTCGATGTCGCTATGACCGCCCTCGTCTTCAACCAGCACTGCAGGAACTGGGGTGGCAGGCTCAACCCGATCGGTCTCACCACGAAGCAGCGCCAGGACTCCTGGGAGTTCCTCAGGCTGCACCAACACATCCCGGGCCTTTGATCCTTGAGATGGCCCAACGACGTCTCTGGACTCCAAGAGATCCATTAGCCGCCCGGCCCGCGCGAATCCAATCCTAAGCTTCCGTTGCAGCATTGATGTCGAACCGAGTTGGGTCGAAATGACCAGCTCGGCGGCCGCCAAGAGATCATCTAGATCATCACCGATGTCTTCTGCGACCTTCGCAACCTTCGGCGGCTCTATAACGTCTTCTCTGTACTCCGGCTGCATCTGGCTCTTGGCGACTTCGACGATGCGGGCTATCTCGCTCTCTTCTACCCAGGCGCCTTGGACGCGCAACGGCTTGTTCATGCCAGAGGGAAGGTAGAGGGCGTCGCCTTGACCAATGAGCTTTTCCGCGCCCGGCTGATCCAGAATCACCCGGGAGTCCGCAAGAGCAGATGTAGCAAAGGCCAGACGTGACGGTACGTTTGCTTTAATCAACCCGGTAACCACGTCGACGGAGGGTCGCTGGGTAGCCAAAACCAAGTGAATACCGGCGGCCCGCGCAAGTTGGGTGATTCGCTGCACCGACGCCTCGACGTCTCGAGGCGCAATCATCATTAGATCGGCGAGTTCGTCGACCACTACCAGCAGGTACGGATATGGCCTCAGCTTCCGATTTGAACCCGCAGGAACGTTTACTCTCCCCGCGATGACGGCTTTGTTGAAGTCGTCCACGTGTTTGAAACCATAGTCAGCTAGATCGTTGTACCGGGCATCCATCTCTCGAACGACCCATTCCAGCGCCTCGGACGCCTTTTTTGGGTCGGTGATGATTGGGGTAACCAGGTGGGGAATCCCCTCATAAATGGTCAATTCGACACGCTTCGGATCGATCAGAATCATGCGGACCTGCTGCGGGGTGGCGCGAGTCAGAATTGACACGATCATCGAGTTTATGAAGCTGGATTTGCCCGATCCTGTCTGCCCAGCGACCAATAGGTGAGGCGTTCGCGACAGGTTCGTGACGACGTAGCTCCCCTCAACATCCTTCCCCATGCCAACAAGTAATGGGTGAGGGTTTCTGTGAGCTGCGGTAGAGCGAAGGACATCGCCAAGGGCGACGGTTTCGCGGTCGGCATTTGGAATTTCAATTCCAATAGCCGATTTTCCCGGGATAGGAGACAGAATCCTGACGTCTGCGCTAGCAACTGTATAGGCGATGTTCTTGGAGAGTGCGGTGATTCGCTCGACTTTCACGCCTGGGCCAAGGCTCACTTCGTAGCGCGTGACTGTTGGGCCTCTTGAGAAGCCAACGACTTGGGCGTCCACGTCAAACTGGTTTAGAACAGTCTGGAGGGCTTCCACGACCCTGTCGTTTACCGGAGAGCGTTCCAAGTGCGGCGTGCCCTGATGAAGAAGGTCCGCTGAAGGAACCTTGTATTTTGCTAGTTCCGCATCCCGCGCCGCTTCGAGAGGTGAGTTTTCCCAGTCCTGCTCCGCTTCCCAATCCTGCGAAGAATCTTCTCCGATCGAGGAAATTGGGGCCGTATCCGCCTCTGCTGGGTCGGCCAACAGTGTGGTTTGCGAGGCGACGTTAGGAACAGGGTCCTCCAGGGCCAAATCGAACGGTGCCTTACTCGTCGGCGGATCAAAAGGTGCGCTGAGAGCACGCGTCGGCCCGGTAACGTCCTGCATCTCGGATGCTGCAGCAGTTAGCCATGCGTCGCCCTCAGATGCCAAGGCGCCAAGGCTTTCCTCTGCTCCGGACTCTTTGCCTCTGCGAAGACGAAGAATGCCCATCTTCACCAGACCCGGTAGTTCCCTCAGTGGGGTTCTCAAAGCAACCAGAGCGGAATAGAAAAACAAGAGGATCAGCACGATCACTGACCCCCACGGGGAGAGTAGCTGTGTCAGCGGGTATCCGATAAACCAGCCCAAGACCCCGCCGGCATCTTCGATCTGCGTGAACGGCTGCAGAGGAGGGTTACCGCGGCTCACTTGCACCAGTCCGGTCAAGGAAAGCAATACGCCCAGTCCCCCCGCCACCCTGTACGGCAGCAGTTGGGGCTGTTTTCTAGAGCGAAACAGAGCAACCGCGAAACCGGCCAGAAGAAGTGGTACGGCCACAGCAAAGATGCCAACTGAGCCTGCAACCAAGTGGTGGATTGCTTCCCCCCCCTGCCCGGAAATGTCAAACCATTCGCGAAGCGCCACAATGGCCGCGAATGCCAGCATCACAAAGGCGAATGCGTCACGTTTTAGCTGCGAATTTGTCGATACCCACGCACCGTGAACGGCTGAGAACATGCGAGCAATGCCTCTGCCGATCCTTGTGAAAATTCCGGGTCCGGCGGCAGCGTCTTTCGTTTTTGGCGTCCCAAGCCCATCGCCAGAGGACCGACCTTTTGTTCTTTGTCCCTTGGCGGCAGTCGGTTCAACTTGACCGGAGTTCTTTCTATTTCGCACAGCCATTTCCTTTTGAGATTACCTTCCGGTCCCTGTTCGAAGGCTCCTCCCACGCCGGTCCCCAGCAACTGTCACCCGGCTTAGTCCCGCCGCGTCGCCAAAGACTAAGAAGGACGTACCACCAATCCGTCTCTGATGACCTGGTCAATCTCTGTGGATGTCGGGATCTGGTGAGAGCTGTCGCGCGCGACCATCAGAGCCGCAGCAGCATTCGCCCTTTGACAGGCACCCACCAAATCCAAACCTTGAAGAAGGCCCGCGCACATCGCTCCGATGTGAGTGTCACCCACTCCTGTCGTATCTACCCGGTAGGACGGGAATGCGGGAATCGCGATGGTCTCCGCGTCTGCGGTGACCTGAACTTCGCATCCTACGACGCCAAGCCTTCGCACCATGGCAGCCCCCCGTCGCATGATGTGTCTCACTCCGGTCCCTGGCACCGCTTGGTCGAGCATCCTTGCCAGGTGGGAGGCTTCCCGGATGTTCATGGTCACCACGTCCGCGCGTGGCAAAAGCCGCAACCACACGGCCGGGTCGACTTCTTGAACCGCAGGAGAAATCGCAACCACTAGCGTTACGTCCGGGGGAAGGTTTGCTCCCCACTCCACAATGGCCTCGCTTCGACCATTTATGAGATCGCTGCCAGCTATGTGGACCAGGTCTCCTGGGAAAAGCTCGATGGCATCAAGCCCCGCACGGGTCGGCTCTGATTCGACGCCCGGTGTGCGCACAGAAGTGTTGCTGGCATCAGCTTCGACGAAAACGATGGAAACTCCAACATCACCAACGAAAACGTCGGTGAGCGTCTTAATCTCAGCTGCTGCCAACTGCCTTCGCACCAGGAACGAGTTTGGTCCGGTGCCAAGCGGCGCCGCCAGGCAGGTTTCGACGCCTTGGGCAGCAACGACTGAGAGCAGGGTGAACCCGCCGCCAGCGTTTGACAGCGCGCGCTGAGCTGTCGTGAAGGCCCCGCGTTCGGGGAGCTTCTCCAGCTGCACGTTTACCGCAAGGACCACCGATTCTGTGGATATCAGGCGTCCTTTCGGCGGCGGAAAAGGGCCAAGCGGAGCAGATGGGAGACTCACGTCTACTGCTCCACTACGACCGGCACTAACATCGGTCTACGTCGGAGCCGTCGGCTCACCCAGCGCCCGACCACCCGGCGCATCACCTGCTGCAATACGCGTGTGCTCACTCCGCCGGGCGCCGCTGCGTCACGCAGCGCCTTGTCAAGTTCAGGCTGTATCTCATCAAAAACGGACTCATCCTCTGCGACTCCAACCGCTTTTATCACCGGCCCGGCAAGGACTGTGCCCATGTCCTTATCGACTACCGCAAAGATGCTTACAAAGCCCTCAGAGCCCAGGGTTAGGCGTTCGCGTAGTTCGTCTTCCGACAGCTCTCCCACCGATTTTCCGTCGACGTAGACAAGTTCGCACGGAACCGCGCCCACAACGGAAGCCACGCCGTCTTCCAGGTCGATCACTACCCCATCGTCTGCCAACACAACCCGCTCGGGATCGATCCCTGTTTTCACCGCTAACTGTCCGTTCGCGACCAGGTGTCGCACTTCGCCGTGAATCGGCATCACGTTCTTCGGTTGAACAATGTTGTAGCAGTAAATCAATTCGCCAGAGGAAGCGTGGCCGGACACATGTACCTTGGCGTTCCCCTGATGGACAACGCGGGTGCCGAGACCCATTAGGTCATTTATCACGTGGTTCACCGAGTTTTCGTTCCCCGGGATCAAGGACGAGGCGAAGATCACCGTGTCGCCGGGGCCAACCGAGAGACTTTGGTGTGAGCGGTTCGCGATACGCGCCAGTGCCGCCATAGGCTCACCCTGGGACCCGGTTACCATGAAGACCTGCTTGTCCCTGGGTAACTGCTCCACCACCTTTATGTCTTCGACAGTGCCACTTGGCACCGACAGGTATCCGCGTTCTTGGGCGATGCTCATGTTACGTTCCATTGATCGGCCTACGAACGCCACTACTCGTCCTGTGGCTGCAGCGGCGTTTACGACCTGCTGTACCCTGTGCACGTGCGAAGCGAACGAAGCAACGATGACGGCGCCCTCAGTCTCCGCAAACACCTGTTCAATGACGGGGCCGATTTCAACTTCAGCGGTAACAAATCCAGGCACTTCGGCGTTGGTTGAATCGACCATGAACAGGTCAACGCCTTCTTCCCCGAACCGGGAAAACGATCTGAGGTCAGTCAGCCGCCTGTCTAGCGGCAGTTGATCCATCTTGAAGTCACCCGTGATGAGGACTGTTCCGGCTTCAGTACGCACGAAAACCGCAAGAGCATCTGGGATCGAGTGACTCACCGATACGAACTCAACATCAAACGGTGGGAGTTTGATGCGCTCCCCCTCTTTCACAACATGAAGGCCGGTTAGAGGTAGGCGATGCTCCTGCAGTTTCGGCTCTAAGAAAGCAAGCGTTAGCTCCGAACCATAGATTGGAATGTCGGGCCGTATCTTCAGCAGGTATGGGACCGCACCGATATGGTCTTCGTGGCCGTGGGTGAGGACCAAAGCGACAATGTCGTCCAATCGGTCCGCTATGACGCTCATGTCTGGCAGTATCAGGTCGACGCCCGGCTGACTTTCCTCGGGGAACAACACTCCGCAGTCGGCGATGAGGAATTTTCCTTCTGTCTCCAGAACATTCATGTTCCGGCCGATTTCACCCAGTCCGCCAAGTGGGATTACCCGCAGTCCCCCCGGAGCCAACGGACCTGGCTCAGGCAGGTTCTCAAAGATCGATTTCATGATCCCAGTCTGCCACGAACGCCCCTAATTCCCCGAGTCCCACCAAAGACGAACCGATCACCGATTTCGGCGCCATAAGGGGCTAGCCGCGGCCCTGGATCGGAACTCTATTCGAACTTGGCGAACCACAGGTGCTGCGTCAAAGGATGTCCTGCAACATCCAGAGTCCGTCTGGTCCCTGCCGGAGCAAACCCGGCTGACTGAAAGAACCTGATTTTGTCCTCTTCGCCTGCGGCAAGCCAGACCTGTAAGTGTACCGAGCCAGCCCCCCGCGCCAGGTCAGCCACAGCTGCAAGCATGCGCGAGCCGTGCCCCGATCCGCGCGAACCCTCAGCAACATCCAGGGCAAGAATCTCCGTGGCCGTTCCGGGCTCTCCCGATTCTGCTACGGCCGGAGTTATGGCAACAAACCCAACAGGCGTGTCAACTTCGGTTGCCACATAAACCCCTTGACCCGAAGATGGTGGGACGGTGAGCGTCTTCGACCACGAGGACGCCATCGCCTGCTCGTTGATCACTTTTGCTAGCCCTTCCCCGGGGAACTCGCTCTCCAGGACATCTGCCATCGACCGCGCTTGGATTTTCGCAATGGTGGCCCCGTGAGTAACTAGGGCGGGCCTGACAAAAACCGAAGTGGCATCATTCATTTGCTGGTCACCAGCGCTCTGGCTCGGGGCCGACTCAGCATCTCGCCGGCCAGTCTTGTGATTTCTTCCGCACTTACGGAGTCTATCCGTGAAAGAGCCGCATCCACAGACACGAACCGGCCGATGACTTCGGATCGTCCCAGGCGAGTCATGCGTGCGCCAGAATCTTCAAGGCCGAGTGCAAGTCCGCCCCGCAACTGTCCCTTCGCCCGTTCCACCTCATGGTCTGTCACATCACCGGATGCAAGTTTCTCAACTTCCGCCCACATGATCTGCTCAACCTGCGCGGCGTTCGCCGGTGCGCACCCCGCGTATAAGCCAAAGTATCCCGTGTCTAGGTAGGCGGAGTCATATGCAAAGGTGGTATAAGCAAGGCCCCTCCGTTCGCGGATTTCCTGGAATAGGCGAGATGACATCCCTCCGCCCAGGAGCGTGAATAGCACGTTACTAGCCGGGCGGCGATCATCGGTTGCGCTCAGCCAGCTCCCACCAACCAGGACGTGCGCCTGCTCGACTTCGCGGCCGATCACCACCTCCATTGGCGGCGCTGAATCGACCTCGCTAAGTCGGCCGCGCTGGTACGTCTCAGCGTCTTCGGCCAAACTCCAAGCTGACTGTTCTAGGGCGGCCAGTAACTGATCCTCAACTTGATTATGATCCACACTCCCAGCAACTGACACGATCAGGTTGTTTGCACGGTAGTGTTCGCGGTAGAGTTCACGGATTGCGTCAGGACCCAGTTCCTCTACTGAAGCAGTGGTTCCACCGATTGGGCGCCCAAGCGGCGCAGAGCCGAAGAGTGCCCTAGCAAAGGCCTCGTGAACCACGTCGCTCGGTGAGTCTTCGGCCATCGCCAACTCGTCGACGATGACACTCCTCTCAGTCTCCACGTCTACATCCGCGAGCAGAGAAGAAGTGACCATGTCCGTGAGCGTCTCAAGTGCGGTGCCCGAGTCCGTGTCCAGAGTTTTTGCCCAATAGTGGGTGGTCTCTTTGGATGTGGCCGCGTTCGATTCACCACCCACTGCGTCGAACGTCTCCGCGATCTGCATTGCCGACCTGCGCAGGGTGCCCTTGAAAAGCAGGTGTTCCAAGAAGTGCGAGGCGCCGGCCTGGTCGACAGATTCGTCCCGCGAGCCGGTGGAGACCCACAGGCCGATGGTGGCGGCCCGAGTCCCGGGCACACGCTGCGTAATCAGCCTCACCCCGCCCGGCAAGATCGATCGGTTTACAACCAGTCCTCCATCGTCAAGCATCATCGGCTCTGATTGGGCTGCGCTTCCACCCGGCAGAATTACCGGGGCTGTTTCTGTCAAAGTATGTTTCCGTTCCTCAGCCAAGTTCTCCCCAATTCTTGCGGGGCCGATTTAGTTGTCTTCCACTTGGACCTGTGTGGTCTCAACCTCAACGACCGGCCGCTTCTTCTGCGCTGCGCGCTCAGCCTTCTGCCTGGTCTTTTGAGCCTGTTGCTCAGCCTTCACCCGGTTCTTCTCTTCGGCCTTTCGCGCATTGGCCGCAGTCTTTTCGAGGCGCGCCTTCTCCGGAGAGGGAATCGCCTCAATCGCTGCTAGGAAAAGTCCAAGGACAGCTCCGAGTGCACACACTACCAGCACCCAAGCACCCGTCGAAAAATCGAATTCCTCTAGCGGAGGCGTAATCAGCTCAGTCACGAGTAGCGCCAGGGCGAATACCCCGGCTGAGAGCGCCAAAAACAGATAGAAACGCTTTGCTTCCATGTTCAGATAGACGCGCCCCAGGGCGAACAGCGTCAAGCTGAAGAAGGCCGGCGCCATGATAATCACCGATGCCGGCACGGGACCAAAGATGCCCGTGAAAATCCAGACGAGTACGTCGATTACGAACAGAACTAAGAAGAATAGGGGATCAATATAGCGTTTCACGGTGGGCCTTCCTAATGACTTGCCCGGCTCTGGATAGGTCCGATATTATCCCGGTTTTTCGTGTTTGGCCGACGGTGTTGTGATTTTCCTGCGGCTCTCCGCCTGGCCAATCAGGCAAAAGGTCCGCATCCGCGATCAGAAAAACAATCGTGGATGCGGACCTGCCGCGCAGAGCGGCTTGCAACTAAAGGGGCTGGCTACTCAGAATCTGTTGCTTCGCCATCGTCCTTGTTCCGGCGGCGACGATTCCTTTGCCGCGGACGGCGGTCACCGCGCTCACCGTCTTTCTTCTTATCCGTACTCGGCGAAGTCTCTTCCGCCTCGTCAGGCGCTGTTTCGTCCACCACGGCAGAGAGGGAGAGTTTACCGCGCTCATCGATCTCCGAGATCTCAACTTCGACCTGCTGGCCAACCTGTAGCACATCATCGACGCTGTCGATCCGTTTGCCACCGACCAAGCGGCGCACCTGCGAGATGTGCAGTAGTCCGTCCTTGCCGGGGGTGAGCGACACGAACGCACCAAAGGAGGTGGTCTTTACAACGGTACCAACGAACCGTTCGCCGACTTCTGGCATCTGCGGGTTCGCGATCTGGTTGATGAGGGCCCGCGCAGCCTCAGCCGATTCGCCATTCGAGGCGCCAACGTAGACGGTTCCGTCATCTTCAATCGTGATGTCGGCGCCCGTCTGCTCTTGAATTTGGTTGATCATCTTGCCCTTCGGACCGATGACTTCGCCAATCTTGTCAACTGGAACGTTGACGGTCAGGATGCGCGGCGCGTAAATAGACATCTCATCTGGCTTGTCGATTGCGCGTTCCATCAGGTCGATGATCTCCAGGCGGGCATCGCGGGCCTGCGCAAGTGCCGACTTCAATACTTCAGAGTCGATTCCGTCAAGCTTCGTGTCCAGCTGAAGGGCGGTAATAAAGTCCCGTGTCCCGGCGACCTTGAAGTCCATGTCGCCGAAACCGTCTTCCGCACCCAGGATGTCCGTTAGGGTGAGGGACTTCGGTTTACCATCGACCTCGCCGGTCATGAGACCCATCGCGATACCAGCCACTGGTGCCCGTAGCGGGACACCGGCCTGCATAAGCGACAGAGTTGATGCGCAGACAGACCCCATCGAAGTTGATCCGTTGGAGCCCAACGCTTCGGAGACCTGCCGGATCGCGTACGGGAATTCCTCACGTGTAGGTAGCACGGGCAATACCGCACGCTCTGCCAAGTCGCCGTGGCCGATTTCCCGGCGCTTTGGAGAACCGACACGTCCGGTCTCGCCGGTCGAGTACGGCGGGAAGTTGTAGTTGTGCATGTAACGCTTGTGAGCTGCAGGGCTCAAGTTATCAAGCTGCTGTTCCATCCTCAGCATCGCGAGAGTGGTCACACCCAGAATCTGTGTTTCGCCTCGCTGGAAAAGAGCTGAACCGTGCACACGTGGGATCACCTCGACTTCAGCCATCAACGTACGAATCGCGCGCGGCGGGCGGCCGTCCATGCGGATCTCTTCGGACAGGGTGCGCTGCCGGATCGTCTCTTTCTCGAATGCTCGGAATGCAGCCTTCAGGGCCTTCTCCGAATCCGGGAAATCTTCAATAAGAGCGCCGATAGCAGCGTCACGGACGTCTTCGATTGCCTGTTCGCGCGCTAGCTTGCCCTCGGTTGCGATAGCGGCCTTCAGCTTGTCGCCGACTTTTTGCTCTACTGCCGCATACTCTTCGTCCGTGTAATCGAAGAAGAGCGGGAACTCCTTGGTCTCTTTTCCGGCTTTGGCCGCGACCTCGCTTTGCGCTTCGCAAAGCACCTTGATGAATGGTTTCGCGGCCTCCAACCCGGCGGCAACGACATCCTCGGTGGGCTTGGGCGCGCCGGCTTGGATAAGCTGCCACTGCCCTTCCCCGCCGCCAGCTTCAACCATCATGATGGCGACATCTTCGTTCCCGTCAGCATCCTTGACCATGCGACCCGCAACGGCCATGTTGAAAACGGAGTTCTCGAGCTCAGACCAGCGCGGGAACGCAACCCACTGATTGTCGATAAGCGCGACGCGGACGCCCCCGATGGGGCCGCTAAACGGAAGTCCGGAAATTTGCGTTGACATAGAGGCCGCGTTGATCGCGACCACGTCGTAAGCGTCGTTGGGGTTGATAGCAAGAACCGTCTCCACAACCTGTACCTCGTTGCGCAATCCCTTCACAAATGCGGGGCGCAGAGGACGATCAATCAGGCGCGCCGCCAAGATGGCTTCCGTGCCTGGGCGACCTTCACGGCGGAAAAAGGATCCGGGGATCCGCCCTGCCGCGTACTGGCGCTCTTCCACATCCACTGTGAGCGGGAAGAAGTCAAACTGGTCCTTTGGATGTTTGCCAACAGTCGTCGCCGACAGCACCATGGTGTCGCCGTCCAGGTATACAACCGCGGATCCCGCGGCTTGCATCGCAAACTGTCCTGTCTCGAAACGGACAGTGCGTTTGCCGAACCGGCCATTGTCAATGATGGCTTCGGCTGCTACGAGGTTTTCATCCTCCATAGATTTCTCCTTGGTTAGAACCGGGAGACGCCGTCGGCCTTCGAGCGAAGCCCTCGGCGGCGAAGATCAGCGATTGCTCGCCGCTCCGATCCGAAAGCCACTGTCGAAAACCGCTACCCTACGGCTCCCAGCTATTGTTCTTAATTCATTAAATTTTCAATATAAACATTCGGCGAGATCGCCGATTGGAAAAGCCCGTTCTTCCAATTGCTCCAGAAGAACGGGCTACCAAGTCTATCGGCGCAATCCGAGGCGGTCGCGCAGCGCGCGGTACCTCTCCACGTCGATTTCTTCGAGGTACTTCAACAGGCCCCGACGA
Organism: uncultured Actinomyces sp.; assembly: GCA_964345595.1. GTDB lineage: Bacteria > Actinomycetota > Actinomycetes > Actinomycetales > Actinomycetaceae > Scrofimicrobium. Next base: position 119,003 of record CAYFRL010000001.1, read on the forward strand.
CGTCCCACCAGCAACAGAAGTCCGCGGCGGGAGTGGTGATCGTGCTTGTGGGTTTTGAAGTGCTCTGTTAGCTCGTTGATGCGGGCGCTAAGCAGCGCGACCTGCACCTCTGGGGAACCGGTGTCGCCCTCATGGATGGCGTATTCGGCGATGATCTTCTCTTTTTCGTCCTTGCTCAAGGGCATAGGGTTCTCCTAATAATTCTCGTTGCGCGGAGCGTCGGGGCCCATTCTCCCGGGCATGACTAAGCCGCGGCCGATCTGACGGCAGCTTTTAGATTACCAGCCGAAGCCGCAGCAAAGGTAGGCGAAACCGGCGCACACCCGCGCAGTCGCGGTGAGATTGCGCACCCGGGCTAAGACCGGACAAGAACTTCCGCCGCAGAGTAGGTTTCGTGATCGATACGGCCTTGCCCGGTTCCATCGAAGATCATTGCTTCAAAATGGCCCGGTCGGGTCGCGGGCCAACCTGGGTTCCCGTCACCAACGAAGTTCACGGCCACCTGGTGCATCTGTTCGGCTAAGTCGGTCGGTGCCGCGCGCCCCAAAAGCCAGGTCGTGTAGGGCTGGTCCAGACAATTGAACCAGAACGGGAGGTCGCTGCAATGTATCGCAGCTCTCTGCTTCGCAGACCCCCACTCGAAGCTGTATAGCCACGTCGGCGCGTTGCCGCGAGCGGACGCGACCTCGACCACGGGAGCGCGGAACGAAATGTCGGTCAAGTAGCCAGCGATCACAGTGGGCGTAGTGTTTCTTCTAGACCGTTCCATGTAAACGTCGGATTTTTTCTTGCTCAGGCCGAGTGCCCGTAAGGCAGCGCGCGGCGACGCGTGTCTTGCAATTCGCGGCAGTGCTCCAGTAGAGGTGCCCCACTCATCCGCCGTGGACCCAAGCAGAAGCGGTTTTCCTGCGCCAACCCCGCGAGAAACCGAATCGAGAGTCGTTCGGCTTATTATTTCCCCGTCGACAACCGGCCCAAAGTGAAGCAAGCCGCGTGGCTGCCTTCTTAGCGACCAAAGCGTATTCCGCCCAGCACGCTCCAAGTAACCGTCTTCGGCCCTTTGTATTTCAGTCGGGGTGAAGGCGCCGAAACCTTCGGTGGTCGCGCGTGCTCCCAGCATTTTTGCGATGCGGCCGGTGACCCTGCTGGCAATCCGAGGTTCAATATCCGACAAGACCCCGGAAATTGACCACGCCTTGGAGAATAAGGTGTTGAGCACTTTTCATGCCAAGCAGAGTAAGTACGGCGGCTCCCCCGGCCGATTGCCCGGCAATTGTCACGTCGGCCGGGTCCCCTCCAAATGCATGGATGTTCCGCTGCACCCACTCCAATGCGGCCAGCCAGTCCAGGACACCTCGGTTTGGAACGGCGCCTTCTATCTGGCCGAATCCGCTAACGCCCAGGCGGTAGGACGCCGTCACCACCACAACGCCACTGCGGTTGAATGTGCGCCCGTCGTACCGGGGGCTAGCGGACGAACCGGCTGTAAATGCTCCCCCGTGGATATAGAAAAGGACCGGCAGCGGCTCTTCCCCGTTTGGATCCGGGGTGAACACGTTGAGGTTCAGAGTCGCGTCCCCAGGGAATGCGGGCTCTGGCACCAAGGAGCCGCCAGCTGTCTTTCTAAGAGGCGTTGGACCGTACTGGGCGCAAGGCAGCGTCTCATCCCAGGTCAGCGGTGCTTCCGGCGCAGCAAACCGGAGTTCTCCAACAGGCGGCTTCGCGTAAGGAATGCCAAGAAATGCAGCAAAATGTTGTTCGCCGCTTGCCAAGGTCGGCTTGGCTTGCGCATCCAGCAGCAACTCCGTCGGCGTCGCAGCTAAGGAAAGTGGTTGAAACCCGCGCCAGACGCCTGCGACGGGTCCGCTGTCAGTCATGACGATTGGTGCGTTCTGCGGGAAGCCCGGGGGATCGTTTTGCACGGTCATTCACCGGCCGTTACTGCAGCGGGATCAACGCGCGTTGAGATGCGCACCCCCAGAGTGACAGCAGTCTTGCGCAGGTCTTCATCCATCTGCGCAAGCAGCTCTTCTACGGTGTCGAAGCTCTGCATGTCCCGCAATCTACGAACGAACACGACAGTTACCTCTTCACCATACAGATCCAAATCGGACCGGCCCAGGACATGAGCTTCCACATTTCGGCTAGTGCCATCGAATTGGGGGTTCGTCCCCACCGAGATCGCTGCGGGAAGGAACTCCTGTCCGCCTCCCCATTCGTCTTGCCCGGGGATCTGCGCCTCGCGCACCAGCCACCCCGCATAGACACCGTCCGCGGGAATCAGCTGCCCATCTGCGGACACATTAGCCGTGGGAAACCCGAGCAATCTCCCCCGCTTGGCGCCATGCTCCACAACCCCGGTGACGCGGTGGAAGCGGCCGAGCACCCCCGCTGCTTCTTCAACTTTTCCTTTGAGGAGGAGCTCGCGAACCCAGGAGGAAGACCAGCGCCGACCAAGTGGGGAGACCACATCGGTGACCATGGTCACCTCGAACCCGAAGACACGGCCGAGTTGACGCAGAGTATCAACGTCTCCAGCGTTTCCGCGCCCAAAGCGGAAATCCTCTCCGACGATCACCTCTTTTGCGCCGAGGCGGTCAACCAAATACTCCTGAACAAAGTCTTCAGGAGACAGGGAATACAAGGACCGATCATATTGAGCCAGCAGGGTCGCGTGAACGCCGGTCACTGCGATCGCATCCAGCTTGTCCGCCGTTGTCATGATGAGAGGGACCGGTTCCTCAGGTCGGTGCACGGACCTTGGGTGAGGGTCGAAAGTGAGAGCAACCGAATCGCAGCCAAGCTTGCGGGCGCGTTCGACGCACGACCCGATGACGCGAGAGTGCCCCTGGTGCATTCCATCAAAGTTACCGATCGTGACCACGGATCGTTGGTCGCCGGGCACTTGATCTAGGTTCGTCCAAACCAACATGGTCTTTGCGACTCGTCCTCTACTAGCAGGAAATACTTACTTATTCGTTGGTGAGTCAGGCGGAGCGCAAGCCCAGGTTGAGTCGACCTTCGGTGTCCACAGGCTGTCCTTCCCGCCCGGCTTTCTTCCCACCACCGCACTTGCCGCCGCATCCGCAACCACCGTGGTCTGCGGGCACCGGATTGGAGCTTTGTTCTGGAACCGCGAATTGCTGTTGCTTTTTCTCAGTCATTTGTGCCTCACGCATCTGTGTCTCACGCCGGGTCGATTATGAACACTGGTCTTAGCGTACCGCCTTTGAGTTTGCCTAGACCCACCACGCTTTCGCGCTGGTCGAGCAACGCGAAGAGTTGACCTTCGTCTACCTCATCACCGCTATAAAGAGGGCTCTGTCCGTGGCGTACACGCGCTATTTCAGCTTCTGCCAGCAGCACGTGCGGATAAAGCTCTGCGCATGCCGATCCAAGTGAGATCAGATCGAGCGGTTGGGCCATCTCTTCCAGAGGTTTCGCCTGTTCCACGGACCACGGCCCAACCCGCGTGCGGCGCAGGCCGGTCAGATGACCGCCGACACCCAGATGGGCTCCGATGTCCCTAGCCAAAGACCTCACATAGGTACCGGATGAGCAGTCCACTTCGATTTCAAAGTCCAAGTATTTGCCGTCTTTGATTGGCACGCCCACCATTTCGAGTCTTGTGATCGTCACCGGCCGACTGGGCAGATCAACTGAGTGGCCCGAACGAACCAGGCTGTGGGCCCTCTTGCCCCCGACCTTTATCGCACTGACCGAGGCCGGCACCTGCAAAATGGGACCGCGAAACTGTTCCAAGGCGCCGCCGATTTCCTCCGAAGAGATGTTGTCGGTTCCGACGTCGCTTATAACTTCGCCTTCGGCGTCATCAGTAATGGTTGAGGCGCCCAAGCGAACGGTAGCCCGATAGGACTTGTCCAAACCGGTGAGAAAGTGAAGCAGTTTCGTTCCCCTGTTAAGCCCCAGAACTAAGAGTCCCGTTGCTGCCGGGTCAAGTGTTCCCGCGTGACCAACCTTCCGGGTCTGCGCTAGCCGGCGAACGCGAGCCACCACGTCGTGACTGGTAGGCCCCTTGGGCTTGTCAACCAGCAGTATTCCCGGGCTTGTCACTCTGCTTCTTCGACGCTTTCTTCGTCGACATCCTGTCGGTAGGGATCCTCACCGGCCACAGGCTGCTTCCCTGCCGATTCCGCAGCGATTTGCGCATCTCGTTCCCGAGCGAGCCTCAACGCGTCTTCAATGCTTGCCGCTTCTTCGGGCAGGCGATCTTCTTCAAAAGCAATAGTGGGAGTGAGGCGCAAGCCAAGTGCCTTCCCCACCTCTGACCTGATCAAGCCTTTCGAGGATTCAAGGGCCTTGCGTGTGGCACGTGCTTCTTCTTCGTCGCCGAGGACTGTGTAGAAGATCGTTGCGTGGTGCAGGTCCCGCGTCACCTTCACTTCTGTGATTGTGACAAAGCCAAGGCGAGGGTCCTTCACTCGCCTCTCCAAAGTCCGAGCGACGGTGATCTTAATGTTCTCCTGTACGCGGCGAACGCGTGATTCATCAGCCATGTGTTCCCTCCACCTTGATTGGCGACCTCGGTAAGAGAAAGGGCTGGCACCTGTGGATGCCAGCCCCCTCACGTTTCGTCAGTCGCGAGCGATCTCTTTCATTTCCCAGGTCTCGATGATATCGCCTTCAACAATATCTCTGTAGCCCAAGGTGATACCGCACTCGAAGCCCTCTCGGACCTCTGTCACATCATCCTTCTCACGTCGCAACGACTGGATCTCCAAGTCGTCAGCGATAACGACGCCGTCACGCACCAGGCGTGCTTTCGCGCCGCGGCGCATGATGCCAGCGCGGACGATGGAACCGGCGATGTTGCCGAACTTGCCTGAACGGAACACTTGCCGAATCTCAGCGCGCCCCTGCTCAACCTCTTCGTAAATCGGTTTGAGCATGCCTTTCATGGCGGCTTCGATCTCTTCTAGGGCCTTGTAGATCACCGTGTAGTACTTGATCTCAATGCCCTCGTTGTCCGCCATCTCTTGGACGCGCTCAGCCGGGCGCACGTTGAAGGCGATAATAACCGCGTCATCAACAGTAGCCAGGTTGACATCGTTCTGAGTGATAGCACCAACACCGCGGTGAATGATCCGTAGCGCAACTTCTTCGCCCACATCCAACTTGAGCAGCGAATCTTCAAGTGCCTCAACAGCACCGGAAACGTCACCCTTGATGATGAGGTTGAGAGTGTCGACCTTACCTTCTTTGAGGACCCGATCGAAGTCTTCCAAAGTGACGCGCTTGCGCCGCTTGGCCAGCTGAGCCTGCCGATCCGCTGCTTCTCGCTTATCAGCGATCTGGCGGGCGGTCCGGTCATCTTCGGCAACCAGGAAGGTGTCACCGGCACGCGGCACTGAGGTAAGCCCCAGCATCTGGACCGGGCGGGACGGCCCTGCCTCTTCCAGCGAGTTTCCGTTCTCGTCGAACATAGCGCGCACACGCCCGTGTGAAGAACCGACCACGACCGCGTCACCGACACGCAAGGTACCGCGCTCTACGAGCATGGTTGCGATGGCGCCGCGCCCCTTGTCTAGGTTTGCTTCGATCGCGACACCGCGGGCGCTGGCCTGCGGGTTCGCTGTCAGGTCCAAAGCGGCGTCGGCGGTAAGCAGAACCGCTTCGAGTAGGGAGTCGATGCCCTGGCCAAGTTTCGCGGAAACATCAACAAACATGACGTCCCCGCCGTAATCCTCAGCAACAAGTCCGTACTCAGTGAGTTGACCGCGGATCTTGTCCGGGTTTGCTTCCGGCTTGTCGACCTTGTTTACAGCTACCACGATGGGTACCCCGGCAGATTGCGCGTGGTTGATCGCTTCAACCGTTTGAGGCATGACTCCGTCATCGGCTGCGACCACTAGGATCGCAATGTCGGTGACGCGCGTACCCCTGGCACGCATTGCCGTGAACGCTTCGTGACCGGGTGTGTCGATAAAGGTGAGGGGCCTCTCGGAATCTTCCTGCGGGACCCGCACCTGGTAGGCGCCGATGTGCTGAGTGATTCCGCCGTGTTCGGACTCGACCACATCCGTTGCGCGAATAGCGTCTAGCAGCTTAGTCTTTCCGTGGTCCACGTGACCCATCACGGTAACGACGGGTGGACGCGGTTCCAGGTATTCCTCGTCAGCCGCTTCTTCAGCATCCAGGTCGATGTCGAAGGATTCAAGCAGCTCCCTGTCTTCATCTTCTGGGGACACCACCAAGACGTTGTAACCGAGTTCGGCGCCGAGCGCCTCGAACGTGTCTTGATCCAGGGACTGGGTGGCCGTAGCCATCTCTCCCAAATGGAACAAGACGGTGACGAGCGCTGCTGGGTTGACGTCGATCTTCTCAGCCAGGTCAGCCAAAGAGGCACCCTGCCTGATCCGCACTTCTTTGCCGTTACCGCGCGGAATGGATACGCCGCCAATTACAGGCGCGTCCTGTTGTTCAAACTCTTGACGCTTCGCTCTCTTCGACTTCCGTCCCTTTTGAGACCGGCCGGTACCACGACCGAAAGCTCCGGGAGTGGAGCCGCGACCTCCCCGACCACCGCGGGGAGCGCCTGCGGGCGGACCGCCTGCCTGTCCAGCGGGAGCGCCGCCCGGTCGACTTCCAACGCCACGTCCCCGGCCACCCCGATTACTCGCAGGCCTCGCGTCTTCACGCGTGAAACTGGCGGAGCCTGGCATCATTGTTGGATTTGGGCGCCCCTCTCCTGAACGGCCCGCCGGACGCGATTGTCCGCCCCCGGTTTTTGCGCCGGGACGCGCCGGTTTTCCGGCGCCACCACGCGGACCTGGCCGAGGACCGCCGCTACCACCGGGGCGCGGCATGCCTTGGCTAGATGCGTATGGGTTATTGCCCGGACGTGGGCCACCAGGGCGCGGCCCGGGCCTAGGAGCGGGCTTTGGAGCCGCGGGCCGAGGAGCAGCTGGCTTAGCCACCGCTTCTGGACTCGGGACTTGAGTAGGCGTTACCTTCGGTTGGTCCACTGGCTTCTGCGTTGGCGTTTCCACCCGAGGAGCTTCAGGAGCCTTAGGAGCAGGAGCAGCAGGCACGGGGGCCTGTGGCGCTTCCTGAACTTCCTCAACCTTTGGCTGCTCGGCGGGTTTAGGCCCGGGTTTCGGACCGGCAGATGCTTTCTTCTTCGCGACGGGCTTCGGAGCGGGAGCCTTCTTCACATCTTCGGCTTCAACCGGCTTCGCCGCAGCGTACGTCTCGGAAACAATCCGCACGACGGGCGCTTCGACCATCGAGGACGCAGACTTTACGAACTCACCCTTTTCCTTCAGGTGAGCCAGTAGTTCTTTACTCGTGATTCCGAGCTCTTTGGCGAGCTCGTGGACACGCATTCTTGCCACAATTCTCCTGTTCGGTTCGTCCCGTACAGGAGACGAACGACTAATCCTGCTGGCAGCTCATCGCTGGGTACTCATCGGGTGCCCATCAGCT
>CAYFRL010000002.1:0-116462 GCA_964345595.1 uncultured Actinomyces sp.
GCGGGTGAGCTCTGGGCGGTGCCAGTGGACGCGTGCTTCGCTTTGGTAGCATGGGGCGGGTAAATTCTCCGATCGGAAAGCAGTAACCTATGAACGCTGGTGCGGACATGCAAGATTTGGTCCCGGTGATTCTGGGGGGCGATGTCGGCTCGTACACGCTGGGCTTGGAATGCTACGAGGCTTTCGGAGCAAAGAGCATCTGCGTTGCGGCTGCGCCTGTTGACATGATCACGAAGTCCGTGATTTTTGACGTGGAACCAATTCGTTCGCGCGCGACGGATGCTGAACGCCTAGCTGTCCTCCGTGGCCTAGCGGCCATTCATGAAGGCAAACAACTGCTTCTGCTTTCCAACACTGACTCACACGTCGCCTTCTTTGCCCGCCACCGCGCCGAACTTGAAGAGCACTACCTGCTGCCGTTTCCGACCGCGAAAACGATCGACCTGTTGGGTGAGAAGGTCTCGTTTGCTGAGGTGTGTGAAGAGCTGGGCATACCAAGTCCAAAAACAATAGTCGTAGATTTCTTCGACGCGGATGACGAGGACTGGTCCCCGCCACCGATAGAGTTGCCTTTCCCCGTAGTCGCAAAAGCCGCCTCGGGCGCGGCGTACGACCAGATAGCCTTCAACGGTAAGAAGAAGATTTGGTTTATAGATGATTCAAAAGAGTTAGGCGCCTTATGGGAAGCACTCCGGGAAGCCGGATTTCGTGACCGCTTCATTGTGCAGGAGACAATTCCAGGGGACGACTCGTGTATGCGTTCGCTCACCTTTTACGTCGGTAGAGACGGCCAGGTGCTACTGCGCTCTGCTGCACATGTGCTCTTGCAGGACCCATCGCCAACGCTCATAGGAAATCCGGTAGCGATGATTACCGGGCCTCAAGAAGCGCTTTGGGAGATGGGACAGCGAATTCTGAAGGCTGGCGACTATACGGGCTTTGCCAACTTCGATATCAAAGTTGACCCCCGCGACGGGACACCTTATTTCCTGGAAGTAAATCCCCGGATTGGAAGAAACTCCTACTATGTGGTGGCCGCTGGGGCAAACCCCATGCAAGTGATGGTCGACGATCTTTGGTTGGGACGATCACAAGCCGCGGTTCAAGCGGACCAACCTGCGCTGTACACGCTGGTATCTATGCGCCTGATTAAAGAGTACGTGTCTGACCAAGCGCTGGTTGACACCGCGAAAGAACTGGCGGCCGAGGGCAAGCTGGTGAACCCGCTCGAATCGCCGTTAGAAACATCGAAGAGTCGGCGCGTGGTCGCCCAACTTCAAAAGCTCAACTATGCGCGCAAATTCCGCAAACACATGCCTGAGATGGACCGCTCGGTAAGCGACTGATATCGCCCGTGGCTCTGACGGAGGGCTCCACAGGGCCTTTTCACGACCATGCAGGCAAAGACGGTAGGATTACTGGTGGCTCGAAGGCTGTACCACTGAGCCCCAACACGAAAGAATAGAGGTCCAAGCGGTGATTACCCTAACGATTGACGGCGAACAACAGCAGGTCCAGCCGGGAACGACGGGTACGGACTTCTACAAGGGTCGTCGTGAAGTCGTCGCTATGAATGTCAACGGTCAGGCACTGGACCTGTTCCGTGAGCTGCCAGACGGTGCGGAAGTTGAAGCAATCCTGCTGGACTCCCCGGAAGGCCTAGAGATCCTTCGCCATAGTGCCGCACACGTCTTGGCACAGGCAGTGCAAGATGTGAACCCAGCTGTCGACCTTGGAATAGGGCCTCCAATTGAAAACGGGTTTTACTACGATTTCGGTGTTGACGATCCGTTCACGCCTGAGGACCTGAAAGCCCTGGAAAAAGCTATGGCCAAAATTGTGAAAGAAGGCCAAACTTTCCGGCGCCGCGTGGTCTCAGGTGAAGAAGCCGAAATCGAGCTCGCGGACCAGCCGTACAAACTTGAGCTGATAGAGACGAAGTCCCGCAGCTCTGACGCTGATGGCTCATCGGTGGAGGTGGGGGAGGGCGAACTCACCATCTACTACAACGTTCGCCGAAACGGTGAGGTCGCCTGGAAAGATCTTTGCCGCGGGCCGCACCTGCCCAGCACGCGGCTGATCGGCAATGGTTTTGCGCTGACACGGTCGGCCGCTGCCTACTGGAGAGGCTCTGAGCAGAACCCGCAGCTACAGCGAATTTACGGCACAGCGTGGCCTAGCAAAGCTGAGTTGAAAGACTACCAAGACCGGTTGGCCGAAGCGGAACGACGGGATCACCGGCGCCTCGGCTCCGAAATGGATTTGTTTAGCTTTCCTGACGCTATTGGCTCGGGATTGGCTGTGTTCCATCCCAAGGGCGGTGCAACCAGGATGGAGATGGAAGAGCTCGCCCGCCGCCAGCACTTGGCCGCGGGCTACGAGTTCGTCTATTCTCCTCACATCACGAAGGGTGCGCTGTTTGAACGTTCAGGACACCTGGGCTGGTACAAGGACGGGATGTTCCCTCCTCTCACCGTTGACGAAGAGGTAGATCCCGAAACGGGGCAGGTAAAGAAGTCCGGGACTGACTACTACTTGAAGCCGATGAACTGCCCCATGCACTCATTGATCTTCAGTTCTCGGGGACGCTCATATAGGGATCTCCCGATGCGGCTCTTTGAGTTCGGAACTGTCTATAGGTACGAAAAATCGGGTGTCGTTCACGGACTCACCCGGGCGCGCGGTTTCACCCAGGATGATGCGCATATCTACACGACTCGAGAGCAGATGCGAGACGAAATTGCTTCCGTTTTGCAGTTTGTGTTGGATCTGCTGCGCGACTATGGGCTCGAAGATTTCTACTTGGAAATCTCAACCAAAGACCCCGAAAAGTACGTGGGTACGGATGAAATTTGGGAAGAGGCCACAGCCACCCTTCGTGAGGTCGCTGAGAAATCTGGCTTAGAACTTGTGGAGGATCCTGAGGGCGCGGCCTTCTACGGGCCGAAGATCTCCGTTCAAGCTCGTGATGCCATCGGCCGGACGTGGCAAATGTCCACGATTCAGCTGGACTTCAACACTCCTGAGCGGCTCGATCTGGAATATCAGGCCGCCGATGGCTCCCGCCAGCGGCCAGTGATGATTCACCGCGCGCTATTTGGCTCCATTGAGAGGTTCTTTGCGATCCTGCTGGAGCACTATGCGGGAGCGTTCCCGGCTTGGCTGGCGCCCGTACAAGTTCGATGCATCCCGGTTGCCGATGCTTTCGTTCCTTATCTGGACGAGGTGGCGGCTGAGCTTCGGAAAGAGGGCGTGAGAGTAGAGGTCGACTCAAGCGATGACCGTTTCGGTAAGAAGATCCGGAACGCCTCAAAAGAGAAGGTCCCGTTCGTTCTCATAGCGGGTGAAGAAGATGAGAAACACGGAGCTGTATCGTTCCGCTTCCGTGATGGCCGCCAGGAAAATGGGGTGCCGCGAGATGAGGCCGTAAAGAGGATCCTAGACAACATACGGGCCCGAAAGAATACTGACGATATCTGAGCGAGAAGCCGGAAGGGGAGTGCGGACATGGAAGATGCGGATGCACTAGTCGGCGCGCCCGATGGTTTTGGGCGCCTGTGGACTCCCCACCGGATGGTCTACATCAACGCTGATCATGAGAAAATGGCTGATGAAGACGAGTGCCCGTTTTGCTCTGCGCCGGATAGGTCAGATGAAGAAGGTCTGATTGTTCATCGCGGGGAACACTGCTTTGTCGTGATGAACCTATACCCCTACAACCCTGGCCATCTGCTGGTGTGTCCTTATATCCACGTGCCGAACTACACAGACTTGTCGTCTGAAGCCCGGGCGGAATTCGGGGAACTGAGCGCAAAGGCCATGACGGTGCTTGGAAAAAGCCTTGGTGCCCACGGTTATAATTTGGGCATGAACCAGGGTGCGGTCGCCGGGGCGGGAATCGCGGGCCACTTGCACCAGCACGTGATTCCGCGCTGGAACGGAGACATGAACTTCTTTCCGATCATCGGTCAGACTAAGGCGGTTCCACAGCTACTCGGGGATACCCGCAAGATCTTGGCCGACGCGTGGATCGATGGGGTGGAATAGGAATGCTGGGCAATCACGGGCGCTCTGTTACCACCCGCATCTTCACTCCGCTAGCCATTCTTCTTGAGAAGGCCCGCATCACGCCAAACATGGTTACGGTTTTTGGGACCGTGGTTGCAGCCGTACTGTCTGTAACGTTGCTTGCGCACGGGTATTTGGCGGTGGGCGGTGTCGCCCTTGGCGTGGTGCTGTTCATGGATTCCGTAGATGGGGTTCTTGCCAGGCGCACTGGTAGTAGCACTGAGTTTGGGGCGTTCCTGGACTCTAGCATGGACCGAATCGCTGACGGATTTGTGTTTGGATCACTGCTTTATTGGGCTGTGTTCGGCCTACCTGATGGCGCTGTCAGGAACGTGTCGGTAATTGCGGGAATTGTCTCCATGACCGCTATTGGCGTTGTCCCCTACGTCCGGGCAAAAGCTGAATCGTTCGACATCGTAGCGAAAGCTGGCATTGCGGAACGAACCGACCGGTTGGTCATTGCTCTTGCCGGGGCTGCGGTAACCCAATGGGGCTTACCCCTCTGGTTCTTTGCGGTTGGCCTGGTGTGGGTCGCGGCGGCCTCGACAATCACCGTTTTTCAACGGATTTTCATCGTCTACAAACAGTTAGGGGCGCGATGAGCCGGGATTCGCTCTACCTGATGGCGTGGAAGGTGGTTCCCCACCTACCGCCGCGACTAGTCGACGCTGTCGCCGGCACAGTCGGGCGGGTGGTCGCACTTTTGAATGTCGGGTCGGTGCAGCAGCTACGTTCTAACCTGTCCAGGCTTACAGGCACGACGCCGACTCGCCGAAAGGTCTCCAACGCCGTTGCTTCGTATTTCCGTAGTTTCGGTCAGCAGTTCTCACTTCCCGGCTGGAGTGCAGATTACCTGCGCACCGGTTGCGTGTACCCGGGCGCTGCAAAGACCCGTCAGCTCATGGAGGATGGACCGGTTGTTCTAGCGCTGACCCACTCTGGTAATTGGGACCTGGCCGGAGCCTGGTTTTGCCAGAACTACGGGACAATCGTGACTGTTGCGGAAAAGCTGGAGCCAGAGGCTCTGTTTGATGGCTATGTTGAGTTCCGCGAGCAATTGGGTATGGAAATCATCGGTGTCGGGCCCGGTGAGAGCGTTTTCGAGCAGTTGGTGCAGAAAGTGTCTGGCAGGCCAGTCTTGGTGCCGCTCTTGGCAGACCGGGACATTTCTGGTGGAGGTGTGCGCGTGAAACTCGGTACCGAAGAGGCGCTGGTCGCCGCGGGACCGGCAGCGCTTGCACTCAGGTTGGGGCGCCCGCTCATAGCCGGCCACATCACCTTCCGGAAATCTCGGGGGCGGTGGACCCTTCGTGCAAACTTCACTGAACCGATCGATATGCCGACTCCGCGCGCCGATGAAACGGAAGTTGAAGCACTCACTAGGGCGTGGGTTGATGAGATCACTCCGGTGATGCTAGCGGGCGACACCGATTGGCACATGATGCAAAAGCTTTACGTATCGGATCTAGACCCGAAGCGCCTCGCTCGCGCAGAAGAGCGCCACCGCCGTGCGAAAAGCGGATCAACCGGGAACCAGTCTGAGGCGGGGGTGGGCGCGTGAAGATCGGCATAGTTTGCCCGTACTCTTTCGACGTACCGGGGGGAGTTCAGTTCCACATCCGCGACGTCGCAGAAGAACTCATTCGCCGCGGCCACCAGGTCCAGGTGCTAGCGCCAAGTGAAGCTGACGAAAACCCAGACTGGTTGGTTAGCACGGGAGGAGCACTGCCCATCAGATTTAACGGCTCCGTCGCCCGGCTTTCGTTCGGTCCGGTGGTAGCTGCCCGCACCCGGAAGTGGCTTGCCGAGGGCGACTTTGATGTTGTCCACATTCACGAACCCGAAACTCCCTCTTTGGGCCTGCTGGCACTCATGAACTCCGATGGACCCGTGGTCGCGACGTTCCATGCCTCACTGGACCGGTCTGTAATTCGGCAACTGTCTGCTGGCCTGCTTCAACCTTTTCTAGAGAAGATCAGTGCGAGGATCGCCGTCTCCGCTGAGGCGCGCCGGACTTTGATCGAGCACCATGCGGGCGACGCGGTGATTATCCCAAACGGCGTTTACACAAAAGCCTTCCGAGAAGCAGAACCCAATCCCGACTGGGAGGCGACGCCCGAACGTCCCGTAATTGTTTTTCTTGGGAGACTAGACGAGTCACGCAAGGGTCTTCCCGTTTTCGCTAAGGCAATAGAACCGGTCCTGGAAAGTTCCCCGGGTGCGCGTTTCTTGGTCGCCGGAAGAGGGGACGCGGACTCTCTTGAAGAAGTCCGCCGAGAACATCCCCAGTCCGTGGAGTTGCTTGGCGAAATCTCGGACGAGGAGAAGGCATCCCTATTGAAAGGGGCCACCGTCTACGTTGCCCCCCAGTTGGGCGGGGAATCTTTTGGGATCGTGTTGGTCGAGGCGATGGCCGCCGGGACGGCCGTGGTCGCCTCGGACATTCCCGCGTTTGCCGCTGTTCTTCAGGACGGCAAAGTGGGGGCGCTGTTCAAAACCGGTGACTCAAATGCTCTGACCGCGGAACTCATCCGGCAGCTGGAGCATCCGGACGTGAGGCACCAACTGGCCGAAGCGGGGCAACAGGCCGCCAATCAGTTCGATTGGGGAACGGTCACTGAGAAAATCCTTGCCGTCTACCAGGCTGTGCTTCCGCCCAGCAGCGAACCCGACACTGGCACAGCGTATGAGTATCTGTCCCGGCGGCGGCGAAAGTAGGCAACGTGTCAATCTGGTGGGTGGTACTAATCGGCGTTTTACTGACCGTGGCGGTGGTGTACGTTTGGACGTTGGCGGTCAGGATTGACCGGCTTCACCGGCGCCTAGCCGCGTCTGCGGTTACCCTACAGCTCGCGCTAGTGAAGCGCGCCGCGGGTAGTGTGCAACTTGCCCGTTCGGGCGCGCTCAGTGACTCCGACTCTCAGCTGCTCCTAGAAGCTGCCGCGAACTCCCTTTCCAGCACGGAAGAACCCATGTCGAGCGGCGCCCTTCCCCGCTACGCTGTGGAATCAAGACTTTCCGAAGTGCTGCGAGAGATTGGACCCGAGCTGCCGGAAGGCTCAGGTGACGAACTTGCCCCAATCATTTGGGGAGAACTTGGAGAGGCGCGGTACAAGTTGCAGGTAAGCCGCGCCCTTCACAACCAAGACGTAACTCTTGTGCGCAACCTGCGCGCCAGGCGCGTCGCGAGGATCTTCCACCTTGCCGGATTTGCTCCCCTTCCCCAGTACGTGGACCTAGACGATAATGTCTGACCTGCCCAGGCAGTCGAAAGACCAGGCAGATCCTGGCTCAAAGTATCGTCTCAGCGCCCAAAGCTCGCTGAGGCGCCTGGAGGGTGCACGCATTTCGACTCCGTTCGGACTCGAAGAAACGCAAGACGAAGATGAGAGCCGGGGCGGTAAAGGCAGGCTTGGAACCTGGTGGAGCGCTTCGAAGGCTGAGGTCCTCTTGGCGCTTCTAACCGCCGGTTTCTTCACCGCTTCCGCGCTACTGGTCGCCCAAGGCAGTTCTGTGCTCACGCGTGGGCAGTTTGCCGTCCTCGCGCTGGTCCCTCTCACCGCTGCTGCCGCGCTGCTGGCCTGGGTAGACCGGTTGGCGCCGCTAAAGATGCGCTACAAGCTCTTCGCCGTTGCCTGGGGTGGCGGCGTAGCCGCATTGGCAGCAATGGTGGTGAACTCCGCCCTGTTCACGGATCTGTTGCTCTACCGCGGCGACGAGGCATTTGCTACCACGATGACAGCTGTCGTGGTGGCCCCTTTCGGAGAAGAGTTATTCAAAGGGCTTGGCGTGGTGCTGATCCTGGTACTTGCCAGGCACCATCTGAGCTCGGCGCTCAGCGCCGTTGCGACGGCCGGGCTTGTCGGCGCAGGTTTCGCGTACGTGGAGAACCTGGATTACTTCTGGTTGGCATGGCAAGAAGGCTCCACGGTATTCGGTTTCACGGTGTTTGCCCGCGCGGTGATGAGCCCTTTCATTCATCCCATGGCCACCTCATTTATAGGTCTGGGAGTTGGGTCTGCACTGATTAGAAACGCGGGTCCAAAAGGTTGGGTATGGCGACTTGGACTTGGTTACGCTACGGCAGTTGCGATCCACGCGCTATGGAACGGTCTTGCGTCCCTGGGAGCCATCTGGATTGCCGCATATCTTGCCGTGGAGATTCCGCTCTTCATTGGTTGGATCGTCTGGCTGGTCGCATGGTCGCGACGGCTAGCGGGACAAATCGGTTCTGGCTTGCTGCCATACGAAGAAACCGGCTGGCTTAGTGCCTCTGAAGTGCAAGTAGTCGTCAATCCGGTCGCCCGAAATTCCGCACGCAAGTGGGCCAGGCGACTCCGGTCTCCCGCGCCTAAGCTGCTTCGAAAATTCCAGCGCGCCCTTGGCTTCCTAGGAATGGATCAGTACTTGATGACCAAGTACGGAATGCAGCAAGAAAGGGTGGCTCACGACCGCGTGTACCTGGGGGACGTTCAGGCCATTAGGGATGAGCTTTTCGCACTGGAAACAGTCCGAGAATCCGGCCCAGAACTTAGGGCCGGTGCGATCAATTGACCCTGCTTGGGAACGACTGGGTTGTTGGACCAGATGGCATCCCGACTCGTGAAGCCGCGCGTGTGGTCGTTTTCGACGCGGCGGGCAGCGTACTGCTATTCCACGGCCACGACGGCGATGACCCAAACCACCAGTGGTGGTTCACGGTGGGAGGCGGATTGGAACCCGGTGAACGTGTAGCTGCCGCAGCCGTGCGTGAGCTCTTTGAAGAGACGGGCTTTCGAGTAAGCGAAGAAGAACTCGTTGGACCGGCGGCTAAACGTCGGGCAACTTTCCGCTTCACAAACCTGGTCGCTAAGCAAAACGAGACGATCTTCCTGCTATTTCTTGAAGAGGTGCGCCCACAAATCGACTTATCTAGGCACACAGGAAGCGAACAGTCCCTTGTCGACGGATGGCGCTGGTTCTCACCCGACGAACTCGAATCCGCCTCGCGAACGGAATCCGTATTCCCCGTTGAACTGCCCGCCCTGGTTCGCAGATGGCAGAAAGGTTGGGACGGCGGAATCTGGCATCTTTGCGAAGCTGACGAAGACGACTAGTGCGGTGCGACCTCGTTCTCGAACGGCGCTGCTAGAATTGAGAAGTATCTTTTCAGGAAGGAAGACAGGGAATCCATGGCGGGACATTCAAAATGGGCAACAACGAAACACAAGAAGGCCGCCCTTGACGCGAAGCGAGGGAAACTATTTGCCCGACTCGTGAAGAACATAGAGGTCGCTGCGCGAACAGGCGGCGGCGACCCTGCCGGGAATCCCACCCTGTACGATGCGATCCTGAAAGCAAAACGAAACTCTGTACCCGCCGACAACATAGATCGTGCGGTGAAGAGAGGATCTGGGGCTGAGGCCGGCGGCGCTGACTACCAGTCCATAATGTATGAGGGATATGGGCCCGGCGGCGTCGCATTTCTCGTCGAGTGCCTAACCGACAATCGGAATAGAGCTGCGTCGGACGTGCGCTTGGCGCTCACAAGAAACGGCGGCTCATTAGCGGATCCGGGCTCGGTTTCTTACCTTTTTGAGCGCCGCGGTGTCGTTGAGGTCCCCGCGGCCGGCACCGATGAAGACACAGTTTTGGAAACGGTCCTGGAGGCCGGCGCGGAAGAGGTCGAGGCATTCGACGACGTTTTCATCGTGACCTCAGGCCCTAGCGATGTCGTTGAAGTACGTTCTGCATTGCAGTCAGCTGGCATCGAATATAACTCCGCTGAAGTTGAGTTCCAAGCGTCGACGGAGATCGAAATGGACGCGGACGGGGCCAGGAAAGTGTTGCGCCTTATCGACGCTTTGGAAGATTCTGACGATGTGCAGAACGTGTACTCCAATATGACACTGAGCGCCGAGGTCGAAGCCGAACTAGCGGAAGACGAGTAGCGGGAGCGGCGCCGCCATGCGCGTGATGGGAATCGATCCTGGCCTCACCCGGTGCGGTGTGGGAGTGATCGACGTGGACGAAACGCGGCGCGCCAGACTCGTGTCGGTTGAAGTGGCGAGATCATCGCCTGCCTTAGCCACCCATTTCCGGCTAAGAGACATAGGCAGACAGATACGGGAGGCGCTTAAGCGGGCGCAACCAGACGTCGTTGCCATTGAACGGGTATTCGCGCATGACAACCTACAGTCGGTGACCACAACGATGCAGGCGATGGGGGTCGCAATGATGGTTATTGCTGAAGCCGGACTCCCACTTGCAGTTCACACTCCGTCGGAAGTGAAGGCCTCTATCACCGGGAGCGGTACCGCGGACAAAAAACAGGTTCAGCACATGGTGGCCCGAATTTTGCGCTTAGCGGAAGTGCCCAGGCCCGCCGATGCAGCGGACTCCCTGGCAATCGCAATCTGCCATGCCTGGCGCGGCACGGGGCTGCTGGGCGCCCGAGAAGATGGGCAGGTCAACATCTCCACATCAGGGGGAGTCAGCTCGAAGGGCGAACTCACTGCGGCGCAACGGCAATGGGCAGAAGCGGTGGCTGCCAGCAGACGCAAGGGCGCAGTCGACCCGCGCGGCTAGCCAACACCGTTTTGCGTCACGAATCTGATATCGTACAAATGTTCGAAAGGGGGTCCGGGTGATCGCGACGGTGCGGGGTAGCCTACTGCAGACAGGGCTTGACTGGGTGATCGTTGATGTCAGCGGGGTTGGATACAAACTCTTCGTTCCGCCTTCCACCATTTCTGAACTAAAAAGCGGCGATACTGAGGTCACTTTGAGCACGCATTTGGCGGTGCGGGACGATGCAATGGTTCTCTATGGTTTCGTTCACTCCGGACAGAGAGACACATTTGAGACATTGCTCAGCGTCAGCGGCATTGGCCCGCGCACTGCTTTGGCTGCCCTTTCCGTGCTGAGCCCCGCCGAACTTCGCGATGCTGTAGAGGCCTCTGATCTAGCCACGCTGCAGCGGGTACCTGGGATCGGGAAGAAATCGGCGCAGAGAATGGTCCTGGAACTTGGCGGGAAACTCGCGGCGCCAGAAGACTCGGATGTGGCTGCTGGTTCCACCCAACTGGGCTATCAAAAAGAGGTTGCTGCAGCACTAGAGCAACTTGGCTGGTCAAGAGCGGCAGCTGAAAAGACAATCGCGAAACTGGGCAAAGAACACGAGGACGCCAGTTCACTGCTACGCGCCGCACTGCTGGAGTTAGGAAGAAGCGGTGGCTGAAGATTACGAGTACCCTGCGGACGACGCGACCGATTTCGGACTCATGGATCAAGCCCGGCCTACCATCATAAGTGGCGAAGTGGCCGACGAAGAACGCGCGGCCGAAGCGGCATTGCGTCCCAGGTCGTTGAACGAATTCATTGGCCAAGAAAACGTTCGTCAACAGATGTCCGTTCTGCTTGCTGCTGCCCGGGGTAGAGAAGAGGCAGTGGACCACATACTGCTAGTCGGTCCGCCCGGTTTAGGGAAAACCACCCTAGCGATGATTGTCGCGCAGGAAATGCACGCCTCTTTGCGCCTCACTTCTGGACCTGTGATCCAACATGCGGGAGACTTGGCCGCCATCCTCTCTTCCTTACAGGAAGGCGACATCCTTTTCATTGATGAGATTCACCGGCTAGCCCGCACAGCCGAGGAAATGCTCTACCTTGCAATGGAAGACTTCCGGGTTGACGTGATCGTGGGTAAGGGGCCGGGGGCTACTTCCATACCGCTTACCCTCCCCAGGTTCACCGTTGTGGGCGCCACTACCCGATCTGGACTGCTGCCTGCGCCTTTGCGGGACCGGTTTGGCTTCACCGCCCACCTGGAGTACTACAGTCCCGGCGAACTTTCCGAAGTCGTTAGACGCTCCGCGACTCTAATGGACGTTCAAATCGACGACGATGCGGGTGCAGAGATCGCATCCCGGTCAAGGGGAACTCCGCGGATCGCGAACCGGTTGCTTCGCCGCGTGGCAGATTATGCCCAGGTGCAAAAGCAAAGTCGCGTGACCTATCCACACGCTCACGATGCCTTGACACTTTTCGACGTAGATGAGCTTGGCCTGGACCGGCTAGACCGCGCGGTGCTTGAGTCACTCTGTTTTCGTTTCGGTGGGGGACCGGTGGGACTGGGCACCCTGGCCATGACTGTTGGCGAAGAAGCGGAGACCGTTGAAACCGTCTCTGAACCCTACTTGGTGAGAGAAGGGTTCGTTCTGAGAACACCTAGGGGAAGAACAGCTACCCGCAGGGCTTGGGAACACATGGGCGGGTCCGATCGACTTGGCGATGTGGATAAACAGACAGATGCGGCGGAAGCGGACACACTGTTCAACCAGTAGGATGAGTCGGGTGGTATTTCGCGCTGCGACCACCAGCGTCTAGACTGCTTACGCACATAGATCGTGAGAATGGGAGTATTCCACCGTGGATATGATTATCATGCTGGGCCTGATGGTTGTCGCATTTATTGTGCTGACATCCTTCAGTAAGAGATCGCAGCAGAAGAAGCAAGCCGAACATGAGCGGCTACTGAACGAACAACTAACGCCCGGTGTGTGGGTTCACACGACTATCGGTTTCTTTGGCCGTTTCATCGACATAGATGGAAACGTGGTCATCCTCGAAACGCCAAGCGGCGAAGAAACCTATTGGGATAAGCGCGTCATCCGCTCTGTTGGGGATCTGCCGTTCGAATCGGAAGAGACCGTGGAGCATCTGGAAATCGAAGATGGCGACGGCACCGAAATTGACGTGGACATCACCGAAGATGAGTCACCCGCGGAACCCAAACCGCTAGACGACTTCTATGATGACGAAGGAACAGATCGAAGCTGATCATTGCTCCACAAGTTTTGGAGCGGTCAAATAACTCCCTAGGTTGGAAATGGCAGAAAAATCTAAGAATCCCTGGCGCGCGCTGATCACACTCGTTGTGCTTATGATTGCCGGATTGGGAACCCTAATCGGCATTCACTTCACTCAAGGCACAGGCTTCGCACCGAAGCTAGCATTGGATCTTGAGGGAGGAACACAGGTCATCCTCACTCCGCGCCTGGTCGAAGGGGCGGACATCTCCGCGACAATTGATCAAGACGCGATGAACGAAGCGATCAATATCATTCGGCAGCGCATCGACGCTTCGGGAGTGGCGGAAGCCGAGATCTCCACCATGGGGCAGGACAACATCCTGGTCGCGATCCCAGGAAAAGCCGACGACAAGACGCTTGATCTCATTCGCACCTCCGCAACTATGCGTCTTCGTCCAGTGCTGCAGGTCGGGAGCCCTCTTCCACTTGAAGCCCCCGAGCTCAACCAGAGCGGGGAACCAACCGAGGAAGAACTCGCGTTGGCAGCAATGACAGCAGAAGAATATGCGTTCGCCATTGCTGACCGGAATGGCGATGGCGTGTTATCGGACACTCCGGACGCAACGCCTGAGAACGCTTCAGACCCGCAATGGGCGACAGAGCAAGCACTATTCGATTTCCTAATGCTTGATTGCACGGATGAGGCCGCTCTGCTCGGCAGCCAACTAGACGATCCGGATGCGCCCCTGGTTGCTTGCTCCCCGGAAGGCGACGCCAAGTATCTGCTTGGCCCAACTGAGATTGAGGGTATCCACGTTTCGGGCGCCAGCTCCGGCATGATCTACTCTCAAACCGGTCAACCTACCGGTACTGTCGGCGTCACCGTGCAGTTCGACAATGAGGGCGCTGAAACCTTCCGTGAGGTCTCAACTCGGCTCTACGATCTGAAAGACACCGACCCAACGCGGAACCGGTTCGCTTTCGTCTTGGATGGCAACGTCATTTCCGCTCCGTCTATGAACGCCATAATTCCTGATGGTTCGGCGCAAATATCCGGCAACTTCACGATCGATTCTGCTAAGACGCTGGCAAACCAGCTCAGCTTCGGTTCTCTTCCGCTAAACTTTGAAGTCCAATCGGAACAAGAAATTTCAGCGACCCTTGGAACGCACCACCTTGAGACCGGGATTATCGCAGGTCTCATCGGCTTGGCATTAGTTGTCCTCTGGATGATCTGGCAGTACCGCGGCCTAGCAATAGTGTCTGCGGGGTCTTTGCTGGTTGCGGGGGTAATGACCTACCTGGCGATTACCTTGTTGTCCTGGACGATCGGGTACAGGCTGTCGCTGCCCGGCGTTACAGGTTTGATTATTGCAATCGGTATTACCGCAGACTCATTCATCGTCTACTTTGAGCGGATCAGGGACGAAGTGCGCGAAGGGATCCCGCTTTCCAGCGCGGTCGAACGCGGCTGGCTCCGTGCCCGCCGAACCATCGTTATTTCTGACGCAGTGAACCTGGTCGCTGCGACGGTCCTGTACGTCCTGGCGGTTGGCGGAGTACAGGGGTTCGCGTTCACGCTGGGCCTCACCACGATCGTTGACCTGGCGGTTATCTTCTTGTTCACGCACCCCATCATGGGACTGCTGATGAAGACCCGATTCTTTGGGCAAGGACACCGCTGGTCGGGTCTTGATCCAGAACACTTAGGGGCAAAGACCGGAGCAGTTTACGCAGGCAGAGGTCGAACGCGTACCATCCCGCAAGAAAGTGAAGTCCCAACTTCAATCGCGGAGCGCCGAAGGGCGGAGCGTAATCAAGAGAGCAAACTTGTATCTGCCGAGGGAGACGCACAATGATGAATTACTCTCAGTGGGGAAACGATCTCTATTCGGGAAAGCGCTCCTACCAGATCGCTGGTCGAAGCCGCTTGTTTCTCAGCATCGCGGCAGTAATCATGCTGCTGTCATTGCTGCTACTTGGGGTGCGGGGCCTGAACCCCTCAATTGAGTTCACGGGTGGAACACAGTTCATCGTCACGCAGTCCGCCGACGCTCGACCCCAACTTGCTGAAGATGTTCTCAGGCAAAATGGGCTCACGGAGAACACCCGCGCAACGACTCTTGGAACCAGCGGCGTGCGAGTTCAAACGGCACCGCTGGAAAGCGATGTTATGCAGGCAATCCGCTCAGAACTCGCTGAAGTTTACGACGTCCCGCTTGACGATGTCCAGACGAACTCAGTTGGCGCAACCTGGGGTAAGGATGTGACGCGAAAAGCGTTGCAGTCCATCGTCATCTTCGTTGTCTTGGTAGCCGCCTTGATGACGCTGTACTTCCGATCCTGGGCCATGTCAGCGGCCGCAATGCTGGCACTTGCGAACGACCTTATTGTGACGGTTGGCTTCTTCTCACTAACCCAGGTAGAGGTCTCACCGGCCACAGTTATCGGTTTCCTTACCATCCTTGGCTACTCCCTGTATGACACAGTCGTCGTCTTCGACAAAGTACGGGAAGTAACGAAAGGCTATCTGGATCAAGAACGATACACGTTCACCGAGTTGGTGAACCTGGGTGTCAACCAGACACTGGTCCGGTCCATCAACACCTCCGTGGTGGCCATCCTTCCGGTGGCATCCATCCTTTTCATAGGATCCTTCGCACTGGGAGCGGGAACGCTGACTGATATTTCTCTGGCACTCTTCGTCGGATTGGCAGTTGGTGCTGCGTCGTCCGTCTTCATCGCCTCGCCTGCACTTGCGGCTTTAGAGGGGTCGCGGCGCCAAACCAAAGCGCACACGGAGAAGATTCTTGCCAGGCGCGCGGCGGCTGGGAAAGGTGCCCCTGGGCAAGACGACCTCAGCATCGAACTTCGGGAAAAGGTTGTGGTCTCCCCAAAGACCCCTGGCAAGAGGCTCAGTAATGCCGCTCAACCAAAACGGAAGAATCGTCGATAACGATGGCACAGAGCTTGGGTCCAGAAATCGCTTCGATAATTGAGACAAACCTGCGCCTGGTGCCAAACTTTCCAATGGACGGCGTGCTGTTTCGTGACGTGACACCCCTATTCGCAAACGGTGAGGCGTTTGCCAGGCTGATTGAACTGCTTGCCGAGCGCTATCGGGGACGAATCGACATGGTCGCTGGACTCGAATCGCGCGGATTCATCTTGGCTGCGCCGCTGGCAACCGAACTTGGCATCGGGATGGTTGCGGTCCGGAAGGCTGGAAAACTGCCCGGACCTGTAATCGGCGTCGACTACGACCTTGAATACGGAAGCGCCAGGCTAGAGGTTCAACCAGAGTCCGTACCCGCGGGGTCCCGCATCCTTATTCTGGACGACGTCTTGGCGACAGGGGGCACCGCGAAAGCTTCCGCCGATCTCATGGAGAACTGCGGGGCGACGGTTGTGGAGATCGCCGTGCTTCTTGAGTTGGTGGACCTGAACGGACGTTCAGCGATTGACGGTATACCTTTTGCGTCGGCAGTTGAAGTACACGAGAACTAGCCAACAGCTTCCTAGACTGCGGATTTCGCTCAGGACGTCGCTAAGGGCCCGCGGTTACGGCGTATCATAAGGGAATGACCGAGACCAATCCATCAGTGAGTGACAAGCCCGCACCTGCGGGTTCCTTCGTGCGCTCAGGATTAGCCTGGTTCGGCTCACGTAGTCGCGATATCGCTCCGGCGATCGAGCCGCTAATTCGTGCCGTGAAAGCCCACCACCCTCGCGCTGACACCTCCACCATCGAAAAGGCATATCGGGTCGCGGAGCTACACCACCGGGGACAATCCCGAAAATCCGGCGAGCCTTACATCACTCATCCAGTCGCCGTAGCAACCATCTTGGCCGAACTTGGAATGACTCCGCCAACGCTGGTGGCAGCGCTGCTGCACGACACAGTTGAGGACACCGATTACACCGTAGAGGAGCTGACAGCCGAATTCGGGGAAGAGATAGCGCTTCTGGTTGACGGGGTTACGAAGCTCGACAAGATTCGGTACGGCGCCGCAGCACAATCCGAGACACTGCGCAAAATGCTGGTTGCGATGAGTCGAGACATTCGGGTGCTGCTAATAAAACTGGGGGACAGGCTTCACAACGCTCGCACGTGGAAGTACGTCGGTGCCCAGTCAGCCGCAGGCAAGGCGCAAGAGACGTTGGAGATCTACGCGCCGCTCGCTCACCGTCTTGGCATGAACACGATCAAATGGGAGCTGGAAGAGCTTTCATTTAAAGCCCTTTACCCTGAGGTATACCAGCAAATTGAAACCCTGGTTGCTGAGCGCGCACCCAAACGCGACACCTACTTGAACCGCGTCATTGGTGATATTGAGGAGGATCTGCGCCACGCCCGGATCCGCGGCGTGGTTTCAGGGCGGCCGAAGCACCACTACTCCATTTATCAAAAGATGGTGGTGCGGGGCAAAGCTTTTGATGAAATCTACGACCTGGTTGCCGTTAGGGTTCTGGTCGAATCAATCAAAGACTGCTACGCGGTACTTGGAGCTATTCATTCCAGATGGAATCCCATACCTGGGCGCTTCAAAGACTATATCGCGATGCCGAAGTTCAACCTTTACCAGTCACTGCACACCACCGTTGTGGGTCCGGAAGGACGCCCGGTTGAGGTACAGATCCGCACCTTCGAAATGCATGACCGTGCCGAATATGGGGTGGCAGCCCACTGGCGGTACAAGCAGGATCAGGGCGGGCGCGACGGCGCGGACAAGATGACAGCCAACGAGCAGATGAATTGGCTGAAAGCCCTGGTGGAGATGGAGCGGGAAACCGGAGATCCCGAAGAATTCCTGGACTCGCTGCGGTTTGAGATTGCAGGAGATGAGGTTTATGTCTTCACCCCGCGCGGGCAGGTGATAGTGCTACCGCCCCAGGCAACCCCTGTTGACTTTGCGTACGCCGTTCACACCGAGGTCGGCCACCACACAGTTGGGGCTCGGGTGAATGGGCGCCTCGTTGCTTTGGATACCATCTTGGAATCTGGAGACACAGTCGAGGTGATCACGACCCAGGCCGCCAATGCAGGTCCTTCCCGTGGCTGGCTAGAGTTCGTGAGCTCGCCGCGAGCACGCTCAAAGATCAAAAGCTGGTTCTCGAAAGAGCGCCGTGAAGAGTCCATAGAACTCGGCAAGTCCCACATGGCGAAGGCCATTCGCAAACAGAATCTGCCGCTTCAGCGTCTTATGACCCACGATTCGCTGAACTCAGTCGCCGGTGCAATGGGGTACCACGACGTGTCGGCACTGTACGCGGCAGTCGGAGAGAATCACGTTTCAGCGCAGCACGTCGTGAGCAGGCTACTCGACATGCTTGGCGGGGACGCCGGAACCGAGGAAACACTCGCCGAGGCCGTTATACCCAGGTCGGTTCCCGCTCGGTCAATCTCGTCAACAGCTGACTCCGCCATCACCGTTGAAGGGATGAGTCCAAACGATGTTTGGGTGAAGCTAGCCAGGTGCTGCATGCCCGTCCCAGGGGACGAAATTATGGGCTTTGTGACCCGCGGTGAAGGAGTCTCGGTCCATAGAGCAGACTGTTCAAATGCGCAGCATCTTCTCAAAACCCATCCCGAGAGGTTCGTTGGGGTGGAATGGTCGCATGATCAGTCAGGCAGCCAGTTCCTGGTTGAGGTTGAAATACGAGCATTGAATAGGGCAGGTTTGCTAAACGATTTGAGCCAGGTATTCTCTGACCACCAGATTGATATCTTGTCTGGCTCAATGGCCACTAGTGGTGAGCAGGTGGCATCTTCACGTTTCACGTTCGAGCTACCCAGCCTGGACTACCTTGATTCAGTCCTGAACGGGCTGCGCAGAGTCGAGGGAGTGTTCGAGGCCGCTAGGCGTATCGGTGCCAGCGTCAAAGAGAAAGAATGACGCTGTTTCAACAATTTGGCTAATTCCGGATACACTAACGGAGAGTGCCAAACCGGACCTCTGAGTGTGCTGACCGCCGCGGCTGTGACTAGCCCGACCCGCGAAGGATAATCGTGACTTCTTCCTCGTCTTCTCCCGCAGAATTCGCCAAACCTACAGAAAACCCGGATCCTCATTCCTTTGGGCGTGTGGATGCAGACGGAAACGTGTGGGTGAAGGACAATGATCAAGAGCGCATGATCGGGGGGTACCCGGATGGGTTGCCCGCAGATCCTCTAGCGCTATACGTCCGCCGGTACCTGGATTTGGAAGCCACAGTCAACCTGTTCGAAACTCGGTTACCGGGCCTTTCCGCCAGGGACATTGATTCCACGTTGACGCTATTGAGGGAACAGCTTGTTGAACCGCCGGTGGTGGGCGATATTCAGCGTCTTCGCGATCGCGTAGACGCACTTGCGACAGCGGCGGAAGCACGTAAGGAAGAAATCGTCGCTGAACGTGCTGAGGCGAAGAAGGAAGCTCTCGCAAAACGGAACCAAATCGTAGAAGATGCTGAACGGATTGCGGGCCAGGATGTCGAACGCACGCAGTGGAAGAATTCCGGCCAGCAGCTCCGCGTCTTGCTGGACGACTGGAAGGAACAGCAGCGTAAGGGTCCAAGACTGGATAAGCCGACCGAGGATGCCTTGTGGAAGCGGTTCTCAACCGCCCGGACTCTCTTTGACCGCAATCGCCGCCAGTATTTTGCAGCTCTTGATGAGAGCCAGAATGAGGCGAAGAAGGTCAAAGAGAAACTGATTTCACAGGCAGAAGCTCTTCAGGACTCTGAAGAGTGGGGCCCGACATCCAGCGCATACCGCGACCTTATGGATCAGTGGCGGCGGGCTGGTCGCGCCCCCAGGAAGATTGATGATGCTTTGTGGGCGCGCTTCCGCGCTGCACAGCAGGTGTTCTTCGACCGGCGCCGGGCCCATGACTTAGAAAACGATGCCAAATTCGCCGCGGACCTTGAAATTAAGGTTGCTTTGGCGGAGGAAGCCGAAGCTCTGTTGCCCGTAAAGGACATAGCGGCCACTAAGGAAAAGCTTCGCGAGATTCAAGATCGGTGGGAAGAGTCTGGGCGTTTGCAGAGCCGCGACGGCAGCCGGGTGGAGCAGCGTCTTCGGTCGGTTGAGAAGGCGCTTCGGGATGCGGAAGAAAAAGAATGGCAGCGGTCTAACCCGGAAACGCAGGCGCGCGCCGCGGGCATGTTCGCCCAGCTGCAAGATTCGATCACGGCTTTGGAGAATCAGCTGGCTGACGCCAAGTCTGCGGGCGATGAGAAGCTCGCCTCGGAAATAGCCGAGGCGCTGGCCACCAAACAGGCCTGGCTCGATCAGGTGCAGAAGAACATCCGCTAGTAACGTGACTATACAGATAGAGACCATCCCAACCGAGCTGTTCGGAGCCAACTGCTATCTCGTTTACAAGCAAGACCAGGTTAACGCCCTTGTAGTCGATCCGGGCCTGGGGTCCGCCGGGCTTGTTGCGGCCCGTCTAGAGGAGCTGGGGAAGACGGTGGGCGCAGTTCTCCTAACACACGGTCACCCGGACCATACGTGGGACGCTGCGGCGGTGGCCAGCTTGGATGGCACCGAACCGCCTGCACCCGTTTACCTTCCCGGCCCCGACATGCCTTGGCTGGCTGACCCGCTTCGCAAACTGAACCTACCCGAACTGCCGAGCATGACACAGGCCTGGGCCAGTCCCGCAAGTGTCGTCGAGGTTCCGGTCGAC
Source organism: uncultured Actinomyces sp. (assembly GCA_964345595.1). GTDB lineage: Bacteria > Actinomycetota > Actinomycetes > Actinomycetales > Actinomycetaceae > Scrofimicrobium. Next base: position 20,534 of record CAYFRL010000002.1, read on the forward strand.
GCCTGGGAAGTGCTCCCGGGAATAGTCCTAAACGTGGTCCCCGCGCCTGGCCACACCGCTGGGTCGTCCATCGTGTTGATTGGCGGCGAAGCGACCGTAGACGGCGCACCGCCGCTATCTCAAGTGGCTTTTTCGTCAGATGTGATCTTTGCCGGCAGCATCGGCCGAACCGATCTTCCAGGCGGGGATGATCAAGAAATGAATCAGACGCTGCGGACGTTAGCGGTGGCGCTTGATCCCGCGACTACGCTACTTCCCGGACACGGGCCGCCCACCATCTGGTCGGAAGAACTGGTGTCCAACACTTACGTGCGCCGGGCGCGTGGAGAGCGCTAGGCAATAGGGTCTGACCCCCGCAGCCCTACCGCTTCTTGCGTCCTTTTGCAGGCTTTCCGCCGCGTGACCGGGGGAGCGGCCCCGAGTCCTCACTGATACGAAGCTTTCGACCGCGAACAGTGGCGCGCCCGATTTGCCGAACTTGGTTCGCAGAGAGCCCCTCGGATAGTTCCACTAGGGAAAACGATGGGAAAATGTTGATGTGGCCGACGTTCGCCCCGCTCAGGCCGCCCTCCCCGGCAATTGCCCCTACGATCGCGCCAGGGGTGACCCCATCTTTCCGGCCCACTTCGATACGGTATCGGTGATCAAACGCAACATCTTGGCTGCCCGGCCTGCCTCTATGGGAGTGGCCTTCTCCGCGGCGGTCGCGGCGCAGACCCTTTGCTTTACGCTCCGGGCCAGCAAACTCAGCGGACACGAAGTATCCGGCGTCATCCAATTCTGCGTCGGCAGCGCTTTTGGGGCGAGTGGTCTGGGCGGAATTAGCACCAACGAGTTCTGCGAGTAGGCGCAATGCCAGATCGTGCAATGAGATTCCTGAAGAGAGCTCTTGGTTGAGGGCCTCGCTTAGGATCTCAGTTGTTTGGTGATCTCCGGGCGCAGGTAGCGCGCGCAGTTTCCGAGCAGCCAGGACACGTAAAACTTCGTTCCTGGTGGGGATCCGCACTTCTTCCATACGCTCGCCGGTGAGCCGCTCGATTTGGCGGAGCTGGTAGCGGTCCCTCGGACCAAAGAAAGTGAGAGACTCACCTTCCCGGCCGGCCCGTCCTGTGCGGCCAATCCGGTGAACGTAGGCTTCGCGCTCACGCGGAACGTCATAGTTCACGACCAGCCCGATTCTCTCAACATCCAGACCGCGGGCCGCGACATCTGTAGCTACGAGTACGTCCAATGTTCCGTGCCGCAGCCGATCGACCAGACGTTCTCGGTCTGACTGAACGACATCCCCTGAAATCCCTGCCGCCCTGAAACCTTCGCCGGCCAGGTCTAGGGAAACCTCTTCTGCTTCTTGTCTGGTCTTCACAAAAACGATGGTTGCCCCGCCGTCGCGCACCGCCAGCACGCGAGTGAGTGCTTCGAACCTGAACTTTGGAGGCACCACCGCGTATGTCTGGCGAATCGTATCAACGGTGGAAGCGGGTGCGCTAACCTCGAGTCTCACCGGGTCCTGCAAATGGCTCCTTGCCACGCCCTCGATCGCAGGGGGCATAGTCGCGGAGAAGAGCGCCGTTACCCGATCCGAAGGAAGCGACTGCGCGATAAGCTCCACGTCTTCAGCGAAGCCCATCCGCAGCATCTCGTCTGCTTCATCCAACACGAAGAACCTAGCCGCGCTCAGGTCTAGGGCATTCTTCTTTTCAATCAGGTCGATTATGCGTCCCGGTGTACCAACCACTATTTGCGCGCCTCGGCGAAGCGCCTGCAACTGCGGTCCGTATGGCGCGCCCCCATAGACGGCAATGACCTGACCTTTTGTGCGGCCGAACTGTTCAAGGGCTTGCGCGGTTTGCAAAGCTAACTCACGTGTAGGAGCAAGGACCAGTGCCTGAACCTCAAACAGATTTGGGTCTATGAACTCAAGCAGCGGTAAGCCAAAGGCGGCGGTCTTCCCGGTCCCCGTTTGCGCAACGCCAACCACGTCCCGGCCGGCCATGAGTTCCGGGATTGCCGCTTCCTGGATAGCCGTTGGAACGCTGAAGCCGAGCCCTGCCAGTATCTCCAGCGTGGGTTCACTGAGCCCAAGATCAGCAAAGCCGGACTGTTTGCTATCGTTGAGGTCCGCATCCTCGGAAGCAGGGTCCTCAAAAGCATCTGGTGAAAGAGAAGATGGCACGGCGGCCTTTCTACAAGGTGGAGAATCATCTAGCGGAGACAGAACTTCTGCGCCGCATATTGCTGGTCTAGCCTACTTCCTGCCGTCGCTTTAGGCGCCCATTTGCACCTGGTGAGATCGGTTACCCTTGTCTTTTGAGTATCACCTGTATCTCAGCAAAAACTCGAATGCGGCTAAACTCGGCCTAGTAGATGATGAGTGCGGGAACCGCACGTTAGAGCAGGACCAAGGAGGGGTTGTCGGTGCTTAGAACTGACACTGTGGACCAGTTAGGCGTTGAACGTCTAGGAGAGACCGTCACGTTAACCGGATGGGTCGATCGGCGCCGTGACCACGGCGGCGTGGTCTTTGTTGACCTTCGTGATTCGACAGGCATTGTGCAGGTGGTTGTGAGGGACGAGTCGGTCGCTCACGAGCTGCGCAGCGAATACGTTATTCAGGTGACGGGGGAAGTCGCGAAGCGACCAGACGGGAACGAGAATCCTGATCTGCCTACTGGCTTCATTGAGGTTCTTGGCGACAACGTGACTGTCTTGAACACTGCGGCTCCCCTTCCATTCCAGGTATCAACGCACGAAGCTGCGACCACAGCTGGCGAGGAAGTCCGCCTCAAATATCGCTATCTCGACCTGCGTCGACCGGCCGCGCAAAACCCTATTCGCCTACGTTCTAAGGTGAGTAGAGCCGCCCGAGATGTCCTCTACGAGCATGACTTCGTTGAAATAGAAACGCCGACTCTCACTCAGTCAACTCCCGAGGGCGCCCGTGACTTCTTGGTCCCAGCGCGCCTAGCCCCAGGCTCTTGGTACGCGCTACCCCAGTCCCCGCAGCTGTTCAAGCAACTCTTGATGGTTGCGGGCATGGAGCGGTATTTCCAGATTGCCCGCTGCTACAGAGATGAAGACTTCAGAGCGGACCGGCAACCAGAATTCACCCAACTGGACATCGAGATGAGCTTCGTCGAACAAGACGACGTGATCTCGATTGCAGAAGACGTATTGCGCGCGGTCTGGGGCGCCGCCGGCTACAAAATAGAAACGCCAATTCCGCGCATGGCTTTTGCCGAGGCGATGGACCGTTTCGGATCGGACAAACCCGATCTGCGCTTCGGATACGAATTGACTGACCTCACCGAGTTCTTCAAAGACACCTCGTTCCGTGTCTTTCAGGCCCCGTACGTCGGCGCGGTAGTGATGCCCGGAGGGGCGGGCCAGCCACGCAGGGCATTTGATAAGTGGCAAGATTGGGCGCGCTCCCGGGGGGCTAAGGGTCTGGCGTACGTGACTGTCAAAGATGACGGAGAGCTAGCTGGCCCTGTGGCTAAGAACCTTTCAGAGGTGGAATCCGCTGGACTGGCTGAGAAGGTCGGCGCCGCCCCTGGGGACGCCATCTTCTTCGCCGCGGGCAACGCGAACGCTTCAAAAGCGCTGCTTGGTGCAGCCCGATTGGAAATTGCTAGGCGCTGCGACCTTATCGACCCTGAGCAGTGGGCGTTCGTTTGGGTGGTTGATGCACCGCTCTTCAAGGCGACAGCTGAAGCTGAAGAAGAGGGTGATGTGGCGGTTGGCGCAGGCCAGTGGACGGCGGTTCACCACGCTTTCACGGCTCCAAAACCCGAGTGGATCGACAATTTTGAGGAGCACCCGGGAGAAGCTCTGGCGTCTGCCTACGACATTGTATGCAACGGAAACGAGATCGGTGGAGGTTCCGTCCGTATCCACCGCCGCGACGTGCAAGAAAGAGTCTTCAATGTGATGGGCATTGACGCGGAGCAGGCTCAAGAACAATTTGGTTTCCTGCTAGACGCATTTCAATACGGCGCGCCACCTCACGGAGGTATCGCTTTCGGATGGGACAGAATCGTGTCTCTCCTGGCCCACACCGACTCAATCCGGGACGCGATTGCGTTTCCGAAGTCCGGTGGCGGTTTCGATCCGCTTACCGGAGCGCCCGCGCCGATCACGGATCTGCAAAGGAAAGAAGCTGGGGTGGATGCCAAGCCGAAGGCTGCTGATTCTCAAACCAAATCTGAAACTGAGCCGGACGCCTAGCAATTTCGGGTGAGCCTAGGTTGCCCCGGCACGGTGACATGTCGGGGCCACCGGGTATTATTGGCGTATGCGAACAATTGACTTACACCCCGATAATCCCCAGCCCCGCCTTGTGAACCAGATTGTCAATGAGTTGAATGATGGGGGAGTGATTGCACTTCCCACCGACTCCGGTTATGCGATTGCATGCAAAATGGGCAACAAGAACGGAATGGATCGGATCCGGGAGATTCGCCGGTTGGATGAGAAGCACAACTTCTCGTTGCTCTGCCACTCTTTTGCGCAAATTGGCGAGATTGTCATCGTCGACAACAAAGCTTTTCGCACGATCAAAGCACTCACGCCCGGACCTTACACTTTCATTTTGGCGGGGACGAAGCAGGTGCCGCGCATGACGCTGAATAAGAAGAAGCACACGGTCGGCGTTAGGCTGCCAGATCATGACATCACCCAAGCGATCGTTGGCGAACTTGGCGAACCGCTGCTCTGTTCGACGCTGATCCTGCCGGGGACAGACGAACCTTTGACAACGGCAGAACAAGTCGAAGATGCGATTGGGAACCAGGTAGATATTGTGGTGGGCGGCCCGGTCGGTGAGGAAGGCGCTACCACGGTTGTGGATTTCACCCCGGGATTCCCGGAAGTGGCGCGCCACGGTGCCGGATCGACCGAACTCTTCGAATAGAGAAAAGTGCTAAGTGGATCTCTTTGACAACCTCACTTTGGATAGCAAGGGGCTTCGTGAACCTCTTCCTACCGCTCCCTTGCCCGTCAGGATGCGGCCTAAGACGGTCGATGAGGTCCTTGGTCAAAACCATCTTCTAGCGGAAGGCTCTCCGCTTCGGCGCCTTCTCCACTCCGCTGGGCAAGACTCGGGGGCGGGGCTCGCCTCGGTGATTCTTTGGGGTCCGCCCGGCACGGGGAAGACGACCCTTGCCTATCTCATCGCCCGCGAATCTGGATGCGAGTTTGTTGAACTTTCCGCAGTGAGCGCAGGCGTGAAGGAAGTGCGTGAGGTCATTGCGGCGGCTAAACACCGCCTAGTGTCTTCGGGACGGAACACCGTTCTGTTCGTGGACGAGGTACACCGGTTCTCAAAGGCTCAGCAGGATTCTTTGCTCCCCGCGGTCGAGAACCGCTGGGTCACGCTAGTTGCTGCCACAACGGAGAATCCGAGCTTCTCCGTAATCTCGCCGCTCCTTTCCAGGTCCATCCTGCTCATCCTCAATTCACTCACGCCAACGGACATTGAGATAGCGGTCAGCAGAGCGCTTACTGACCCGCGCGGCTTGAAAGGCGCGTTTGAATTATCTGAGGACGCCCTCGAAGCGTTGAAAAGGCTTTCCGGTGGTGACGCCCGCCGTGCTCTCACACTCCTGGAGGCCGCGGCGGGAGTAGCCGGGCAGCTAAATGAAAAGGAGATCAGCGCCGAGCATGTTGCCCAAGCTGCTAATACGGCGCTCGTGAGGTGGGACGAGGATCAGCACTATGACGTTGCTTCGGCCTTCATCAAATCCATGCGCGGCTCAGACCCCGATGCCACACTGCACTATCTGGCGCGCATGATTGAAGCGGGCGAAGATCCCCGGTTCATTGTCAGAAGGATAATGATTGCGGCTGCAGAGGAAGTGGGGCTTGCGGACACATCGGTCTTGCAGACAGCGGTCGCCGCGGCCCAAGCGGTCGGCCAGATCGGGATGCCAGAGTCCCAGTTGATCCTTGCCGAAGCTGCGTTGGCAGTCGCCATGGCGCCAAAGTCCAACTCGGTCACCGTTGGTATTGAGCAAGCCCTTGCAGATGTGCGCAGCGGCCTGGGAGGCCCCGTGCCTCTCCACTTGCGCGACAGTCACTATCAGGGCGCAAAAGGGCTGGGTCACGGAACGGGATACAAGTACGCTCACTCCCATCCCCATGCCGTTGCCCCACAGCAGTATCTTCCCGACGATTTGGCAGAGGCCCGCTATTATCAGCCAACTGATCGCGGCAATGAGGTAATCCTCACGAAACGATTAGCGATGCTCAGAGAAATACTAGACATGCGGTAACCTATACAAGTTGCCGCCAGATGGCGGAAATAAACCCTGGGATCTTAGCCAAAAGGTTGATCCCATGAGAGCGGGCAAGTAGCCGGGCTCTCATGACTATGAAACAGGAGACAAAGCAAATGGCAGGTAATCGCTCACGCAAGCAGGTGCGCCAGTCGCGCGCGCTCGGAATCCCGCTTACGCCGAAAGCAGTGCGGTTCTTTGAGCGCCGTCCCTATGGCCCTGGCGAACACGGCCGTTCACGCCGTCGCCAAGATTCTGACTACGCGGTCCGACTGAAGGAGAAGCAGCGGCTTCGCGCCCAGTACGGCATTCGTGAAGGTCAGATGGTTGGCACCTTCGAAGAGGCCCGCCGTGAAAAGGGCATGACCGGTGAAAACCTGGTTGAACTTCTTGAAATGCGTCTTGACGCACTGGTTCTTCGCTCGGGCTTCGCACGCACCATGGCGCAGGCCCGTCAGGCGGTCGTGCACCGTCACATTCTGGTGGACGGCAAGATCGTCGACCGCCCTTCCTACCGGGTGAAGCCAGGCCAGGTCATCCAGGTGAAGCCGAAGTCCCAGACAACGGTTCCCTTCCAAATTGCAGCGGCTGGTTCGCACCAAGAAGTGCTCCCAGACGTTCCAGCCTATTTGGATGTTGAGCTTGGAAATCTGAAGAGCACCCTGGTACGTCGACCGAAGCGTGATGAGGTTCCTGTCACGTGCGACGTGCAGATGGTGGTTGAGTACTACTCGCGCTAAACGCCGCGCTAAAGCTATTGCCGCACCCCGGGTCTGGCCTTCAAGGCCGAACTCGGGGTCGGTTGCTAGAGGCCCTCACCTTGTAGCGCCCGATGGTGAGTGAGTTGGTGTGAGGCGCCACTGCAACTAGGGTAACGATAGGCCGACCCAGCATGGACAACTTGGAGGAACTGATGCGTACCGCCGACATTCGGCAACGATGGCTGGATTACTTTGCAGCAAATGATCATGAGATCAGACCCTCCGTTTCTTTGATCTCGCCCGATCCGTCCCTCCTCTTTACCGTGGCGGGAATGGTCCCGTTTATTCCGTACATCATTGGCGAGGAAGAAGCCCCGTGGCCGCGTGTCGCCTCGGTTCAAAAGTGCCTGCGCACAAACGACATTGACAATGTGGGTCACACGACCCGCCACGGCACGTTCTTCCAGATGAACGGCAACTTCAGTTTTGGCGACTATTTCAAAGAAGGCGCGATACGGTACGCGTTCGACCTTCTTTCGGGGAAGAAGGAAGAGGGCAAATACGGACTGGACGCTGATCGTCTCTGGGTTACCATTTGGGATCAGGACGCGGAGTCTTACGACGTGCTCACGAAGCAAGTTGGGTTAGATCCAGCTCACATTGTGCGCCTTCCCAGGGAAGAGAACTTTTGGGACACGGGTCAGCCCGGCCCCGCTGGCCCCTGCGCCGAGTGGCATTATGATCGCGGTCCGGCCTATGGCCCCGAAGCGATTGGTGGGACGGTAGATCCCGGCGGCGACCGCTATTTGGAGCTTTGGAACCTAGTCTTCGACCAGTACATGCGCGGCGAGGGGACGGGTAAGGATTACCCGCTGCTCCATGAACTGGATAAGAAGTCGATCGACACGGGCGCTGGACTGGAACGCCTGGCGTTCGTCTTGCAGGACAAGCCGAACCTATTTGAGATTGACGAGGTCCGTCCGGTAATCACCCAGGCGGAAGAGGTATCGGGTCTCAGGTACGGCACCGGGCCTGAAACCGACGTGCGCATGCGCGTGGTGGCAGATCACGTTCGTTCATCAATGATGCTCATCAACGATGGTGTTCGGCCGGGCAATGACGGCTCTGGTTACGTCCTGCGGCGCCTGATCCGCCGAGCGGTGCGTTCCATGAAGTTGCTTGGCGTGGACGAACCCATTTTGCCCGAACTGTTTCCCGTCTCTCGAGACGCCATGGCCGCCTCGTACCCCGACTTGATTCAAAACTGGGACACCATCTCTGACATTGCCTACGGGGAAGAGGAGACGTTCCGCAGGACACTCGACGCCGGCACGACAATTCTTGACACCGCGGTCGGTCAGGCCCTGGCAAACAAAGGTACCGACCCCGCCGTACTGTCGGGTGAGCAGGCATTCGCACTTCATGACACTTACGGTTTCCCCATCGACCTAACTCTTGAGATGGCGGCAGAAAAGGGCGTAGATGTGGACGAGGCGTCCTTCCGCGCACTCATGCAAGAGCAGCGAGATCGGGCCCGGGCGGACAGCCTCGCAAAAAAAGCGGGTCACCTTGACTCCTCCATTTTCCACAGAATTGCCGAAGCTATTGGTGGGCAGAGTAGCTTCGTGGGATACTCCGAATCTTCCGCCCCCGCGTCCGTCGCTGCGATCCTCGTTGATGGTGAGCCGGCGCCCGCCGTCACCGGTCCTGCCACCGTACAGGTAGTACTCGACAGGACACCTTTCTACGCCGAATCCGGCGGACAGCTGGCAGACACCGGGACAATAACAACCGAAGGCGGCGCCGTTGTTCGCGTGACGGATGTGCAAGCACCCATCAAAGGGTTGTTCGTGCACAGCGGGACGTTGGCCGAAGGTGAGCTGATCGTCGACGACAGCGTTATTGCCAGCATCGATCCGGTACGGCGCCACGCCATAGCTCAGGCGCACACCGCAACACACATGGTGCACCAGGCTTTGCATGAGGTCGTTTCCCAACAGGCAACTCAGGCTGGTTCAGAAAATTCGCCTTCCCGGATGCGCTTCGATTTCCGACACGGAAAAGCTCTCGGCAAAGGTCAAGTGAGCGATATTGAGCAGCTGGTGAATGCTCGCCTATCGGAAAACCTCCTGGTATCCGATCGAATCATGAACCTGGACCGGGCGCGTGAACTCGGGGCCATGGCCCTTTTCGGAGAGAAATACGGTAAAGAAGTTCGCGTCGTCACGATAGGCGAGGGGTGGTCTAAGGAGCTGTGCGTCGGCACGCACGTTGAAAGCACGGGCAGCATCGGACGAATCACCATGCTAGGCGAATCCTCGATCGGCTCGGGGGTGCGCCGAATCGACGCGCTGGTCGGAAGCGGAGCCTACGAATTTCAAGCGAAGGAACACGCGCTGGTGGGCCAACTCACCGATCTCATGAAAGGCCGTCCTGAGGAACTCCCAGAGAAAGTAAGCGGACTCTTAGAGAAGCTGAAAGAACGCGAAAAAGAGGTCTCGCAGCTGCGCACCCAGGTGCTGAGCAGCAAAGCGCAAGAGATGGCAACGAACGCCCGCAGGGTCGGGAAGTTCTTGGTCGCGAGCGCCGAGCTAGGTGATGTTGGAAAGGCCGATGCTCTGCGCGGTATTGCGACCAGCGTTCGCGCCGAACTTGGCGAAACCGACGCCACGATAACGGTTGTTTTCGGTGAAACTGGCGGAAAACCGCTGCTTGTGATCGCTACCAATCGAGCTGCGCGCGATGCGGGTGCTAGGGCCGGGGCCTTGGTGCGCGTTGGAGCTCAGGCACTTGGCGGCGGGGGCGGTGGAAAGGATGACCTGGCGCAAGGCGGTGGCTCGAATGCATCCACAATTCCCGTGGCTCTTGATCAAGTCATAACGGAGATCGGTAAGATCTAAGGGTGCGTACAGGAGTCCGCCTGGGAGTTGACGTGGGATCGGTGCGGATCGGGGTTTCCCGGTCCGACACCTCTGGAGCGCTTGCGATTCCTCTAAATACAGTGTCCAGGGTCCACGGTGGCGCGGATGTGGCAAAAATCGCTTCGTTGGCCCGGGAGTATGACGCGATTGAGGTTGCTGTCGGGCTACCCGTACATTTGAGCGGTGAAGAGGGTAAATCTGCGGCTGCAGCGCGCAGCTTCGCCCGTCTTCTCCAAAAGAAACTGCCCGAAGTACGCATTTGTTTGGTCGATGAAAGGCTAAGCTCGACACAGGCTCATGCTCGACTGCAAGAGGCAGGTTTACCGGGACGGAAACAGCGCCCCATTGTGGACCAAGTAGCAGCTCAAGTGATACTTGAGCAAGCATTGTCCATGGAGCGTAGTACTGGGCACCCGCCCGGTGAACCGATTTTGCCGGAGAGGGGAGAGAGGACAATCAGTGAGTGAATCGGATAGCGAACGCCGACCTCCGAGCCGTTTAGCGCCGCCCTTTCCATCCAGAAAAGAGCTGCATGTAGCGCGAATACCTCAGCGGCCAGAGACAGTCTCCGCAGCGGAGGTTCCCCAGACGCCGCCATCTCCGCTTCCAAAACGGTCACAAGCTTCAACTGTGCGTCGTGAACCGCCCCGCAGGCCAAGGACCGCCGCTCCCGAACCAGCTCTCAATGCAAGCCCTGAGCCAGAACAGCCACCTGTCACTCCTGGCGTCGTCTCGAACTCTCATCCTGTCTCCGAACCGCCCGACGAGCCGACTAAAACTAGTTTCAAACCCGTGATTTCCCCCAAACCAGTCACGAAGGCAGCGGATGAAGCTGCTAAAGTGCCTAGTGCCGCGGCTAAGGAGCCAACACCGGCCCCAAAGCAGCGACCGCCGGAGCGCACCGGTTCTAAGGAAACGCGCTTAACCTTCAAGCCTCTGAGCGGGCAGAGCATTGAGGAGGTATCCACGCCAGCGGTCGCACCGGACCTTGCGGAGCCATCCCCATTCCCGAAGCGGGTCTCACCCATCACGGGGTCGCAGCCGAGCCTGGCAACGGCCAGCACGTCGAACCCAAAACCGAAGCCGAGCAACGGCGACAAGCGGCGTAGGCGGCGGCGCAGGCGCGTTTGGACGGCACTCATCGCTCTAATCGTGATCGCCGCGGTTGGTGTCGGCGGGTTCTGGGCGATAAAGAGCCTACAAGGCGGCCCAACCGTGCTGAAAACCGAAGACGACTACCCGGCTGTCAACTGGGAGACCGATGCTGCTGATCATCCATCCGTGGAAGTCACAGTTGAGCCCGGACAATTAGGATCAGAGATCGGCACGATGCTGGTCGAAGCTGATGTGGTGAAGACGGTGAAGGCATTCACACGCGCGTTCGATTCGAACCCCGCCTCGGCGTCGATAAAACCCGGCACATATACTCTGCCTATCCGCATACCCGCGGCAGATGCTCTCGCCGCGTTGCTAGATGAGACCAACAGATCTGAGAACACCATCACCGTGAATCCGGGACAGACCGTTGATCAGATCGCCGAGAAGATGATCTCTGTAGCTGGGTTTACTGAGGAAGAGGTACAGCAGGTAGTCGACGCTCCCGAAGATGTGACCGCACTGCCAGAAGAGGCTGGCGGGAACCTTGAAGGTTGGCTGTGGCCGGGAGCCTACGATTTCTCGCCGGGTGGCACGCCAGCTGAGGTGTTTAACGAAATGGTCGAGCCCACTGTTGCCTACCTAGAGGAAAACAATGTGCCGGTCAGCGACCGCCAAGAAGTACTGATCAAGGCATCCATTGTGGAACGGGAAGTGAACCGGACCGAAGATATGCCTAAGGTCGCCCGGGTGATCGAGAACCGCATCGCTGATCTGGAAGGCCCAACACGCGGCATGCTTCAAATGGACTCCACCGTCACCTACGGTGTGGGCGGCACTGGCGGACTACCCGACAGCGCAGCATTTGAAGACGACAACCCCTACAACACCTACCGTGTGAAGGGCTTGCCAGCCGGGCCAATAGCCAGCCCTTCTGAGGACGCAATTCAGGCGGTTTTGCATCCGGCAGAGGGAGAATGGCTGTACTTCGTCACCGTCAACTTGAATACTGGGGAGACAGTGTTCACTGACAGTCACGATGAACTTCAAGAATTGACCGAGCAGCTGAGCGCTTGGTGCGAAGAGAATCCAGGGGAGTGCCGTAGATAACGGCTTTGGGGGCGATCGGATGAGCAAGTGGGCCGCGGTCATTGGGAAACCTATCGACCATTCGCTTTCACCCGTGCTGCACACAAAAGCGTATGAACTGGCAGGACTCGACTGGGAGTATAGAAAATACGAAGTCGATGCGCAGGAGCTTCCCGCGTTTCTGCATGAAGTTGGCACTGATTGCGCTGGCCTCAGTGTCACCATGCCCGCTAAGGCCGCTGCCGTTCAACAGGCCGACGTTGTAGATGGCCTGGCGAAAATGGTTGGCGCCGCCAACACGCTCGTGCCCGCTGCTGGGCTCTGGGGAGCTTTCAACACCGACGTCCAGGGCATAACCGAAACCGTGCTCCAAGCCGCCGGGGATGCTCTTGAAACGTTCGCCGCGGGCAACAGGCTAAGCCGGAAGAAGGCTGTCTTATTGGGGACGGGCGCTACGGCTTCTTCAGCACTTGCAGCTGCAACGACGCTCGGCTATTCAAGGGTGGCTGTCATTGGTAGAACTTTCCAGGGGCCTGGGAACATAACTCTGGCAGCTAGAAACTTGGGCGTCGTCTTCACGCCAGTTCGTTGGGACCGAACGGATCTCATAGAGGATTGGCTGGCCCAAGCAGATCTGGTGATCTCCACCGTCCCTGCGCACGTGTCAGAGGCGATCAGCGGGGCGTTCCCAGATTCCACGCAGCAGTACTTCTTGGACGTGACCTACGGACGCGGTGATGCTCTCCGCGAGCGCCTGGCCGCTGCGGGTGCCACCGTGCTTGATCCGCTGGCAATGTTGACCCACCAGGGACTGGCTCAAGTCAAGCTGATGAGCGGTCGGGAGGTCCAATTTGCACCGGTGTACGAGTCTGTTCTAGCCGCAGCGAGGTAGCTTCTCATTCAATGCAGAGGTGAGCGGGGCGCTATGACAAAAGCTTTGACGTTGGCTCTGACCAATATGGCCCTAATCGGGTGGCAGGGACGTGTTTGGGCTCGGGCCGGAAGATACGGGCTTTTAGGAACTCGCACCAACATTTTGCTTGGCGCCGCGGGCTTAGGAATGCCGCTGGCCGTCTTTCTCAACTGGGTCACCGAGCGTCAGGCTGTGGTCCAAGCAGGTTTAGACTCGAGCATTTGGATAATCTCCACTGTTGTGATCGCTCAAATAGCACTAGCGATGGCGGTCACCGACGCCCTATCGCTGAAACTCCCGCGCGCCCTGTCGGCCCTCTTGTATCTTGAGCTTCTGGTCGCTCTCGGCCTACGGGCAGATCCTAATAATTGGATGCCGGAGGCTTTAGTGGGCGCATTCATCTGGTTTGTCCCGCTGTTGCCTGGCGTTGCACTCGGGATGATTGGGCTGGGTGATCTGCTGCTGGCGCCAGCATTTGGTGGCTGGCTAGGCGCGTGGAGGAATGAGACAGCGGCGATGATCGGGATAGCAAGCGCGTTCTTGGCGGCAGCCGCTTGGGGACGGCACGGTCGAGAAAAGGTGCCTCTCGCTCCCTTTCTTTACGGTGGCTGGGTCTTTGGAGCGCTGGTTGCCTGAATGGTAATTGGACTGGACAGGGACCGCGAATTCTCTTGCCGGTGTGCAAAACTGGCTACATGCTGACTTGGACAACTGCGGGCGAGTCTCACGGTCCCGCACTGCTCGCGATTTTGGAGGGAATGCCCGCTGGCGTGCCCATCACCACGGAGCTCATCAAAAGTGAGCTTGCGCGAAGACGGCTGGGATATGGCAGAGGTGCCAGGCAGAAGTTTGAAAAAGATGAGGTGCGAATACTCTCCGGCGTTCGGCACGGAGTGAGCACGGGTGCCCCTATAGCTATTGAAATAGCCAACTCTGAGTGGCCGAAGTGGCAGACAGTCATGAGCGCTGATCCAGTGCCTGAAGAAGAGCTTCAAGTTGATGCTGGCCGAGGTGATCACAGAGAAATGGCTCGAAATCGGGCTTTGACGCGGCCGAGGCCCGGTCACGCCGATCTGGCTGGCATGCTTTCCTATGGGCATCGGGACGCCCGGAACATTCTCGAACGCGCATCGGCCCGGGAGACGGCAGCCAGGGTTGCTCTGGGTGCTTGCGCAAAAGCTTATCTGGCGGCCGTCAGCAACGTGCGAATCGTGTCCAGCGTTGTCTCTGTCGGCCCCATCGAAGAAACAGAACGTTATCTGCCAGAGCCATCGGAGCAGACTGATCTCGATGCATCACCGGTGCGGCACACAAAGCCGGAGACGGAAAGAGCGTTTATGGAGGCGATTGATGCCGCAAAAAAGAGCGGTGACACTATTGGTGGCGTCGCGCAAGTAGTGGCCTGGAACGTGCCGGTCGGCCTCGGCAGTCACGTGAGCGAAGGTGACAGGTTAGATGGGCGTCTTGCTGGAGCTCTCATGAGTATCCAATCGGTCAAGGCCGTTGAAGTTGGCGATGGTTTCTCACAGGCTGCTGCCCCCGGTTCTTTGGCGCACGATGAAATGCAATGGGGCGAAGATGGCATGTTGATTCGTTCTTCTAATCGCGCCGGCGGCATTGAAGGAGGCACGTCGAACGGGCAGCCGATTGCATTGCGGGTCGGCTTCAAACCAATATCCACCGTCCCAGCTGGCCTGCGGTCGGTGGATCTGGACCAAGGCGTGGACGCATCTCCTTTCCACCAACGATCGGACACGTGTCAAGTGGTTCCGGGCGCAGTTATCGCCGAGTCCGTTGTGGCGCTGCAAATTGCGAAGGCACTAGATGAGCGGCTGGGGGGCAATTCTGTCAGCGAGGCGCGCGCGCACCTGTCCTGGTATCGCAATGAAATCCGGAAGCGACTGGGCCTTAGCGAACAGGCCGATCTCGGATGGTAGAAAAAGAGACGCGGTCGCAGTTCCCGCTGGTTCTTGTTGGGCTGCCGGGCGCGGGTAAATCGCGCATTGGCCGGGCTCTCGCGGGCATGCTCGGCCTGGATCATGTAGATACAGACGACGTGGCCGCGCGTCTAGCTAAGAAGTCTATCGCCGCGATCTTTGCTGAAGACGGAGAGAGCGCTTTTCGGAGCCTAGAGCTAGAAGCAGTCCGCCAGGCTCTCAACACGTCGCAGGTCGTGTCCCTGGGGGGAGGAGCGATAGAGACTGCGGAAGTCAGAGAGCTCATCAAATCCGGCACCGTTGTCCACATTGCGGGGGACCGCGCAGAACTCATTCGCCGGGTGTCGCGCAGCGACAGGCGCCCCTTGCTGCGAGAAGATCCCAAAGGTCAGCTCGCGCGCCTTGCTGCCAGGCGTGACCCGCTTTACGAAGGCGCCGCGGATGTCACGGTGAGAACTTCGAGCGGGCCGGCTCGAGACGTCGTAAACCAGATCTTAGAAGCCGTTTTCGGCTTTCAGGTTATCCGAGTCAACGCCGCCGTGCCCTACCCAGTGGTGGTGGGATGGGAATGTAGGCAAGAGGCGCTTTCGCTGTTTGAGCCGCTTGACCACAAGGCAATGGTAGTCACTGCACCGGCCGTTAGCGCCACGGCCGAGCGAATCCGCGAAGCTTTCACCAGGAACGGTAAAGAGACGTTCCTAGAGACCCTTCCAGAGGGCGAGGCGGCGAAGACGCTTGAAACGGCGGAGCGGCTATGGGAGGCCGCGGGGGAACGTCGGATAGGCAGGGAAGACTCGATCATCACCGTCGGGGGCGGAGCGACCACCGACGTTGGAGGGTTCGTCGCAGCCACTTGGCTCAGAGGCATCCCAGTGACACACTTCCCCACAACACTGCTAGCTATGGTGGATGCGGCTATCGGCGGGAAAACGGGTATCAATAGCCCAATTGGGAAGAACCTGATTGGCGCATTCCACAACCCTCGCCTGGTTGTAGCTGATCTGTCTCAGCTAAGCACGCTGCCCCGCCGCGAATACACTTCCGGTCTGGCGGAGGTGATCAAGTGCGGCTTCATCTCCGACACGAAAATCTTGGATCTAGTGGCTGCGAACCCCGACATACGCAATCGTGATTGGGGTGTCACGGACGGCAGAGATGTTCTGCAGGAACTGGTTATGCGAGCTATTCGCGTGAAAGCGAATGTCGTTGCCGAAGATTTTCGAGAAGCAGGCCTTCGTGAGACGCTGAACTATGGGCACACCTTGGCACATGCGCTTGAAAAGGAGTCCGGATACGGCATGCGGCACGGGGAAGCGGTTGCGATCGGTATGGTTCTCGCTGCTGAACTAGCGAAGGCCAGGGGCATGATTGGTGCCCAAGATGTCGATGCACATCGCTCTTTGCTCGCGGGGCTCGGACTTCCGGTATCAGCCAGGGGAGAGACCAATAAATTGGTCCAGCTCATGCAGTCTGACAAGAAGTCCAGAGGCGGCAGACTCCGGTTTGTGCTGCTAACAAAAATGGGCGAGGCTGAGACGTTCCTGGTAGACCACCTGGAACTCGAAGCGGCCATGCAAAAGGTGATTGAGTCATGAAGCTTGGGTTCCCAGTTTTGATTCTGTTAGGCCCAAGCTCTTCAGGTCGCACGTCAGTGGGAAATGCACTGGCCAGGCTTCTGGAGACACCCTTCGTTGAAACGGAGGATGTTCTCCAGTCTGCCTTTTCCACTTCCTTTTCCAGGCTGGCGCTCAACACGGGAGCGGACGAACTGAGTGAGCTAGTGCAGGCTGCGGCTGCTGAGCAACTAAAGCTGGAAGCAATTGTCTCTTTGCTCCCGTCCGCGCTGGAGAGCGACTCAGTCACCGCAACGATCACCGAGTTATCCTCACGAGGGATTCCTCTGGTCGCGGTCAGCGCTGAGACCGCCACACTGGTGCGCCGCTCCGGTCTCAACGCGCCAAGATCCGCAGCGCTTGGCCAGCCACGCAAGTGGTTTGGCGATTTGGTGCGCTCACACAGGGAACGCTATCGCGACCTAGGAGCCAGCGAGTTCGACACCACAAACACAGATCCACAGGCGGTTGCGGAAGAGATAGTAGCCAAGTTCGGGCTACAATAGCGCCGAACAGACAGCGTAGAGACAGAGGACGATTGTGGCAACAACGAACGATTTGAAGAACGGCATGGTTCTGGTCATTGATGGCCAGCTCTGGCAAGTTGTCGAGTTTCAGCACGTGAAACCGGGGAAGGGTCCCGCTTTCGTGCGCACCAAACTTCGGAACGTTCTCTCCGGCAAGCATGTTGACCGGACATTCAACGCGGGAGTGAAGGTTGAGACCGCGACCGTTGATCGCCGTGAGATGAGTTATCTGTACCAGGACGGCGGGGACTACGTGTTCATGGACAACTCGACCTACGAGCAGACCATGATTCCGGCTGAAACGGTTGGATCTGCGGTGAACTTCATGGTGGAGAACCAGGATGCGATCGTCGCATTTCACAATGACCAAGTACTTGGAGTCGAGCTTCCAGCGAGCGTTGTTCTAGAGATCACACACACGGAACCTGGCTTGCAGGGCGACCGTTCCTCGGCCGGCACCAAACCGGCGACTGTGGAGACTGGGTACGAGGTTCAGGTGCCGCTCTTCTTGGGAGAGGGCACCCGAATCAAGGTTGATACCCGCACCGGCGAGTACACTGGCCGGGCAAACGACTGACGTGTCCAAAGACCAACGTAAGTTCACCTCGAGAACAAAGGCCCGCAAACGTGCCGCCGACGTCGTTTTCGAAGCGGAGCAACGCGGACTAAGCAGGAGTTCGAAAGCTTTGCACTCGCTGCTTGCGGAGCGGCGACTGTTGACTGCTGCGCAAACGCCACTTCCCGAGTATTCTCAAACGATTGTGGCCGGCATCGCGGACAATCTGCAGCACATAGACAATGCCATACAACGTCATTCGAAAATCAAAGATCTGGACCGACTACCGAGTGCCGATCTGGCTGTGCTGAGGGTAGCCGTTTGGGAAATGATCTTCAACAGCGAGGACCTGGATCCAATCATTGCAATCGACGAAGCGGTCGCGATCGTGAAGAGCATCTCCACTGACCGCTCTCCCGCATTCGTGAACGCTGTGCTCGATGCTATTCGGAAAGATCCTGATCTGATGGGCTCTAGGGCCGCGGCTGAGAGGGCCGAACCGTCCAGCCCAGCTCCGATTGATGAGCTTTGGGACGAACTCCTAGACGAATACTAGAGTCGACTTAGCGCCGCCCCAAGGCGCCTTCAGGCGAACCCCTGACGCTTGTCGCCTGCACAGGTCGATTCGCATCGATTTTGGTCGATCTTGCGACTAGGAAGCGCCGACCAAAAGGTCAAAGTCGATATTCGGCCCTCTAAATAGCGCATTAAATTAATTCCCTGTGTAATCTATTTACATTGGCAATTAAGGCCATATAGTTGCCACCAGACGACGAGGTGATGGAATTGGCACTACCGGAGTTAACAGCCGACCAGCGCAGGGAAGCCCTTGAGAAGGCGACGCAGGCTCGCAAGCGCCGGTCCGAGGTAAGCGCGGCGCTGAAAACAAAGAAAATGACTTTGCCAGAGGCGTTGGACTTAGCAACTGAGGATGCCGCCCTGGCGAAAATGCGCGTCAGCGCGCTGCTGAGATCTCTGCCCAGAGTTGGTCCCCACAGAGCTGAACAGATCATGGATGAAGTCGGCATAGCTCAATCTCGGCGTCTTCAGGGCCTGGGCTCCATTCAAAAGCAAAGGCTCTTGGAGTACTTCCACCACTGAGCGTGGCATACTGGCCTGATGAAAGAGGCATCGCGGGTCTTCGTGCTCTCAGGGCCAACGGCTGTGGGAAAAGGGACCGTGGTTAAGGCACTTCAGGCAAAGTATCCCCAGCTCGCCGTGTCGATTTCGGCCACTACCCGGCCGCCTCGCCCTGGTGAACATCATGGGGTTCACTACTTCTTTGTAACCGAAGAAGAGTTCGCCCGCATGAAGCAGCAAGGTGACTTGCTGGAGTCAGCGACCGTTCACGGCGCGTACCAGTACGGCACTCCGCGTTCTGGGGTGCAGGAAATGCTTGAAGAGGGACGTACCGTACTCCTCGAGATCGATCTTGAAGGAGCTAGACAAATTAGGCGGACGCTCCCACGCGCCAGGTTCATCTTCCTGGCCCCTCCTTCATGGGAGGAGCTGGAGCGGCGTTTGATTGGTCGGGGCACAGAGTCGTTCGAAGAGCAGACCCGCAGACTCAAGACCGCCAGGCAGGAACTTGATGCAGCAGGCGAATTTGACGACATTGTGACCAACGACAAGCTGGATGATGCGGTAAGGCAGTTGGCTGACATCATGGGCCTGCATTAGTCTGGTGGGGAATGCGGTCTTCCCACCTTCGGGCAGTCCGCGAACCAGAGGAGAACGACGTTAATGTCAGGAATTGTGGCCAACCCAGAAGGCATCACCTACCCGCCTATTGACGAACTTGTCGAGCGGACGGACTCCAAGTATGCGCTGGTGATTTACGCCGCGAAGCGCGCTAGGCAAATAAACGCGTACAACGTGCAGTTGGAATCAAACATGATCCAGTTCGTCGGTCCGGTTGTTCCGATCGACTCCGATGACAAAGCGCTTTCGATCGCGCTGCGGGAGATTGTTGAGGACAAACTTGACTTGGGCGCAAGCCAATCCTGAGAGTGGCCCTGTCACCATCCTCTTAGGAGTTGGGGCAGGAATCGCCGCGTACAAGATTGCGTACGTGGTCCGCGGATTACGCGAACGCGGACATGAGGTGCATGTGCTCCCCACAAGAAACTCGCTGGAGTTTGTGGGTGAGCAAACCTGGCAAGAGCTATCTGAGAATCCGGTGAGCACGGAAGTCCTACACAGAGCTGGTGAGATCAGCCATGTGCGGCTGGCGCGGCAGTCGAAACTGTTCGTCGTAGCACCCGCCACCGCTGACCTGCTTGCAAAGCTCAGGCTGGGACTGGCCGACGACATGCTCACAGCAACATTCTTAGCCACCAGCTGTCCAAAGCTGCTTGTCCCCGCGATGCACACTCATATGTGGGAGAACCCGGCCACACAGGAGAACGTCCGCTGTCTTCGCGAGCGCGGCGTCTTAGTTCTAGAGCCGGCCGCCGGCGCGCTGTCTTCCGGAGATACGGGGCGCGGACGGATGCCTGAGCCTGACCAGATTCTGGCCCAGATAGATGATCTTCTGAGTGGTGCCAGGCCCGGTCCGCTCACGGGCAAGAAGGTAATGGTTACTGCTGGCGGAACCGTAGAGGCAATAGATCCTGTCCGGTACCTGGGAAATCACTCGACTGGACGTCAAGGTGTTGAGATCGCTAAAGCAGCGGCCCGCGCGGGTGCTGAAGTCATCTTGCTCGCGGGGAATACCTCAGTTGAGCTGCCACGCACGCCGCACATACAAGTGGTCGAGTGCGAGTCAGCTGCACTCATGCTAAACGCTTTGAACCAGCACGGCCCAAGCGCCGATATCTTGTTTATGGCCGCGGCGGTAGCCGACTATCGACCCAGGACTTCCCATAGCGAAAAACTCAAGAAAGAGAAGTGGGGGGCCCAGCCCGTGATCGAGTTGGTACAAAACCCAGATCTTCTCCACACCATCGCTCACGGATCAAATCGGCCTAAAGTCATCGTGGGGTTTGCGGCAGAAACTGGTTCGGCCGATGAGGTAATCGCGGCAGGAAAAGCGAAAGCAAAGCAGAAGGGCGCGGACCTGATTGCCATTAACCAAGTCGGTGACGGTCTAGGTTTTGGTGAGGTGGACAACACTTTATTTGTGGTGGATAGCCTAGGTGAGCCTGTTGCCGAATTGGCGGGGAGCAAAGCTGATCTTGCAAAAGGGCTGATCGAATTGGCGGCCGCGGCCGCGCGCTAAGGTAGAGGCCGTGGCAGATAGCAAATTTACGTTTAGAACCTCCGAGTCCGTCACCGAGGGGCACCCGGACAAGGTGTGCGACCGCATCTCGGACACCATACTGGATGCGATTCTCCAACAAGACCCGCAGGCGCGCGTCGCAGTTGAAACCGTCGCGACAACCGGACTGGTCCATGTATTGGGTGAGATCACCACTTCCGCTTACGTGGAGATTCCAGCGCTGGTGCGCGACACGCTGATTGAGATCGGATACGAATCTTCTGCATCTGGGTTCGACGGCCATGCCTGCGGTGTCTCGGTGTCAATCGGGCAGCAGAGTCCCGAGATTGCCGGGGGAGTAGATGAATCTTGGGAGGCGCGTGAGGCAGGCAGCGAAGCCGTAGACCCGCGGGATGTCCAGGGGGCTGGCGACCAAGGAATGATGTTCGGTTACGCCTCCGATGAAACGCCCGACCTGATGCCCGCTCCCATCTGGCTAGCTCACAAGCTGACTCGCCAGCTCACAGATGTCCGCAAGAACTCAATCATTCCGGGACTCTACCCAGACGGCAAAGCACAGGTGACTCTGGGCTACGTTGATGGCGAGCCCAAGACGATTGACACGATCGTGGTTTCAGCGCAGCATTCCGCCGATTGGGACCAGGATGAGCTCCGCGATGCACTAGCGCGTCACGTCGTGCAACCCGTCCTAGAAGAGACCGATCTTGGCCTTGATACAGCTGGTTTGCGTCTTCTCATGAACCCGTCGGGCCGATTCGTGCTTGGTGGCCCGGCTGCTGACTCGGGCCTCACCGGCCGCAAGATCATTGTGGACACGTACGGCGGCGCAGTTCCGCACGGTGGAGGAGCTTTTTCTGGTAAGGACCCTTCGAAGGTTGATAGGTCAGGCGCGTATGCAGCCCGGTGGGTCGCCAAAAATATTGTGGCAGCAGGTCTTGCACGCAGGTGTGAAGTTCAGTTGGCCTATGCCATTGGCAGTTCGAGGCCGGTGGCGGTGATGATTGACACCTTCGGGACCGGAATCGTCGGAGATGACTCAATATCCCAAGCTGTGGAGACCGTATTCGACCTTCGTCCGCTGGGTATCATTGAAGATCTGGATCTGTTGAACGTGAACTTCAGGGACCTGTCCGCATATGGTCATTTGGGCCGGACCGGTTATCCGTGGGAGGAACTGAATCGCGTTAAGGAGTTGCGCCAGGCAATCGGATTGTAGGGGAGGTGAGGGATATCGCTGTTCCCACTGTCGCCCGAATCATTGTGGACCTGGACGTCCCTCACCTGGATCGCCCTTTTGACTATGCGATCCCAGAGCATATGCTTGGCCGCGTCCACATCGGCTCGCTGGTCAGGGTCAAGTGGGGCGGGCGCCGGATCAACGGTTGGGTCGTGGGGCTCGCCTTGTCATCGGATCACGACGGCGAACTTTCGCCGCTGCTTCGGATCCTGTCGGCGATTCCATTATTCACCGCTGACATGCTCACGACTTACCGGTACCTAGCGGCGCGCTTTGCCGTGAACCTTTCTCAGATCCTTTCACTGGCCATTCCTATACGCAGACAAAAGGTCGAAGAAGAATTAGGCCCGGTCCTCTTCCCGCTGCCCTCTGTAACAGATCCCTCAAGCAACAGGCGTCTGGGAACGGCAGATAGCCAAAGGCTGCAGCGCTCGGTTGTGCAGGTGGTCCCGCATCAGCAACTTGATTTGCTCTTCTCCACATTTGCGGACAGTTGGGCAACCAACACCCCGCTCATTGTGACTGCTCCGACGCTGTTCGTAGCGAAGCAGATTCGCCGCGCGCTTAGTGACAAGTTCCCTAACGCGGCCATCGGATTCCAAGCGTCCGAGCTGCCGCATGCCTCTCGGTACGAAACACATCTGCGCTCCTTGCGCGGAGAATACGTGGCAGTTATTGGAACCAGGGCAGCAGCGTGGACCCCTTTTCCCGTGCCTTCAGTACTCGCAATCTGGGAGGACGGCTCGGAGCACTACAGAGAAAGGCGCGCTCCCAACTTTGACATTTTAGATATTGCGGTTGCAAGAGTGCGGTGGGAAAGGTTCGGGCTGGTGGCAGCCAGTTACAGTAGGTCGGTCAAATCGCAAATGCTCGTCCAATCAGAGTGGGCCGAGTCGGTAGAACCTGACCCCCACGCCGTCAGGCAGAACGTACCGAGGATCCAAGTCACGGATCCTGACGCCTTCGAAAGAGAGGGCATTTCGGCGCTTTCAGTGTTGCCCGACGCCGCTTTTAGGACCCTTCGAGAAGGCCTGAAAACCGGTCCTGTGTTGGTCCAAGCAATGGGCATAGGGCGGTTCGTAGTGCTTCCGTGCACGAATTGCCGGTCTCGGTGGCACTGCGAACATTGCGGAGTGCCGCTCCAATCGCGCGGAGCACTGCTAGAAAAGGCCATCGCATGTAGCAATTGCGGGCGGCCGGGTGATCTGACGCGCTGCCCGGCTTGTGGGGCGGGTCCCGCACGCACCCTTGAGGTCGGCGCAGACAGGACCGCGAGAGAACTCGGACTAGCGTTTCCCGACGTGCCGGTTGTCATCTCTTCGTCGACAACCAAGATCCGACGAAGAATAAGGAGCATACCCCAAATAGTTGTGGCAACAGCGGGCGCTGAGCCACAGGTACGGGACGGATACGCGGCAGTTGTAATCCTGGAAGCTGAGCGCCTGGCGTACTCGGGCCGTCTGGATGCGGAAGCTGCTGCTGCTCGACGCTGGTTTTCAACGTTCGCGCTGGGCAGGCCACGATCCGCTGGGTTATTGGCTGGGCAGGTGCCCGATCGTTTGAGCAGCGCGCTTGTGCGTTGGCGCCCGGTTCAACTTGCTGGAGAGCTCCTATCCGAGCTTCGAGACGTAGGCTTCTACCCCGCTCGATGGGTCGTCGGTCTAAGGGGGCAGGCCAGCGCTGTGAGAAGCGTGCTTGCAAAACTAGAGTCTGGGGAATACGCGCTTGATCCGAGCGAGCCACGGCTGGTAGTGCTAGGCCTGGCGGAAGGGTCCTTGGAATCTGAAAGTGAGCAGGAGACTTCCGCGGTCATTTCGTGCGAGACTGCGCAAGCGATGTCGCTCATGCACCACCTGAAGACGATCGCGAATCAGCGTAGTTTGCGTCGGCAACCAAAAGTGCGCTTCACGGTGGATCCTCATGAGTTCCTTGACTGATCAGCGGCTCAGCTAGACTGGGCGCGTGAGAATAGTCTTTGCAGGATCGCCACACGCTGCCGTTCCGACGCTTCAACGGCTGCTAGCCGACGGAAAAGAAGTGGTCGGCGCTGTTACGCGCCCGCCCGCACGCGCTGGCCGAAGAGGGGTCGCGGAAGAGACACCCGTGGCTAGAGTTGCGCGCAGTGCCGGACTTCCCGTTCTCGAAACATCAAAGCCCAGCTCGCCCGATTCTCTAGCAACGCTACGCGAATGGGCGCCCGACTTAGGCATTGTGGTCGCTTACGGAGCAATCCTGCCAACGCAGCTACTAGAGTTGCCCCGCGCGGGGTGGATCAATCTGCACTTTTCGGATCTGCCCAGGTGGCGCGGTGCTGCTCCCGTCCAGTGGACTATCCGCGCTGGTGACGAAACTGCAGCGACCAGTGTCTTTCAACTCGAAGAGGGACTGGACACCGGCCCGGTCTTCTCGACGCTTTCGGTGCCCGTGGCTGCCGGTGAAACCGCGGGCGAACTGCTGCAGAGGTTGAGTCTGTTAGGCGCCGATCAGGTCCTGGAAGTTGTGAACGACATTGAGCGGGGTAGGGAAGCGGCGAAACCACAAAGCGCCATCGGTATCACGCTCGCTCCGCGCCTTGTCAAAGCGGACGCTTTCGTCGATTTTGAGAAGGACTCTCAGCAAATAGATCGTCTTGTTCGTTCCGTAACCCCGAACCCGGGGGCATGGACGACGCTTCCAAATGGGTCCGTCCTTAAACTCGGTCCGGTGACCAACGTGGGGGGGAGTGACGCCGACCCCGCCGGCACCATCACCGCGACAAAGAACGATGTGTTCGTCGCTTGCGCGGCAGGTGCCGTCAGGCTTGGCAAAGTCGCGCCCGCGGGGAAAAGGTGGATGGAGGCCGACGCTTGGCTTCGAGGCGCACGATGGAACGCAAGTTGGAGACTGGGAGGGACGGATGAGCAAGAAGTATAAAGATGGCTACGTGAAGAAGCGGACTTCTGATCGGCCCCGACTTTTGGCGGTGCAGGTTCTCCTTCAAGTGGAAGAAGACGATGCGTTCGCAAACCTGATTCTGCCGAAAGTCTTGCGGGACGAACAGGCTAGCAATCCTCGGTTTGATTTCCGTGACGCCGCGTTCACTTCTGAGCTGGTCTACGGAACGCTTCGGTGGAGAGCCTATCTGGACGAGGTGATCAAGAGATTCAGTTCGCGACCACTTGAGGAGCTGGACCCGGCCGTCCTCCAGTTGCTTCGCCTCGGCGCGTATCAACTACTTTTCATGAGAGTGCCGGACCACGCCGCAGTGTCCGAGACGGTGGATGTGGCAAGAGAGCTGACTACTGACGGACCAGTCCGTATGATAAATGCGATTTTGCGTTCCATAACCCGGGCTTCAACCGATGACATCAGCGAGATATTTGAAGCAATTCCTGAGCCGGAACGCCGCTTGGCCGCGCGCCAATCGCACCCCACCTGGATGGTGGAGAGCTTTCAGCAGTCGCTGGTCGACCGCGGGCGTTCGGCTTCCGAACTTGAACAGGCTTTGGCAGCCAACAATGTCACCCCTCAGGTGAACCTGGTCGCGCGCCCGGGGCTGATCACCCCTGAGGAACTTGCGTCTGAGGCCGAGGACGTATTGCAGCGCACCACATCGCAGGGGGAGCTTTCCGAATACGCTGTCATTTTAGATGGCGGTGATCCTGGTGCGTTGCCGTCTGTTCGCGAAGGGCGATCCGCGGTACAAGACGAAGGCTCCCAGTTTGCTGCTCTCTTATTGGCAAATGCACCCATCGAGGGGCCTGACAAGGAATGGCTTGATCTCTGTGCTGGGCCCGGTGGCAAATCTGCCCTGCTTGGAGCACTCGCTGCGCAAAGAGGTGCAACGGTCATCGCGAATGAGATTAGCCCGCATCGCGCACGACTCGTTGAACGCTCTGTTCAAGCGTTGCAGAACGTTACCGTAGAGAACCTGGATGGACGCACATTTCCAAAGCACAAAGGCGGCGGATTCGATCGTGTACTTGTCGATGCGCCGTGCTCTGGCCTCGGTTCCCTGAGGCGGCGCCCCGAGTCCAGATGGCGCCACACCCCGGATGATCTTGATGAACTTGTGCCACTTCAAAAGGCCCTATTCACGCGCGGATGGCAGCTCACCAGACCGGGCGGTGTCCTGGCCTGGGTGACATGCACGCCGCAGGTTGAAGAAACATTGGATCTGGTCGAATGGGCAATGGATCAGGCGCCCCTAGAACTGATAAACACCGCAGAGATTGCACAAAGTCTGGCGATCACGGAGTTCACCGTTCCCGATACCGTTCCAGGCGCAAATGATCTTCGTACCCAAGTGGTTCAAAACTCGCTGCAGCTGTGGCCTCACCTCCATGGCACCGACGCCATGTTTGTAGCGCTTCTTAGGAAAATGCCTCGGCCCTAATTTAAGGAAAACACATGACCGTAGACATCAAAATTTCTCCTTCCATCCTCAACTGCGACATGGGCAGACTGCGGGAAGAGTTGGAGTCCATAGATAACTCTGATCGCATCCACGTCGATGTGATGGACAACCATTTTGTTCCGAACCTGTCCTGGGGACTACCAATAGTGGACGCAGCCAAAGCATCTACTAAAGTCCCTATCGAAGCTCACCTGATGATCGAGGATCCTGATCGGTGGGCGCGCTCCTATGCCGATGCAGGTTGCGACATGGTGACGTTTCACGCTGAAGCTGCAAAGGCGCCGATCAGGTTGGCCAGGGAGCTGCGCGCCGCCGGAAGCAAGGTGGGTATCGCCTTCAAACCGGCAACACCCATTGAGCCATACTTGGAGTTCCTAGACGACTTCGACATGTTCTTGATCATGACCGTGGAGCCAGGATTCGGCGGTCAAAAATTCTTGACTGAAGTCCTGCCTAAAGCAGAAAAGCTGCGAGAGCTCATTCAGCGTGATGATCTGGACATAGACGTCCAAGTTGATGGCGGCGTGAACCGGGAAACCATTGTCCGCGCGGCGAGGGCCGGTGTGAACAACTTTGTTGCCGGTTCGTCAGTATTCTCCTGTGAGGATCACCGCCAGGAAGTCGACGTCTTGCGCGGGCTCGCAACGGAAAACTTCCGTTCAGAGTTCTAGTCGTCCGCCATGAGAATAGTCCTACGGTCAGTGGCCGCGGGTTATGAGATAATGGCTGTGCTTCGGGGTCGGTGAAAGTCCGAGCCGGCGGTTAGAGTCCGCGACCCACCTCATGGTGGCTGAGCTGGTGAAATTCCAGCGCCGACGGTTAAAGTCCGGATGGGAGGAGCGAAGGACGCGCTTTGGCGCGCCCAGCATTTTGCGTTGCGCACCCCGTGGCAGGAAGGCCTCATGGGGACGGGTGAACGCACAGACTGGCTTACGCGGCTGGCACCGCTGATTCTTCTAGTGGTGCTGCTGACCCTTTGGACACTCATGTCTACAAGCGGGTCCTCTTCTGCGCTTTTTGTACCAACTCCAAAAGGCTTCGCAGGCCGCGCCTATGACCTGTTTGGTACGCCATGGTTTTGGCGGCGAGTCGAAGTAACGTTTGGTGAAGCACTGCTTGGCTCAGTTCTTGGTGCGGCTGTGGCGATTCCCACCAGTTGGTTGATTTACAGGTCCAAGTTTGTAAACGCCGCGCTTCAACCCTTTCTTGGCGCCACTCAAGCCATTCCGGCCGTCGCTTTGGCACCTCTACTGGTTCTGTGGGTGGGCAGAGGGCTGTTCGCCATCGTGTTGCTCTGCGCTCTCATGGTCTTCTTTCCCATTCTGGTGTCCACAACGGTAGGTCTGCGCCACCTAGATAAGGACATCTTGGACGCTGCCGCTCTGGATGGAGCCAGCGGCATGAGGATGATTCTTTCGGTGGAACTTCCCCTGGTAGCCCCCAGTCTGCTTGCCGGTATCCGGAACGGATTTACTCTGTCCATCACCGGAGCTGTCGTGGGGGAGATGGTGATGGGCGGCTCCGGGCTGGGGCAACTGCTCTCTCAACAACAGCACAATCTCGACACTGCAGGAATGTTTGTGACCGTCGCCGTTCTGTGCTTACTGGCAATGGTGGCCTACTCAGCTGTGTATCTGCTGGAGCGGCGCGGAAAGAGCATGGTGGGGGAGACGAGAAGAGGGCGGATTACATCGCCGTATCGAAGTAAGAGGAGAGATTCTTGAAACGTATCCAAAAGTTGGTGGCAGTGGCTGCAGGAGGAATTCTGGGTGCGGGACTGCTGAGTTCCTGCGCTGGCGCGGCCCTAGAAGAGTCGGACGCGCAGAGCGCGGATTCCATCACCGTGGGGCTGACCTATATCCCAAACGTTCAGTTCTCCCCGGTGTACTTAGCGGACTTTTCAAACGTCGAAACTCCGGTCGTCATCAGGCACCACGGGACGGAAGAAGGCCTTTTCAGCGCACTGTCCACGGGCGACGAGGACGTGACAGTAGCTTCCGGGGACGAGGTCCTTCAGGCTAGAGCGCAGGGCCTAGACGTCGTCTCGGTAGGCGCCTATTACCACCGCTACCCGGTTGAGGTGATCGTTCCCGAAGACTCAGACATCCAGTCTTTTGCAGACTTGAAGGGTCGCAAGATTGGGGTGCCCGGCGAATTCGGCTCCAACTGGTTTGGACTTCTGGCAGCCCTTGATGAAGGGGGGTTGAGCAGGGAAGACGTGAATATCGTCTCTGTTGGATTTACGCAGGCAGCGGCACTGGTCGCCGGAGAAGTCGACGCCATCGTCGGCTTCGTGAATTCTGAACCTGTCAGCCTTCAGCAAATGGGCTTTGCGTCAAGGTCTCTTGCGCTTTCGCCGGATGAGACGCCGTTGGTGGGAGCTTCCATTGTCACCACCGAAAAGTTCGCAGCAAGCCATTCTGAAGAACTCCGGGCGATCTTAGGCGACATAACTGACGGTGTTGGGCTCGCCATATCGGATCCGGAACTGGCCGTGGAAGCCACGGCCAAGTGGGATGAGAGTCTCGCGGATTCGACAGCAACGGAGGGCGCCAGGGCGGTGCTTATGGCAACGATACCGCTCTGGAAAGACGCAAACGGAACCGCTTCAGGGATCCAAAACTTGGATCAGTGGAGCGAAATGGGACCCTTCTTGGCTCGTATCCTTGATGAACCGGCGCTGACAGACCGTGCAGAAGGATCCGTGACTAACGAGTACGTGGACTAACGGCTTTAGGTGCAGCGTGGTGACGTAACCTTAGTGGCATGACTAGTTTCGAAGATCTCTTTGCCGAGCTCAAGGAAAAATCGATCACCCGCCCTGCCGGTTCCGGAACCGTGGCGGAGCTTGAACAGGGCATCCATCACATCGGCAAAAAGATCATCGAAGAAGCCGGCGAGGTCTGGATTGCTGCTGAGTACGAAAGCGATGACGAACTTGCATTGGAGATCTCCCAACTTCTCTACCACGCGCAGGTGATGATGATTGCGCGTGGTTTGGAACTCGAAGACATCTACCGTCACCTGTGAGGCATCGTGCTAGAGATTGCAATCCCCAATAAGGGAAGTCTGTCAGAAAAATCGGTTGAACTTCTTTCCGAGGCGGGATATCGAAGTAGGCGCCGCGGCCGGGAACTAGTGCTTGACGACCCCGCAAACGATTTACGAATATTCTTCCTGCGTCCACGGGACATCGCTGTGTATGTTGGCCAGGGCCGCATTCACGCCGGTATCACTGGGCGTGATCTGCTTGCGGATTCAGAGACCGACGCCAAAGAGTTCTCAGCTTTGGGTTTTGCGAAGGCGACTTTCCGGTTCGCCGCGCCCATTGGAACTATGGACGGACTGGAGCAGATCCAGGGGAAGCGCATTGCCACCTCGTATCAAAAGCTCGTGGAAGACTACCTTGCTACCCAGGGAATCGTGGCGTCCGTGGTACGGCTGGACGGCGCTGTGGAATCATCCATCCAGCTCGGCGTTGCCGACCTGATCGCCGATGTCGTCGAGACGGGCTCCACTTTGCGTGCTGCAGGACTCAAGGTGTTCGGCGAACCGCTAATCCATTCGGAAGCGATCCTAATAACGAACGACTCCCTGAAAACAAACTCGGCGGTGGAAGTGCTGAACCGGCGGCTCCAGGGAGTGTTGGTCGCCAAGCGCCACGTCCTCGTGGACTACCACGTTCCCGTTTCGATCCTGCCCGACGCTGAGAGAATCACGCCAGGTTTCGAGTCTCCAACCGTCTCTCCACTTGCTGACAGAAGCTGGTGCGCGGTCAGAGTCGTGGTGCGACGTGACCACGTAAATCGGGTGATGGATGACCTGCTGGCGATCGGGGCCCAGGGGATAATAGTGTCAGAGTTGATTGCTTCTAGACTGGCCTAGAGCAGCAGGGCTGAAGGAGCATCTTTGCAATCCCAACAACAAAAGACCTCACTGCGTATCCTCACCCTGGCCCTGAACTTGCTCAATTCCCGCGGCGGCTACTCGCGGCGGCAGCTCAGGGAACTTGTTGGTGGTTATACGGATTTGAGCGATGGCACATTCCAGCGGACGTTCGAGCGGGATTTGGCGGCCCTTCGTGAGTCTGGCCTGCAGGTGAGGGTAATAGAAGGCTTGTCGGAACCTTTGTACTCGATTGCCAGCGGTGACCACACCGGCTCTGTTGAACTGACCCAACAGGAGTTAAGCCTGCTGCTGCAAGCTGCGTCGGCCTGGGAAAGATCATCCCCGGTAGAGATGTCTAGGCTCAGCTTGAAGCTTTCCTCGCGGGTCAAAGGTGGGGCGAGCGGCTCAGCGGCGCACATCCACGGCAAGCTTGAAGGCGCGGAGCACTTGCGTATCCTTTTGGAAGCGATGTCCCTCAGGCAGCCAGTCTCTTTTTCCTATTCGTCCAGGACTGGAACAGAAGACAGAGATGTTGCTCCTCTGTCTCTGCTGGTTCGCGGAACAGCGGTCTACCTGTGGGGATATGACTTCAACCGCGAGGCAGAAAGACTGTTTAGGCTCTCTCGCGTTCGCGAGCCGGTAACTTTGATTGCCGAACCGGATTGCTATGAGCTCCCGGACGCCGCTCCTTCCGAAGTGGGGGAGAGTCCCTACGAGTTCGAGGTACGACCGCTCCTTTGGGTGAAAGAAGATGCGGCCCCGCTTGTGCGTATGCGGTGCCGTGAACTTGCCGGGTCCGAATACCCGTCTGGTGTCCTGCGGCAAGAAGGATGGGACCTCATGCGTGGGGAGGCGGGGGACTGGACCTATTGGGAGAAGCTCATCTTGGATCACGCCTCGGCCACGGTCGTCGTTGCACCTTTGCCTTTACGCACGCGGCTACTGACACTTTTGGAGGAAGCAGCGATATCGAACTTGGGGGAGGAGAGAGCAAATGGAGAATAAGACCGTCACTCTTTCCCGCCACCTAGCTTTGGTCACGCTTGTTAGGAACAATCCTGGAGTCACACTCACCCAGCTGGGCCGAGTCCTGGGAAGAACCACGCAGCAAATCCGCGCGGATATAGATCTTCTAGATCGCGCGGGGGTTGGGGACCAACTACCGGATCAGACTTTTTTCTTCGATATGGATCTTTTAGAGCGCCGCGGTGAAGTTGCCCTGACTTTTGATCTGGGTGCCAGCGGTAGCCAACCGCTCACGGCAGATGAGACGTCGCGTCTTGTCGTAGGTCTGGCGGCGATGGGTTCGCGACAAGACGCCGCTGACCTGGACCAAATTCCCCAGCTCATTTCGAAAGTCCTGGCGCTAGCCGGCCCGCATGAGGTCCCAAACTTCGCAGATCTTGCGCGTCTTCTGTCGGTCATAGACTCCAACAAGCTTTCAAAGTGGCATCAACTAGTGGAAACTGCGCTCAGCGATGGACGGGAACTGCACCTGACGTATCTTTCAGGCAGGTCCCGGTTGTCGGACCGCACGGTGGATCCCATTGCACTTTTGCAGGTTCCGGACGGCTGGGTACTGAACGGTTGGTGCCACGAGGCCGAAGAAGAACGGAACTTCCGGTTGGACAGAATTGTCTTCGCAGAGATGGGCGGACCAGTGACGGTTGACGGTAGAAAACCATCGGCCAAGAGACGCGAAGAACAGTGCACCGTCGTGCTTAGCCGAGAAGCGCAGTGGTTACTAACTGAACTCCCTGCGATCTCAACCAGCAGCGCAGGTTCGGAGCTTTCTGCCGTGTTCCAGGTGTGGGACGATGCCTGGATAACAACACAGCTAATTCTCTTAAGTCCGTACATAGTCTCTGTTACACCAAACAGGTACCTGGAGTCTGCGGCGGAGCGGGCAAACCAGGCCTTGGCCGTATGGGGAGCTGTTCCGGGCACCGGTGAACGCTAGACTGGAATGGCAACTGGCCGCCACTAAAGGAGTTCCCGTGACACCCAGCACGACCTCGGATGAAGGCCCACAGGAGGCAATGGAGGAACTCTCACCCACGCAGAGGATGGTGGCCTTTCAGCGCCAGATGCGCGTTGATTCCTCAGGTCTGGACACATATTTTGAGACGCTCAGTTTCAGTCCTGATGATTTCCAAAGAGAGGCTTTGGCAGCTTTTGCTCTGGGAAGTTCGGTCTTGGTGTCCGCCCCAACAGGATCCGGGAAAACGGTGGTGGGGGAGGGCGCGGTCTATGTAGCTCTCCAGCGGGGAGAACGAGCGTTCTACACCACACCCATTAAGGCACTGTCTAACCAGAAGTACCGGGAGTTCTGCGCAAAGTTCGGAACCGAACGCGTCGGACTTCTCACCGGCGACACGGCGATAAACGGCAGGGCAGATGTTGTCGTTATGACAACGGAAGTCCTTCGAAACATGATCTATGCGGACGCCGACCTGGACGACGTAGGGGCCGTAGTGCTTGACGAGGTGCACTACTTGGCTGACTTGGTGCGCGGACCTGTCTGGGAGGAAGTTCTTATCCAGCTGCCGCAATGGGTGAAAGTTGTGTGCTTATCGGCGACCGTGTCGAACATCCAAGAGTTCGGTAGCTGGATAGCGGAAGTCCGCGGCGAATGTGAAGTGGTGGTCAGTACGCGCCGCCCGGTCCCTCTCTACCAGCAGATGATCGTGCGAAACCGACTATACGACCTATACGCCGCAGAAAACTATCAGGCTCACGAGGCTCAGACGCATATGGGACGCACTCCAGGACGTCTGAACCCATTCCTGCTGGATGCGGTGCAGCAGGTGGAGATGGGCAGGGCGCCTCGAGTACGCGGTGGAAGAGCCGGCAGATCCATTCCGGCAAGGATTTCTCGTCCCCGCATCGCGCAGCTGCTGCAGGGAAAGGACCTGCTTCCCGCCATCGTCTTCATTTTTTCGAGGGCAGGCTGCGACGAGGCAGTTGGACAGCTGTTGGAAGCAGACTTGGTTCTCACGACGGCGGCCGAACAAAGACAGATTGAAGAAGTTGCTCAGCAGGCGATGCTTGCCATACCGATTGCGGACCACGGCGTCTTAGGGCTTGCAAAATGGCAAGCGGCTTTGAGTAGGGGCATTGCTTCGCACCACGCGGGCCTCCTTCCCATCTTGAAAGAGACTGTCGAGACCCTCTTTTCTGCTGGCCTGCTGAAGGTGGTCTACGCGACTGAAACCTTGGCTCTGGGGATAAACATGCCGGCCCGCACCGTGGTACTCGAGTCACTCGAAAAGTGGAACGGATCTGAGCACATCCGTTTGAATCCGGGGG
Source organism: uncultured Actinomyces sp. (assembly GCA_964345595.1). GTDB lineage: Bacteria > Actinomycetota > Actinomycetes > Actinomycetales > Actinomycetaceae > Scrofimicrobium. The sequence goes on from CAYFRL010000002.1 coordinate 54,208, forward strand.
AATACACGCAGCTGACTGGCCGGGCGGGGCGCCGCGGCATCGACGTTGAGGGACACGCGGTTGTCCTCCAACGAAAAGTAGTTCAACCCGAGGAGCTGGCTCAGCTGTCCTCCCGGGCGGCCTACCCTCTACGAAGCGCCTTCTTCCCCAATTACAACATGGTGGTGAATTTGCTGGCGCATGCCACCATCCCAGCCGCCCGCCAAGTTCTGGAGAGTAGTTTCGCCCAATATCAAGCGGATGATGCAGTTGTCGGATTGGCATCGCGCCTGCGCCGCGAACAGGGCAAGTTGGCAGAGCTTGAGCAGCAACTCGAATGCAGCCAAGGCGATGCTCCGGAATACTTCGCGCTCCGAGAAGAACTCTCGAAGGCTCAGAAGAAAGCACAAAAGCTGACGCGCGCTGGCAACCGCGAAGTTACCGCGCAACGAGTCGCCGCACTTCGGACAGGCGAGACCATAAGATACCGCGAAAAGAAGCGGCCCCTTTATGGTGTAGTGCTGGGGACGCCCAATGTCGACTGGGGGCCTCCAAGCGTGAAGATTCTAGGGGAGAACGCAAAGGTGTACCAGGTTTCAGCGGCCGACCTCAGAGAGCCTCCCGAGGTCATCGGTCATCTGCAACTACCCCGTTCCGGGGTACGACGTAGCCGGGACCGGGCGGGAGTTGTGAAAGGGCTCCGCAGGCTGATCGCGGGCGCTGGCCGAGACGTGAGCGTTTCGCGCCGCCCGGAGCGAAGCCCTGAAGCTGCGAAGTTGGCGCGGACCGTGGACCGACTGGAAAAGCAGGTTCGAGATCACCCAGTGCACAGCTGCCCGCACAGAGAGTCTCATGCAAGGCTCGGCCACGAGTGGGCGCGAACAAGAAGAGAGTGCGACCGAATCGCAAGGGAAATCAACTCCAAGACGTCTTCGATAGCTCACGAGTTTGATAAAGTCCTGGACGTTCTAAGGGAGTTTGGCTACGTGGAGGGCGGCGACGTCACAGAGCGTGGTGAGCAGCTGAGACTTGTCTTCGGAGAAAGGGACTTGTTGGTGGCGGAGTCTCTCGCACAAGGCGTATTCAGCGGACTTGATGATGCGGAGATGGCTGCCTTGATCTGCGCCCTGGTGTATGAGCCCCGCGGGGACCTACCAACCGGTGAGCCGTCGCTTCCGACGTCGCGTCTTCGCCAAGCCTGGTGGCAAGTAGAAGATATTTACTCTCGCATTCACCGCGCGGAGCACCAAGTGGGCTTAGATCGGACGAAAGCGCCGAGTGCGGAGCTTTCCCACATAACTTACAGGTGGGCAGAAGGAGCCACACTCAGTTCTGTTCTTTCCGATTCCGACCTACCGCCCGGAGACTTCGTCAGGTGGATGCGCCAGACAATAGACCTGTTAGAGCAACTCCGACGGGTAACCGACCCAGACCTGAAGAAGAGCGTGAACGGCGCTATCCGCAACGTTCGACGAGGCGTCGTCCAGTGGACGGAGGGATAGTGCGGTCCCGAAAAGACCTGTTGCTTTCAGCACTTCTGATAGGAATCTCCGGCGCGGCAATGTGGGCTGCGTTCCCCGATCAGGGAATTTGGCCACTGAGTTTTCTGTCTTTGTTCATCCTCTTTTGGGTTGTACGTTCATCGCGGGTTTGGTGGGGAGCCGCGCTGGCCGCGCTGTGGGCGATGGTTTTCTTCCTGCCGCACATTTCCTGGATGAACGTTGCCACAAACCACACGTACATAGCCTGGATTCTGCTGGCGTTGGCGCAGGCGTTCTTCTTAGGTGTATGGGGCGCAATGTACTCCGCAACGTCTTCCTGGCGTTGGGCCCGAACTTGGTGGGGCGAGCTTCTAGTGGTCGCCATTTTGTGGGTCGGGATCGAGCAGCTTCGGGCTCGGGTTCCTCTTGGAGGATTTCCTTGGGCGAAACTGCCCTACGTGCTGGTTGACACCCCGCTGCTTGGCTTAGCTCCCCTCGGTGGGGAGGTGCTGGTTTCTGCCGCGATGGTCTCCGTGGTGGTCCTTGCGCTCCATTCTTTGTCCGCGGTGAAGCAATCCGGTCGCCGGAGGCTTTTTCTAGCGCTTGGAGCGGCCGCACTTTTCTTGATCCCCGGGCTTTTCAAGCTTCCCACTGCACCCGAAGCGGGAACCCTGGACGTTCTGGTCATCCAAGGCAATGTGGAAATCCCCATGCAGGACTCGTACGCGGAGGAAGGTCACGTCACGCAGAACCATCTGAACCAGACCCTAAAAGCTGTGCAGGAAGGCGCGAAACCTGACGTAGTGATCTGGGGCGAAGATTCTGTGGATCGTGATCCAGCCAGCAGCGAGATCACTCATCAGATGGTCTTGGACGCCGTGGAAGCTTCCGGCGTTCCTCTCATAGCGGGCTATCAGGAGTTCGGGGAGGGGGAGCGGTTCAACTGGTACGGCGCCTGGGGCGCTGATGGAACGCATCAAGAGCAGCGCTACGGGAAACAACACCCCGTTCCGTGGGGCGAGTTTGTCCCTTGGCGCTCAGTATCCGAATTCCTGGCAGTGGAGGCCGCCGGTATCAGCGTTGACATGGTTGCTGTTGACAACCCCGGACTGCTTACAGTCGAACTCACAGACGGCAGAGCGATTCCTTTCGCCGTTGGGATTTGTTTCGAGGCGGGGGATGAGCAGATCATTGCCGAAGGCGTGCAGCTTGGCGGTCAAGCTATTCTCATCCCCACCAACAACTCACACTTTCGTGACTCAGCTGAGTCGACACAGCAGCTCCAGATGACCAGGTTCCGCGCCGCGGAATTCTCGCGTGCATCAGTTCAGGTTTCCACAAACGGCGTCTCGGCAGTGGTCCTACCAAACGGTCGGATCGAGTTTGCATCGGGTAAACAAGAAGCCGCGTTCATTGAAGCTGAGCTTCCGCTGCGAACCTCACTCACGCCAGCAGCTCGATTGGGAACCCGGTTGCCTCTAGAAATGATTGCACTCGCTCTGGTGCTTGGTTCAGCGGCTCTGCTCACGTCGCTGAGCCGGTGGATGCGAGAGAAGCGCAGCCGGAGAACTCGAGGGATGCAACCTCTGTAGAACACGCGTTCTATTTACGAAGGCAAACAGTTGTACCCGGATTATGTCAGATGCTCGGCCTAGAGCTCGAACTCAACTGAAGTTTGTATCCAGACGAAGTTCGCCGCTCCTATAAGCGTCCAGTTGCTCGTTCAGTAGTTGATCGAGCTCTTCTAAACTCCGGCGCTCCAGCAGCATGTCCCAGTGGGTGCGCACCGGCTTCACTGGCTTCGTCTCATCTTCGGCCTCGGTGTCTCCGACAAGCTCAGCGGTCTGACCGCAGCGACACTCCCAAGTTGGAGGCTTTTCTGCATCGGCTGAGAGAGTGACGGAGAAGCTGTGTCCTCTGGGGCAGACGTAGTTTGCCTCGACTCTGTCTGCAAAAATCACGCCGTCTTCGGATTCCAAAGACTTAGAACCAATCTGCATGCCCCGTAAAGCCCGGTCAGCCACTATGTTCCTCATTCCACCGACAGTAATTGAGCAAAGATCAGTCTATCATCCGGGCTTGTCGACTCTAAAGTAGCAAGCTGCCAGCTGAACGATAAGCCGATAATGTATATTATGTCAGATTGAGTTGCAGAGGTCTGGCTAACCGGCCTTCCGCCTATCTCCTACTCAAGCAGTACGAAGTCGGTCCAGGTCTGTCTCTCAGCCGGACTGACTATAACCTTACTGATCCGCGAATCTGTCACGCCGCCTCGGAGCCAGCTTAGGAAAGCCTCGATCTGATACCCCAAGCCTTCCAGGTGAAGTTCGGCCGCGGTTTCTGCCAGTTGTCCGGGCTTTCCCCAGCCGCAGATCAGATTCTCATCCGCGGCCGTGCGACAGCGCAAAAAGAACGTGCGCCCCAGGTTTTCTCCTGTTATTTGAACGTCAACGGCGCGCGGTTCGTGCGCGTCCGAGTGCGTCATGAAGCACTGCGCCGTTGGCGCCGCCGGACCTCGAGCTGATCCATAGTGATTACCTCGTCCTGATCCTCTGTAGGAAACTGGGCCAAGGAACCTTCGACTTCTCGCCATACTCGCCCGACCGCAATACCGAACACGCCTTGGCCGCCCTCTAGCAAATCAACGATTTCATCCGTCGAAGAACATTCATACACGGAAGCGCCATCGCTCATGAGCGTGATCGAAGCTAAGTCGTCTACTCCGCGATCTCCCAGTTGCGCGATCGCAGAACGGACTTGCTGGAGCGACACACCCGCGTCCAAGAGTTTCTTCACCACACGCAGAACCAGTATGTCTTTGAAGGAATACAGCCGCGCAGACCCCGATCCCTTTGCAGAGCGCAACGACGGGACAACCAGACCGGTTCGAGCCCAGTAGTCCAGCTGCCGGTACGTAATTCCCGCGGCCTGGCAGGCAATTGGTCCGCGGTAGCCCGCCGCTAAGCCAATGCTTTCCAGAGGATCCCCAAATAGCATGGCCTGCCTGGCACCCGCTCCCCCACTCTCTACCGGTTGTGAGCTCACAAAGGGTCTCCTTCTACTTTGTACGAGCCGCTACGGACTCGAACTATTGCGCCTATACGACCAAGCTATGTCTCAGCGTTGATCCGGTCAACCACCTGGTCGGCGTGGCCTTAACCTTCAAGTTGACGTCGAGACTTTGGTTCAGGTGTTCGAGAGCTTCTCGACTGCCACGGCAAGAAGCTCCTGGTGTAGACGGCCGAAAAGTTGCGAGAGGTCCTCAAACTGGGCTCTGCTGCGCTCCTTTTCTCCCGGCTTATTTCGATTCTCCCTTGAGGTCACCGCTTGGTCAACAATGTCCGCTGATCGTTCTGCACCCTGTTTCACTGCCCGCAAATTCCTGGCAGGGATACCGGCATCTTCAAGCATGACCAGCAGATTCACGACGGTTACAGTCCGAACTAAAAAGTATCCCCCCAGGTCAGGCAGTATTAGGCCCAATTGGGTGTATTCGTGCAGCCGATCCGCACTCACTCCGGTCAAATCGCTCAGTTCGCGTGCGCTGATCATCTCCGAGCCGGCCGGCAAAACGGTCTTGCCCTCGGAAGACACGAGACGCGCTGTTGGGACAGGCTGAACATCGTGGCCGGCGTCCAGAGCTTTCAGCTGCTCTCCAATCACCTTGAGCGGCGCGTAAGAGTCTCGCTGCTGCGTCAGGATGAACCGTATACGCTCTACATCAGCTCTTGAGTACTTACGATATCCGGACTGTGAGCGTTGCGGCTTAATCAGTCCTTTATCCTCCAGAAACCGGATTTTGGAAACGGTGGTAGCCGGAAACTCTGATGCCACCATTTCAGCGACAGCTCCGATGGTGAATTCCGGGTTCTGACTTACGGTGCGCGGCCAAGACTCCGCCTGCGCAGTTGCGTAGGCGCGAGACGCATTGCTAACTGTCATTGCCTATTTTGAGAAGGCTGGTAGGTCATCCGGTATTTGCCGATCTGGACTTCGTCACCGGCCTTCAGTTTTGCGGAATCCACGCGTTCCCGATTTACGTAGGTTCCATTTAGTGCACCCGAATCTCTCACCAAATGGCCGCCATCTTCGGCGATGAACTGGCAGTGCTTGCGAGAGACCGTCACATCGTCCAAGAAAATGTCCGCCGACGGCGAGCGGCCAGCGTTAGTAACGGGCTGATCTAAGAGGAACCGCGCGCCAGAGTTTGGACCACGCTGAACGATGAGCAATGCGGTGCCGGGCGGAAGTGCTGCCACAGCTTCGCTATCGAGCTCAGACAGAGGAATGGGTTCCACATTGGTCGCAGTCTCAGTAGCGGGCGCGCCAAAGAAAGCTGTCTGTGTCGGGTCACTTTTTGGCTCGTCCACCATTGCTGGTCCTCCATCTCTGTCAGCACTGATCTAAGTTCAAGGGTAGCGCATTGTCTAGGTGTCGAACCTATACCTTAGTCCTCACCTGCTTCCACACTAGCCCAGTTTGGGGTGAAGGGTTCTGCGACGGACTTGATCTGTAGATGATCTGTCTGATCTATCGTCACAACGGCATTGTATGCACGCATTTGAGCAGCGGCGCCCCCACGTATTTCTAGCGCGCTTGCGAGTGTTTGCGGTTCGCCGATGACCCTCCACGTGTATGGCGCTTCGAGCCGGTGGCCATCGACCACAATTGCACTGCCATCTTGAGCAAACCAGGAACGCAAAGTGAGCCGGTGGTCGTTCAAGGCGATCGCTTCCGCCCCCGCATTTCGAAGTTCCGCCAAAGTCGTAACGAACACCTGCGGGGTGAGAGAGTGTGTCATGTCCGCAACTCCAACGACGATGCCGGGTCCTTCGACGGGCACTAACCCAGCAGCAATCCGGGTCTGCAGCTGAAGTTTCTCTGCGGCCTCCTGGCTCGCTTCTAGCTGAGAGGCGGCTGAGTTGAGTTCGCGCAATTGCTGCTCTAGCTCTCTTCTTTCCTGGCGTAGATCATCTTCCCTACTGTCGAGTTCCGCCAGCACCTGCACGAGCTCATCTTCTGACAGAGTCTCCAGGGGGTCACTCCGATGCAGCTTGACCTGCGTGGCCAGTGCAAGACCAAGCGCTACGAACAAAAGAAGCATAACCAGGTGTATGGGACGCGGTTTAGCAAAGAAAGTATGTCTGAGCGTGCGCATAGCAGCGACAGGCTTCGTCGGTTCCGCTCCTTCAGCGCGAGTCTCTTTTCGGTCTCTACCCATTTTAGGCCTTGAAGATTAGGCGCCGAATCGAAGCTGCGTTCGCAAAAATTCGCATTCCCAACACAACCACGACGGCCGTCGTCATGGAAGAACCAACTCCAAGTTGGACACCCAGGAACACGAGTAAACAGGCCACCACAACATTCCAAAACAAAGACGTGATGAATACTCGGTCGTTGAAGATACCTTCGAGTCGCGCCCTTGCAGCACCGAAAAGAGCGTCCATCGCAGCTACCACCGCCACCGGCAGGAATGGTTGGAATCCTGCGGGAATCACAGGGTCGAAGGAAAGGCCCAAAATGATGCCGATTAGCAGGCCAATGACAGCAATCAAATCGTGCCCCCTCTTACTCTAGGGTCTCGGTGTTTTGGAAGCGGCCAGCTGCCGCACCTTCTAAACTTAGCTGCTTTTCTTCCTTTGCCACCAACTGTAAATGCGAGCCTTCCATGAATTTACGAATGGCTTCACCTGATGCACCCGTTTGTACCGCAGCCATCAGATTGTCTGGGTCGCCCACCGCCGAAATTTCGTAAGGGCTTGCTATGGCGCTTAAATCAACCAGAATGGCGCTTCCTGCAGTTCTGATGGTCGTTGCGGGCCCCAGTCTGACCTCGTTTACTGAAATCGCCTCGGCACCAGCCTGCCAGAGCACGTTTACTAAAAGCCGAATGTCGCTGTCCTTGGCGACACCGGCAGAGGTCGCTCCCCCGCCTTGTCCATCACTCAGAGTGAGTAAAATGCCGGGGCCAGAGGTTGGTTGTGTTCCAGCAGACAGCTCCACGAAATCTGGCAGGGGCGGCCTGGTCTTGCTTGTCGCGCTTCGCTGTTCAATAGTGTGCGACATGTCGTCAACTTCCGTTTGAAGGGCGACAGTGTCCGCCTGCTTGAGTTCGACCTGATCTAGCAACGCTCCCCTGGCCTGTGAACTGCTCACGTTCTCAATCCTTAGCGCCCGAATCGCAATGCCGGTGCCTAGTCCAAGTAGCAGTACCACTATGGCAATCAAAAGCACGCGCCACCATCGCAGATGCTCTGGCGGCCTCTTCGCGGCTTCTCGATAACCCGGATCCAAAGCGGAATCAAGAATCGTCTGCAAGAGGAACATCGAAGATGCTTTTCCTGCAACCGGAGGGTTCTCCATGTCTGAGGTTGACGGCTGCGGGACAACGGGGTCTTTAGGTCTGTCCGGTAAGGACCCTTCCCCGCCAGTCTCGGAACGAGGTTCGTCGTCTTCCATACAGACCCTCCGATCCTGCGGTGCTTCATGTCACATCTAGCATAAGCCAAAGTCCTACTGGTTCAGGCGATGAAGCACCCTGACACGGCCGCCGCCCAAAGGCGCGCCGCTGATCCGCGGTAGGCTGTTCTCATGAGTTTGATCAATACGCTGCGGCCTGCAATCGAACCGGTGCTGCTCTCATCAGTGATGTCCGGTTTAGGAACTTCGCAAGAGTCCAAACCGGATTTCTCGGACTTCTCCACCGTCTACGTGAGCGGCGTCACTCTCGATTCTTCTGACATGGAGCCGGGCTGGATTTTCGTTGCGGTCGGCGGACTCAAACATCACGGCATCAGGTTCGCTCGAGAAGCAGTTCGCGCAGGGGCTGTGGCGGTCGTGACGGATCACGCGGGCAAGGAGCTAGCCAACGACATCGCCGTTCCCGTCATAGCTGTGGAAGACCCCCGCCAAGCCGCAGGCCTCATTGCCAGCCGTATTTACGGGCCTTACGTTTCAGAACTCACGCTTGTTGCAGTCACCGGCACGAACGGGAAAACAACCACCACGTACCTTGTGCGCGGCGCCCTGAGTTCCACATTCGACAAAGTCGCTTTGATGGGCACCGTTGAGATTGATGTAGGAAAAGAAGGCGAAGACGCCCTGGTCTCTGAACGCACCACCGCTGAATCTCCGGTTGTGTACCGTGCCCTTGCGGTTGCTGCGCAGAACGGTTACGCAGCCGCGGTCGTTGAAGCATCTTCCCACGCGCTCTCACTACATCGCCTAGCGGGATTGAAATTTGACTCGGTCATCTTCACCAATCTTCAACACGATCACCTGGACTTCTATGGTGATATGGCCAATTACTTCGAGGCGAAAGCCCAGCTATTCACGACGAAGTACGCGAGAGCAGGGGTGGTGTCTCTAGACGACAAGTGGGGTCGAAGGCTGGCTGAGGAGGCACAAATCCCGATCGACACAGTTTCGGCCTTTGGAAACTCGACATCCGATACACCGCACCCGGCGGCTAATTGGGAAGTAATAGATATGGCGGACGATCCCGTTCGCTGGGGTATCGGTTTTGAACTGAAGGATCCGGGAGGCATGATTCACGATTGCTTCTGCCCTCTTCCCGGGAAGGTGAACGTCCAAAACTCCGCTCTCGCGCTTGCCTGCGCAGCTCAAATGGGCGTGCCAATCGACCAAGCTATTACCGGTTTAGCCAGCGCTGTGGCGCCTCCTGGTCGAATGGAGGCGGTGCCAACGATCCCGAAGCAGCCTCGCGTCCTGGTGGACTACGCGCATACGCCTGAGGCTCTAGAGGCGACGCTGACAACTCTGCGACCGCTTGTTGAAGGAGAACTCATCACAGTGTTTGGGACTGATGGCGACCGGGATGCATCCAAGCGTGAAGATCTTGCCGCCGTTGCCGCCCTCTTGGCAGATCGCCTTTGGATCACGGATGAGAATCCGCGTACAGAGGACCCCGAATCTATCCGAAAGTACCTGCTGCGCGGTGTGCAACGTGAACGTCCTGGCATGGAAAAGGTTGTTGAGGTGAAGACTTCCCGCCGTGATGCTATACGGAAAGCAATCCTAGCGGCCGGGCCAGGGGACCTGGTCGTTATCTTGGGTAAGGGCGCTGAGCCCTACCAAGAAATAGACGGCGTCATGCATGCTCACCTGGACTCTGCCGTTGCCGCAGAGGTCACTCGCGAGGTCAATCTCTTCTAGCTTAAGGTGGACCAGTGGAAAACAATGAGAACCGGACGGGAACTAACGCTCTTGATCCCGCGGCTGATGCTGAGATCCAAGCGAAGTCCATGCGCCTTGGCCTTGAGCAGTATGATCTAGACGAAGAGGACTTAGCTCTTCTGGCCGGAGAGCTTGAGCAACCCGAAGATGAACACGGGCTGGTGTCGCTGCCCGTCCTTGCGATTATCGGACGCCCGAACGTTGGCAAGTCGACGCTGGTGAACAGGATCCTTGGGCGCCGGGAAGCGGTGGTCCAGGATGAACCGGGTGTGACCCGCGACCGGGTAACACACAGAGCCGACTGGGCGGGACGCGATTTCTACCTCATCGACACGGGCGGCTGGGAAGTCGACGTGAAAGGGTTAGCAAAATCGGTCGCAGAGCAGGCCGAGGTTGCCATCGAACAAGCTGACGCTATCGCCTTTGTTGTGGATGCTACGGTCGGACCGACGGCGACCGATGAACGGGTTGTCGAGCTACTCCGCCGCTCTGGCAAGCCCGTTGTCTTGGCCGCCAACAAGGTAGATTCCGCCGTGCAAGAAGCAGACGCTGCTGCACTGTGGTCCTTGGGCCTGGGAGAACCTCATCCGATCTCAGCCCTTCATGGGCGCGGCGCTGGGGATCTGCTCGATGCTCTACTTGCGGCATTGCCAGAAGAGTCCGAAAAGTGGCGGCGCTATGACAGCGACGGTATGCGCCGTGTGGCGCTCGTGGGCAGACCCAACGTCGGAAAGTCTTCTCTGCTCAACGCGTTGGCCGGGGAAAGCCGCGTGGTCGTGCACGACACTGCGGGAACAACGCGAGACCCTGTGGATGAAATAGTTGAACTTGATGGACGCTGGTGGAATTTCATTGATACGGCCGGCATAAAGAGACGGCTTCACCGTACTAGCGGAGCCGACTATTACGCCTCGCTTCGGACCGAGGTTGCTATCGAGCGCGCTGAAGTCGCGCTGGTTCTTCTGGACGCCTCTCAAGAGATGACCGAGCAAGACGTCAGAGTGATTCAGCAAGTGGTGGACGCAGGCCGCGCTCTTGTGATCGTCAACAACAAGTGGGACGAGGTTGATGAGGATCGCCAGTGGGCCCTTCGACGGGAACAAGAGAAGGAACTCACGCAAGTCGCTTGGGCGCCACGGATAAACCTGTCGGCTCTCACGACCTGGCACGTGAACCGAATCCCTCGCGCACTCGATGCGGCATTAGCTGGCTGGGAGACAAGGGTCTCGACCGGGAAGCTCAACTCTTTCCTCGGTAATCTGGTCGCTGCGAATCCGCACCCGGTACGGGGCGGTAAGCAACCTCGTATCCTTTTCGCAACTCAAGCATCGACATGCCCGCCACGGTTTGTTCTGTTCACGACTGGTTTCCTGGAGCCAACTTATCGCCGGTTCATTGAGAGACGCCTGCGAGAAGAATTTGGATTCGTTGGTACGCCAATCCAGATATCCGTGCGGGTCAGAGAAAAACGCCGCCGCAATTAGTGACGGTCAGTAGTGGCTGACAACAGGTGTGCCGACCGAAGCCCAGTCGTAGAACCACTTCGCTTCGCCGACGGGCATATTCACGCAACCGTGGGACCCAGCCGGACCCCCGTAGCCGAAGGAACTCCGCCAGTACGCCCCGTGTAACGCATATCCGCCGTGGAAGTAGAGTATCCACGGGACGTCGGGCGTCTCGTATTTGGTTCCATCCAAGTTGTCTCCACGCATCGTCTGGTTTGCCACTTTGGCCCAGACCGCGTACTTACCGGTTACGGTTTCCAGTCCAGGCGCTCCCGGTACCATGGAAACGGGCCCGCGAACGACTGTGGCGCCTTCGTATGCCGTGGTCGTGTAGTTGGAAAGATTTATGTCGATCCACTTTTCGCCCTTCGCAGCTTGATAGGCAAGGTTCTCTGCACCATCAGCGATGAGCTGTTCTTCCCACTCTTTGTTTTCGATCTCGTCATACTTGATCTGCTGACTGAAGGAATCGCCCGCATTAAGCGCGCTGATTAGCCCCTCGGTGAGCGCCTCAGTGTTGTTGGCGACCCAACCGGATTCGCCCTCTGTAACGACCTGCACGATGTCACCGCGAGAGTTGATATTGCGAAGGCCGGGCACCGGTTCGTCGTTGGATGCCTCAGTGGTCGTTTGGACCCACTCTTTCACCCTAGCGGGATCAATCGTGACTGCAGTTTCGATAGTCTCGTCCGCCTCGCCGGTGAGTGCCGCACCGTCCTGGAATACTTCGGGGATCTTCACCCAGCTAGCTTTTTCAGCTTGATCTGGGGAGTAGACGTTCAAAGTGGTTGTGAGTTCGACTGTGGTTTCGACGATGCGGTTGGCCGCTACCGCAACTTGTTCTGCCTGAGCAGTTGAGACGAGAGGGTCGACTTGTTCAATCTCTAGAGTGACAGGCTGCGACACTAAGGTCTCAGCAGCCTGCTCGGCAGCCGTATGCAAGGCCTCAATGTCTAGTGAGGTGCCCGACTCCCCCGGGCTCACAACGTACGTATTAGCGGCAGGGTCAAGAGCGACTGAAGCATTGGATGGGGGCGTCCCCACTTCTTCCACCAGCTGATGCGTAAACTTCTCTTGCTCAGCAGCATCGTAAGTGACCTGCGCCTGGACATCGACAGGAGAAAACAAGGCATTGAACCGATGAAATATAGAAGCATTCCCCGCGAACGCCGAGTCCACCATCTTCTGCGTGTCGACCGTGTAGCCAAGCTGAGCCAGAGGAACCTCAGTGGTTTGTCCATCCAATGTCACGGCAACGTGCACAGCTTCTGCTCTTTCAGCCGTCAGCTGCGTGGCTTCGTCCTTCGTCATCCCCGTAATGGGTTCGCCCGCCAAGGAGACGTTTGGAAGTCCCCGGTCGGCGTAGTAGAACGAATACGCTAGGGCTGAGCCCAGGAGCAGCACCAGTACGGTAGCCAGTCCAGTGGCGGTCCAGAATTTCCATGATTTTTGCCGCATGATTCCAATAATACTGAAACAGCGGACCAAATCCAGAGTGGCATTCCCACTTGACACTGTGACATTTGCCCGAAAGTCATTTGAAAGGAGCTGCCGTCCGAGCACTGTCGCCCAAAGGGTGTTCGCCGAAAGTTGGGGAATAATTGTGAGGAAAGAATTTGGAAGCTCATTGCGCCGCTGCTTAGGTGAGGAGAACTCTTATGCAACCTTCTGTCACTCCCCCGGGACTGATTGAGCGCTACCTAGACTGGCTACCCGTGCAGTCAGACGGGCCAGTGATTACCCTTGATGAGGGCGACACTCCCCTGGTCTACGCCCCTGCTCTTTCGGACAGGGTCGACTGCGAAGTCTGGATTAAAGTTGAAGGCGCCAACCCTACCGGCTCTTTCAAGGACAGAGGCATGACCGTGGCCGTGTCTATGGCCGCGGCTGAAGGCGCCCGAGCAGTAGTAGCAGCCTCTACTGGCAACACCTCGGCATCCGCCGCTGCGTACGCGGCAAAAGCTGGAATGACTCCCGTAGTGCTGCTACCGGAGGGAAAGATTTCTCAAGGCAAGCTAGCCCAGTCAATCATCTATGGCGCCCAGATCGTGCAGATTAAGGGCAACTTCGATGAGTGCCTGACAGTCGCTCGTAAACTTGATGAGAACTACCCGATAGCTCTCGTAAACTCTCTTAATCCGAACCGCATCGAAGGCCAAAAGACCGCAGCGTTTGAGGTTGTCGACGTATTGGGACGCGCCCCTGACGCCCACCTGCTTCCCGTCGGGAATGCCGGCAACATAACGGCCTATTGGAAGGGGTACAACGAATACTCTGAAGCAGGTATCAGCGGGGGCCGACCAAAGATGTGGGGATTTCAGGCGGCGGGCGCAGCACCATTGGTTCTTGGGCATCCTGTCTCTGAACCAGAGACTGTTGCCACCGCAATCAGAATCGGCAACCCCGCATCGGCCGAGCAAGCTCTTGCCGCCAGAGATGAATCTGGCGGACTGATCGACTCGGTTACTGATCAGCAAATCCTGGAGGCACAAGCCTACCTAGCGCGGGCCGAGGGAATCTTTGTAGAACCTGCATCGGCATCGGGCGTTGCCGGCCTGTTTCAGCTTCACAAACAAGGCCGCGTGGAACCCGGTCAGCTTCTTGTCATCACCGTAACGGGTAACGGCCTCAAAGACATTGACACCGCCCTTACAGGCCGCACCTTCGAAACGGCTGTTGCTGACGCCGACGTTTACCAAGTTGCACAGATCTGCGGATTAGCATGAGCAAACGCTTGCCGATCGGCCGACAGGTCACCGTTGAGGTCCCCGCCACCAGCGCAAACTTGGGGCCGGGATTTGATTCCCTAGGTCTCGCTTTGAACTGGTACGACCGCTCCACCATAACCGTCACCGAGGCGGGGTACGAGGTGGAGGTCACCGGGGAGGGTGCCCAATCGGTGCCGCGAGACAAGACCCATCTAGTGCTTGCGACTGTTCTGGAGGCCCTGGCTGCGTGGGATGTCGCTGCGCCTGGTCTGCGTCTGGAAGCTCATAACACCATTCCGCATGGACGCGGCCTCGGATCCTCTTCCGCCGCTCTCGTGGGGGGCCTATTGATGGCCTGGGGACTTGCCAAGCCTGGTGAGGAGGTCGACCGGAACTGGTTGCTACGAGAGGCTTTTGCACGGGAAGGCCACGGAGACAATGTCGGGCCGGCCGTCCACGGAGGTTTCGTAATCACATGGTCGGGAGCCAAACACGACGACGCTGACGCTGGCTTGAGGGCGCGACCCAGTCAGGTGCACACATCGGTTGCTATCTTAGCGCTCGTTCCGCGCCAAGAGTTGCTTACTACTGCCGCACGTTCTGTCTTGCCAAGCAATGTGCCTTTCTCGGACGCCGTATCTAATACAAGTCGCGCCGCTCTGCTAGTGCACGCGATGAGTCAAGAACCCGCCCTCTTCCTAGAAGCAACAGCTGATCGGCTACATCAAGACTTGCGGGGGCAGTTGATGCCGGAAACCCTGCGGATGGTAGAAGATTTACGGGATGCAGGATTTGGAGCCGTTGTTTCCGGCGCCGGGCCGACGGCCCTAGTGCTTGTTGATCAGAAGCAAACTCCGGATGCACTCCTTGCCATACGGGAAGCCGACCCGGGTGCCCAGTTTAGTATCAAGGAGTTGCGCCCGGGATATCGCGCGCGCATAATCTCAGCCTGAACGTTGTAGAACACAATGATGCCCGGGTACAGACTTCATGTACCCGGGCATCACTTGATCGGTTAGCTCACGCGCCGCCGCTTAGCAGCAACAAGAGCGCCAACCCCTAGTATCGTGGCAGCCACCGAGGCAACCACAAGCGGCAAGGCGTCCGAACCGGTTATGGGCAGACCACTTCCCGGCTCCACAACCTTTGCATTGTAGGGGTCGTCATCACTTACAGGCTTACCTGAAGCAATTCCTTTACCCTCTACCTTGGCAACATCTGTGTGTTGATCACCAGCCTTGACCCCACTGAGATCAGCCGTACAAGTAAAGGAATCCCCTACCTTGAACGGACCCTCATCCCAAGTAGTACCCGTAGCCGGACCACCCAAAGCAGAAAAATCACAAGACAGATTCTCTACCACACCACTACCAGCAGTCACCTGATCAGTAACCACCACATCTACCAGATCCTCAGTCCCATCATTAGTAATCGTGAACACCAGACCAGTAGCACCAGCAGAACCACTCAGATCAACCGAATCCTGAACAGTATTAGCATCATTACCAGCCTCATCCTTCTTCACAATCACCACAGAAGGCTCCGCAGTGCGGTTCGTGAGGACGAGGTCTGCGGTTGTGTCGTCTTTGGGGGCAACAGTGAATGTCCCGTCGCCGTTGTCAACGACTCCATCGCCAGTGATTTCGTATTTGCCCCAATTGATTCCGTCGATCTCAGGCAGATTAATCTCTTTGGTGGTGATTGTCGTCCCACTTGGATACAGACCAATGCTATGGCTCATGTAGTCGTGAGGTACGCTCTGGAGGACTTTCTCTGTCTTCCCGTCTGGAGTCTTTATCTCATACTCCACCGTGAATACAGTGTCGATCGTTGGCACGTTCCACGAGCCATCACCTTTTATCACCTTGCGAAGAGCAATGCTCGTGAAAGCGGTCTCTTCAGCAAGTTCGTAGTAGGCACCCCTCACCACGTTCGTTGCACTTGTCTCCGCTTCATTAGAGAAAGCGGAGTTGTAAATCTCCTCTTCTTTGAAGTTTGTGTAGTCCGGTGCGGAATAGAAGCGGAGTTGGTACATGCGATTGGGTGGCGCATCAAACTTTAGCTCGAATCCCTTCTTGTCAGCATCCACTTTCAGTACAGGAGGGCCACTTGAGTTGTAAGCGCTGCCCTGCATCCGCACACTGCCGTCTAGTCGGAACCGGGCAACGGGTTCGTAGTTGCTGTAATCCCCTTCCGGAAACGTGGTCCCCGTAGGGTCAGGAGTGTAATAGAGCAGCTCAAGGAAATCGCCTTGCCAGTTGGTCACGGCCGAGTGGGGAAGATATCCGTTGCCTTCTTGGAAGCGATCCGTGATCGTTACTGGGGTTCGAGTGCTATAGACGGGAGTGTCTATCTTCCAATAGGCTATCCAGCTATTGTCGGGGCCGTCCTTGCGCCAGCCCTCTCCAAACTTGTTAGGGGATCCTGGGACTGGCTTGTGGACCACACCGCCGCTGCCGGTGCTACCGTTGCCAGGTCCGATCGACCCTCCCGGTATCTGGGGTGTCGTGGGAGTCCCGCCGATGGTGATCGTACTCGAAGATGAGGAGCTCTCGGCCACTGCCTTCACCCAAATTGACATGCTGCCGACCGCGTTGTTGGCATCTCGAGTGAGCGTGCAGGTGGATACCTTCCCGGCCCAGACGCACTGGCCGTAGCCGCCCACGATCGGTGCAGAAAGCGGACCCTCGTAGTCCAGCTCCGGGGGCAGTTGAATGGTGAAAGTGTCGTCGGCGCTGCCACTAACCTTGAGGTCTGCGGAATAGTTCAGGCTGTTTCCAACTGTGACGGGGGCGCTGCCCTCAAGTTTGGCATTTGAGACCGTGACCGATGCCGCAGCATTCGCCACTCTCTCCATTCCCACGATTCCGACTAGAGCCAGGAATGTCGCGGCGAACAGTGCTACGAATCTTCGCAGGGCCAAAGCAGGGGCGCCCGATCGGGCGTCCCAACTTTCGCGCAAACTCGGATTTCTCTTTGTTGTTCGATTCAAGGGGACTCCTCATATACGTAAAAATCCGGCTCAAATGAGGGCATTTGAGCCGGATGATTGTTGATACGCCCAAAAGGCTAGCGGAGGACGCTTTCAATCAGCTCTTCAAACCGGTTTTTCATTCCACTATTCATACGTTGATTCACCCTCTATGGCTCGTGACGTTCGTAAATGGTGTGAAATAGGACGCTTCTGGGAGGCATGGCCAAGAATGGGCTGGTCAAAACAACCTTTTGGGGGATAGCGCGCATTTGCTATTCCCAGACGCGGAACGGCCCCGCGCCGACAGGGTCAGTGCAGGGCCGTTCTAGCGATATACGTTTAGGCTGCTAATTCTTTCGCAATTGCTTCCGCGATCTGAACGGCGTTCAGCGCGGCGCCTTTTCTAAGGTTGTCAGCGGAGACGAAGAACACGAGTCCGCGCGAATCGGGAACAGACTGGTCCTGCCGGATCCTTCCCACGAACGTGGGACTGGCACCGGCAGCCTGCAAGGGGTTTGGAACTTCGACGACTTCGACGCCCGGAGCGACCTCGAGAATAGATCGCGCCGTTTCAGCGCTGATGGGGGAACCAAACTCTGCGTGCACCGCCATTGAGTGCCCGGTGAAAACGGGAACCCGGACACATGTGCCCGCCACTGCCAAGTCGGGTAGATCAAGGATCCGGCGGGACTCATAGCGGAGTTTCTGCTCTTCGTCGGTCTCTCCAGACCCATCGGCGACCATATTCCCGGCCAAAGCGACGACGTTAAAGGCAATTGGTTCCACGTAGACTCCGGGGTCGGGCATCTTGATGGCGCTTCCGTTGTAGGTAAGGTCCTCTATTGGTCGGTCTGCGCCAACGGCTGCTCTCACCTGCCCGGCCAACTCCTCTACTCCCGCCAGGCCGCTTCCAGACACAGCCTGATAGCTCGCGACTCGCAGACGCTCCAGAGGAGCAACCTTTGAAAGAGCCTTCAACGCGGGCATTATCGACATCGTGGTGCAGTTTGGATTTGCGATTATTCCAAGCGGACGGTTCTGTGCAGCTTCAGGGTTCACTTCGCTGACCACCAAAGGGACACTGTCATCCCTTCGCCAAGCTGACGAGTTGTCGATCACAACTGCCCCCGCCTCAGCAAAAAGAGGCGCGTACGTCTTTGACGCTGTTGCGCCAGCTGAAAAAAGAGCAATGTCAACGTCGGCTAGATCCGCGGCGGAGACCGTGCCAATGTCTTCGACAGTAACGTCACCTAGTGGCGAACTCAGTGTGCTGCCCGCGGACCGAGAAGATGCAAAGTATCGCCATTTTGTGGCAGGAAAGGAACGCTCTTCCAGCAGGGTACGCATGACGTGACCGACTTGGCCGGTCGCCCCGACTACCGCGACGGTCAGTCCTGATTGCTCACTCATTGTCTTCTCCTAAGTTAAAGGCTGTAACCGCAAACGCTCTAGCGTCCGGTACCTGCATAAACTGTTGCTTCTGACCCATCTGCATCCAGGCCGCACGCACGATGAATTGCCTGCGCTGCTCGTTTCAGATCGTCTGCCTGCACGACAAGGGATATTCGCACCTCGGACGCGGAAATCATTTCAATGTTGATGCCCGCATCTCGCAAAGCACCAAAAACCATGGCCGCTACACCCGGGTTCGAACGGATTCCCGCCCCAACAACGGACACTGTACCGATCGCATCGTTGAACTGCACACGCTCAAACGCCGTTTCCTGCTGCATTTTGGTTAGAACGGGATGGAGTCTCGGCACGTCGCTGGTTGCTACCGTGAAGGAAATGTCAGTCTTCCCGTTCTCGGACACAGAGACGTTCTGCACGACCATGTCAACGTTGATCCCAGAACCTGCGATCGCCTCGAAAATCTCCGCTGCGATCCCCGGCTTGTCGGGAACTCCCACCATCGTGATTTTTGCCTGCGACTCATCTGTCGCTAGTCCTGTGACCACTGGTTGTTCCATCGCGTCTCCTCCAGAGTCGGTGACCGTTGTGCCAGGAATACTTGAAAATGAAGAGCGGACGTGTAGCTTCACGCCGTGCCTGCGAGCATACTCAACTGCGCGAAGGTGAAGAATCTTGGCGCCATGAGCCGCCAACTCCAGCATCTCTTCATAGGTTATTGTCTTGATGGGCTGAGCAAACGGGACTACTCGGGGGTCCGCGGTGAACACCCCGTCGACGTCCGTATATATCTCGCACACGGATGCGTCCAACGCTTGAGCCAAGGCAACCGCCGTGGTGTCAGAGCCGCCCCGCCCAAGCGTTGTCGTGTCAAAGCTATCAGCGTGAAATCCTTGGAAACCTGCAACGATGGCGATGTTTCCAGCGGAAAGACTCGCGCGGATTCGCGCTGGATCTACAGCGGTAATCCTGGCATCGCCATAGGCACCATCGGTGAAAAGACCGGCTTGCGGTCCGGTGAATGCCTGGGCCCTCACCCCAAGCCCCTCAATAGCCATCGCGAGTAGCGCCATGGAAATACGCTCACCTGCGGACAAGAGAATGTCCATCTCCCTGGCCGACGGCGCGCGATTCGCGGATACATCATCAGCTAAGGCCAGCAGATCATCCGTGGTATCCCCCATCGCGGAAACGACGACCACCACCTGGTTCCCGCCCTGCTGCTGGTACACGGCACGCCGAGCCACCCGGCGGATACTCTCCGCGTCAGAGACGGAAGACCCCCCGAATTTGCTCACCACTAATGCCATGTTGACCGCCGTTCTTCATCCGTAAGTCTATGGGCGCCAGAACACGCTACGAACGAGGTTCCAGTTGGCGGAATGTCATTTCAGCGCGGCGCCCAGTGCCTCGTCGAAGATTGTCAGGAACTCTTCCACCTGTTCTTGACCGAGGATCAGCGGCGGCGCAAGTCTCACCACGTCGTGTGTCGGCGCATTCACAATAAGGCCCCTTTGGAAAGCCTCCGCCACGATCGCGCCTGCGACTGGCTGACTTAGCTGAATGCCGAGTAGAAGTCCGGCGCCCCGAACGCCCTCTATCACGGGCGAGTCAAGCCGCTGGAGGCCCTCTCGCAACGTGGCTGACTGCACGGCTACGTTCTCTAGGATCGCCTCGTCTTCAATCACGTCTAGAACGGTCAGGGCAACTTTCGCAGCCAGCGGGTTGCCACCGAACGTAGTGCCGTGAGAGCCCGGGTAAAATAGCTCCGCACAGGAGTCGAACGCGATGAGAGCGCCGACCGGGAACCCGCCACCGAGTCCTTTCGCAAGTGTCACAGCGTCTGGGACTACGCCCGAACGCTGGAACGCGAACCAGTCCCCTGTCCGCCCCACGCCTGTTTGCACCTCGTCCAAAATCAGCAGTGAACCGTGCTTAGTGGCCAACTCGCGTGCACGCTGCAGGAGGCCTTCGGGAAGCTCTACCACACCGGCTTCTCCCTGAATCGGTTCAAGGAAGATAGCTGCTACGTCGTCGCCCATGGCGCGTTCCAGGTCTTGAACGGATAGCGGAATGTGTTCGACACCTCCGATGAGCGGCTCGAAGGGCGCGCGGTACTGTTCTTTGGCCGTGAGTGCAAGCGCGCCCATCGTCCTACCGTGAAACGCACCTTCGAACGCGAGAATCCGATTCTTGCCCTTTGGATTGCCATGCAGCCGCACTAGCTTCAGGGCGGCTTCGTTTGCTTCGGTGCCGGAGTTCGAAAAGAAAACTTTTCCGCCGGGTGCCCCAGAGAGTTCCAGTAACTTTTCTGCCAAATCCAGTTGGGGTCGCGACACGAAGTAATTGGAGATGTGGTCGAGCCTGCCCGCCTGCTGTGAGAGTGCTGTTACGAAAGATGGATGGCAGTGGCCCAGCGCGTTTACGGCTATTCCCCCTAGGAAATCTAGGTACCGCTTTCCGTCAACATCCCACAGATAACAGCCCTGGCCCCGTTCCATCTGAGCCATAGGTAGTGCCAAGTTTTGAAGCAACAATTCAGAGGAACGTTCCTGCCAACCGATCTCAACGTTCGCCACAATCCACCCTCACTTCCGTTCCGATACCGCTGTCCGTGAAAAGCTCCACTAACACCGAGTGAGGAACGCGCCCGTCAATCACTGTCGCGGTCCCTACGCCTCCCTCGACAGCGGTGAGGCACGCCTGCATCTTGGGGATCATTCCTGATTCCAGCGCGTCTAGGCGTTCTTTCAGTTCAGAGGATGTTATCTGCGAGATCAGCGAGTCCTTGTTTGGCCAATCCGCGTACAGGCCTTCCACGTCGGTAAGCAGGACCAGTTTGCTCGCACCTAGCGCTACTGCCAGAGCGGCCGCAGCTAAGTCGGCGTTCACGTTTAGAACTTCCCCGGGAACCTCTCCATTGGGAGCGATGGATGAGATTACAGGAACCCTTCCTGCATTCAACTGATCTATGACGGGTGCCGGATCCACCTGCACCACTTCGCCAACAAGCCCCAAATCGATGTTTCTTCCCTGCTCGGTTGCTCCCATCTTCCTGGCGGTGAAGATTGCTGCATCGTTTCCTGAGAAACCGATAGCGAGTGGGCCGTGAGAGTTTATGAGAGAAACAAGTTGAGGGTTCACTTGGCCTTGCAGCACCATTCTCACAACATCCATCGTTTCTCGGTTTGTCACGCGGTAGCCCGATTGGAACTGCGATTTCACACCCAGACGATCCAGCATTTGCGTGATTTGCGGGCCGCCTCCGTGCACCACCACAGGTTGGATGCCCGCATAGCGAAGATAAGCGATATCCTCTGCGAAAGCCTGCTGCAGATCCTCGCTCACCATTGCGTTGCCGCCAAACTTGATCACAATGGTTTTGTTGTGATGCTCTTTCAGCCAAGGAAGCGACTGCACCAGCGTGTTAGCAAACCGGCGTGCTTCCTCAGGAGCTCGGAATCGATAGGAGATATGAGTCATGATGAGTACGCGCTATTCTCGTGAACGTAGTCGTGCGTCAGGTCGTTGGTCCAGATCGTGGCCGAGGTGTCCCCGGCCTTCAGGTCGATGGTCACGTTCGTCGCGCGAGGGGTCAGGTCGACCTCTTCGCGAGGACGGTCCGGCTCTCCGTTGGAGCAGACTCTCACACCGTTCATGCTCACATCGACCCGGTACGGGTCGAACTCAGCTTTCGTTGTCCCGATTGCCGCCAATACCCGTCCCCAGTTCGGATCATTTCCAAATATCGCGGCCTTAAATAAATTATTCCTGGCAACCGACCGGCCAACCTCTAATGCGTCTTCGAGGTTGGTTGCTCCCAGCACTTCGATCGCAATATCGTGCGATGCTCCCTCTGCGTCAGAGAGTAACTGCAGCGCCAAATCCTTGCATACAGTTGTGAGCGCTTCACTAAACTCGGTTGGTGAAGGCTTATTCTTCGCCATTGCGGAACTCATGAGCGTCACTTGATCGTTCGTGGACATGCATCCGTCAGAATCCAGACGATCGAAGGTCACTGACGTTGCTTCTGCCAACGCGTGAGCCGCCTCTTCGGGAGTCAGCCGAACGTCAGTGGTAAGAACAACCAGCATCGTGGCAAGGCCAGGAGCCAGCATCCCTGCTCCTTTTGCCATGCCGCCGATCGACCATCCGTCTCCAATCCAAAAGGCTGTTTTAGAGTGAGTATCGGTGGTGAGTATCGCTTCAGCGGCCGCAGATCCGCCTTCAGCAGACGCAGACGTGAGCGCATCGGGCAGCGCTTCAAGTATCGCCGATCTGAAGGCTTCCTTTCCCTCCCCGATGAGCCCGGTAGAGCAGACCTGCACGTGTGTGTCCGGGCATCCAAGGATGCTGCCGGCAGTTGCAGCCGTAAGCCGCGCCGTTTCAAATCCGAAGTTGCCTGTGAAACAGTTTGCTCCGCCAGAGTTCAGAACAATTGCGCGTATCATTCCGTCCTTCACCGCTGCTTGCGACCAGAGAATAGGGTTCGCTTTCGCGCGATTGCTGGTGTAAACGGCGGCCCCAACGGGGTTATCCCCCTCATTAATGACGACAGCCAGATCGAGAGCGTCCCCGTTCTTCAAGCCCGCGCGTACGCCTTGAGCCGCAAATCCGACTGGGACGGTTACCGTCATGGTGCCACTCCATTCACCGTGAGTCCGCTACTTTCTTCTAGACCCAATGCAACATTTGCAGATTGAATTGCAGCGCCCGCAGTTCCTTTGGTGAGGTTATCCAGGGCCGCTATCACCACCACACGTCCCGCGGCGTGGTCAATTGAGACACTCAGCTGCAGTAAATTCGCTCCCAGGGTGGAGGCGGTGGCTGGCTGCTCCCCTACAGGTAGAAGTTCAACGAATCTCTCATCCGCATACGCCCGCTCCCAGCCACGTCTTAGCTCCTCCTCGCTGACGCCAGGCAGCATCGGCGCTGAAACAATGGCCAAAATACCTCTGGCCATGGGAACCAAGACAGGAGTAAAAGAAATGCGGATGTCTGGGCGGGTTCCTTCTGGCAACGTTTCACGCAGGGCTTGCCTGATCTCTGGAATATGCCGATGGATGCCGCCCACCGCATAGGGGCTGGCTGAACCCAGAATCTCAGAAGCGAGCAGGTTGGGCTTGAGCGTCTTGCCCGCGCCCGACGGGCCGACCACCAGCGTCGCCACAATGTCGCCGACGTCCACCAGGCCACCTTGAACCGCAGGCGCGAGCGCCAGAGCCACAGCGGATGCATTACACCCGGGGGCTGCGATGCGCTTCGTTCCTTTCAGGTTATCTCGCTGCTTTCCCTCTGCCGTGAGCAGCTCCGGTACACCGTAGCTCCAGGCTCCGCTGTATGCGCCGCCGTAGAACGCATCCCAATCGGACTCCTCATGGAGCCGGTGATCTGCTCCACAATCCACAATCAGAGTGTTTGGGGAAAGCCTCGAAATCTGCTCAGCAAGCTGACCGGATTTCCCATGCGGCAGGGCCAAGAAAACGATGTCATGTTCAGCGAGGTTTTCAGGAGTCGTAGGAAGAAGCTCCGCGCCGGCCACGGCACGTAGATGAGGTTGAACCTTCCCCATTTTATGGCCAGCATTCGAGTGGGCCGTGAAAGTAGTCGGCCGAATGTGGGGATGGTCCAGCAGAAGTCGAATTACCTCGCCCCCGGCGTATCCGGAGGCACCCGCGATCGCAGCAGTCAGTGACATTGTCGGTTCTCACTCAGTCATGGAGGAAACACGTTCCTCTTTCCTGTCCGACGATAGCCCGCCCAAGGAGACAACCCAACTGGGGTTCTACATGTGGTCACCATTTCCAGGCGGTCCTTGACGTGCCGCATCTGACGTTGAAGCGAAAACGGAGCCTTGTTAGCCTGGTTGCGGGGCCAGGTAGGCCCGCGGACGAGGGAGCAGTACCCGCACAGGAAAAGACTGACTCGGAAGGGATCTGTCTTGTCTTGGTTTATCCTTGTTGCGTCCGCGATGATGGAAGCCGTTTGGGCACGCGCTCTGGCAGCTAGCCAAAGTTTTCGAAAACCGCTGCCGACCATTGTCTTTCTGATCGCACTGAGCCTTTCTTTGGCCGGACTAGCTTTCGCCATGTTAGAGATTCCAACTGGCACCGCCTACGCAGTCTGGGTTGGCACCGGCGCGTCACTCACAGTTATCTGGGGCATCGTGGTCGGAGAAGAACCCGCCACACGGGCACGGCTGCTACTTATCTCCATTCTCATTCTTGCAGTTGTTGGTCTGAAAGTGGTGAGCTGAATGCATTGGCTTATTCTCTTTACTAGTGCCCTTCTTGAAGCCGTTTGGGCAACGGCCTTGGGGCTATCCGAGGGACTCACTCGACCAGTGCCAACGGTAGTGTTTTTGATTGCAACCACACTGTCCATGGTTGGGCTGGCATATGCAGTCAAGACGATCCCTCTTGGCACGGCCTACTCCGTCTGGACGGGACTGGGAGCCGCAATCACCGCCGCGTACGCAATGCTAACTGGCGCTGAATCCGCGTCTGTCTTGAAAGTCATTTTCCTGATCGTGATAGTTGCGAGCGCTGTCGGCCTAAAGACTCTTTCTGGGAAGCCCGCAAATTAGGCGGGCTAACCGCGACGAAGCCGCACTACTTGGAAGCTACCGTCGCCTCGGTTTTAGTTGTTTCGGGTGATGAGGAAGAGCTCTCGGAGCTACCTGCCTCCGTCCCATCCTCCTGCAGCGCGCCCATGGACAGAACTTCCATCAAGGCGTGTCCATGTTTCTTCGCGACTTGCTCGTCCTTTGGCGCGGCGTCTTCCAGGAAGGAAGTCATCGCTTGATTGAAAGCGGAAATGATGGTGGCACTGGTAACTCCAATTACGAACATGCCACCAACCATGAGGACCACGGAAAGAAGTCTGCCGACGAACGTCACTGGGTAGAAAATACCGTAGCCCACGGTCGAGATGGTGACGAATCCCCACCAGATAGCGTCCCCCCAATTCACAATGTTTGCGTGTGGAACGCCCCTTTCAACCACCCAAACCAAAGTGGAAAGCGTGTAGACGAAGAACAGAGCGAATAGGGCGATGGAAACAATGGCGCGGCCACGCAAACCATTGGCGCCCTTGTGCCTGAAATAGGAGAGTCTCCAGACATATCGGATCAGTAAGAATGGTCGCAGGTATGGAATCAGCAGGGTGAGTAGTTCAAAGCTTTGAGTTTTTACAAACTTCTTCCTGTCGGAGCTGGCAAGCATGCGCACGACGTAACTGGCGATGAAAATCAGCCAAAGCGCCAGCATTCCGGTCGTGGCCAGGGCCCTTGCTCTACCACTGACGCCTTTCGGAGGCGCGATCACAAACGCTGTTAAGGCAACAAATACCAAAGACAAGAAGAACATCGGCCACACCAGGTACCGCTGCCACTTCTCTAGGTCCGCCTCCAATTTGCTTCGCGCGCCACTTGCCTCGTTCTTGGTGGTGGTAATTGCCCCGCTACTTTGCGACGCCGATGATGCATTCTTAGGCTGTTGATCGCCGGTCACAGCTCAGTCCTCTCTGCCACTGAGTTCGCCCAGAAAACTTCGTGTCGGATTCCTCCCAGCTACCCTACCCGAACAGCTCCCCGGTAGGCGCGCCGAAACCTCCTGGACATTCAGCCAATCCAGCGAGCCAACTGCAGCAGCGTCCACTCCGACCCAGGCTTTCCAACCAGCTGCACACTGAACGGTAGCTCTTTTCCGGTGGAGCCCCACGAGTAGCGCGCCACGGGAACGGTCAGAGCAGGCCATCCCATGAGATTGACCCAAGATGTATAAGGGGAATAAGCAACTTGCTTGGCAAAATTTGCTTGCGGGTCTTCTGGGTAAGAACCCACTGGTTGCGGGGGCAAGCCCAGCGCCGGCGTGATTACCACGTCAACGGCTTCCAGGCGGTTGGTCATCTCTCGCCTAAAGGATTCCACGCCCGAAATGTTCTCCGCTATTTGCCGCTTGGTTAGCTGTCGTCCATTGTTCACTAACCAGCTGGTCACCGGTTGGAATAGTTCTTCCGCGAGTCCCGACGGTACAGAGACAGCTGCACGGAACCACGCATGCTGGAAAAGTTTCGCGTACCCAGGTGTGGCAAGTGAGACCGCCACGGCGCTTGATGCAAAGACGCTGAGCCTGGGCACTGCGTCTCGCAACGCTTTCAAGACCAACTCATGTGGCGTCAAGTCGTAGTCGGGCTGCCAGGGGGAATCTTCGGCAATGCCGATACGCAGGCCGGCCGGTCTGCCGTCCAGCCTCTGACGCCAAGGATCGGAGGCCTGGCCAGAAAAGGCCGCAAAGTAGAGGCCCGCGTCGATGGCGTCTCGAGCCAGAGGTCCTGTCACGACACCCGTGGGCGTTTCCAGTCCAAGGTCTGAAACCATTGTGTTCCTGCCCGGTTTCAGGCCCACAAGACCAACGGTTGCTGCCGGAATTCGGACTGAGCCGCCGCCATCTGACCCTATTGCCGCGGGTAGTAGTTTGGCTGCGACGGCACTGGCCGCTCCCCCGCTGGAGCCCCCAGCGTTCAAGGTCAGATCCTGGGGGTGGCGCGCCGGCGGAGCCACATAGCTTTCCGTGTATCCGAAAAGACCGAACTCTGGCGTATTCGTCTTGCCGAGGCTGACCAGTCCCAGTGCGTCTGACTGTTCCACAACCGGGTCTGCAGGCAGTTGTTGGGAGGCCGGCCAAAGCCTTTTGGCCTGCGCTACCGCCAGCGAACCGAACAGGGTTGGCACGCCTGGCCGCACTGCAAGATCCTTGTCTGCGTGCGGCAAGCCCCACAGGGGTAGATTTCTGCTTTCCGGGAGAGACTGCAGCAGGCGTTCACATACCTGCGGTGTCAAAGTAACGAATGCCCCAACTTCGGGGTTCTGCGCGATGCGTTGCTGGTAGTGGATGGCAAGTTCGTTTGGAGACAGATCGCCTGCGCGAAGCAACATCAGCTGTTCGTATGCGCCCAGATCGCTGGGATCAGTCATTGCCCCTCCCCTTTTTCGATAGCTACTCGCGGACCTGACCGGTGCCGTGCACAATCCACTTGGTGGTCGTGAGCTCACCGAGACCCATAGGGCCGCGGGCGTGGAGTTTTTGGGTGGAGATGCCTATCTCTGCGCCGAGACCAAACTGGCCCCCATCGGTAAACCGGGTGGAAGCATTCACGTTGACGACTGCCGAATCCACTTCGGTGGTGAAGCGTTCCGATGCCTCCAAAGAGGTCGTACAAATCGCGTCTGTGTGACCGGAAGACCAGGTGCCGATGTGGTCTATCGCCGCATCCAAACTGTCAACTACACGAACGGCAACCCGAAGTGCCAAGTATTCGCAGGCCCAATCGTCATCGTGAAGCGGCTCGACAGTGATATCGGCCGGCGCCGCCTCGCGAACCTGCTCATCCCCGGTAATGCTGACTCCAGCCTCGGCAAGCGCGGTAAGTACGCGGGGAAGGAAGTCGCCAGCCCGGTCCCGGTGAACAAGGAGCTTTTCCGCAGCATTACAGACGCTTGGGCGATGAGTCTTCGAATTGAGCACGATTTCTAAGGCCTGGTCTTGATCAACATCTCGGTCGACGTACACGTGACAGTTGCCCACACCCGTCTCTATGACGGGCACCTTCGCCTCATTCACGACCGTCTGGATAAGGCCAGCCCCGCCCCGGGGAATAACCAAATCGACATGGCCGCGAGCGCGCATCATGGCGACCGCTCCTTCGCGCCCGTACTGGTCGATGGACTGGATCGCGTCTGCGGGCAGACCCACGGATTCGACAGCTGCGCTGAGCACCGCAACGATTTGCATGTTCGTGTCAGCAGCTGCCGACCCGCCTCGCAAGATTACGGCATTGCCACTCTTCAGGCCCAGGCCGGCGGCATCCACGGTGACATTTGGTCTGGCTTCGTAGATCATTCCGACAACCCCCATTGGGACGCGAACCTGACGCAGTCGGAGTCCATTGGCCAGGGTTGAGCCGCGCAGGACCTCCCCGACGGGATCAGGAAGACTGGCCAGTTCCGCCAGCGCATCAGCAATCTGCTCGATACGCGCTGGCGTGAGTTCCAACCTGTCTAGCAGGCCCTCGCTCATTCCGTTGGCGCGTCCCCGCGCAAGGTCCTGCTCATTCGCCCGCAGTATTTCCCCTTGATGCTTCAGCAGCGCTGTTGCCATCGCGTGCAAGGCGCCGTCTTTCAAGTTCCTGTTTGCGGCGGCAAGCTTCCTAGAAGCGCTGCGCGATCGCCGGGCAATCTCAAGGATCTGCTCTTTCACCTGTTCTTCACCCATGGTCGAATCCTACCGCGACCGGTGTGATCTGCGTCCCACGATCTCGAAGCGCGACAAGCAGGCAGCAGCATCAATCGGTTAGTCGCCGGTGGCGTGCCATAACCACCAGTTCGTCGCGGTGGACGACCTCATGAGCGTAGTCGGCTCCAAGGTGCTCTTCGATCTGGGCCATTGATTTTCCTGCAATTTCAGGGATGCGGGAAGAGGAAAACCCAGATATTCCGCGGGCAATGGGCAGTCCTTGGCTGTCTACAATCTCGACCGCTTGTCCCGGCCGGAAGGTCCCTTCTACCCCTAGGACGCCAGCGGGAAGTAGGGATGCGTTGCGCCCCCCAACGGCTTTCACAGCGCCATCGTCAATGATGATACGGCCGTGGATCCGGGCCGCGTAGGCAAGCCAGAGCTGGCGGGCAGCTAGCCTACGACCTGTCGGGTGGAACCATGTGCCCACAGGATTGCCCGCGAGCGCCTTTGCCGCCTCCGATGCGCTGGTGAGTAGGACGGGGATGCCAGAACTGGTCGCAAGGGCAGCCGCTTGGACTTTGGTCACCATCCCCCCAGTGCCGACTTTGGAACCCCGGGCGCGAATATCCAGGTTCTCCACCTCTTCAAACCGATGCACTTCGGACAATTTTTTTGCCCCGGGAACCGAGGGTGGGGCGTCGTACAGGCCATCGACATCTGTCAGCAATATGAGCGCGTCAGCTTGTACTAAGTGCGCGACTAGGGCGGCTAGGCGATCGTTGTCACCAAAGCGGATTTCGTCGGTCGCGACCGTGTCATTTTCGTTGATGATCGGGACGACGCCCAAGCTGAGTAATCGCTCAAGTGCACGCCGAGAATTGCGGTACTGACCGCGCCGCAGAATATCTTCAGCTGTGAGTAGCACCTGTCCGACGCGCAGTCCCCAAGCGCTGAAGGCAGCCGTGTACTCGGCCATTAGCAATCCCTGTCCAACGCTAGCGGCAGCTTGAGCGGTCGCAAGGTCTCGGGGCTTTTCGCGAAGCTCCAGTGGCCCAAGAGCGGCGGCCTGCGCTCCACTTGAAACCAGGACCACCTCTCGGCCAGTTAGTCTTCGATTAGCAAGCACCGCTGCAAGGTCGTGTAAGCGCGCAGAGTCCAGGTGTCCGTCTTCGCCGGTCAAGGAAGATGAACCGACCTTCACAACGATCCGGTGTGCAGTCGGAATCTGTTCACGTCGACGCAAAGGTTTCTTCACACCCACAGCCTATCGCCGGGCTCACCCCTCTAACGGAACTGCCTTTCTAATGGACTGCTGCACCGCGTCGGAATCTGCGACAAAGCGCCAGAGTTCCCCGCGGCTCTGCTCTGCGTAGTCAATGCCGATGCGAGGCGTCGTCCTAAACGGAAGCAGGCGCTCTCCCCCGCTGATCCACAGGTCTGTCCCAGTGAGATCGGCGCCGTTTAGCGACCTGGTGATTCCCATTGCTTGACAGAGTCGGCCGGGCCCCTCAGCAAGAGGTTTGCGGCCCTGTCGGTTCACTTCCATCTGCTCAATGCCGGCGATTGGAACCACACTTCGGATCAGAACTGCTTCGGCAACCCCTTCTTCTGCGCAGACCACATTCATGCACGACCACATTCCATAGATCAGGTACACGTACGCATGCCCGGGCGCACCGAACATCACTTCGGTCCTTGGGGTCAGGCCGCGGTAAGCGTGGCTAGCATCATCGAGAGCGCCGCGATATGCCTCTACTTCAGTAATGATGCCAGCCAGGGATTGCGGCCCACTACCATGATGCAGTACGCAACCTAGCAGTGAAGATGCCACCTTCAGCGCATCTTCGGCGTAAAATGATCGGGGCAGTGGTGTGGGTCGGTCCTTGTTCATCTGGGTCACCTTGTCCGTCTTTCCGCGTCGAGTATCGCACTTAGAGGAGCGTTCATGCACAATTCCACCAACGGCACAATTATCGAGCTAACAAGCGGTCCATACGCCGCCCTGGTTGCATCGGTTGGAGCCACTTTGGTCTCGCTCAAGAAAGACGGCCGCGACATCATCGTTCCCTTTCCGGTGGACGAAATGCCTGACGGGTTCGCAGGGAAAGTGCTCGCCCCCTGGCCAAACAGGATCCGTGAGGGCGTGTATACGTTCGCGGAAACGCGCCATCAATTAGCGATCAGCGAGGTCGAGACGGGATCCGCTGCTCATGGTCTGGTCAACTGGACCGATTGGGAAGTGACGGGACAGGGGCCAACTTCGGCGGCTTTCGCGGTCAGCGTCCCCCCTCAGCCTGGATATCCCTTTGCTGTGCGACTTGAAGTCACTTATTCACTGGATCCAGATGCGGGACTGGTATGTATCGTCGCTGCTGAGAACACCGGTAGTACCCCGGCCCCGTACGGGGCTGCTGTGCACCCGTACTTGAGCTGCGACGGAAAGCCCGTGGACGACTGCATGCTGCTGCTTCCCGCAGCCTCAGTTCTAGAGGTCGACCAGCTCCTTTTGCCCACATCACTGCGTTCTGTCGCGGATACACCATGGGACTTCCGGACCGCCCGCCAAATTGGCGACACGCGCATTGACAACGCGTTTACGCAACTGCCCCCGCAAGAGTGGAACGTGGACCTTCTTGATCCGACAACCGGCATGACCGTCCGGCTCACTTCTGATGAGAAATGGGTGCAAATTTACTCAGGCGAGAAACTTGACAGGCGCGGTATCGCGGTTGAGCCAATGACGTGCCCCCCGGACGCTTTCAACTCAGGGGTCGACGTGATCGAGCTCGGGCCAGGCGATCTAACAACACTCACCTACTCCATTAGAGAGGTCTAGGGAGCCTGCGCTGGCCACCACGGTGGTGGTGGCCCGAATAGCAAATCCGCACGCTGGATAATCTGATCTGCGGCTTGAGCACTCACCTTGGCCCCTAACGCCGCCCCTGCGACCAGCGGAAAACCTTTGATCAGTTTCTTCGGGAGCTTTCTGGCTGCCGCATGTCCTGTTACGGTCCTCACCGTGTTTCTGGCCCCGCGGGATAGCTCCAAAGCTGGGACAGCGGCAACTAGTGCCGGAAGAAGCTGACGTAGCCGCGTTTCGGTGACTTCCAACTCTTCCTGGGGATCCGTTTTGCGCATCAAGGAGGCGAGAACCATTTTTCGTAGTGATTCATCTTCGTCAATGCCGTAGATTGCAGCGCGGACAGACGCATAAATAGCGGTGGCTTCGGCGACTGTCAACGCTTGCCCTGAAGCCAGAACAATGACG
Source organism: uncultured Actinomyces sp. (assembly GCA_964345595.1). Lineage (GTDB taxonomy): Bacteria > Actinomycetota > Actinomycetes > Actinomycetales > Actinomycetaceae > Scrofimicrobium. The sequence continues at coordinate 85,967 of CAYFRL010000002.1, forward strand.
CCAAGTTTCGCGAGTCCGGGCGCCTCAAAGCCCGCTGCGACGCCCATCCCGGACGCGGTGACGGTCCCTTTTAGGTATCCGTTCAATACTTCAAGGACGTCCGCCGGCTTTGCATCCGGATACTTCCGGCGCATCCGCCTCAGCCACCGCTTCGCTACCGGCCTGTGACTGCGCACCATTACGTTCAAGAGAGCAGTAACAGAATGGAAGCGGCTAATGCCCCTTGCGGACCGGACAAGGAATCCGGGTTCCGTAAACCTTCCTGCAGCTGCTGCGGCTTCTACCTCTAGCCCGTGGGCCTCAGGGTCGTCCGGGCTGCGTTTCGGTTTTGCTCTCCCGTTCTTCATACTTGTGCACTGTATCACTGCACCGCGGCGACGGTAATGCGAGCACGCTCCGCCAAGTATTTGGGGCAACGTAGAATATTCGGCATGGCGAAACTCTACTTCCGCTACGGCGCGATGAACTCGGGGAAATCCACTGCGCTCTTGCAGGCTGCACACAACTACCATGAGCAGGGTAGGCGCGTGCTGCTGTTGAAACCATTGGTCGACACAAAAGGCGATGATCTGGTCGTCTCGCGCCTTGGCTTCACCAGGAAGGCGGACATCCTTGTCGGTCCCGCGGATTCTGTGGTTGAACTTGTCGGTCCATATTTGCTGCTGGCTACGTACTCTGCACTATTCGTTGACGAGGCGCAGTTTCTCACCCGCCAACAAGTGGAAGACCTGATGCAGATCGTGGTCACCCACGACCTCCCGATTTTAGCTTATGGTCTTCGCACCGACTTCCAAGCCGCACCTTTTCCCGGATCCCAGCGGCTGCTTGAAATCGCCCACAGTCTTGAAGAGCTGAAGACAATCTGCAGGTGCGGCAAGAAAGCCATCTTCAATTCGCGCAAGATCAACGGCATTCGAGTTTTCGATGGAGATCAGGTGGCAATCGACGGCCAAGAAACCACTTACGAAAGCCTCTGCGCCAAGTGCTACTACGATGAACGCGACGCCGTTGTCGCCAGTCCGCCAGTCGCGCTCTTTTGAAATTTCGCTTCAAAAAACGTACTAAATGCTGACCCGGCTTGGTTGCGCGGTGGATCAAGTGGGAAACTCACTTCATGAAAGTTCTCTCGATTCAGTCATCCGTAGCCTATGGTCACGTGGGCAACTCAGCGGCGGTGTTCCCTCTGCAACGCTTAGGCATAGAGGTGATGCCGGTTTACACCGTTCATTTCTCAAATCACACCGGCTACGGACAGTGGCGCGGCCCCATGCTATCCGGCGACAATGTGCGCGAGGTGGTGCAGGGGATCGACGAGCGCGGCGGCTTGGAAGACGTAGACATCGTCCTTTCTGGGTATCAGGGAGGCGATGACATTGGCCAGGCGATCCTGGACTCGGTCGAGCTGGTAAAGAAGAGAAACCCGAGCGCCATCTACGCGTGCGACCCGGTCATGGGGAATGCGAAATCAGGTTGCTTCGTTAAGCCCGAAATCCCTATCTTGCTGCGCGAAAGGGTGGTTCCTCACGCCGACTTGATAAGCCCGAACCAATTCGAGTTGGGTTTCTTGACTCATACGGAGCCCGCAACCATCGAGGAGACTCTCCGCTCCGCTGACCTGGCACGGGAAATGGGGCCGAGCACGGTACTGATCACAAGTGTGGAGCGGCCCGATCGCCCCCGCGACACCATTGAGATGATGGCGGTAACTGAAAACGGCGCCTGGATCGTGCAAACTCCTCACCTGCCACTGAAAGCAAACGGTTCTGGCGATGTTACCTCGGCCCTCTTCGCAGCACACTTGCAAGAAACGGAGAACCCGGCTGAAGCCCTCAGCCTCACAGTGTCGTCTGTATTTGAGCTGCTGCAGAACACGCTAGATTCTGAAAAACGAGAACTTCAATTGATCGAATCTCAAGAAGCGTTCGTGCACCCGCTGCACCGATTCGGCACCTATCAGTTGCGCTAGGAGAAACAGGTTGGCCAGTTACCGCGCTCCCACTCCAAAAAGGTAGGATTGCTAAACATGGCGAACGGCATAATCGGTTTTGATCGCGAAAAATACTTAGCGCTTCAGTCGGCTGCAATTGCGAAACGAAGAGAGAGCTTCGGAGGGAAGCTCTACTTGGAGTTTGGCGGCAAACTATTCGACGACATGCATGCTTCCAGGGTGCTTCCCGGGTTTCTTCCCGACAACAAGATCCTGATGCTGGAATCCATGAAAGACTCCATCGAAGTGGTCATGGTCGTCTCAGCGAAAGACCTGCTGAACAACAAAGTCCGGGCGGACCTGGGAATCTCCTACGAACAGGACGTCTTCAGGCTGATCGACGAGTTTCGGTCCTACGGGCTGTTGCTTCAGTCCGTAGTCATTTCGCAGCTCACCAGCCGAAACGGTGCGGTAAGGTCCTTCAAGCGCAAACTTGAGTCGGCGGGCTTGACCGTGTACCGGCACTACCTAATTGACGGGTATCCACACGACCTTCCGCACATCGTCTCTGACGAAGGTTTCGGGTCAAACGAATACATCGAAACCTCTAGAGACTTGATTGTGGTAACTGCTCCCGGACCCGGCAGCGGCAAAATGGCGACGTGCTTGTCGCAGCTCTACCATGACCATCAGCGCGGCATCGACTCGGGCTATGCCAAGTTTGAGACTTTCCCGATCTGGAATTTGCCCCAGGACCATCCGGTAAATGTTGCTTACGAAGCTGCAACAGCCGACCTGGACGACGTGAACATGCTTGATCCATACCACCTGGCTGCCTACGGCGAACGCGCCGTGAACTACAACCGAGACGTTGAAATATTCCCGGTGCTGAACGTACTTATTGAACGCATAAACGGATCTTCTCCTTACAAATCGCCAACCGACATGGGCGTGAACATGGCGGGCTATTGCATCTCCAGCGACGCCGTTTGCCGGGCAGCAGCGGAGCAGGAAGTGATTCGCAGGTATTTCAAAGCCAGAGTTGAGGAAGTGAGGGAGGCCGGTGAACCAATCGCTTCCAGTCGCATTGCCCTGCTAATGGGCCAGCTAGGCATCGGCGAATTGGATCGGCCCGTGGTCGAGCCGGCACGCGCTTTAGAGAAGCTGACGGGCGGCCCAGCTGCTGCGATTGAACTTCCGGATGGGCGCATAATCACCGGAAAGACCACGAAGCTGCTCGGCAGCTCCTCGGCGATGCTGCTAAATGCCCTCAAAGCGCTAGCGGGAATTGACCAAGAGATAGATCTTCTTTCACCAGAGACGATTAAGCCGATCCAGAACTTGAAGACCGAGCACCTCGGATCGCACAATCCAAGGCTCCACACCGACGAGGTCTTGATCGCACTGGCGGTCGGGGCAACAGAAAATGAACTGGCACAGTTGGCGCTCGACCAGCTCTCTCAACTGGGGGGCCTGGACGTTCACACTTCGGTTATTTTAGGTTCCGTAGACGAGGGCATTTTCCGAAGCCTTGGTGTGCAGGTGACTTCTGAGCCTGTCTTCCAATCCAAAAAGCTCTACCGGAAACGTTGAGCTACCAGCACTAATCCTTGACCATCGGGATACCGGTCTTTTCGGACGCCGACTCGACAGACCCGAGATCCACGACGTTCGAGAAACCGGCGTCTCTCATGATACTCGCGGCTTGGCCAGACCGGTTCCCGGATCTGCAATAGAGAAGATAGTCAGCTTCAGGATCAAGCGATGGCACTTGCGCCGCGAATTCGCCGGAGTTCAAATCGAGTAGCTGTGCTCCCTCAAGGTGTCCTTCCGCGAACTCTTCTGGGCTTCGAACATCGATGATAACTGCGTCAGCAGGAAGCGCTGTCTCCGGCTCGCCGCTACTGCTGCAAGCGGCGCCGCCAAGTATGATCGCGAGCGCGGCAGCTACTGCCACAATTTTCTTCTTCAAAATCTGCTCCATTCAGGTTTACTTGTGTGCTGGATTCGGACACGCTCCATTAGCGCAGTGCTGCGGAGCTGTTTCTGACAGTCGTGCCTGCAGTTGGCACCCAACACAATAACCGAATACCGCTTCAAGAAACAGCAACAGGAGACACGTTGAGCACAAAGTAAGCGTTACCCACAGCGGCGCCCTGAGAATGCTCATCGATAGACATGAGGTAGTTGCAAGCCCCAGCCCGAGCCACCAGGCGAACTCCTTTTGAGGTGCTCCGACCCAGTTCGGCTGCCACCTGCGAACCAAGCCCTGAGATACAAGAAGCGTCGGACTAAGCGATTCCCCGCCCGTTAGACGCAGCAACATGTCGACCACGAAGAACATTCCAAACGCTTGGAGCGGGCGCATGCTGCCTTGGTGCCACGCAAGGAACATGGCAAACGTTCCAAGGCTGAGCAATATTCCCGCGCTAACGCGCACGGCCCTCTCATTGATGACCGGAACTGAGTAACCCTCTACCCAACGTCCGATCGTTGGTTGGTCGGTACTTGATTGGTCAGACGCGGACAATGGTGTTCTCGTTTCACTCATGGAGGTGCAGTGGGTTAAGACCTGCCAAACATGCGCGAAAAAAGACTCCCGCGATTGGCTTTCGCTTCAGCGATTTCCTGTTGACTGTGCTGACCCCCGCACCACTGGTCTTTTGGCACTGAGCGCCGCACCTGGCTTATGTGCTGTCCGCACCCTGTCCAAGTAGTTTTTCGACAGACTCGGCACCGAGTTGGACTGCACATATTGTTCCTATTCCTGGGCAACAAAGCGACTGGATAACTTCGCCCAATATACCCCTAGGGGTATTGATAGCGTCAAGTCGAACCTGCGATGAACTGCAAATACAAGCGTGAACTGTGCCACAAAACAAGTTCTGATCAGCAGCTCAACATCACTGTGAAGCCTTTCATACGACTGGTATGCTTACTAAATCGCAAAGAGGCGACAAGCAATTGCTAGGTATGGGAGAAACTGCAATGGGGTTCATAAAGGCCTTTGCCGGGGCGATTGGCGGGATGTTTGCGGATCAGTGGAAGGATTATCTGGTCCCGCCAGCAGGGCTAGCGCCAACAGCTGCTCTCTTTCCAGCTGTGCCAAAAGAGCAAAACCGTGGCCGCGGTTCAAACACGCGTGCGTCAGAGAACATCATCACCAACGGTTCACTGATCGTCGTGCCCGAAGGCTACGGTCTCATGACCTTCCAAAACGGCGAGCTTACAGCGCTTGTCGCTGAACCAGGCGGCTACGAATACCGGTCAAACGATCCGAATTCACAATCCATCTTCGCCGGTGATGGCATACTGGCACCCACCGTCAAAATGTCCTGGGACCGTTTCAAGTTTGGCGGCATGCCAGCCGCGCAGCAACTAGCGTTCTACGTAAATCTAAAGGAAATCCCCAATAACAAGTTCGGAACGCAGTCCGAAATCTACTGGGACGACGCCTACCTGGGGGCCCAAGTCGGAGCAATAACGCGCGGCACCTACACTCTTAGGATCGTCGACCCCATTCTTTTCGTAAAACAGTTCGTACCGCTGGTCTACTACACCGCTAACGCGCCCGTGTTCGACTTTACTGATCTGAGCAATGATGCTGCCACTCAGCTGTTCAATGAGGTCGTTGGTTCTCTGTCAGCTGCTTTTTCCAAGTACACGAATGACCCGAGCAAAGGAAACCGCATCGCAACTATCCAAGGTGATGCCATCGGGTTCGCGATGTCCCTATCCGCGGCCGTTGAAGAAGGCTACCAATGGACATCCCAGCGCGGCATAACCATCGACAAGGTCGCCATTCAGGCGATCGAGTACGACGAAGATACTCGCGCGCTGCTGTCTGACGTGAAGAAAGCTGATGCCCTCGGCGGGGCTCGCGGCAATTCATTCATGCAACAGGCCGCTGCCCGAGGAATCCAAGCGGCTGGCGAGAATCCTGGTGGCGTGGGTGGGGGTGCCGGTCTTGCATTCCTCGGTATGGGGATGAATGCGGCGGGAGGAGCAATGGGCGGCCTTGCTCAGCAGGTTCCCGCACAGCAGCCTGCCCCTGCTGCTGAGGATCCGGCTGCGAAATTGGGGCAATTGAAGGGCCTACTCGATCAGGGTCTCATCACTCAAGAAGACTACGACGCAGCGAAAGCGAAGGTGCTGGGCCTTTAAATACTGGGCCTCTAAATACTGGGCCTTTAAATAGTAGGCCTCTAAAGGAGGGCTTTTTGATGTTTTCTGAAGAGACCGAAGGCCACCAACGGCAGTTTGATCGGGAAGAAACGGATCAAGTCGAGCCCGACCCCACCCAGTTTCTTCAGGAAGACACCCTCAAAGATTCAAACGATCCGCTCACCGTACAAACAGACGCGCACTCCATAGATGGCCTGGTGAAGTGCCCGAGGTGTGGGGCAACTGAAATCGCGCTCAATCCAGCCACGGGCATGCTTCAATGTTCATTCTGCAGATTCGAATGGAGCGGATCAGCGGCACTCGATGGCTACAACTTGAATGGTCCTATTTCCGAACTGTTCGGAGTTGTGCTCGGCTCAGGCGCGGGAGACATTGTTCCTTCAACGGAAACAGTGTTGACGTTCAAATGCTCGGCATGCGGCGCAGAGGTAGTAATCGATACCGATGAATCCACCCAGGCCAGGTGCCACTGGTGCCGCAACAAGTTGTCCATGAATCAGCAGATACCAAATGGAGCCGTCCCTGACATGGTGCTCCCGTTCAAAATGGCCAAATCGGAGGCGGTGGCCAGGATCTCCGAGTTTGTGAAGAAGCGAAAATTCTTCGCCAACCGGCGCTTCACAGCCGAGTTTGAGCCAGAGAACGTGATGGGCGTCTATCTTCCCTACATGGTGGTGGACGTGAACGCCAAGGCGGAGTTCGCCGGTCAAGGCGAGCATCAGGTCCGTTCGTATACCGTGAAGGTCGGTGATAGCGAAGAAAGGCGCTACGACGCCGACCTCTACAATGTCTGGCGAAAATTCGACGTTCACATCGACAACCTCACGGTGGAGTCTTCTTCGGCGCGCCTTGACCAAAATACCCAGCAGAATACGAACAACATCATCAATTCGGTTCTGCCTTTTGATGTCGAAAACTCTGTCAAGTACGACTCGAATTATCTTGCGGGATTCACGTCAGAGCGCCGAGACACGAACGTTGACCAGCTACTTGGCTTGGTCTCGGAACAATCAAAAGACATTTCTCGCTACGCGGCGCTGGACTCCCTTCGTTTCTATGATCGCGGCGTCCGTTGGGATTCAGAACACATGGAAATTGTGGGACAGCGATGGGTCTCCGCATACCTGCCCGTGTGGCTCTATTCCTATCAGGAGAGAAAAGGCAAAGAACGGGGACTTTTGCATTATGTCGCCGTGAATGCCAGGACCGGTGAGACGATGGGTTCTGTTCCAATCAACCAGAAGCGTCTTGTTTTGGCCTCTGTGGGAGTGGAAATTCTCGGCATAATCGCTTTCGTCATCTTCACGATTCTTGGTTGGTGAGATCGTGCTTCTTTTCCAGTTGTCAATCAACGCTGCACAGGTTTTGGCAAGCACGTCCGATGGGGAAGATGGCGGCTTTGCCTATATCTTCCTTGCGGCCGGTTTCATTTTCTACGGGGTCATGTACCTTCGGTATCGGAACACGGACAAGCGCCACCACCATGAATCCGAGACTCTGACCGAAAAAGTCGACCTACAGCAGAAAGACGAGCTTGTCGGAAGGAAGAAAGGTCTGAAGCGGTCGTCGATCGAAGGCCAAAACCACCGAGCGGTCCGCGGCGCCTCGAACAAGAAATCGTGGCCCTTCATGTAATTTCCTGTAATTCGCAGACCTAAACTGAACCGAACCAGGATTTCTACCTGTTCACGACTTGGGACGGCGCGGGCCTCGGTGCGGGTCTCCCCCTAGGATCACGCTTGATAGTAATGACACGCCCCATATCCCGCGAAGGTGAATAATCGTGAAGAGAACCCTGCCCGCCCTACTTGTCAGTGCAGCCATAGCGCTCAGCTTGAGCGCCTGTGGCGGAGGCTCAGCCACAGAATCCGCGCCGTCTTCCGGCGAAACGCCGAAAGCTGGCGATTCTGACCAGTCGTTCAAGGTCGGCATCACTCAGCTCATGTCCCACCCATCACTTGACGCATCCCGTGATGGCTTCAAAAAGGCCCTCGAAGACGCTGGCCTAGACGTTACGTTCGACGAACAAAACGCCAACGGCGACCAGTCTGTCGCCTCGAGCATCGCCGGCACCTTTAACTCCGGTAACTTCGACCTTATCCTTGCCATCGCTACTCCTAATGCGCAGGCAGTGGCGCAAGCAATTACCGACAAACCCGTTCTGTTCACTGCTATTACCGACCCCGTCGACGCCGAACTTGTGGACTCCATGGAGGTACCAGGTGGCAACATGACGGGCACTTCAGACGCAAACCCGGTCGGTGAGCAGCTCGAGCTCATCACGAAGATCGTGCCCGATGCCAAGAGGATTGGCATCATCTACTCTCCTGGCGAATCGAACTCGCTGGTTCAGCTTGGGTGGGCGAAAGATGCGGCGGGTCCTTTGAACTTGGAGATCGTTGAGGCTCCCGCAATGTCATCTCAAGAAGTCCTTCAGGCCACTGAATCGCTGGCGGATGTAGATGCTATCTATGTTCCTACCGACAACGTGGTCGTCACCTCGTTAGAAACGGTGTTGAAGGTAGGCGAAGAGAAGAAAATACCAGTCTTCGGAGCAGAAGGTGACTCTGTTGAGCGCGGAACCATTGCCACCTACGGTCTCAACTACTTCGACTTGGGCTACCAAACCGGAGAAATGGCCGTGCGTATCTTGGTCGACGGCGAAGATCCCGCCGCGATGGCCGTAGAAACGCTTTCCACCCCCATGCTCTACCTGAACACCGGTGCGGCTGAACGCATGGGCGTCACCATTCCAGACGACTTGCTTGAGCAAGTTGATCCCGCAAACCTCACTGAATGATTGGACTCTGCCGGTTAGGAAGCAGCATCTAAATGATCACCGCGGTTGAGCTTGGCCTGATCTACTCGATCATGGCGCTTGGCGTCTACCTCACGTTTAGGATCCTGGAATTCGCAGACCTCACTGTCGATGGCAGCTTCACTACGGGAGCGGCATTGGCGGCGGTCAGCATTCTGGGCGGAGTGAACCCGGTGCTGGCCACGCTGGGAGCCTTCTTCGCCGGGATGGGAGCCGGACTCATCACGGGACTCCTAAATACTAAGGGGAACGTGGACGGGCTGCTTGCTGGCATCTTGACGCAGATCGGTCTGTACTCAATAAACCTGCGTATCATGGGCACTTCAAATCTGGGGCTGCTTCGTGTGAATACGGCGTTCACCCCCTTGCGAGAGGCGAAGCTGCTGGGCACTTGGGCCGGGCCTCTGGTTATGCTTCCGTTTGCGCTCCTGATCCTGGGAATCTTGATCTGGTTTCTGCACACAGATGTTGGACTCGCTATGAGAGCAACAGGTGATAGCGCGAAGATGATCAGTTCGTTTGGTGTCTCAACTGATTCACAAAAGATCCTGGGTCTTTGCTTATCAAACGGCATGGTCGCGGTGTCTGGGGCGCTTGTAGCGCAGTACCAGGGCTTTGCCGATGTGGGTATGGGCATTGGAATCATCGTCGCTGGCTTAGCTTCAGTGATCATCGGACAGGCTATTTTGGGAAGATTGACCATCTGGCGCGCAGCAACCGCGGTGCTGGTCGGTGCGGTTCTCTACCGTGTTGTCATCCAACTGGCGCTAATGGTCGGTTTCAACCCGAATGACATGAAGCTTATCTCAGCGGTCCTAGTGATATTGGCTCTGCTCTTGCCACAGTGGCGCGGATTCGGAAAGATCCGCCGGGCCTTGGGCCTACGTTGGCGGTCACCCGAAGCAAAAACGCGCGCCACCCTGGTGTTGGAAAATGCTGCATTGGAGGAGGACGAGTAAATGGACAACAGGCCAGCTTTACGCCTGGCGGACGTCTCGAAAACGTTCTCTCCAGGCACTGTGAACGAGCGCAAGGCGCTGGTGGGGATCAATCTGGAGCTCCAGCCCGCGGACTTTGTCACCATTATCGGCTCTAACGGTGCGGGCAAATCGACGCTGCTTAACGTCGTCGCCGGCTCACTCAAAGCCGATTCCGGGAGCGTGTTCATTGATGAAAAGAACGTCACGAAACTGACGGACTACCAGCGCGCCAGTTACATTGGCCGCGTTTTCCAAGATCCGTCGGCTGGCACTGCGCCCCACATGACGATCGAAGAGAATCTAGCCATGGCCAAAGAGCGCGGCAAGCGTCGCGGGCTTGCCCTTGGAGTGACGAAGAAGAAGAGAGTTGAATTCCGGCGCGATCTGACGGTACTGCACCAGGGACTGGAACACCGACTGGACGATTGGGTCGGGTTGCTCTCCGGCGGTCAACGCCAATCGCTCTCGCTTCTGATGGCTACTTTCACGACGCCTCAGATCCTGTTGCTCGACGAACATACAGCCGCCCTCGACCCTGCCCGGGCGGCTCTGGTTACGGACCTCACGCGGGAACTCGTCTCCGCTCACTCCCTGACCACTTTGATGGTCACCCACAACATGGACCACGCTCTGCGCCTTGGCAACCGCCTGATAATGATGCACGAGGGCCGGATCATCTTCGACGTCAGAGGCCAGGAAAAAGACTCCATGGAAATCCCAGACCTCCTTGAGAAGTTTGAACAAGTGAAGGGAATGGAGCTGTCGGATAGGACGCTCCTTCAATAGCTCGCGTACGCCTGCGGAGAACTGCCATCACAGTCCGGACGGTCGCAACTAGAATTAGTCCATGGACCCTGCGTCTGCTCCAGAACTCGCACCAGCAACGAGCAATCTTGATCAGCTTGACGAACTTATAGTCACATGCCGAGCTTGCCCTCGATTATTTGCCTGGAGGGAGCATGTCGCCCTAGAGAAAAGAGCTGCGTTTTCCTCCGAAACCTACTGGGGCAAGCCGGTTCCGGGCTTTGGCCCCGCTGATGCAAAATTGCTCATTCTGGGGCTCGCGCCCGCTGCCCATGGAGCAAACCGAACTGGAAGAATGTTTACGGGCGACAGGTCGGGCGATTTTCTATTTGCCTCTCTCTTTCGGTTGGGCTTGGCAAACCAGCCTCAGGCCCTCAATGCCAACGATGGTCTGGAACTGAGCGGTGTGCGCATCACATCTCCGGTACATTGCGCTCCCCCCGCGAACAAGCCCACACCTTTGGAGCGCCGCAACTGCTCCCCGTATCTGGCCCGCGAACTGGAACTACTAGCCCCCACTCTGCGCAGCATCGTCGTGCTGGGAGGGTTCGGCTGGCAGGCACTTTTCGCTGTGCTGCGATCCGCCGGCTGGAATGTTCCAAAACCTACCCCGAAGTTCACTCACGCAAAGACCGTTTGCCTGTCCCATCCAGATGGCCGCGAGCTCACAGTCTTTGGCTGCTATCACGTCAGTCAACAAAACACGTTCACAGGCAAGCTCACCCCGGAAATGCTGGACCGCGTCATTCAGGCAGCGCTGACCGCTACCGGCACAATGGGTTGAGGACACTTTCGCCACACAGGCAGTTTTCGCTAAATCTTTGAATTCTTTGATTACCGATGGAAAGCGCGATACCCCGTACGTATATTAGCTAGAGAAGGCCATCATGCGAAGTCGCCTATCAGCCGCCTTTGCCGCTGCACCGCGCATCGATTTCTTACCAGAAGACCAGAAGCAATTTGCCGATTTGGATATCCCGCTTCCGATCGGTTTTTCCGTGACGAATTCTCAACCGACGACGGTTCGAAATATGCTGGAGTTACTCTCGGTCAATGAAGGAAACCGAGTCCTTGATCTAGGATCAGGATCTGGTTGGACATCGGCTTTGCTGTCACACCTGGTTGGAAGTTCCGGGGAAGTTGTCGCGGTCGAACGTATACCGGAGCTCGTTGAGCGATCCCGGGCAGCTCTCAGCCAGCGCCAGAACGTCACTGTTGAAGCGGCGCAGCCCGGCGTCCTTGGGTGTCCCGAGAAGGCCCCTTACGACCGAATACTGGTTTCTGCGATGGCGGATAGGCTGCCGCGGCAATTGTTCGACCAGATGGCAGTCGGCGGTGTGCTGGTAATCCCAGTGCAAGGCACCATGATACGGGCCGTGCGAACGGACGGCTCTGGACCCATGGAAATCAGTGAGCACGGCCCATACTCGTTTGTGCCCCTGGTTGAAACGGATCGGTCTCCTGAAAGTATCAATGAAGAAACGAAGGAGTGACAAAGTGAGCGAACCAATTGAAGTCCAACATCTAGAATTTGAAGAGCAACTCATCCCTGGGCGGTTTGCGGGGAAGACCGTGGTCGTTACTGGAGGCGGTTCTGGGATCGGCTTAGCGGTCGTTTTGCGTTCGGCTCGTGAAGGGGCTCGTGTTATCGCGGCGGACTGGGATCAAGGCCGTTTGGACGCATTGATCAATGACCACCCAGACCTTGACATAGTTGCCGTTCAGGGAGACATCAGCAAGCAAGAGACAGTAGACCGGATTCTCGACGCATGCGAGGGACGCTGCGACTGCTTGGCCAACAACGCCGGGGTGATGGACTCGTTCTGCCCTATAGGGGAAGTTACGGACGAGATCTGGGAGCGCGTCTTCAACGTGAACGTCTGGGGGGTCATGCGAATGACCCGCGCAATAATCCCTCTAATGCTTGCCCAAGGAGAGGGCACTATCGTCAATACGGCTTCGATGGCAGGCGTCGTGGGAGCTGCTGCTGGCGTCGCATACACCGCATCGAAGCACGCGGTCGTCGGAATCACCAAGAACACCTCGTTCATGTACGCCCCAAATAACATTCGCGTGAACGCCGTTGCGCCCGGTGCTGTTATGACAAACATCGGCGCCGACTTCGCATCCGATCTTGCTCTCATGCGCTTGGGACCTCGGATGCAGACAGTTGTACCACCGGCGGCCCAACCAGAAGAGGTCGCTGCCGCCATCACATGGCTGCTCTCCAGTGACTCGCCAAACGTGACCGGAGCAATCCTTCCGTCAGACGGCGGCTGGTCAGCCAGCTAATAAACACGACCTCGCTCGCCTCGCCTTTCATTATCGAGGCGGGCGAGCGAGGCAAAGTCCGCTTTCACTCTTCGTCTCCGCTCGGCAAAACGCCGGCGACTTGCAGGGAAGCCATCAGTCCGGTGGTCAGTTCATACCTGTGCAGATCCTCTTTGGCCACCCAGCGAAGCTCTACGGCATCGTCACCCGCGCGTTCTACCCCACCGACTATGCTGGCAAAGTAAGAGCGAATGTCATACAGGCGCGATTCGCCATCGGACATCTCCGCTGTCACTGCGAGACCGATTAGATGAACGTCCAGCCCTGTTTCTTCTTTGGCCTCTCTCACCGCGGTCTGCTCCGGCGACTCGCCCGGCTCCCCCGACCCGCCAGGGAGGGACCATTTCCCTTTTTGGGGCGCGTGTCCTCGCCGCACTAACAGGACCCGATCCAACTCATCAACGATCAGGACACTAGCTGCTGGTATGACCTTCATAGGGCAACTATACGAACTGAGCCGCGCAATCGCTTCCGCCGGGAATTTCCGTGAGCCAAATTCGTAGCAGACTGGGCATACTTGATAGATGACAGAGCTGACGCTGGCTGCGCCGCGCTCACTTGAGCGGGCGCGCACCGACCTCGAAGGGCTCCAATTTTCAGTCCATCTAGAAGATGCCCCCACGGCGCGAGAGGAACGCCACTCAGCACTGCGTCAGATAGATGATTACCTGCTGCCACGCCTCGGCAACCTGGGGGCCCCGGCGCTAGCGGTGCTGGGTGGTCCAACCGGCTCCGGAAAATCGACGCTGTTGAATTCGTTACTGCAAGAGCAGGTCTCTGCCGCTAGTTCGATCCGTCCTACGACAAAGAATCCCGTTCTTGTCGCGAGTGCAGGCGACGCCGAGTGGTTCCTAAATGGTCCGGTGCTGCCCGGATTCAAGCGCGCGGCATCTAACTTGTCGAACCCTACTGGCAGGGCCCTGACCATCATTACGGCCTCGGATGGCGCTCCCCTAGCGGCGGGTTTGGCGTTGCTTGATGCGCCGGACATTGATTCGATTGAAGACTCCAACAGACAGATCTCCCAGCAGTTGCTAGATGCGGCCGACCTGTGGCTGTTCGTGACCACCGCCGCTCGTTACGCAGATTTGGCCGCATGGCAGGTACTTGCCAAAGCTGCTTCCCGCGGCGTTAACGTCGCCGTTATTTTGAACAGATTGCCCGGCGGCGTGGAGGCACGAATCTCGGCCGATCTTTCAAGACTATTGGAAGAGCGAGGCTTAGCAGGAAGCCGAATCTTTCCGATACCAGAAGTCCCCTTGCGAAACGGCTTGATCCCTACGTCGTATGTCGAACCGCTTGCGCTTTGGCTAAAGCAGGTGGCCGTAAACCAGGAGGAACGTGATGCCTTGGTTCGGGCCACTCTGGCGGGTGCAATTGAGCGGCTAGCTGAGCGCATGCAGACCTTAGCGCTGCATCGAACGGAGCAAGAAACCGCCCTGGCTACCTGGTCTGCAAGCATTGAGGAATCGTTCGGAGAAGCAGCCAATGCAGTTTTGAGCGCCGCCGGGCAGGGCGCTTTACTGCGCAACGAAGTGCTGTCGCGATGGCAGGACGTCATCGGCACATCAGATGCGATGAGAACCATTGAGGGCTGGGTGGGGTCAGCGCGTGATCGCCTTACGGGCTGGCTGCGCGGAGCACCGCAGGTCAGCGAACAGATGCAAAACGAATTGACGGGAGGCCTGGTCCTCCTACTGGTGGAACAGGACGCGAAAACGCGCCAGCAGCTCTGGTCGCGGCTCCAAAGCACACAGGGTGGCCAGCAGGCGTTCGGCAACCGAGAGCTGGGGCGTCCGCGGGACGATTCTCAGCAGAGAGCAACTGAGACTGTGCGAAGATGGCAAGGCGAACTTCTAGAGCTTGTGCGCCAGCAAAGCCCAGAAAAGCGCCAGCGCGCACGCTACCTGTCACTTGGATTGAACACCGTAACGGTCGCCCTCATGGTCGCTATCTTCACCTCCACTGGCGGATTGCTTGGCGGGGAGATAGCGGTCGCCGGCGGTTCGGCCATCCTGGGGCAAAAACTCCTCGAAACAGTCTTTGGCGACCAGGCCGTTCGGCGCCTGAGTCAAGAGGGACTGCGGTTGCTAGAAGAAGCCGTCGCTGCATATTTTGCGCCCAGCGAGTCCTCGTTCAGTCAAATTGTCGAGTCCTATTCCGGAGGAACCTCCGCGCAGCAGGTCACGGACTCTTCCAAAGAGTTAGCGAGGTTAGCCGATGAGCTTAGATGACCAATTGCAAGCACTTGAATCGTTGGCTGGAAATGCGAGCGGCTTTCTGTCCGAATCGCAGCGTGCCTCCGCGTCAGCGCTGGCAACCACAGCGCGGCAGCGGCAAACCTTAGCCCGCGGCTACACTGTGGTCGGGCTCCTGGGCTCCACAGGCTCGGGAAAATCGTCACTGTTCAACGCGTTGGTTGGCGAGACCGTTGCACAAGTCGGCGTGCTTCGACCGACCACAACTGGTGTCACAGCCGCGGTGTGGGGCCAAAAGCCCCCCGAGGAACTCTTGGGCTGGCTCAATGTGGACACTCATTGGAATACGCGGGGCGAAGATGTCGAGCCGACAATTTTGCTGGATCTACCGGACTTTGATTCAGTGGACGACACAAACCGTGCGAAAGCCGAACAGCTGGCCGGGCAGGTCGATGTGCTCATCTGGGTCACTGATCCGCAAAAGTATGCGGACCGCCGACTCCACGCTGACTTTCTCGGTCCCCTAGCACACCAGGACGCCGTAACCGTTGTCGTGTTGAACCAATCCGACCGTCTCTCGCAACCCGATCTGGAATTGGTTGTCTCCTCGCTGAAGGGATTGCTCGCCCGCGATGGGCTTGGAAACTGCCCGCTGGTGGTCTCCAGCGCCGCGACGGGAACGGGGGTGGCGGATTTGCAAGCTCAGATCACGGCGGTCACCCGGGAACGCTTTGCTGCACGAAAACGTTGGGAAGCTGACGTCGCAGCCTGGGGCGCAGCGAACCTGCCTGACACGGAACCAAACACAGCACCATTGCGGCAGGCAGATAGGAAAGTTAAAAGCCAGTTGGCACAGGCTTTGGGGACTGAAACAATTGGCCAAACCATCGCGGAATCCTACCTTCATCGAGCTAGAAGCAAAACCGGGTGGCTGCCGCTTGCCTGGCTGACTCGATTTCGAGCCGACCCCCTGCGTCGGATCGGTATTACCCCATCTAGCAACAAGAGCGTCCAAGCAAAGGTGGGCGGATCGCGACGAACTTCAATTTCTTATTCAGCAGATTCGGTCCAGGCAGCCGCAGTTTCTCTAGCCATACGGGATTACTGTTTGGCTGCGGCCGACACTGTCCCGGGCCAGTGGGCAAGCCCGTTCACGGATCGAATCAAGACAATCGAGTCGAGCTTTTTGGATGGTTACGATCGCAGTCTTCCTGACGTGAGCGTTTCCGTGTCCGACAGCAGGTGGTGGTCCCTTGGTCGGTTCTTCCAGTGGATCGGCCTTTTGGCTATTTTGGCGGGGTTTGCTTGGTATCTGGTGGTGTGGGCAGCATCTGCTCTTCGCTTCCCGGAGGTGCCAATAGCAACAGTCGAAGGTTGGCCGGTGCCCGCGATCCTAATAGCAACCGGCTTACTGTTTGGTCTCCTCATGGTGGCGCTTTTTGGCGGACTCGCCCGCATTTTCGCTCGAAGGAAGAAGAACTCCGTTGTGAGAACGCTGAACCGTGGGGTCTCGGATTTAGCTGAAGAACTGATAATTGAACCGTTTTCTGAGCTACGACAAAAGGCGCTAGTAACCTTCGAAGAGATCGAGGCCACTACTTTCACCGGGCGAAGCTGAGCCGCGGGGTGCCGGTTAGAGCACTCGCTTGCTTCTGGCTGTTACATTGGGCAAATGACACTGGACGATTACAGGATCGAGACCTTCTCAGCTCGAACGGAAACCGGTGAGCCGGATGAGAGGATGCTTGAAGCTGCCCGCGCCGGCATCAATGCTTTCCATAGGCCAGACCCAGCCGATCAGTTAGCGATGCGCGCTGCAAGGGGATCGACCGCGCAGAATGCAGAGGTCACCGTTGCTTACCGCAAGACTGGGACCGTGGACAGGCAGTTGGCCCAACGGCCGCACGCGACCCTGCAGCACTATTTGGGAACGATCAACGTTGGTGACGGCCATTTGATGGACGCAGCTTTCTTGACCTATGCCGCCGTGCGACCCACCGATCGCCGAAAGGGCTTGCTGCGCGAACTTGTTCGTCGGAATCTGTTGAGCATCGACGATAAGGAGATCCCGCTGGCCCTGCTCACCGCCTCTGAGGGGGGAATCTACTCGAGGTTTGGTTTCCAACCTGTGTACCAGACCTCTTCCACTCAACTGGATGTCTCCCGGGGCTTCGAGTTGAGTTCTAGCGCCGCGCGCTTGGTAAAAGAATCCGGGCGGATTGAAGAAGTGACGCTCCAGTGGCTGCTGCCGCAGATTCCGCAACTTGCAGCCGATTTTCACCAGCATTACAGGATGTCAATCACCAGGCAAGCAGGCTTTAGTGAAGAACTGTACCAGCACCCGAACGAGGAAGTCGTAGATAGTACCTATCGAGCAGCCGTGCATCTGGACGTAAAGGGGCGGGTGGATGGCTTTGTCACCTTCAAAGTGTCGGAAGAAAACCGGCGCCAGGTCGCATCCGTGCGCGAGCTGATTACCAGTTCACCAGGCGCAGAACTGGCGCTTTGGATGTACTTGGCGCACCTAGACCTGGTGGAGCGGGTCGTGGCGCGCGAGCAGCCCACGGACCCGATCTTGGAACTGGCCGCGGCGAACCCCCGAGACGTCCAGATACTCCGGCCAACAGATTTTTTGTGGGCGCGAATCCTAGATCCTCAGGCCGCTCTGATGGAGAGGGCATATACGGTAGCCGCCCTTGAAGCGGGGATGGGAATCCGGTTTGAGGTCGTGGACCAGCTCGAGTTCGCCTCCGGCACTTTCGAAATCCAGCTGGACGAGGCGGGGCCAACTGTGTCCCGCGTAGACTCGCCCAGTCAGCTGAAAATATCCGTGCAGGCGCTGGCAGCACTAATTCTGGGGGGCGATAGCGCCACCCGCTTATCCGCGGCGGGACTGATCAGCGGAGCTACGATGGACGTGGCCAACTACCTGGATGCACTGTTCGCCCCCGTTGGGCTGGCGAGGTGCGCCGGGGATTTCTAAGCGAATAGCAGTGGAAACAGAAGACACTGAAGCGCAGAAGCGGTGGGAGCACCGATACAGATCCGCCGGTAGCGTGTGGTCCGGGGAAGCGCACCCGCTACTTGCAGAGCTGGTTGAACCGCTACCCGCTGGCACATCTCTTGATTTGGCCAGTGGAGAGGGAGCGGATGTGATCTGGCTAGCGCAGCATGGTTGGACCGCAACAGGGGTCGACTTTTCTCCGACCGCGACGCGTCGCGCCAGGCAGCGAGCGCGAGACCTCGGGCTGAGTGGAACGACTTTTGTGTGCGCGGATCTTTCAGACGAGCCATGTTTCTTCCCGCGCGAGTTCTCGCTACTCACCGCATTCTTTTTTCATCCGCGCGAGCCCGGCCAACGGGAACGTATTCTTCGGATGGCTGCGGAATCGTGCCTGGCCCCAGGTGGGCGCATGCTGGTTGTCGCCCACGCGGACAGCAAACCGGGATCGAAGCGCGGCCCCCATCCCGTGACGCCGCAAGCAGACGTGCGATCGATTGCTGATGGCGGGAACTGGCAGGTGCTCCTGGCGGAAGTAAGGGAGCGCCACACTCCTCAAGGAATCCGCAAAGACTCCGTTGTCTACCTAAAGAAACAGTGACCTCCGACCTACCATACGCCTCTCGGGGAACTCCTTTGTTACAGTGTTGAGGATGCCAAAGGTCCTAGAAGGAGAACTCATGAGGTCTACCAAGCTTTGGCGAAGCCTGGTTTGGGTCGCCCTGGGAATTGGTGCGTTCGCGCTTGCTTTCCTGGCAGGGCACGCACTTGCCTCCGGCTCATCAGGCAGGGAAACACAGCCAGATGGGAGCTCGGCTTTGGAGAACCAAAGCGAGCAAAGCCGCTCGCGAGATTCCTCTGCGGATGAGCCCGCAACGGAAGAAGCCGAACCGGGTGTGACCGAAGCCCAGCAAGAACTGCCGGATCTGGCCCGCCGTGAGCCAGAAGATCCCCTAGCTCTGGGACGGGAGGACGCTCCGATTGTGCTGATAGAGTACGCGGATTACCGCTGCCCGTTCTGCGGAGTTTTTGCGCGCGAAACCCTGCCGGTTCTCATATCTGAGTACGTCGATCAAGGTTTGCTTAGGATCGAATGGAGGGACGCTCCAATATTCGGTCCGGAATCGTTCGAAGCGGCTGTCGCTGCGCGCGCCGCTGGGCAGCAGGGCCTTTTCTGGGAATACTATAGCGAGTTATTCGCATACGAGGGTTCTGGGCACCAATCTCTCCCACGGAGCAGACTCCTAGAGATTGCCCAAGAGATCGGTGTCCCTGACATGGAACTTTTTGAGTCAGATCTAGACAATGACGAGCTTTCCCAAGCAGTCGGTCATGACTATGCAGAGGCACAAACGATTGGGATTTACTCAACGCCGGCCTTCCTGGTGGGAGATGTTCCCGTGATGGGAGCTCAGCCGCTCGAGTTCTTCCAAGACACTATCGACAAGCAACTCAAATCAACAGGAGTGGACCGCTAATGGATATTGGATTCCTTGGAGCTTTCCTGGGAGGAGTTCTCTCCTTACTCAGTCCGTGTTCGGTGATGCTACTGCCCGCTTTCTTTGCATACGCGTTCACCTCACCCGCGAAGCTGGTGTCTAGGACGGGCATATTTACACTTGGTCTACTAACGACTCTTGTGCCTCTAGGCGTATTCTCCGGCATTTTCGGCTCTTTGATGGGCGAGAACCGCGGGCTCTTGATCACTATCGTGGGTGGACTGATCATAGCAATCGGGTTGGTGCAGCTGCTGGGAGTACCGATACCGGGCTTGTCCGTTGCCGAAGGCGCTGGTGCGGACCGAACTTCCGCTGTGTCAGTCTTCTTCCTTGGAGCTGTTTACGCGGTGGCAGGGGTTTGCACGGGACCGATCCTGGGTGCGGTACTCATGATGGCCAGTCTTGGTGGTTCGCCGGTCTACGGCGCGATCTTACTCAGCGTCTACGCCATCGGCATGGTGACACCGTTGGTAATCCTCACCGTGATCTGGAAGAAATTTGGCTCAGGCGTCACTACCTGGATGCGGCCGCGCATGGTCCACATCGGCAGGTGGCAAAACTCGCTCACTTCAATTGTCACGGGGTCCTTGTCAATTGTCCTTGGGCTTCTGCTTCTGTTTACCGACGGAACAGCTGCCCTTGGAGGCCTGGTGAGCGTGAGCACCCAGTTCCGGCTGGAGTCCGAGCTGGGACGCATCACGCAGGCCGTTCCGAACTGGGCTTTCGCGGTTGTTGCCGCACTAGTTCTACTAGCTGTCATCATCGCCGTACGAGTGCGCCGCAACCGGACGGCCGGGTCGCGGGTATCCACCCAAATCAAGGTGGACCGATAGGGGTCCTATTCGACTTGTTCGGTCCCTTCAGCTACGTAGTGTTCATACGAGGGCAGGTCGAGCACCCCGGTTCCAGAAACCCCGATAACTATAGTCTCTTCCTTGTCGGCTCCCTCGCCCTGCAAATACTGGAGCGCAGCAGCAATCGCATGGTTCGATTCGGGTGCAGGGACCAGCCCCTCGGTGCGCGCCACCAGGATCCCTGCCGCGAAAGCATCGTCTTGACTGATAGCTACCGGTTCGACGAGGCCCAGGCTTACCACGTGCGACAGTGCGGGAGCCATGCCGTGATAGCGCAGTCCTCCCGCGTGGATTGGATCCGGCACAAAATCCTGACCGAGCGTGTACATTTTGAGAAGCGGCGTCATCCCGGTGAAATCCCCGAAATCGTAACGGTACTCCCCCGCTGTCAGAGAAGGGCATGCGGCCGGTTCCGCTGCAACCACGCGCGTCTGCGAGTTCCCAGCCAGGACGTGACGCAGGAATGGGAACGATATGCCGACAAGATTGGAACCTCCACCAGCACAGCCAAACACCACGTCGGCGCCGTCTTCCCCCGCTTCGGCAAGTTGGGCAATCGTCTCTTGACCGATCACCGTCTGGTGTAGCACGACATGGTTCAACACCGAGCCCAATGCGTAGCGGGTTTGCGGTTCTTTCATGGCGACCTCCACTGCTTCAGAGACGGCCATACCCAGCGATCCGGAAGTGTCTGGACTTTCTGCCAGAATCTTTCGGCCAATCGCCGTCAGGTCCGATGGGCTAGGGTGACACCTGCCTCCATAAAGCTCCATCTGATAGCGCCTGTAGGGCTTGGTCTCGTACGAGGCTCGGACCTGCCATATCTCGACATCCAAACCGAACATCGCGCCACCGAGAGCCAGCGAGGCTCCCCACTGTCCCGCGCCAGTTTCTGTGGTGAGCTTGGTAATACCGTCCTGCTTGTTGTAGTAAGCCTGAGGGACCGCAGAGTTCGGCTTATGCGAGCCAACTGGAGAGACGCCCTCGTACTTGAGGTAAATCTTCGAGTCAGTACCGATGGCCTTTTCCAGGCGCCTGGCCCTTTGGAGAGGTGTCGCACGCCAAGTGTCGTAGACGGACCGCACTTTGCGGACGGACTTTCTCTGGGGGCCCTAGCTGCCAAATACGGTTGGCCACTCTTGATTACGCCGACCAATTCTCTAGATAAGAACACTTCGGCTGCAGTAAAGAAAATCAACCCCACTCACATCTACATCGCTGGTGGAAACGGAGCCATTTCCAAATCCGTGGAAAAGCAACTCAAGTCGCTATCCACTAAATCCCCAGAAGTGATTCGGTTTGCAGGCAAGAACCGCTTCGACACCTCGAAAAAGATTGCGGAATGCTTCCCAGCTGGTGCGCCTGCGTTCGTCACCACGGGCCAGAACTTCGCTGATGCTGTAGTGGCCGGTCCCGCGGCAGCAAAGAAGGGTGGAGCGGTGTTGCTGACCCTAACGAATGCTGTTCACGCGGACACGAAGGCTGCTCTAAAGTCTCTTTCGCCCAAGAACATCTACGTTATCGGCGGCTCATGGTCAGCCGCCAACCAAAACACGCTCAAGAAGTCGTCGGGTGCGAAGGCTTTGCAGGTTGTCTCCGGCAAAAACAGGTATGCAACGTCCAGCAAAGTGGCCACCACATTCTTTTCGAGCAAACCAAAGACGGTAATCTACGCGGCGGGGTCAAACTACCCGGATGCGCTGTCGGGTATTTCAGTGGCTGCCATGACAGATGCCCCGATTGTGCTCACACAGAGCTCTTGTAGACCCAAAGACATAGAGGCCGTCTCCAAATCGGCGTCGGCCCACGTCGTCTTGGGTGGTGCAGGTTTACTTGGATCGAAATCCTACACAACCACGTGCGCTCCAAAACCCAAAGAAACAAAGCAGCAGCAAGTCGTTTCCATCGCAAAGTCCTTGAACGGTAAGAGCTACGCGTCGGGAGGAACAGGACCTAACGCCTTTGACTGTTCAGGATTCACGCAGTACGTGTACAAGAAGGTCGGTATTAGTATTCCCCGCACCACCTGGGACCAATGGTCGGCTGGAAAGAAAGTGTCCTCCCCTAAAGCAGGTGACATCGTTGTGATGAGCGGAGGCTCGCACGTTGCGATTTACCTGGGTAACGGCATGATCATTGATGCCGGTACCCCGAGAACAGGCGTGAGCATAAGGCAGATGTGGGCACCGGCAAACGCTTACGTCAGGTTTACCTGAGTAGCTGTTTAGCTGTTCACCGCATGCCGCCAAAGAACGTTTGCCAAGGCATGTCTAACGGCGCATCGTCGGCGATTACCCGATGCAGATAGCGGCAGAGGGGAAAGTCCTCAGGGCTGATCACTCCGCGCTCCGTAAGTGGCCCCAGCGCGCCGCCGATAACCCGGATGGCGTTCACTCCCTCTAGGGTGACGTCCTTCATGAGGGAATCTCTGACCTCGGAAAACGGGATCCCCGCACCCACGAACTGACCCGCTTTCACGTTCCGGCCGCCCATTGACGTGACGAACATGTCGCCCACTCCCCCAAGGCCATCAGCGGTAGCCGGATCTCCGCCAAGGAGAGCTATGAACTGCCGGAGCTCTGTCTGCCCCTGCGCGAAGACGGCTGCGCCGTAGTTGAACCGCACGTAGGGGTCGTCCGATTTTCCTTCACTTTCCAGGAGGCCCTGGCCAAGTCCGGCGGCGAAAGCATAGATATTCTTGGTGGCCGCCCCCACCTCGTGCCCAATGAAATCTGTCGACGTCCACACGTAGTAATAATCGGTTCGGAATAGATCAGCCAAATAGTCCAGAGATTCTTGATCTTCTCCGCAGAAAACAACTGACGTCTCATGATGGACAGCAACTTCGCCAGCAATCGACGGGCCGACGATGGCCGACCACGTTACTGAATCCGCCAGGTCGTTCGGCAGCGCACCGCGCAGAACATCTGGCAGCATATGGAGCGTCCCATCATCGTCTGCCTCCATCCCCTTAGTGATGCTAAGAACCCGCATTCCAGGACGCAGAAGTTTGGAAAACTGGTCGCCAGCCCAGTGAACACCAAATGAGTTCACCCCGGACATCGCAACGTCTGCCTTCTCGAAAGCCTGGGCAGCCTGTTCTAGCTGGTAAGCAACCACCCCTTCTGGAAGGATCAGATCGAGTTTTGGGTGACGTCCGGTCCTTTGAATAGAGTCAATTATTTCTCGGTCGAGGTGGGTCCCCACCAGGTGGACATCATGGCCATTCTCGGCCAGAGGGAAGGTAAGGGCGCTAGCCATGATGCCGGCTCCCAAGATCGCTACTTTTGCCATGGGGCTTCCTAATCCTTTGGTTCAGCCGCTTTACGTAGCAGTGCGTGGCGGCGAATGTCTTTCAATTCGTGCATGACCCGATTCTCTTTGCCAAACAGGTCGTACAGGTACGAGTAGATCCGGTAGAGAGGATCATACTCCGCCGCGGCTTCTTCATTCGGCACATAAGCGTTTTCGATTACGCCTCCCATTGCGCCAGCAGCAACCGACACATCAGGGTAGAGGCCAGCGGCCACGGCGGCGAAGATCGCGGAGCCTTGTGCTCCCGCTTGGTCGACGGTAGCAACGGAAATGGCTCTACGAGTGACGTCCGCGTAAATCTGCATGAGAAGGGAGTTCTTAAGCAGTCCGCCGGCCGCGTGGATGCTGGTAATCTGCACTCCGTGCTTTTCAAAGTTTTCGATAATGGTTCTGGCACCGAATGCAGTGGCCTCCAGCAGCGCCCTGTACTGTTCTTCCGGAGTCGTGGTGAGCGACATACCGATCATTAGTCCGGTCAGATTCGCGTCTACCAACGTGGAACGGTTTCCATTCCACCAGTCCAAGGCAACAAGGCCGCTCTCGCCGATCGTTAGTTGCGCGGCTTTGTCCGCGAGGTACTCGTGAATCGAAACGCCACGCTGCTCAGCAGCGTCAATGTAGCTCTCCGGTACACAGTTTTCGATGAACCAAGCGAATATGTCGCCAACCGCACTTTGGCCAGCTTCATAGCCCCAGGCACCGTCGACGATTCCGCCATCCACCACTCCGAAGATGCCAGGCACATCAGAATACTTTAGCGACGGGACAACCCAGCAGCTGGAAGTGCCAAGAATGCCAGTTAGTTCGCCGGGTTTTACCGCATTCACTGATGCAGCTTGAACGTGTGCGTCAATGTTGCCTGAAGCAACCGCGATTCCCTCGGGCAAACCCAACTTGCGTGCATAATCGGCGTTTAGGCCTCCCACTTTTTCCCCAAGAGGGATAACGGGATGGCTCATCTTCTCCGAGTAGACGGTGGCAAATGCCGGGTTTAGTGCCGCGAGAAAGTCTTCAGACGGATAGTCGCCATCCTGGTACATCCGTTTGTAACCGGAATCCCCCGCAGCGTAAGAAAGAGTTCCAGTCAGTTTCCAGGTGAGCCAGTCCACCAGGTTAACAATCTCGGAAGTCGCCTCGTACACGTTCGGAGCCTTCTCCAGCGTCTCCAAAGCCTTAGGTAGCAGCATCTCGGACGACAAAGTCCCACCATACCGGCCGAGCCACGACATGTTTTGATCCTTGGCCAAGCGGACGATGCGCTCTGCTTGTTCCTGAGCGCCGTGGTGCTTCCACAGCTTCACGTAAGCGTGGGGCTCATTCACAAACTCTTCTTTCTCAGAAAGAGGAGTTCCCTCTCTATCCGTCACGATCACGGTAGCCGAGGTCCCATCCAACCCGATGCCCACCACCTGGCGAGCATCTATCCCCGCCCTCGAAAGAGCCGCCGGCACCACTTGGTCCATCGAAAAGAGATAGTCACTTGCCACCTGCAGCGCGTAATCAGCAGG
Organism: uncultured Actinomyces sp.; assembly: GCA_964345595.1. Classification (GTDB taxonomy): domain Bacteria; phylum Actinomycetota; class Actinomycetes; order Actinomycetales; family Actinomycetaceae; genus Scrofimicrobium. The sequence goes on from CAYFRL010000002.1 coordinate 111,387, forward strand.
CAGCACCTGTCCATCACCGGCAGTAAGTGTCCGATCCATTACTCCGTGCGGATATTCCTCCACCGCGTCTGAGATGACGGCTCCATCGCTAGCGCGCACAACCACGGCCCGCGCCGACAGGGTGCCGAAATCTAGCCCGATCAAATACTTTTCTTCAAATGCTGCATTGCTCAACGAGATTCTCCTTTGAACGCTAAATCACTGCTGCAAGCTAGAAGCTGTCTGGATCCTTGTGTTTACCCCAGAAGCCGTCTTCACCAAATACGCTGTCAACGACCTGTTCTAGCAAGCCCAGGTCTGTCAGAACATCCAATATTGTGTATCGCGGCCTGATCATCCAGGCTTTGTAATGAGTGTCTTTGAATCGATCCCAATCGATACCAATCATCTGCGGATGATACGGCGCCCCCGCGGCTTTCAGATCGAGAGCTGCTTGTTCTGGGCTAATGAGCTGAGCAGCCACGCGTTCTCTGATCCGGGGCCACTTCTTCTTGATTAGTTCGACTCTTTCTCGGAGGTCCTCACCCTGCAGGTTCTTGTCCACCGAGTGCTTTACCGACTCCTCAACGAAACGGGGATCGAGTGACGCGCGGACCTTTGCTTCCACCTGTGCGTCTGTCAGAGCTTTTTCAACTATTTCGTCGACATCCAAGCTGTCAATATCTAGCTTCAGCGCTTCTTCCCACAGGGCTAGAGAGGCTACCGTGCCGACTCCGACCTTGAACCCGTGAGACAGTGGCGGCTCCCAATCTAGGCCGTGCCCTTCCATCTCCCAGGTGTGCGAGAACTGGTGGCCAGCCCCCGACGCAGGACGGGAAGACTTCGCGGCTTGCATGGCAAGCCCGGACATGATGTTCGCCTCAGCCAAACGCCTAATCGCCTGCGCATCGCCCTCAGCGGTCCGCTCCGGGGAGCCAAGTGCATCCATCAACGGACCTTGAACCAACGACCAAACGTAGTCGTCAATAGGTTCGATGTTCAGCTCATCGGCAGCGATCCAGTCTGCACCAGCCGGGATTTTCTCAATCAAATCCCCGTAGCCGGTAGCGGTGAGCCGCGCAGGCGCATCAGCCAAGACTTGAAGATCTGCGACAAGGCCGCGCGGCGCCGGACAAGATCTGGTGATTTTGAACCCGTCTTTTGAAATAGACGCGCCAAACGAGGCGTATCCATCTACGGACGCCGCTGTACAAACATTCATGTACGGGCGATCCAGTTCTCCGCTTGCGAGCTTCGCTAAGTCATTTAGCGTGCCCGCCGCAATAGAACAAATGACAGCGTTTTCGAGTTGGCTGAGCCGTTCTTTGATAATTTGCACGTTCTCATACCCGGCGTAGAGCGTCGGTGTGCCAGGAAATATCAGAGGATCCTCGAGTTCCACGCCCGCCGCCAGCAGGGATTCCACCACCGGGGCTCCAGCAGCGGAGTAAGTGTTCTCATCTGCGACGATCAGACAACTCTTGTCTGGGAAAAGCTCAACGAATAGCTCGCCTGTCTTTTCCAACACCTCGTATCCAATGAGGATCGAGTCCGTTTCGTCAGCAGTTTGCAGTGCTTGATCGATGAGACCTGCTGGTTCTTCCATGCTAGCGACACCTCCGCGTAGTAGTGTTCCTTCGTTCAGCCCGAAAGACGTCTGGAATGAGAACCATGCAGTCCGCATTGTGATGGGTAGCATCCCGGCGTCTGGCTTGAACCACACCTAAAGACTATCGCAAATCACGTCGAATAGGGGAAAATCCACACATTTTGTGTAACAACCTGATCTTGGCTCGAAACGCTTCGCCGTCACATGAGTCCCCCCGACACCCGTCTGCGCTGACGGGATAACTAAGATTAGGGTAAGGAACTCCACCGGCCCGTCCTATGGAATTCGGATATGGTCAGCCTATGAGCATCACTCTTATCAGGCACGGGCAAACGGAATGGAATCGAATAGGACGCGTCCAGGGACGCACCGACATCCCACTTAACGACCAGGGTCGAAATCAGGCACGCGAGCTTGGGCTCTGGCTGGCCGATCTCAATGAAAAGTGGTCGCTGATCACCAGCTCTCCTCTTAGCAGAGCCAGGGAAACGGCAAGAATAGTCGCAGATCACCTCGGCGAAGAACTGGCACCCCCAGTGGAGCTCCTGCGCGAGCAAGATTACGGGGAAGCTGAGGGAGTCACCGTCGCGGAATTCAATGAACGCTGGCCAGGCCGCGATTTCAAGCACGGTGAGACTTCCAGTCAACTTGCTGACAGAGCATTCGCGGCATTGTCGCATTTGGAGAGTCAAGCACCTCAAGGACGGATACTGGCTGTCAGCCACGGGGCCCTAATCAGGCGGCTGGTCTCTGAGCTGGCAAACGTGCCCTATCGGGATGTGCCAGCGATTAAGAACTCTGCAATGACGACTTTCGAGCGAGACAGCGACAACGGCTGGGCCGTTACCGAGGTGAATAACGAACCGGCTGCCGCTCTGTTTGCACGGCCATAATTCGCACATCGATAACTGGATTCTTGGCATTTCTACTTTTCAACTGGGTCAAAGGGCGTCTTGACACCGGGCATGAGAGAATTGGCGCCGCCGGACGCGAGCAGGGAGAACCAAAATGCCACACAAAGACGGCATCCACATCGAAGAGGAAGAGCTTCCCGGAATCGGATTGAGGGACGATTTCCTAACCGAAAAGGGTCGACGTGTCGGTGTCATTACGCACCGTGACGGCCACCGAGACTTGCTTGTGTATAGCAAGGGAGACCCGGATTCCGTCGCGGAGACCGTTTCTTTGACGGAGGGTGAGGCGGACATCCTGGCCGAATACCTTGGAACGCGACGCGTGGTCCAGCGGCTTTCTCGTATCACAGAACAGATTGAGGGTCTTCAGTCAGCAACCTTGGTCGTCAAGACAGGCGATGGCCTGGTCGGTAAGCCCATCGGAGAGGCGAACATTCGTAGGCGCACAGGCTGTTCCGTGGTTGCCATCTGGCGGGGCAATGAAGTCACCGCTTCTCCCCTGCCCGATTTTGTGATTGAAAGTGGCGACAAGCTTGTAGTAGTCGGCACCGAGGATGCGATCGCTGCGGCTCGCTTGGTCGTAAGTGGTGGCTGAACAGTGGATCTAGCGAGAACCCTGCTCGAACTGGGCGGGATCATTCTGGGCCTGGGGATTCTTGGGCGATTGGCCGCGCTAGTCGGCATGTCCCCCATTCCCCTTTATTTGCTTGGCGGCCTCCTATTCGGTGTTGGCGGGGTCGTCTCTTTGGTCGGCGGAGAGGGTCGCTTCATAGAGATCGGCGCGCAAATCGGTGTGATCCTTTTGCTGTTCTTGCTCGGCCTCGAATATTCAGCAGATGAACTGGTACGCAACCTTCGCTCGCACTATAGGTCGGGCCTTCTGGACTTCGTTCTGAACGCCACTCCCGGCGCGATCGTGGGCATTCTGATGGGCTGGTCGCCCGCCGGGATAATGGCCATGGCAGGCGTCACTTACGCTACTTCGTCAGGAATCGCTGCGAAGCTGCTTGGGGATCTGGGCCGCCTAGGGAACCGGGAAACGCCAATGGTTCTTTCCATCTTGGTCTTCGAAGACCTGCTTATGGCGATCTATTTGCCGATCCTGACGGCCTTGCTTGCAGGCGTGGGGCTGCTCGGCGGCGTCATATCAGTGGCAGGAGCCGTCGCTGCTGTGGCCCTCGTGATGTTCATTGCCCTCCGATTCGGAAAGCAGATCAACCGCCTGGTTTTCACACCAAACGACGAGCTGCTGCTTCTGGGAATCCTGGGGATTGTATTAGTCGTAGCCGGATTTGCCGAGGAGATGCACGTCTCAACCGCTGTCGGCGCGTTCTTGGTGGGTATCGCGCTTTCGGGTCACGTTGCAGAGAGCGCTCGCCAGGTACTCACCCCCTTGCGCGACCTCTTTGCCGCGGTGTTCTTCGTTTTCTTTGGAATGCAGACAGATGCGCGCCAAATCCCGTCGGTCCTTGGAGCAGCGGTTGCGCTGGGTCTCGTCACAATGCTTACCAAAATATTTGTTGGCGTCTATACGGCCCGCAAGGCCGGCATTGCACTGCCCGGGCAGCTTCGCGCTGGAACGATCATGGTGCCCCGCGGCGAGTTCAATATTGTGATCGCCGGATTGGCTTCGACAGCGGGCATTGAAGGTATAGGTCCGCTCGCGGCCGCCTACGTGATGCTGATGGCAGTGCTCGGCCCTGTTCTCACTAGATTCTCCGACCCAATCGCGGCTCTACTTCAGAGGCTGCGTGGTGGGAAGGCTCCCTCGACTGTCTGAGCCTGGGTACTGCCGACCTGTTGCTTACCCCGGCAAAGACATACAATCCGAGGGTAGCGCTACGAGATTGGAAGGTGCTGCGGTGTCTGAGGGAAACGTCCTCGCTCAGCTGCGCGATCTACCGCGTGCCAGCCTGCAGTGGGAACCAAAGCCGCGGCACCATGATCTTGATAGGCCAGGTTCGGTAGAGGCCGCGGTTCTGTTGCTTTTTGGACAGAGCGACAACCATCCCAGCAACTTAAGCGAAACGGTTGTGTCCTCGCCGGATTTACTGGATCTTCTCCTTCTGGAACGCTCTTCGACGCTGCGTCACCATCCAGGCCAAATTGCGTTCCCCGGCGGGCGCGCCGATCCGGGCGATGAAGGCCCCGTAAGCACAGCGCTTCGAGAAGCGAGAGAAGAGACCGGCTTGGATCCCGAAGGCGTCGAGGTGCTCGGCACTTTGGGCGCGCGTCCCCTTCCGGTCAGCGACCACCAAGTCACTCCAGTACTCGCCTGGTGGAGGTCACCCAGTCCCATACGCGTGGTTGACACTAACGAGTCGGCAAGGGTTTTCCGGGCGCCGGTCTCGCAGTTGATCAGTCCGGAGAATCGGCGCACCGCAAGGATGGATCGGTATGGCAGGACCTATTTCGGCCCTGCATTCATGTTGCACGACAAAGTGATCTGGGGTTTCACAGGTGTCCTGTTGGCAGACTTGTTTACTGCACTCAAATGGGACGAGCCCTGGGACACTGAGCGGCTTGTCGAGGTGCTTCCCTGATTCAAGGATCTTGTCCGCCCCCGAAGTCAAG
>CAYFRL010000003.1:0-27319 GCA_964345595.1 uncultured Actinomyces sp.
CGCATAATGCAGCATGTGAGAGAACTTATTGCGTTCTGCCTGCCTCAGGGCCTCAGCGGAGTAGCGGTATTGAACGCGGCCCCTCGAATCAATTCCGCGTGCCTGGATTCGGGCCCGTGGGTACGGGGAGGCCCAGACGTGTCGCCAAGCCGGCGGAAGGGCCAGGGCTTCTAGCCGTCCGAGCACCTCTGGGTCGGTCACAGGCTTTCCATCCGTACCGACCCAGCCGCCGCCCTTTACCCGGCGGAGGCCAGGCGGCCAATGAATGTACGGTCTGTTCGCGCTCACCGCTCCAGGCTACCCGGGATCGAGCTGCCTGAAGGTCCGGCTGGCAAAGGAACTCTTCAATTCACCAACTGTTGGGGTATGGCGGCAGACTCGCCGAACCAGGAAGGCGCGCTCAGCTTGATCGAATATCTCACCTCGACCGATCAGCAGCTCGAGTTCTCCGACGCCTTCGGACCGATGCCTTCAATAAAGTCCGCGGCCGATCAATGGAAAGAGGCAAACCCAGCAATGGCGGCTTTCATCGACAGTGCTGACTATGCGCAAGGTATTCCGGCACTAGCCGGAGTCGCAGATGTGATCTCAGATTTCAATGCTCAACTTGAAGGGCTGAAAGGCGCCGACGTGGAGAACATTCTGAAATCCACACAGACGAATCTGGAAGCCATCCTCAACTGATCATCGGCTGGGACGAAGGGGTCAAAATGAGTGCAAGACGCAAAGGCGGCATACGCAGCAATGAGGCAGTGGCCGGATGGCTGTTCACCGCCCCGGTCATCATTATCCTGGGCGTCTTCCTCTTCGTCCCGGTGATGATGGCGCTTTGGGTCGCTTTCTCAGACTGGGGCGGCAGGGGTAGCCCATTCGCTTCGGACGTGAACTTCGTCGGGATGGACAACTTCAGAGCCGTGACCACTGACGGAGGCCTGCCAACGCGGAACCTTGGCACCGCTCTGCGAAACAACACGTGGTATGTGTTGCTGGTCGTTCCGCTTCAGACACTTCTGTCTCTCTTCCTAGCGGTGATGGTGAACAACACGCTGAAGCGCGGGCGGGGATTCTTCCGCACAGCTTTCTACTTCCCATCGGTCACTTCTTCGGTTGCGATCACGGTGCTCTGGCTGTTCCTCTTCTCGGCCTCGGGGGCAGTCAACTCGATTCTGTCCCATCTCGGGATCCATGGACCGAACTGGTTCAACGATCCAAGCGGGATCGTGCACAACTTCTTTGGTTGGTTTGGTGTTGACAGAGGTCCGGCGTTCCTAACAGGACACGCTTTCCTTGGCGTCAGTTGGTGGGACTGGCTTGCAGGTCCTTCGATCGCCATGTTCGCCCTCATCCTCATGGCAATCTTTACAACGTCCGGAACTTTCATGCTGCTGTTCCTGGCGGGACTGCAAAGCGTGAGTGCCGGGACGGATGAAGCCGCCATGCTGGATGGGGCAAACGCCTGGCAGCGTTTCTGGCGGGTGACTGTTCCGCAGCTGAAACCGACAATATTCACAGTGATAACGCTGGGTCTAATCGGCTGTTGGCAAGTGTTTGACCAGATTTACACAGGAACACAAGGCGCGCCGGCGAATACGACAATGACACCAGCGTTTCTCAGTTACGAAGCCGCCTTTATCTCCCAGTCGTGGGGTCAAGGCGCAGCAATCGCATTCATCCTTTTCGTGATCATCATCTTCTTCATGTTTCTCCAGAGATTAGCACTGGCGGAAAAGTCAGGCGTCCCAAGGGCAAAGAAAACACTTTGGAGCCGACTAACAAGGAGGGCGGCATGACTGGCCCAGTCGATTACGACCTGGCGGCAGAAGTTCTTGTTGACTCGGAAACTCAAAAGCCACCTCGCGGCGCTCTGACGATCCTTGGTACAGGAAATCCAGAATATGGTGGCAAGTTGTTACATACGCTTTTCTGCTTGCGTTGGCACTCGTGTACATTTACCCGTTCCTAGTTCAGGTGGCGACATCTTTCAAAACCGAGGCGGAAGCCGCTGTCGATCCGACGTCGCTCATCCCACGGAACGCAACAACGGCCGCGTATCAGAGGCTTTTCCTTCACTCCGATTACCCTACGTGGTTCAGGAACTCCGTTATAGTCGCGCTTCTCGTCACGGCCGGCCGCGTGTTCTTTGATGCGATGGCCGGTTACGCGCTGGCGCGACTGCAATTTCGAGGACGGAACATAATCTTCGGGATGTTGGTAGCGGTGATGTCAGTGCCCGCTGTTGTACTCCTGATTCCCAAGTTCTTGGTCATAAAACAGCTCAGCATCTATGACACGTATGCGGGCATGATCTTGCCGCTCTTGGTCGACGCAGCAGGAGTTTTCATCATGAAGAACTTCTTCGAATCGATTCCCGTCTCAGTTGAGGAGCAGGCCCGGATCGATGGAGCCGGGGTATTTCGCACATTCTGGTCGATTGTTCTGCCCATGTCGAAGCCCGTCATGGTTACTATCATCATCTTGTCGTTCCAAGGCTCCTGGAACGAGCTAAGTCACTTTGTAATTTCCACACAATCGCCGCAACTTACCACCTTGACGAAAGGGGTAGCTTCACTAGCATCTGGTCAGTTAAGCCAGGGAACTCAGTACCCGATTAAGTTGGCCGCGGCCACACTCATGACGATACCTGTGGCGATTATTTTCTTCATCTTTCAAAAGCAGATTATGCGTTCCGGAGAGGGAGCAGTCAAAGAATGAGTCAGCCAAAACCGAGGCGTTCCCACCAGCCAATCCTCAGCGATGCTTCCGTCATTCTGCACGCGCCAGTTCAGTGCTGGAGCAGGTCGAACGGCGATTGTAGCGCTCCTATTGATGGGTTGTATCTGGGGGATGTGCGCCACCTCAGTGAGATCCAGCTAAGAGTCGCCGAGAGTCCGATCGAGTGGGTATCGAGCGCCGAATCGTCTGCCTCGGAAGCTGTGTCCACAGGCTTGCTGCGCGGCGCCGATAGCGACCAGGCGGATGCCAAACTTCGCTTGGTGCGCAGCCGGAGAGTAACGTCCGAAGGACTGCATGAGACCCTCGAAGTGCAATCCCATCTGCCTGACGCTTTGCAACTCTCGATCGACGTGCTCATCCGCGCTGACTCTTCACCAATGACCCAGATCAAAGACGGAAGAGTCGGCAATTCGCCTGTAGCGGCCGCTGCGCCGGATTCAGACACGACCACGTTTAGAAGCGGCGGCGCATCGGCAAAGCTTTCTTTCTCCGGGGCTCAGGTGAGCACGGCGGGTGATCGGGCGGTAGCTACCTGGCATGTGTCGGTCCCGGCGTATGGAAGTGCGTCTATGTCGTGGCGGGCTGAACTAGAAGATGATCGACTGGTAGTTTCGCCTGCGAAGAGCGCGTGGCCACCGGTTTCCAGCGTGGTTGGACTATCCCGCGAAGATGACTATGCCCGTTGGGCCTGGCGAGCGTGGGATGATCTAGGGGCCCTGCGTCTCACTCTTCCCGGGTCGACAGATGAGTTTTTCGCGGCAGGGGCCCCGTGGTTCTTCACTCTCTTTGGCCGGGATTCCATCTGGGCTGCCCGTTTGCTGCTCCCGCTGAAGCCCGACATCGCCGTCTCAACGCTGCGCGTACTGGCCAGCATGCAGGGGACAAAAGTGGATCGCTCCACTGCAGAAGAGCCGGGAAAGATTCTGCACGAGCTTCGGGCTGGCACTGTGGAGCTGACCAGTGAAGGGATAAAGCTTCCGCCGATCTACTACGGGTCCGTCGATTCCACGCCGCTTTGGGTGTTGCTTTTGGCCGATGCCTGGAGGGCCGGTGCTCCAGAGCGGGAAATCATGGAACTCATCCCTGCGCTGCGTTCCGCGCTCATGTGGATCACAGAATACGGTGATGCGGACGGCGACGGATTCCTGGATTACATAGATGAGTCCGGTCAGGGTCTTTCGAATCAAGGATGGAAAGACTCAGGCGATTCGATCCAGTGGCGCGATGGAACTCTAGCAGCTGCGCCGATTGCTCTAAGTGAAGTGCAGGCCTACGCCTACGAGGCCGCCCGTGCTGGGGCTGACTTGCTCGAACGGGCAAAAGCGGCTGGTGGGAACAGCGAATCAGGCGACCAGGCTGATTCAGAATCCGACGACACGCCGATCACCCCGAACGATCTAAGACAATGGGCTGAGGCGCTGAAGCAGCGTTTCAGAGAACACTACTGGGTTTCGACTGAAGAGGGGCATTATCCCGCAATCGCTCTGGATCGCGACAAGCGTCCGGTCGATTCACTAACCAGTAACATTGGACACTTGCTGGGCACGGGCCTGCTCGACCCTGAAGAGGAACTTCGGGTGGCGGACCTGCTGGTCGACAGATCTATGCTCTCCGGGTTTGGCGTTCGCACACTGTCGGACTCGGCCTTGGGGTATTGGCCCATTTCGTATCACGCGGGATCCGTGTGGACCCACGACACAGCGATCATCTTGGCAGGAATGATGAAAGCGGGTTTGGTTGAACAGGCCGCAAAGGTCCGCGATGGCATGCGTGCAACAGCGGTCAGCTTTGACTACCGAGTTCCCGAACTTCATAGCGGCGACGGAATTGATCTGACTCCTAAAGCGCGGCCCTATCCGGCGTCCTGCCGCCCGCAAGCATGGTCGGCCGCAGCCGCATTCGTGGCCCTGCGCACATAGGCGTGCAAGGGCGCAGTTCAGCGCAACGTAGCTGGGTAAGAACACGTGCTGGTCTGAGTTAAGCTTCCGTTGGGAAGGGGAAGCGTTTGCTTACGGTGATTGCTGTCGGTTCAGTGGTCTTGGTCGGTTGCTTCGCGCAGTCCATTGCGGGGACGGGCTTAGGACTCATAAGTGGTGGGGTCATGGTTGCCATACTCGGAAGAGAGCCCGCAATCATGCTGCTCACCTTGATCTCTTTACCGCTGATGCTGGCGGTAGCCTGGCAGAACCGTCAGGAGATCCGCTGGTCGCTTGCGACAATCATGGGCGGCACTTCTTTGGCTCTGACCCCGGCATTGGCCGTCTGGATGCGGGGACTTGATCAGGCCGCGCTGCTCATTGCTTGCGGCGTGTTGATTCTGGTCTCAGTTCTGTTGCTCTACATCGGACTCACAGCTCCTAAATTGGCAACCAAAAGAGGGGCTGTGGCGACCGGCTCCATTGTCGCTGTTATGAACATGCTGTCAGGAATGGGAGGGCCGCCAGCCGCCATTTATGCGGTAAATGCGGGTTGGAGTGCCAAGGCGACCAGGGGAACTCTGCAAATCACTTTCCTGCTGCTAGCAGTCGGAACAATCGGTTCGCTCCGGATTCCCCACTGGGATCCAGCTGTTGTGATCACCGCCGTCGGGGCCGCCGTGGTGGGCACCGGCGTAGGCATCTATTTCGCCCCGAAGATAAGAGCGGATCTGGCCCGTATCGCCATCTTGGTGCTGGCCGCAATAGGCGGCGTCTTCGCACTGGGTTCTGGTCTCAGCCAGGTGCTCTAAGTGGCGGGGCCTTAGGCGAGCCCTGAAATACTCCTCCTCATGCGTCCAGCGGCGTGCAGCACTTGTACTTGCCTCCCCCTAGATGGGGGTTGCTCGCTGACCTCTACCTGCTAAGATGTAGCTCGCTAAGCTAGTAACTAGGAGAGTTAGATGAAAGTGACGAGCCCCGCTGTTGGCGGCGCCTCTAAGAAAGCGTGGGCCGCGGCGATGCTCCCAGCGCTGATAGTTATAGCTTGGCTTGCAATTGCGGGTATCGGTGGCCCGTACTTCGGTCGGGTCGGTGAGGTTTCCTCCAACGACCAGACGGCGTATCTCCCGGAGTCAGCAGAAGCCACTCAAGTGCAGCTTCGTCTGGAAGAGTTTAGAGACTCCGACGCGATTCCAGCAGTTATAGTATTCACTTCGGAAGAACCCCTTACGGGTCAAGTCCTAGATGCTCTTTCGAACTTGGTCAGCGGACTTTCATCAGTCGATGGCGTACAACCAGAGATCTCTCCGCTCATACCGGCCGAGGACGGATTGGCCGCCCAGGCGTTCGTTCCACTCGACGCATCTGCGGATGTCGCCGACACCGTCCAGCAGGTCAGAACTCTTTTGCGAGACGAGTCCCCGGCAGGCGTAGACGTGTATGTGACCGGGCCCGCAGGTCTGACCGCCGACCTGGTTGAAGCATTCGCGGGGATCGATGGCCTGCTGCTGGGCGTCGCTCTGCTGGCAGTTCTTGTAATACTGATAGCTGTCTACAGGTCTCTATTGCTCCCGGTAGCCGTCCTAACAACTAGCCTGTTTGCTTTGACGGCGGCGCTATTCACAGTTTGGCAGCTGGCCAACAAGGGCGTCTTCCTGCTTTCCGGGCAGACCCAAGGCATCCTCTTCATCCTTGTTATTGGCGCTGCGACGGACTATTCGCTCTTATACGTTGCAAGGTATAGGGAAGAATTGCGGCTGACACGGAACAAGGGATTAGCTAGTCGCCGGGCGATCCGCGGCTCTATCGAGCCCATTGTCGCGTCTGGGTCGACGGTCATAGCGGGTCTGCTCACTTTGCTGTTGTCGGACTTGAAGTCAAACAGCACTCTTGGACCGGTAGCGTCGGTTGGGATCCTTTTCGCGATGCTGGCTGCTCTCACGCTTCTCCCGTCGATTCTTTACCTGTTCGGGCGGGCAGCTTTTTGGCCGCGAGTGCCGCGCTATGAGCCGGAAATTGTTGCGCAACACTCGGGGATGCCCAGCCGCGGTGTGTGGCCGCGAATCGCTCCCATTATCCGCAAGAATCCGCGTGCGATCTGGGTCGGCACTGCCGCGGTGCTGCTGGTCGGGGCTATCGGGGCCACGCAGCTGCAAGCCAGCGGTGTTCCACAGTCTGAGCTGGTGCTGGGGGCGTCCCAGGCACGCGACGGGCAGCAGGCTCTGGGCAGGCACTTCCCAGCTGGCTCCGGTAGTCCGACCTACGTGCTGGTTCCAGAAGCGGATTTGGACCGGGCAGCAGAGATTCTGCTTTCCAGCGATGGAGTGGGTTCGGTCGCGGTCACCACGTCCGACTCTCCAAGCGGGACAGCGCAGATCACTGACGAAGGGATAGTGGCGTTTGGGGCTCCTGGGTCAGCCGCGCCAATGCCGACCGTTAGTTCGGGTGACGTGTTGGTCCAAGTCACTTTGGTAGATGCGGCGGATTCAGACGCCGCTGCCGACACCGTTCGGGAGCTTCGCCACCAGCTGCACGAGGCGATTCCGACATCCCAAGTGGGCGGAGTTACCGCGACATCGATCGATACAAACGACGCCTCGGTTCGGGACAGAACCCTGATCATTCCGGTTGTACTGCTGGTCATCCTTTTCATTCTGATGATCCTGCTCAGGTCAATCTTGGCGCCGATCCTGCTGATTCTCACCACCGTGCTCTCATTCGGCACCGCCCTTGGAGTGTCCGCGTTGCTTTTCAACAATGTCTTTCACTTTCCGGGCGCGGACCCCGCGGTGCCGCTCTACAGCTTCGTGTTTCTTGTCGCTCTCGGCATCGACTACAACATATTCCTGATGACAAGAGTTCGAGAGGAATCGCAGCGGCATGGGACCCACGAAGGCATTATCAGAGGTCTTGGTATAACTGGCGGCGTGATCACATCGGCTGGGCTGGTCCTGGCAGCAACGTTTGCTGCGTTATCAGTCATCCCCATCTTGTTCCTGGTGCAGATCGCGTTCACTGTTGCGTTCGGAGTTTTGCTTGACACCTTCTTTGTGCGGTCGCTGCTTGTGCCCGCTCTTAGCTACGACATAGGACCGGCCATCTGGTGGCCTTCCAGACTAGCAACGAAGAAGTGAAGCTAATCCTGCACCATTGCTGAGCCCATGGCGGCTAATACTGCCGCGGTATCAGCCAACTGCTCTGGCGTGAACTGCTCTGCCGCGGCCTTCATCCGCGCCAGGCGCTCACCAAACTGGGTGTAGAACTCTTGTCGAGCAGCTTCAGTTAAGACAATAACCGTGGCGCGGCGGTCGCTGGGGTGGGGCAGCCGTTCGACGTGACCAGATGCCTCCAGCCGGTCTAGCAGTTTCGTTGTTGAAGCGGTCGAAATTCCAAGATGGCGGGAGATCCGCGCTGGAGTTACCGGCGTCTTGGTGTCCTCACTCATAATCAGGAGACGCAGCGCGGCAACATCGGAGACATTCATTCCCATGCCGCGTTTCATTCCCCCAGACATCCGGTCGTGTGCATCACCGAAATCGCGAACTGCGCGCAGCAATGCTGCCGTAGCCAATTCGTGATTCTTTGAGCTCATGGCGGGCCACCCTCCGGTCGCTTGTCCCAGACCAGTATCTCAACTGAACGTCATAGTCGCTAACCTGGCTAGCTAAAACTGTCCCGAATTCCTTAATCGCCTCTCGTGCCAGCGGAGTTCGTATCTGCGGAACTCTGCCTGATGGCAGCCGGGGTTTGCTGGGATGCCAGCTCCCGCTCATTGGCCCGGGCACTGAAATCTGCTGCGAGTAAAACTGCCTGGTCCCAGTTGTCTACGATCAGGTCAGGATCTCCTAGTGCCCCAGACAGGCCGACGCGATCAACCAAGTTTCGGTACTGAGTTGGCAGGCCCTTGATAATTACGTCTTTTCCGCGTGCTCGCAGGCTCTCAACTACATCAGACAGTGCTTTGGCGCCGGTTACGTCCATCACGCCAATGCGGGAGAGCCTAAGGATCACTACGTCCACCCCGCTCAGCCGAGAGATCTCAGTTTCGATCCGGTCGGAGACACCGAAGAACATGGAGCCGTCAAGCCGGAAGATTGCTATTCGCGGATCGTCGATCAGGTACTCGCGGTACACACCGGAATGGTTCGCGAAATGGCGCAGCATCAGGGTTCCCGCAACCAGTATCCCCACCACAATCGCCCAAATGAGGTCGAGCGTCACGGTGATGATGGCCGTGACCAAAAAAGTGAGAGCGTCGGATCTGGTAGATCCCAGGATTTGGCGGATGGTCTTTGCTGAGACCATCTTGAACGTGGTCACCATGAGGACAGCCGAGAGCGCGAACAACGGGATGAAAGAGACAAGCTCAGATGCGGCGTACACCACGACCAGCAGCAGCAGAGCGTGAATGATCGACGACAGACGCGAGCGGCCTCCATTCCTGACGTTGACCGCAGTCCGGGCGATAGCGCCCGTTGCGGGCATCCCGCCAAACAGGCCCGAGGCGATTGAGGCCAGTCCCTGACCAAACAGCTCCCGATCGGGTTCGTAAGTGCCGCCTCGTACCATGCCCGCCGCAATCCTGGCCGACAGCAGCGACTCGATACCGGCCAATAAAGCGACTGCAGCAGCGCCGGGCAGGAGCTTAACGACCAGTTGGGGCGTGGCTGCGGGAAGCACTGGTGCGGGAAGCGACGAGGGGACCGCTCCGATGAGCGCGACGTCCGCCTTCAGTGTCCAGATAACCACGGTCGCCAGCGCAACCAGAATTAGTGAGCTGGGAATGTGTCTCCAGTACCTGTCCAGCAAAAGGATTACGATTATGGCCCCAGCAGTGAACGCAAGCGTCAAGAGCGCGTCCGGCCACGTCGCAGTGAAAGCCGCCCGATACGCTCCTTCAAGACTGTTCAGACCCGGGACCGCTTCAACTCCGAACGCTGCCGGCACCTGCTGCAAGAAAATGGTGATTGCGATGCCCAGCGTGAAGCCTTCTATCACGGGCCACGGAATGAGAGAGATCGCTCTTCCGATTCCGATGACGCCTCCACCTAGAACCAGCAGTCCCGCCAGGACCGAAAGCAGAGGCAAGACACCGACGCCGTGCTGGGCCACGAGCGGTGCGATGATCACCACCATTGCCCCCGTTGGGCCAGAAACTTGCACATTTGATCCGCCAAAAACCGCGGCTGTCAGGCCGGCAATGATGGCCGTGATCAGTCCGGCAGCGGCGCCCACGCCCGAGGACACACCAAAGGCCAGGGCAAGCGGTAGGGCGACCACGCCAACCGTGATTCCGGCGGGGATGTCTTGGCGCCAATAGCGACGGACCTGCCGAAGGTCTTTACTGTTCGGTAAGAGAGCTCTCAGATGGGAAGTAACGGTGGACAACTCTCTCCTTATATTTGCAATGCTGATCGCGGGCACGCTGGAGCCCGCCGAGAAAATGGGTTCCGTCCTATCTTACCTAGTCGGTCCCGCCCCAGCCTGCGCGGTTCAAAAGGAATCTAGCGCACTATTCCTGCGCCTGGGGGTCAATTCTTGCCGCGGCGGCAAGCAACGCAAACCAAGGATCATCTTCTTCGAACGTGCCCGCCTCGAGTGACTCTTGCGCCAGGCGTTTTGCTTCCGCGGTCATTCCGGCCTTTGAGAGCGCGGTGATTACGGCTAGCACGTCCCCTGGAGCTTCGGGTCTGCCGCCAAGTACTCCAAATGCAGCGTCTACGCCCCCAACTGCGAGGGCGACCGCCAAGCGAAGCGGAGCTAGTTGGAGAAATTCGCGGCTCTCTAGCAGGTCAGCGAACCCCTTCAGCTGCCGGTCACTAAATGACCTGAGATATCCCGTTGTGTCCAGACCGACCCAGGCACCTCGCCCGGACTGATAGTGGCCGATGAGCTGCATTGCAAGCTTTTCTGCTTGCTTATCTGTCAGGGGGTTGCCACCGCTCCACTGGGCGAAATGGGCACGGGCGACAGCGCCCGTCAGCGAATCCAAATCGTCATCCGGCAGTAAATGGCCCGCAGCTTTCACCCGATCAGCAGTTCTGATCAGCATCTTTCTGCTTAGGGAGCGGAGCATATCCGAACGCCGTGCAGCCGCCGTAATCACTGCGGCGTTCGTTAGCACTCTGATGGCCACCTCAATAGGCACGGCCGGACCCGTCCGGTCTAGAACAAACTGACTGAAAGCCTCCGATTCCGTCGTCCCCTCGCCCACCAGGGACCACAGCGCGGGTGAGTCTGTGGCAGAGGCGCCTGCAAGTAGCCGCAGAGCATCTTCGGTTGTAGCCTGACCTCTATTGTTTCGCTGGTCACGTTGTTTCTGGTGCATCTCCCTGTTCCCTTCGCCCCGCGGATGTCTCCGTAGGGCTGACTCTAATGCCCGGACATCCTTTTTCAGAGCCTGCACAGGCCCCTGTGGAAACTCGGCCCCAATCTCGTCCCGGCAAGCATTTTGGTCAGGACCTTCCAGATACCCACAGACCGGTGGCATACTGTTACCTGCAAGCACCTGCATGTACCAAAGAGCGCTCGTGCAACTGCGTTGCCACCGGCGCACATTCTGCCAGGTCGGGTAAGGCGTCTCACACGTCGAAGAGGCCCGTAGACTTGCGAGTCCGCGCCCGAATCTGCGAAACTAGTCAAGTTGTCCCGACCAGTTCGGGCAAAACCTGGGTAACCAGGGACGGGCATTACGCCCTTGATCTTTTGACAAGTAAGACGGTTCCGATCCTCTGAAGTTCCTTTGGAGGATTGTGCTGGAGTGTGACTCTAACCAGGAGACACGCCCGAGTGCGGGAACCGCTCACGAATCTGTACGAGAAGAGGTAAGACGGCATGGCGGGACAGAAAATCCGCATCCGGCTCAAGTCATATGACCACGAGGTCATTGACAGCTCCGCGCGCAAGATTGTGGATACCGTACAGCGTGCGGGTGCCACGGTCGTGGGCCCGGTGCCGCTGCCGACCGAGAAGAACGTGTTTGTTGTTATCCGGTCGCCCCACAAGTACAAAGACAGCCGCGAGCAATTTGAAATGCGTACCCACAAGCGGCTCATTGACATTATTGATCCGACGCCAAAAGCCGTCGATTCGCTGATGCGTCTCGATCTACCGGCCGACGTGAACATCGAGATTAAACTCTGAGGACATCTGCAATGACTACTGACACCAAGCAGGCGGCTGCGCCCGTGAAGGCGTTGCTTGGCCGCAAGCTCGGCATGACCCAGGCCTGGGATGAGAACGGACATCTGGTTCCCCTGACGGTTGTGCAGGTTGATAAAAACGTCGTGACGCAGATCAGGACCGATGAGACCGACGGATATTCCGCCGTGCAGGTCGGGTTCGAAGATATTGATCCTCGACGCGTCACCAAACCTCTAGCTGGCCACTTCGAAAAGGCTGGCGTCACCCCTAAGCGTCACGTTGCGGAGTTCCGCACCTCGGACGCTGCTAACTACGAACTCGGCCAGGAACTGGATGCTTCAATTTTTGAGGCGGGACAGAAGGTCGACGTTTCGGGCAACACAAAAGGCAAAGGATTTGCCGGAGTCATGAAGCGCCACGGCTTTGCCGGTGGCCCAGCTTCACATGGCGCCCACAAAATCCACCGCAAGCCGGGCTCTATCGGCGGCGCATCCACCCCTGGACGAGTTTTCAAGGGGCAGCGTATGGCTGGCCGCATGGGTAATGTCCGCAACACCGTTCTGAACCTGACCGTACAGGGTGTAGACGCCGAAAAAGGACTTCTCCTTATTAAGGGCGCTATCCCTGGTCCGAAGAACGCTGTGGTCATGGTTCGCAGCACCGTGAAGGGGGCCTAATCATGTCACAGGATGTGGAACTTCAAGACCGCACTATCGAAGTTGTTGATATCGAAGGCGCAGCTACTGGCGAATCAGTTACGTTGCCTGGCGAATACTTTGACCTTGCAGTAAACGTGCCTCTAATCCATCAGGTAGTGGTGGCGCAGCAGGCTGCTGGCAGGCAGGGCACCCACGCGACGAAGACGCGAGCACAGGTCTCAGGTGGTGGCCGTAAGCCTTACCGCCAAAAAGGTACCGGTAATGCCCGCCAGGGTTCGATCCGCGCACCCCAGTTCACTGGTGGCGGTATCGTACATGGCCCGCAGCCGCGAGATTACTCGCAGCGGACTCCGAAGAAGATGAAGGCGAAAGCTCTGCGCTGCGCACTTTCTGATCGGGCCCGTCACGACCGCGTACATGTGGTCAATGAGCTGATTAGCGGAGCTCCTTCCACCAAGGAAGCAAAAGCGATGCTTGAGGCCATCGTTGGTGACCGCTTTGCACTTGTCGTGCTGAAGCGGGACGACGTCAACACGGCGCTCAGCCTGCGTAACCTGCAGGAAGCCGAAGTGGTGTGGGCCGACCAGCTGAACACGTACTCCGTGATGGTGAATGACGACGTCATTTTTACCGCCGAGGCGCTGGCAGCCTACCTGGGCGACTCCGAAGAGAAGGAGCTGGATCAGTGACCGTACAGCTTAGTAAGAATCCGCGCGACATCATCTTGCGTCCGGTTGTGACCGAAAAGTCCTCCGTGCTTATGGATGAGGGCAAGTACACCTTTGAGGTGGACCCCCGCGCGAATAAAACCGAAATCAAGATCGCGATCGAGCAGATCTTTGGCGTGAAGGTGGAGAAAGTCGCCACGCAGAACCGCCAAGGCAAGGCATACCGCACTCGAGATGGCATCGGCAAGCGCAAGAACGTGAAGCGCGCCATTGTCTCTTTGCGTGAGGGTTCGATCGACGTCTTCGGTGCGGGAAACTGAGAATCCGGAGAGTAGAGGAACATCATGGGAATCCGTAAATACAAGCCCACGACTCCCGGTCGTCGGAACTCGAGCGTCTCAGATTTTGCTGAGATTACCCGCTCCACTCCGGAGAAATCTCTGGTGCGTCCGCTGACCAAGACCGGCGGGCGTAACTCGTATGGCCGTATCACCAGCCGCCACCGCGGCGGGGGACACAAGCGTGCCTACCGCGTGATCGACTTCAAGCGGAATGATAAAGACGGCGTACCAGCACGTGTAGCTGAGATCGAGTACGACCCGAACCGCACGGCCAACATCGCCTTGCTGCATTACTTTGACGGGGAGAAGCGCTACATTATCGCCCCTGAAAAACTGCACAAGGGTGACGTTGTAGAAAACGGTCCAAAGGCAGACATCAAGCCAGGCAACTGCTTGCCGATGAGGAACATTCCCCTCGGTACGGTGATCCACAACGTGGAGCTCAACGCCGGGCAGGGAGCCAAACTGGCTCGATCCGCCGGATCTTCCGTGCAGCTGGTTGCAAAAGAGGGCCGATTCGCGCAGCTGCGTCTGCCTTCCGGAGAAATCCGGAACGTCGACATCAACTGCCGGGCGACAATCGGTTCTGTCGGTAACGCTGAGCAGGGGAACATCCGCTGGGGTAAAGCAGGTCGCGCGCGCTGGAAGGGTCAGCGCCCAAAGGTGCGTGGTGTTGCTATGAACCCGGTGGATCACCCACATGGCGGTGGCGAGGGCCGCACGTCGGGTGGTCGCCACCCAGTGACGCCTTGGGGTAAGCCCGAGGGGCGCACCCGTAAACCTAACAAGCCGAGCGACAAGTACATTGTGCGCCGTCGCAAGACTGGCAAGAAGCGCTGAAAGGGAGCCTAGAAAATGCCACGTAGTTTGAAAAAGGGCCCCTTCGTTGACGCCCACTTGCAGAAGAAGATCGACGAGCAGAACGAAAAGGGTACCAAGACGGTCATCAAGACCTGGTCCCGTCGCTCAATGATTACCCCGGACTTCCTGGGCCACACTTTCGCGGTTCATGACGGACGGAAGCACGTACCCGTATTCGTTACCGAGGCGATGGTCGGTCACAAGCTCGGCGAGTTCGCGCCGACTCGTACCTTCCGCAGCCACGACAAAGACGACCGCAAGGGTCGGCGCCGCTAGGCGCCGCCGGCAGAGAGAGGCAAAACATGGAAGCCAAGGCGCAAGCGCGCTTTGTCCGCGTCACGCCCCAGAAGGCCCGGCGGATCGTCAATGAGATCCGTGGCAAGTCCGTTCTGGATGCAGCAGACATTTTACAATTCGCTCCGCAGCGCGTGGCGAAGGACGTTCGTAAAGTACTCATGAGTGCTGTCGCGAATGCCGGTGTCATCGCGGAGAACGAAGGCGAAAAATTCAACGAATCCGATCTGTGGATCCTGGAGACCTACGTGGATGAGGGGCCGACCATGAAGCGTTTCATCGCTCGGGCCCAGGGCCGCGCAGGACGCATCTTGAAGCGCACCAGCCACATCACCGTAGTCGTTGGTACCAAGGACGAGAAGGAAGGGAATCGCTAAATGGGGCAGAAAGTAAATCCCACCGGATTCCGCCTCGGCATCACCACCGAGCACCGCTCCAGGTGGTTTGCCGATTCGACGACCAAAGGCCAGCGCTACCGCGACTATGTCGCAGAGGATGTGGCCATCCGCAAGCTCCTGGCCGAAGGCCTTGAGCGTGCCGGCATCTCCAAGGTAGAGATTGAGCGAACCCGTGACCGAGTGCGCGTTGACCTGCACACTGCCCGCCCGGGAATTGTGATTGGTCGCCGTGGTGCTGAAGCTGACCGTCTTCGCCAGGACCTGGAGAAGCTCACCGGTAAGCAGGTGCAGCTGAACATTCTTGAGGTGAAGAACCCAGAGATCGACGCTCAGCTGGTAGCCCAAGGGATCGCCGAACAGTTGGCTGCCCGCGTCTCTTTCCGCCGCGCCATGCGTAAGGGCATTCAGTCCGCGCAGCGCGCCGGTGCTAAGGGAATCCGCGTACAGGTTTCGGGACGCCTCGGTGGCGCCGAAATGAGCCGCTCGGAGTTCTACCGCGAAGGTCGCGTCCCGCTGCAAACGCTGCGCGCGAACATTGACTATGGTTTCTTCGAAGCGCACACCACTTTCGGCCGCATCGGAGTGAAAGTGTGGATCTACAAGGGTGACATCACCGAGCGTGAATTCGCCCGTCAACAGGCTGAGTCCCAAAGCCGTGGGGGAGGCCGCCGTGGCGATCGTCGCGGTGGAGCCCGTCGCGGTGGCGGTGGACGAGGCGGCGCGCCCGAACAGAGTTCGCGCCCAGCTTCCCAGCCGGTGAGTAACGAACCCGCAAGCCAAGAGGCGGCCGCTCCGGCTGCTGAGGCTACATCAACTGGAACGGAGGCCTGAGCCAAATGCTCATTCCCCGTCGTGTAAAGTACCGCAAGCAGCACCGCCCCGGCCGTAAAGGCATGGCCAAGGGTGGTACGGAGTTGGCGTTTGGTGACTACGGCATCCAGGCTCTTGGCCCCGCCTACCTCACCAACCGGCAGATCGAGGCAGCGCGTATTGCGATGACCCGCCACATCAAGCGTGGTGGCAAGGTGTGGATTACGGTCTTCCCTGATCTTCCCCTCACCAAAAAGCCAGCCGAAACCCGGATGGGTTCTGGTAAGGGCGCGCCCGAATGGTGGGTCGCACCAATCAAGCCCGGCCGCATCATCTTTGAACTGGGCGGGGTCGATGAACCTCTGGCCCGCGAAGCTATGCGCCGCGCACAACACAAACTTCCGATGAAGACCCGTTTCGTGGTTCGTGAGGGTGGTGAAAACTAATGGCAGATAAGGGACTGTCGACAGTTGAACTGGACGCAATGGATGACGCTGAGCTTCGCAAGGAGCTTGACAAAGCCAAGGCCGAACTGTTCAATCTCCGCTTCTCCCAGGCCGTTGGAGCCCAGGAAGACACCGGCCGCATGAAATCTGTGCGCCGGACCATTGCCCGCATCTACACGGTTGCACGTGAGCGAGAACTCGGCTTCCGTACTGCGCCAAGCACTGAGGAGTGAGTTCAGTGGCAGAAGAAACTACCGGAACCCAGCGCGCACATCGCAAAGTTCGCCGCGGTTACGTAACCAGTGACGCGATGGACAAGACTGCGGTTATCACCTTGGAAGACCGAGACAAGCACCCCCTGTACGGGAAGGTTGTTCGCAAGTCCAAGAAGGTGAAAGCTCATGACGAGGCCAACGAGTGCCGCGTCGGTGATCTTGTCCTCATTATGGAAACCCGTCCGCTCTCCAAGACTAAGCATTGGCGAGTGGTGGAGATCCTCGAGAAAGCTAAGTAAACAGCTTCTCGCTTGTAAGAAATCCGTTCGGCTAGGCTCATCCGGCCATCGGTCTGGAAGAGAACCGGCACGACGACAGGAGTCATAAAGCATGATCCAGCAGGAGTCGCGACTGAAGATCGCTGACAACACGGGAGCGAAGGAGATCCTTTGCATCCGCGTTCTCGGCGGGTCCGGTCGACGTTTTGCGGGCATCGGCGACACTATTGTCGCCACCGTCAAAGATGCCATCCCCGGCGGTAACGTCAAAAAGGGCGAAATCGTCAAAGCTGTCATAGTGCGCACGCGGAAAGAAACGCGTCGCTCAGACGGCTCTTACATCAAGTTCGATGAGAACGCGGCAGTGATCTTGAAGAGCGATGGCGAGCCACGCGGAACCCGTATTTTTGGTCCCGTAGGGCGCGAGCTGCGCGATAAGAAGTTCATGCGCATCGTCTCGCTTGCACCGGAGGTTATCTGATGGCAGCGAAGATCAAAAAAGGTGATCTGGTAGAGGTCGTCCGCGGCCGTACCAGTGATGAGAAGAAGCTTGCCGCACGCAATGAGCGTCGGGAAGCGGAAGGTCTTGCACCTCTCGCCCCAGGCGACAAAGGCAAGCAGGGCCGTGTTATCAAAGTCTTCCCTGAAGAGCAGAAAGTGCTGGTGGAAGGTGTAAACCTGAAGACCCGGCACGTGCGCCAAGGGCAGCAGGGTCAGTCCGGTGGTATCACCACCATTGAAGCGCCTATTTCCATAGCGAAGGTGGCGCTTGTGGACCCTGAAACGAAGCAGCCTGTTCGCGTGGGCTTCCGTGAGGATGTTGTTGAGCGTGGCGGCCGTCAGCGGACCGTTCGTGTTCGCGTCATTCGCGGTGGCGAGAAGCGCGGCGTCACCCCCGGTAAGGAGCTGTGAGCATGTCGCCACGTCTGAAAGATAAGTACCAGGACGAGGTTCGCCCGGCCCTTGAAAAAGAATTCGACTACGAGAACATCATGCAGGTTGGCAAACCTGTCAAGGTGGTAGTGAACATGGGAGTGGGGGATGCCGCTCGGGATTCAAAGATTCTCGACGGAGCCCTCACAGACCTTGCCGCCATCACCGGACAGAAGCCCCGAGTGAACCGCGCGAAGAAATCAATCGCTCAGTTCAAACTGCGTGAAGGTCAGCCGATCGGTGCATCAGTCACCCTTCGCGGCGACCGCATGTGGGAGTTTCTGGATCGCCTCATCGCGACAGCGCTCCCGCGTATCCGCGACTTCCGCGGGCTATCCCCGAAGCAATTCGATGGGCACGGTAACTACACGTTCGGTCTGACCGAACAGTCCATGTTCCATGAGATCAACGTCGACAAGATCGACCGGGTCCGCGGAATGGACGTCACCGTAGTCACCTCTGCCAAGACCGACGAAGAAGGCCGTGAGCTACTACGCAAACTCGGCTTCCCGTTCAAGGAGAACTGACAATGGCGAAAACTTCCATGAAAGTTAAGGCCGCCCGGGAACCGAAGTTCGCTGTGCGCGCCTACACACGTTGCAACCGCTGCGGACGCCCGCAGTCCGTGTACCGCAAGTTCGGCCTGTGCCGCATCTGTCTGCGCGAGCTCGCTCTTTCTGGCGACCTCCCGGGCGTGACCAAGAGCAGCTGGTAATACTTACGACGCAGGTCCCCAGGTGGCAATAGTCTGAGGAAACCGCGCCGAGGAAGGGGAACACCCCCAAATGACAATGACTGATCCGATTGCAGACATGCTTACGCGTCTGCGCAACGCCAACGCGGCGCATCACGAGTCGGTGTCCATGCCGTACTCGAAGCTGAAAGCCGCGATTGCCGAAATCCTCCTGTCGGAGGGCTACATAGAGGGCGTCACGGTTGAGGACGCCCGCGTCGGCAAGACCCTCACGCTTAAGCTGAAGTATTCGGGACGTCGCGATCGGGCCATTGCTGGCCTGAAGCGCGTGTCGAAGCCAGGCCTGCGCGTTTACGCAAAGTCCACCAGTCTTCCGAAGGTTCGGGGCGGCTTGGGAGTGGCGATTCTGTCGACATCTTCCGGTCTGCTCACCGATCGGCAGGCTTCCGACAAGGGTGTGGGTGGGGAAGTCCTCGCCTACGTCTGGTAAAGGAGCCGACAAATGTCACGTATTGGCAAGCAACCGATCGCTATCCCAGCGAACGTTGAAGTGAAGATTGACGGCCAGCAAGTGGAAGTGAAGGGACCGAAAGGCACCCTGAACGTAACGCTGCCTGAGCCGATCACGGCGTCCGTGGAGGGAAGCGAAATCCTCGTAACCCGTCCGAACGACGACAAGACCGCTAGAGAGCTGCACGGCCTGAGCAGGACCCTGGTTTACAACAACATTGTGGGTGTAACCGAGGGTTACTCAAAGAACCTGGAAATCGTTGGAACCGGCTACCGCGCCGCCGCGAAAGGGAAAGGTATCGAGTTCACTCTCGGTTTCTCTCACCCAATTGTTGTGGACCCGCCGGAAGGTATTGAGCTGAAGCTCGACTCCCCGACGAAACTCACCGTGACGGGCATCGATAAGCAGTTGGTGGGGGAGACCGCCGCCAACATCCGCAAGCTCCGGAAGCCAGAACCCTATAAGGGTAAGGGCATTCGCTACGTCGGCGAAGTTGTTCGCCGCAAGGTTGGAAAGGCAGGCAAGTAATGTCTTACACCGTCAAAGGTAAAGGCAAGGACGTCGCCCGTATCCGCCGGCACAAGCGTCTGCGTAATAAGGTGACTGGAACAGCCGAGCGTCCCCGCCTGTCGGTGACCAGGTCTAACCGTCACATGTTCGTGCAGGTAGTTGATGACACGACCGGTAACACGGTCGCATGGGCGTCGACGATGGAACCCGAACTAAGGGCCAGCAGCGATAAGAAGACCGCTAAAGCTCACACCGTGGGCCAGCTGATCGCCGAGCGTGCCAAGGCTGCCGGTGTCACCGAAGTGGTGTTCGACCGCGGCGGAAACAAGTACCACGGCCGTGTTGCAGCGGTCGCCGATGGTGCCCGTGAGGGCGGGCTCACTCTGTGAGCGCGACTGAAGGAAAGAGAGAGCAACTGATGGCTGCACAGCAGCGAAGCAGAGATAGTCAGGAAAGCTCCGATCGGGCGGGTCAAGGCGGAGAGCGTCGTGGCCGCGGAGGTCGCCAGAGCGATCGCCGAGGTGGCCGTCGGAGCGAAGAGCGTAACCAGTACCTGGAGCGCGTCGTCACAATCAACCGTGTTTCCAAGGTTGTGAAGGGTGGACGTCGTTTCTCCTTCACCGCGCTGGTTGTCGTGGGTGATGGCGAAGGCACCGTGGGCGTTGGATACGGTAAGGCGAAAGAGGTTCCCGCAGCTATTGCTAAGGGAGTCGAAGAGGCAAAGAAGAACTTCTTCCGCGTCCCCATGATTCGCCGCACCATCCCGCACTTGGTCCAGGGTGAAGCAGCCGCTGGCGTAGTGTTGCTGCGCCCCGCTGCCCCCGGTACAGGTGTTATCGCAGGTGGTCCGGTGCGCGCGGTGCTTGAATGCGCGGGAATCCACGACGTCCTCACGAAGTCTCTAGGTTCCGCAAACGCGATCAACATCGTTCACGCAACTGTTGCCGCGCTCAAGGAACTCGAAGGACCTGAGGCTGTGGCGGCGCGCCGCGGTCTGCCTCTGGAGCGCGTTGCGCCCACCGCGATGCTTGCTGCTCAAGCAGAAGGCGAAGCGGCGAAGAAGCAGAATGCTGATAAGGCTGAGGCCGAAGCAGCCGCGGGGGTGAACGCCTGATGGCACAGTTGAAGATCACACTGAAAAGGTCGCTGATCGGTGAGAAGCCGAACATTCGGGCCACTGTGCGCAACCTTGGGCTGCGTAAGATTGGCCAGAGCGTAGAGCGCGAGGATCGCCCGGAAGTCCTTGGGCAGATTCGCACCGTGCGCCACCTGGTAGAAGTTGAGGAGGTCGCGTAACCATGACTGATTCAGATCGTCAGGACCTGAACCCCGGCGAGGGTGAAGTTCTAAAACTGCATCACCTGCGCCCCGCGCCCGGAGCCAAGACCGCTAAAACACGTGTTGGACGCGGTGAAGGTTCGAAGGGTAAGACCGCTGGTCGCGGAACTAAGGGAACGAAGGCCCGCTACCAGGTTCGTCCAGGCTTTGAAGGTGGGCAGATGCCCCTTCACATGCGCTTGCCGAAGCTGCGGGGCTTCAAGAACCCGTTCCGCGTTGAATATCAGGTTGTGAACTTGGACAAGCTTCAGGAAGTTTTCCCTGAAGGTGGCAAAGTCACGGTTGAAGACCTGGTTGCAAAGCGCGTTGTGCGGAAGAATCAGCCCGTGAAAGTCCTTGGAAGCGGCGACGTAACAGTTGCCTACGAGGTCGAAGCGGATAAGTGGTCTGCTTCTGCGGAAGAAAAGATCACCAAAGCTGGCGGAACCATTTCCGCTCGCTAAGTCAGCGTGAAGGAGGGCACCGGCCAAATCGGATGCCCTCCTTTCACTTACAGATCGTGGAGTTCGCCGTCCGAATTATGAATTGTGCGTTCTCCAATTACGTGGCGCCGCGCTAAACCTAGTAGTCTAGCCCGCGTCAGCCAAAAATCTCTGGCTCTTATTTTGAACGAGGAGGAAGCTTGTTTCGCGCTTTCGCCCAGGCATTCCGTACCCCGGACCTGCGTCAGAAAATCCTGATCTCACTACTGATCATGTCGCTCTACCGGCTGGGCACTTTTGTCCCTGCCCCCGGGGTGTCCTCACAGAACATCAACGCGTGTCTTGACCAGGCACGCGGTACCGGCATGCTCGATATGTTCAACCTGTTCTCAGGTGGAGCACTGCTACAGCTATCCGTTTTTGCTCTTGGTATCTTGCCGTACATTACTGCTTCCATCATTATGCAGGTCATGCGGGTAGCAATCCCGCGTCTAGACGACTTGCATCAAGAGGGGCAGTCAGGCCAAACAAAGATCACGCAGTACACGCGGTATCTGACCGTGTTCTTGGCCGTGTTGCAATCAACGACGATGCTAACTATGGCCATCAACGGGCAGATGTTCCCCGGCTGTACTTACCCGCCAATCCCGAACGGTTCCTTCGGCACTTACGCGTTCATCATTTTGGCGATGACCACAGGCACCATTGTCATCATGTGGTTCGCGGAAATCATTACGGAGCGCGGCGTCGGCAACGGAATGTCGCTGCTGATCTTCACCTCCATCGTTGCGTCCATGCCGACCCAGCTCGCGGATATTTGGGCGGGGTCTGGCGGTCCGGGCAAGGTCGCGGTAATTGTGGTGCTGATCCTCTTGGTCACCGTGGTGGTTGTATACGTTGAGTCCGCTCAGCGACGTATCCCAGTCCAATACGCACGGCGCATGGTTGGCCGACGCACGTACGGGGGCACCACCACCTACATTCCGTTGAAGATCAACATGGCTGGGGTTATCCCCGTCATCTTCTCATCGTCAGTGATGATGCTCCCCACCATGATCGCTCAGTTCGCCGATCCGCAGTCTAGTTGGGCGCAGTGGATCATGGTGAACATGAACCGGACGTCGCCCTGGTTCCTCGGGACCGAGGCGGTTCTGATTCTCGGATTCGCTTACTTCTACACCTCGATCACCTTTAATCCGGACGAGGTCGCGGACAACCTAAAGCGCTATGGCGGCTTCGTTCCCGGGTTCCGCGCGGGTAAACCGACCGCTCAATACCTACGGTTCGTTGTGAACCGATTGACGTTTGCCGGTGCGATTTACCTAGCTGTGATCGCCTCGCTCCCGTCCTTGCTGATGATCCCGCTGAACCTCGCTCCTTCCCAGATGCCTTTCGGCGGCACGACACTGCTCATCATGGTGAGTGTTGGCCTGCAAACGGTGAGGGATATAAACTCCCAACTACAGCAGCACCACTACGAAGGCTTCTTGAAATGATAGGCATCGTCCTTCTGGGTCCTCCTGGCGTGGGTAAGGGGACCCAGGCCGACCGGATAGTAAGTAAACTTGGCATTCCCGCCATTTCCACCGGGCACATCTTTCGGTCGAACATGAAGGCGGGCACCGAACTGGGGCGAATGGCCGCCTCGTACATTGACCGGGGAACGTTCGTGCCCGACTCGATCACCACACCCATGGTTGAAGCACGGATGAGCGCAGATGATGTGCGGGACGGGTTTTTGCTTGACGGCTACCCGCGAAACCTTGACCAGGCGCACGCGCTGCGCGACATGCTGGCTAAGTTGAGTTTGGAACTTACCGTCGTCATTGAACTTTGCGCACCGAACGACGTTCTAGTGAAGCACATGGCAAAGCGGGCAGTTGAAGAGGGACGGTCGGACGACAGGCCTGAAGTGTTTTCGCGGCGCCTCTCTGAGTACTACGAAAGAACTGAGCCGATCGCGACTTACTACGCTGACCAGGATCTGCTAGAGGTCGTTGACGGCGTTGGGTCCATCGATGACGTGACGGAACGCGTCCTGTCTCTGCCTCAGTTTGTGGGCGTCTAGTTGGGTCGGCGCAAGACTCGCGACAAAAGGCCCTCAACAGCAAAGGGCCCCGTAGAGATCGGGTACCAGCGCGAAGCTGGCCTGGTCGTAGCGGATGTTCACTCAGCGCTTCGTGATGCGTGCGTTCCGGGCGTTACTTTGAACCAGCTTGATCAGATCGCGTACGAAGCAACCGTTGCTCGGGGAGCGGATCCAAATTTCTTGGGCTACCAGGGTTTCCCCGCTTCAGTATGCATCTCCGTCAACGATGTGATCGTCCACGGGATTCCGAGCGATCGTGAACTGTCCGAGGGGGACATGGTTTCATTTGACTGCGGTGCTTCAGTGCAGCGGGAGGGCCGCGCCTGGCACGCGGACGCTGCTTTCACGTGCATAGCGGGGGAACTTCCACAGAACGCGACGGGCAAACGCGCAGCCGAGCTCGACTCCGTGACCGAACAGTCGATGTGGGCAGGTATCGCAGCGCTTGCCGGTGCACGGCGTATCGGAGAAGTCGGCGCAGCCATTGAAGACTACGTAGAAGCAGCTGGACACGAGCTGGGATGGGCGCCCGGGATCATTGAGGGCTACACCGGGCATGGGATAGGCAACCGGCTGCACGAAGAACCGACGGTCTACAACTACCGGGTGCGCGGGCGGACCCCTAAAGTAACCGCTGGCTTAGTGATCTGCATTGAGCCGATGCTGGTGGCAGGTGAAATAGACACTGTTGTTGCCGATGATGAGTGGGCCGTTCTCACCGCTGATGGAAGTCTGGCCGCGCACTGGGAGCACACTGTGGCCGTTTTGGATGAGGGAATCAGCGTCCTCACAGCCCCCGATTCGGGCTTGGCAGGGCTAGCACCCTTCGGTGTTGTTCCAATAGACCTGTGAGACGAAGGTTCTTGCCCGGACGTTTTTCCTTACCAGTTCCGACCTGGTGAGATTGCGCACTAGGGGCGTTTTTCCCCTGTTCTAGGGCCAGTTTGTCCAGTAAGCTGTTGGATCGGGCGCACTTTCTGGTGCCCAAAAACTACCCGAAGAGGACAAGCGGAGTATATGGCTAAAAAAGACGGAGTGATTGAGGTTGAAGGACGAGTCGTTGAGGCTCTCCCCAACGCCATGTTCCGTGTGGAATTGGAAAACGGGCACCTGGTGCTCGGATACATTTCTGGAAAAATGCGGCAGCACTACATTCGGATTCTGCCGGATGACCGTGTTGTTGTTGAACTGAGCCCCTACGACCTCTCCCGGGGCCGTATTGTCTACCGCTACAAGTAACAACTGCCGCGTGAGCGGCGGAAGGTAACCGCCATGAAGGTTCAACCGAGCGTGAAGAAGATCTGTGACAAGTGCAAGGTGATTCGTCGCCAGGGCAACGTCATGGTCATCTGCGAAAACCCACGCCACAAGCAGCGCCAAGGCTAGTCCTGGCGCAGGACTATCAAGTCCTTCAGCATCTCAGCAGGCGCCCCAAAAGGGAGCCTACCCCCGGTTCAGAGGCCGGGGCCGCCAGTAGGACGGAGCTGAGGTGACGGCCTCTGAAACAGAATACATGGAGTAACAAATGGCACGTATTGCCGGCGTTGACCTCCCGCGTGAAAAGCGGATGGAGATCGCGCTCACCTACATTTACGGCATTGGCCGTACCCGTTCCCAGGAAACACTTGCAGCCACGGGCATCAGCCCAGACCTGCGCGTCAAGGACGCAACCGAAGAAGACCTGGTGAAACTTCGCAGCTACATCGACCAAAACTTCCAGGTGGAGGGCGACCTTCGCCGTGAGGTTCAGGCCGACATTCGCCGCAAGATTGAGATCGGCAGCTACCAGGGGATGCGTCACCGGCGCGGGCTTCCCGTCCGCGGGCAACGCACCAAGACCAACGCGCGTACCCGCAAGGGGCCGAAGCGCACCGTGGCCGGTAAGAAGAAGGCCTAGTTAGGTATAACCCCCCGGTAACGGGCTCAGCTTGTAGGAGAAAACTCGAATGGCTCAAAACACTCGCGCGTCAGCCTCGCGCAAGCCGCGCCGCAAAGAACGGCGCAACGTATCCCACGGTCAAGCACACATCCGCTCGACCTTCAACAACACGATCGTTTCCATTACCGACGACACGGGCGCCGTGATCGCCTCGTCCTCTTCCGGGCAAGTCGGTTTCAAGGGATCTCGTAAATCTACCCCGTTCGCTGCGCAACTCGCGGCCGAGGCAGCGGCTCGCCGTGCCCAGGAACAGGGGATGAAGAAAGTTGACGTCTTCGTCAAAGGGCCTGGCTCCGGCCGGGAAACCGCGATCCGCTCACTGCAGGCCGCCGGTCTGGAAGTTGGCTCCATTCAGGATGTCACGCCCCAGGCACACAACGGCTGCCGTCCGCCGAAGCGCCGCCGCGGCTAGTTTCTTTCGCAAGAGCTCTGCGCGGGCCAACTCGCGCAACTCACAACGCTGCAATCAATTCCGCTCTAGCGGAGGCCGCCACCCAAAGTCATATAGCGGGCTTTTGGGAAGAAAGGAAAAAACGTGCTCATTGCACAGCGACCAATTTTGACGGAAGAGGTTGTCACCGACAACCGGTCACGTTTCACCCTGGAACCACTGGAGCCGGGTTTCGGCTACACCCTGGGGAACTCTCTTCGCCGGACTCTACTGTCCTCGATCCCGGGGGCAGCTGTCACGTCCATCTACATTGAGGGAGTGGAACACGAGTTCCGCACGATCGAAGGCGTAAAGGAAGACGTCGCTGAGATCATCCTCAACATCAAGCAGCTTGTGCTGTCCTCAGAAAACGATGAACCTGTCATCATGTACTTGCGCAAGCAGGGTCCTGGAGAGGTCGTTGCCGGTGACATCGTGCCCCCCGCGGGCGTTGAGGTGCATAACCCGAACCTGCACATTGCTACTCTGAACGAACACGGAAAGCTTGAAATCGAGCTGACGGTGGAGCGCGGCCGTGGATACGTCACCGCTGCACAGAACAAGGACTTTGAGGGGAAGAAATCCCTCATCCCTGTCGACTCCATCTACTCGCCTGTTCTGAAAGTCACCTACAAGGTGGAAGCAACACGTGTTGAGCAGCGGACTGACTTCGACAAACTCATCATTGATGTGGAGACGAAGCCGGCCATTGCACCGCGGGATGCCATCGCATCTGCGGGCAAGACACTGGTCGAGCTGTTCGGACTGGCGCGAGACCTGAACGTCGAAGCTGAAGGCATCGAGATTGGTCCTACGGCAACCGATGAGACTCTGGCTGCGGACCTGGCTCTTCCGATTGAGAGCTTGAACTTGCAGTCTCGGTCGTACAATGCGCTGCGTCGCCGCGGGATCCTCACCGTGGGTGAGCTGGTTGCACACTCCGAGGCCGACCTGCTTGATATTCGTAACTTCGGTACCAAGTCGATTGAAGAGATCAAAGAGGCCCTTGCCGGCCTTGGCATGGTGCTGAAGGACTCGCAGATGCCCGGTGGGGCGGAAGCTGACGGCGGCTCCATTTTCAGTGACACGCCGTCCATCTAAACTGTCAACTATTTAGATTAACCAGGAGCAACTATGCCCACCCCTAAAAAGGGAGCCCGCCTTGGCGGAAGCCCCGCCCACCAGCGGCACATCCTATCCAATCTGTCGAAGCAGCTGATTGAGAACGGTCAGCTGACCACAACGGAAGCAAAAGCTAAAGCTTTGCAGCCGTACTTTGAAAAGTTGGTCACGAAGGCGAAGCGCGGCGATATTCACTCGCGCCGACTGGTCCTAAAGAAGCTGCACGACAAAGACTACGTCTACATGCTGTTCGACGAGGTCGTACCCGAAATCGATTCGGAACGTGAAGGCGGTTACACCCGCATCATCTCATTGCCGAACCGCAAGGGTGACAACGCGCCCATGGCTCTGATTGAGATCGTTACCGAACCCGTCGCGAAGAAAGCTGTTGTGAAAGAGGCGACTCGCGCGGCCGCTTCAGCAGTAGCAGAAGAGACGGTTGAAGAAGCGATTGAAGAAGTCGTAGAGGACGTGGAGGCCGCGGAGGACTTGTCCGAAGAGGACGTTGTCGAAACCGTGGAAGAAGCGGAAACCGTTGATGCTGAGGAGAAATCCGAGTAGCGGTTCTA
>CAYFRL010000003.1:27419-98374 GCA_964345595.1 uncultured Actinomyces sp.
GCCCAGAGTAAAGTTGAGATATGAATCAGGAATCTCTTCTAACGCTTTGCATCGATTGCGGTGGCGGTGGAATCAAGGGGTCCGTAGTCGACGGGTTCGGGAACTTGGTCGCGCCGGCCGCAAGGATCCAAACGCCCTATCCACTTCCGCCGGACCTTTTGGTGAGCATTGTCAGGGAACATGCAGAAAGCTTGCCGGTAGCGCAGCGCGTGACCGTTGGCATGCCAGGCATGATTAGGCACGGGCGTGTGATCGCGACGCCGCACTACGTCACCAAAGAGGGACCCAGGTCGAAAGTAATCCCAGAACTTGTCGACCAGTGGAAGAACTTCGACATGAAGGGTGCCGTAGAAAAAGACTTGGGACTTCCAGCCATCGTGCTCAACGATGCGGAGGTAGCGGGAGCTGGCGTTGTCACCGGTAAGGGACTAGAAATGATCATCACGCTTGGCACGGGGCTGGGAAACGCTGTTTTCGATAATGGTGAACTGGCTCCACATGTGGAGGTGTCGCAAGGCTTCGTGCGGTGGGGACTGACCTACGACAGTTATATCGGAGAACACGAGCGGCTTCGACTCGGTGACGCGCATTGGTCCCGCCGCGTGAGGCGCGTGGTGGATGGATTGCGTCCCATGTACATGTGGGACCGGCTGTACTTAGGGGGAGGAAACTCCAAGCGGATCACGCAGGCTCACCTGCAAAAGCTGGGTGAAGACACGGTTATAGTGCCGAATGACGCGGGCATCTTTGGTGGTGTTCGAGTTTGGGATTGGGAAAGTAAGCGGCGTGGCTGACGGTCCGGTCCGGATGCTGTTGGAACTCGCCTACGACGGCAGCTTTTTCCACGGTTGGGCGGCGCAGCCAGGACTGCGAACCGTGCAGGGATCGGTTGAGGAAGCAATCAGCACGGTGGTCCGCAGGCCCGTGACCCTCACGGTAGCTGGGCGCACGGACGCAGGCGTGCATGCCCTTGCACAAGTTGCCCATTTTGATGTCTCCCAACAAGAGTTGGATAGTCTCTCACTTCGGCGGATTCAGTCCCTGATTGATCGCCATTACTCATTGCTTTGGCGCCAGCAAGCGATCGCGAGCAATTTGTCCAGGGTCGAGGCGACCTCTGGTTCATCAGATATCGCGCTCCTGTCTCTGTCACAAGTTTCGAGTGATTTCGATGCCCGCTTTTCGGCGACAGGACGCAGCTACGAGTACCGGATCGCGGACAACGAGACGCGCCGGGACCCGCTCGCTCGAATGTACACGTGGACCGTGCGTCGCGACCTGGAAGTTGCTGCGATGAGAGAGGCTGCCGCGGGCCTGCTGGGAGAAAATGACTTCTTGTCGTTTTGCCGTCCAAGAGAGGGGGCAACAACAATCCGCACTCTTCGACGCCTGAGTATTCAACGTGACAGCGACTCTGGGATCATAAATCTTCAGTTTGAAGCTGATGCTTTTTGCCATTCAATGGTGAGGTCACTGGTGGGGGCGCTTGTAGAAGTGGGCAGGGGGCACAGGCAGGCCACGTGGACGCGGGAGCTCATCGGTGACCCGGGGCGTCACTGGGGCATCCCGGTCGCGCCCGCACGCGGATTGACGCTGGTTGGCGTCCAATACCCGCAGCAGGAGCGATGGCGCCAAAGAGCTTTGGAAGCGCGCAGCCGCAGGGATCAATGAGTTTCGGCACAATTGATGGAACGCTTTGACCGGGCAGTTCGGCAGTAGTTAGACTTAACGTCGTTGTGCGACCTGTATGCGGCGGCATCTCCCACTCGCTGCCCATGCGTTCTGGCCGCACGCGACTATCTTCCAGCGAGTCAGCTGCCGACGTCCCGCCGGACGGCGCTGGTTCCACAATGAAAGAATTGAAGGTTTCGCAAGTGCGCACCTATTCACCCAAAGCGGGGGACGCAGATAAGAAGTGGTACGTCATTGACGCCACCGATCAGGTCCTCGGCCGACTCTCAGCGCAGATCGCTGCCATTCTTCGCGGCAAGAACAAGGCGACGTTCGCCCCTCACATGGACATGGGCGACTACGTCATCGTGATCAATGCTGACAAGGTCGTTCTCACCGGCAACAAGCTGGATCAGAAGAAGGCCTACCGTCACTCAGGACGCCCCGGCGGTCTCCGTGAGATGACGTATCGGGAAATGATGGCAAAGCACCCTGAACGCGCCATCGAAAAGGCAGTTCGCGGTATGCTCCCGCACAACTCCCTGGGCCGCTCCCAGTATAAGAAGCTGCACGTATATGCGGGTTCCGAACACCCCCACACATCACAGCAGCCGATTCCATACGAAATTAAGCAGATCGCCCAGTAGTCTCTGGCCGACCGAATCATCGATTTTAGGAGAGACGTGGCAGAGACCACTGAAACAATTGAGCTGGAAGAGGAAACAGCCCCTAGCTCATACACCAGCGAAACACCCAGCGCGCCGCAAGGTGCGGGTCAGTCCATCACGGCCCCAGGCAAAGGCCTTGGACGTCGCAAGGAAGCAGTCGCCCGCGTACGCTTAGTGCCGGGCTCAGGTGAGTGGACCGTGAACGGCCGCACCCTGGAAGCATACTTCCCTAACAAACTGCACCAGCAGATGGTGCGCGAGCCGTTCGCGCTTCTGGATCTGGATGGTCGCTTCGACGTTATTGCCAGGATTGGCGGCGGCGGTACGTCGGGCCAGGCCGGGGCGCTCCGTCTTGGCATTGCCCGGGCCCTGAACGAGATCGATCGCGATGCGAACCGTCCGGCTCTGAAAAAGGCGGGCTTCCTGACCCGCGACGCACGCGCAGTGGAACGGAAGAAGGCGGGCCTGAAGAAGGCTCGTAAGGCTTCCCAGTACTCCAAGCGCTAGTCGCCACAGAGTTCTTTGTCCTCGTCCTTGTTGGGCGGGGACAAACTCTTATCCGATAACAGAATGTCCCGGCCGAATCGGCCGGGACATTCGTCTTACTATGGCTACTTACTTGGCGGTTTCGTGGTGGGGTTGTTCGGGCCTGGACTGCTTGCGGCCGGACCGCTCGTGGCCGGCGCCTTTCCAGCCGGAGTTGAGGCAGCTACCGGTGGGTTGACCAGGTGGCTGGCCTCGTCAGCTTTCTTTTCCGCGGGTGTACGCACATCCCAGTCAGGTTTGCGTAGTGCGTAGAAGATAAGCGGCGGGGCACCTAGCCCAACCACGACAGCTGCGACGACCAGGCCGTACCCGACGGTGGAAAGACCGGTGAAGCCGGACGGCCGAACGAACGTGAACAGGAAAGCTAGAGCCGAAGCTACAAAGCCTGTCCCCGCTACCAGCGGAAGCGCCGGAGTCTTATACGTCCGTTTCACATTTGGCTTGGTTTTGCGAAGCCTCAGCACAGCGGCGAACATGAGCATATACATGATCAAGTAGAGCGCCGCCGCCATGTCGATCAACGTGAAGAATGCGGTTTGTCCGTCAGGGATGATAACGAACAGCAGAGCCAATAAGGTGACGACCGCTCCCTGCGCGATCAGAATATTCACCTGCACACCGTTCTTGTTCCGCTTTTGCAGTTTGGGGGGAAGTAATCCCGTTTCCGCTGCTGCCAAGAGGCCGCGCGAAGGGCCGGCGATCCAGGTGATAACAGACGCCAAAGCACCAAGGGCAATCAGGGCGGAGATCACGGCGGTGCCCCACGGCATGTGGAACGTGGTGAAGAAGGCGTCGAAGGCCTCGTTCACACCCGTCGTGAGTCCAAGCTTCTTGTGTGGAGTCATTACTGCGATGGCCAATGTGGGGAAAATGAAGATTCCCAAGATAAGGACGGCCGCCAGCGTGATGACCTTCGGATACTGCTTACCAGGACGCCTGAGCGAGTTCGCGTGTACCGCGTTCATTTCCATACCCGCATAGGCCAGGAAGTTGGAGACGATCAAAACGATGGAAGAAATACCGGTCCAGGGGGGAAGCCACTTATCAGAGGTCATGGGAGCTTCCGATTTGTGGCCCGTTGTCAGCCAGATGATTCCCAAGACAATTAGCAGTGCGGCGGGGAACACTGTGCCGACGACGCCGGACCAAGATCCGATCTTCGCGAACAGGTTCTTGCCGGCAAGTGCTATGAGTGTAGATCCCCAATAGAGAATAAGGATCACTGCTGCTACGTAGAAGCCGTTCTTGTCCGCATCGCTCTTCCCTACGACGTAGGCAAGGCTGGCTGCGATAAATGCAATCTGCGCCGGATACCAGACAACGTTTTGTGCCCACTGGAGCCAAATGGCTAGGAACCCGGTGCGGTCGCCGAACGCTTCT
Source organism: uncultured Actinomyces sp. (assembly GCA_964345595.1). Lineage (GTDB taxonomy): Bacteria > Actinomycetota > Actinomycetes > Actinomycetales > Actinomycetaceae > Scrofimicrobium. The sequence continues at coordinate 31,685 of CAYFRL010000003.1, forward strand.
CTGACCCAGATGAAGATCCCGCCCTTCCACCCGGTTGCCAGTTCTGCGGCAACCAGTGAGGTGGGTACCAGGAAAAATACGGCGGGAATGACGTAGAGGAAAACGGACGCGAGACCGTACGTAGCCATAGCGGGCAGAGACCGCAAGGAAGCGACAGCCACTACCGTCAAGATGGCAAGTTGGAAGACCGACATGTAGCTCTGCGCGCCCGCAGCGACGGGGCTGTGCGAAGGGCTCGCCGCTGACTTGGTTGCAGAGGCGGTCTTCTGCGTTGAAGAATCGCTCATAAGTTTTTTCCTTCCCTTTCTGCGTGATGGAAGTTGGGCATGCTACGCGAAGGTGGTGGGGCGAACGACCCCACCACCTTCCCGGGACTGCCTACATGTAGGTGTTGGGGTACGCTTTCCCGACTGCGTTACCCTGACGCACATGCACACCGGGTTGCCAATCCAAGTGGACGTTTGCCTGTTCTGGGAACACCATCACAAAGTCGGATCCCCCGAACGCGAAATAGCCGAGCTCCTCGCCCTTGGCCAGCGTCCGTCCGACCTCGGCTGTGATAACAACCGAGTCGACCGGCCACATGCCCATCGGCACACAGGCGACCGGACCGATCGGAGAGTCGATCACAATGAGGCCGCGCGTCTGAACAAACTGGTAGCCCGTGCCGTCCAAGATGCTCAGCTCGTGTGTCTGCTTACCGTCGACGACTGGACCGGGGGTCGCGGTGATATCCAGGTAGACCTCGCCCTGAATGATGCGGGATTCGAGGACCTTACCGGGAACCGGCGCGTGCCAACGATGGTAGTCGTTCGTGTTCAGGAAGCTGTGGGTGAAGACGCCATTCTTGAACGCATCGGCATACTCACTGCCAGCTAGCAGGTCCTGAATTGACCACATCAGACCCTTTGAGTTGATTTTGTCGTTGTTGTTCACCTGCCACCAGCCAACAAATGTTGAGTCGGCGGGTGCCGTAATCACCGTGGGATCGCAAAGAGCTGCGACTGGACGCAGGCCCGGGCGCACGTGGCGGGCGAAGAACTGGTTGAACGTCTTGTAACCGCTGGGCGGTGCCATGTAGTCGTCCCAGTTGAACAGCGGGTTGTCCTTGAACTCCTGAATGTGAACAGTGGAGGGTTCGGTGTCTAGGTATTCGCCCCAGGCATTGTCGAAATCAAGGATCCACTGGGAAAGTGGAGTGAGATTGTCATTCACTTTTCCGGGCACGACTGGGCTGAGCAGTTCCTTTACCGGGTCCTGGTCGAGAATGAAGTAGAACTGTGTAATGCGGTCGTAAACCAGGCGTGCCTGGTCCTTCGTTTGTGGCGCCCAAGTCACCATGTCGTTCAGCCAGTTGATGTACGCATCAAAACTGGTTAGGAAGGACAGCGCTGGCACGTTGAGCTTAGCCGCGTTCTCAATGGCTTGCTCGAATTTGGGCTGCCAGCCGTTCTTATCAACCAGGGTTACTAATTCTTGCACTACTGGATGCATTTCATTTCCTTCTGATCACGAAAGATGGGCTAGTACTTACGGGATTTAAGGAAAAGCCAAGTCTGTAAGGTAACCTGCCTTGGTTCACCCTTTTTCCGCTAGGCCGATCACTCAATTCCGCGTACCTCAAGTGAAACACACGAAGGATAGAGGTGCAGTGCGAGAGTTTCGTGGGCCAGGCAAAACGACATGATTTAGGGCGTTCACGGCACGATATCGCGCCGGAGAGAGCTGCCGACCAAATAGTGGGGGACTTAATCCCTAATTTCTTGGGAAACGCGCTCCCTATAGGCCGAGGGTAATTCTCCGAACGCCTTTGTGAAATGGTGGCGGAGTCGGTTTGCATCGGAAAAGCCAGCGGCGCGGGCAACCTGGCTGAGTTCCAGCTCCGGGTTTGCCGTCATCAGCTCTCTCGCGGTCTGTGCGCGGCGCCGACCGAGTCCTTCAGCTAGGCCCTCGTTTGTGTATCTGTAGAGCTGGCGGCGGCTCAGCCCGACAATCTGCGCCAAGCCATCTACGTCAAGATTAGGATCTCGATGCCTCAGTTCGATTTCGTGAGCTATAAGTCGCTCCATGGTTGGGCTAGGCGGCATGTCCTGGGCCCTAAGCAGCGGCACCAATGCCGACCGCGCCACACTCACAATTGCGGCTTCTTGGTCAGCTTCATCCGCCTGCTCATCAGGTGGCCCAACCAGCCGGCGAAACAGGAACATGCCAGCGAAAGCGGCCATCCCTAGGCTGATGTCGTTGTCCGCAAACTGTCGGACCGGGTCTGCCCTGAAGTGGTCGACCAGGTCTGAAAGCCTTGACAGCGGGATGGTCACGGTGAGGATGTCGCTGAGACCCGCGTGCACGGTTGTGTGTGGGAAGCCGCTGCGGACGTAGTTTGCAGTCCCTGCCGGAAACTTCCACTTGGAGTTCTCCGCCCAGATGCTGCTAGTTCCCGAGTACTGCACGTTGATCTGAACGCTTCCACTCCGAAGCAGCGTCGCCTCACCCGGATGCGCCCCGCCCGTGCCCGCACCAGGCGAAGTCTTCCAAGGGGTAGTGAGAGTTCGGGTGAGGGTGACATCACCCACCTTGCTCCTGACGCGCAGCCCCGCGAAGCCTCTGGAGTCGGTGCTGACTGCCGGCGCATTTCCACTCAGCTCTGCCAGGCCCTTTGCCCCGCTGTATCGGGTTACAGCAGCATCAAGTTCCGCGTGCAGGTCCTGCGAAGAGACAAGTGGTGACCCCCCTGCAATGCGGCGATGCCATTCCAGCTCCTGCTGCCGCGAAATCGTCATTTGTTCTCCGATCAGCCTCTGTTCGTTGCGCCTCTTCGTGCACTGCTTCTCATACTAACCGGTGGTCCGTCGAGCTTTGAGAGTGAATTTCCTCGGGTTGCCGGGTAACCGCTGAACGGACGGGTCGTTCCTAACTAGATGATGGCTCCGCTTCCCACTGCTGCGCCCATGACCGCAAACATGAAGATGAGAAGCACAACAATCACTACTAGCGACAGCGAACCAAGCACTATGCCTGCGATCGCCATTCCGCGGCCTGTATAACGGCCCGTGGACGTTCGATTCAGACCGATAATGCCGAAGATAATCGCGACAACATTGAAGCCAAGCAGTCCAAGCACCAGCGCTGCAACGCTGAATCCGTCCGTCGGCGCCGCGACAGGAATGTAGGCGTACTGCTGCTGGCTCGGGTACTGGGCATATTGGCCAGGCTCAGGAAAGGATTGAGCGGGCTGCCCGAAACTTGGCTGGCCGACCTCGTACTGAGCCTGGTTTGCATACGGGTTTTCAGCGGCCGAGGTGTTGTCCTGCCACGACTGTTCCGTATACGGCGTTTGGTACGGCTGGGGCGGGGCTTCTTGTCCGGACTCTTCACCGCTGTTGTTGGGGGGATACGGATGGGTCATTGTTTTCGCCTCATTTGTGCGCTAGCTTTCCTGATTCGGTCTGACTTGGCTCTTCGCAACATCGCTATAATATTACCGGCCGTGAGAAGCAGAAATCCCGCGGCATCATCATTTCCCTTGAGGAGAAGAACATGACGCGACTCTTCGGCACGGATGGCGTGCGCGGACTAGCAAACGAGGTTATCACTGCGGACCTGGCGGTGCAGCTGGGTGAGGCGGCGGGACGTAGGCTCGGTGAAGCGGCGCGGGCCAATGGGAAGAAACCGAGAGCTGTCATCGGACGTGACACGCGTGTTTCCGGCGAATTCTTAGATTGCGCGCTCGCCGCGGGTCTTGCTTCGGCAGGGGTGGACGTGGTCCGGATCGGTGTGGTGGCCACGCCTACGGTTGCGTTCCTTGCGGCCGCCGACAAGGACATCGACTTAGGAGTGATGATCTCTGCATCGCATAATCCGATGCCCGATAACGGGATCAAGTTCTTCGCCAGCGGCGGGTACAAACTGGATGACTCCATCGAAGACGAAATCGAAGCTCTTCTTGGTTCGGATTGGGATCGGCCAACCGGGGCGGACGTGGGGGAGATCTGGGACGAAAGTGAACTGGCCGAAAAAGCGTACGTCGACCATTTGGTTGGCGCGTGCACTACCCGGCTAGACGGATTGAAAATCGCTGTTGATTGTGCAAATGGCGGCGGTTCGTTCTTGGGTCCCGAGGCCCTACGCGAGGCGGGGGCAGAGGTCATCGTCATCAATGCTTCGCCAGATGGCAGGAACATAAACGACAATTGCGGTTCCACTCACCCGGAACAGCTACAGGCCATCACAGTCTCTGCCGGAGCTGACTTCGGGGTGGCTTACGACGGAGATGCTGACCGCTGCCTGGCAGTTGATGGTGAGGGGAATCTGGTGGACGGTGATCAGATCATGGGCGCTTTGGCCATGGATCTGCACCGCAAAGGAAAGCTTCGCCAGGACACCCTTGTTGTAACGGTGATGTCAAACTTGGGAATGCTGCTTGCGATGAAAGCCGCTGGAATCACCACGGTCCAAACCGGGGTGGGTGACCGCTACGTGCTAGAAGCAATGCTTGAGGGCGATTACACTCTTGGGGGCGAGCAATCCGGGCATGTCATAGCAAGTGAGCATGCGACCACAGGAGATGGGATTCTGACATCGCTCCTGCTGGCAAATCTGGTGAAAGAATCCGGTCTCACACTGAACAACCTGGTTGCGGGAATCCCCAGGCTGCCGCAAATCCTCATAAACGTGAGTGGGGTGGACCGCACCGGCGTAAACCACCCGGGCCTTCAGGAAGAGGTTCTGCGAGTCGAACAGGAACTGGGGGAGACCGGCAGGGTTCTGCTTCGCTCATCCGGCACCGAACCGGTGGTACGGGTCATGGTTGAGGCCCCTACCGAACAGCAAGCCGAAGAGGCGGCCAATCGACTCGCCGCAGCCGTCAAGGAACACATCAGCCTCTAGCGAAGGCCGGACGCACCAAAAGAGGCGGGAGCCTGCCTAGATTTTCCGCAGGAACGTGCGTGCCACCCGGTGTGTCTCATCTTTGTGTAGAACCAGTGTCGCCCGGGACTTCGTGGGAGCAATATTCTCGACCAGGTTTGGAAGATTGATCGTTTGCCAAATGCTGAGTGCTGTCTGACGCGCCTCAGCGTCTGTCAAATTCGCGTACGCGTGGAAGTAGGATTCGGGATCGCTGAACGCAGTTTGTCGTAGCTGCAGAAACCGGTTCACATACCACTGCTCAATGTTGTGGTTTTCCGCGTCGACAAAGATCCTGAAATCGAAATAGTCGGCCAGACCGACACCGGGTGCGCCTGGGCCGACACGTGCCGGTTGGAAGACGTTCAGCCCTTCCAAGATTAGGATGTCGGGGCGCCGGACCTCGATCGACTCTCCCGGGACAATGTCGTAGGTAACGTGAGAATAAACCGGGGCGGAGACCTCGTCGGCCCCACTTTTCACCTCGGCAACGAATTTCAGCAGTGCGGATCGGTCATAAGACTCAGGGAAACCTTTGCGTTCCATGAGTCCGCGCGCCCGGAGTTCTGCGTTGGGGAGCAGGAAACCGTCTGTTGTAACCAGCTCGACGCGAGGGGTGCGAGGCCAGCGGCTGAGCAGCAGCTGCAACAGGCGACTAACGGTCGACTTGCCAACAGCGACAGATCCGCCAACGCCGATGATGTATGGGGTGGGGGGACGTGGTGGGCCTTGGAGCAGTGACTGCTGTTGAATACCTATTCGGCGTGTCCCATCAATATAGAGCTGAAGGACTGCGGATAAAGGCCGGTAGATCGCGTCGACCTCTTTCAAGTCGATAGGGTCACCCAACGATGCAATCCGGTCGATATCTGCCTCCGTGAGAGGCAGCGGTGTCCGGGTGGCCAGGCTGTCCCACTGTTCGCGAGTGAACTCCTCGAACGGGGCAACGGGTGCGCGTGCCCCAGGGATTTCGTCGACATATTCCACGGTAGACATTGTGCCCCCAAGCAAGAGAAAGGGAAACTCGGAAAGGTTGCCCGAGGGGCGCGTATCGTGAGAGTCACCAGAGTCGCGAAAAGGAGGCACCATGCCCGGGCTGATGGAAACAGAGCAGACTCAAGTGATAACTGCGCAACTTGCAGCTTCTTTCCTGCCCGTTCCGGGAGCAACCGACCACAAGTACACCCGCGGAGTTGTCCGTTTGGTGACAGGTTCAAAGCGGTATCCGGGCGCGGGTGTTCTTTCTGCGGGGGGAGCCAGCTACGGCGGTGCTGGCATGGTGAGTTTTGCCGGTTCGGAGCGTTCGGCGGATTTGGTCTTGCGGTCGTTTCCCGAGGTGGTCCTTGGCGGCGAACGTGCCGACGCCTTGGTCATTGGGTCAGGCTGGGGTCCAGATCTTGTTCGGCCCGCCCGCGCCGCCCTAGAAGAACTCACGGGACCATTGGTGATAGACGCTGGTGCAATGCAGAGCAGGGAGTTCAAAGAAGGCGGAGACGCCGTCGCGCGTGTACTCACACCGCACTCGGGAGAGGCGCGCGAACTCTGGGGGTCGCTGACCGGAAACGAAGCCTATCCCGAAGACCAGCAGGAAGCCGCTGCCGCTTTGGCTCGCATCACAGGTGCTCTTGTCGTTTTGAAAGGTGCCACGACATGCGTTTCAGATGGCTCCCGAACAATGGTCTACCGGGCGCGATCTGCCTGGCCGGGAGTGGCGGGCGCAGGCGATGTGCTCGCGGGTGTCATCGGTTCGGCGCTCGCCCGTTGGTGGCGGCGCGCCCCAGCTGGAAAGGGCACACCTCAAAGTGGCGCTGACTCGGGTTTGATGGGCACGGTAGCCGCTGCGGTGTTTTTGCACGGAGAGGCCGGAGCCCTGGCCGCAGGAGCGGACGCAGCTCACATGGGCGCAGCTACCCGCCCCGTGCGGGCCAGCGATATCATCAACTGGTTGCCAAAGGCTTGGGAAACGCTTCCTCGTTCCTAAGAGACGCCCCCAAGATCGCCCGTAGCGGCAGAAATACCCAGTCGGCAGAAATACCCAGTCGGCAGAAATACAGCCTCCTGGCGGCGGAACCCGGCAGTAGAAAGAACGGTGTGCGTGGATCTTCTGATAGCTCTGCTGCCTTCTCTGTTTTTTGGCCCGCTTGCCATCATCATCATGAAGCTGGGCGGAGATAACCGCCAGCAAACCCTTGGTGAAGTGGGTGGCGGTTTCCTGATCTCGCTGCTTTCCATTCCGCTGTTTGCGGGCGGACTCACTTTGGGCGCCAGTATCGTTGCTTTCGTTTCCGGCCTGCTGCTGGCGGCTGGCATACACTTCCAGATTCAGTCTTTCCACCACATTGGTGTGTCAAGGGCGATGCCGATATCGACCGCGGGGCAAATCGTTGTGCTCTCGCTGCTTGGCGTGTTGTTCTTCAAAGAATGGCATCACCCGGTCGCTTTGCCAATCGGGTTGGCGGGTGTGGCCCTGGTAACGGGCGGCGTCGTGTTGGCCAACTGGACTGAGAAGACCGCTCTTCCGCGCGCACAAATACGGTGGGGAAAAGGGCTGCTGGCGCTAGCGATATCAACGTTTGGGTTAACCGTTTATATCCTGATTTTGCGCTACTACCAGGTGGATCCGCTGCAGGTGTTTGTCCCGTTGGCTGGCGGCGCACTGGCCGGAGCCCTGGTTCTGACATCCCCACGGTTCACGCCGGAGTTGGGTTCAAAGGACACCCGCTGGTCCCTTGGCACCCTTCGACAGTTCATTCCCGGAGCAATTTGGGGCATGGGCGTCATCATCATGCAGGTGTCGATCGCGCGGGTTGGTGTCGCAACGGGCTTCACCTTGTCCCAGTTGGGTGTCATCATCTCAGCGGCCGGGGGAGTCCTCATTCTGAAGGAGCGTCGCACTCGGAAAGAACTCTGGATGATGACGCTTGGGATTGCGATGCTGATCGGTGGGGCCGTCCTGGTCGGCGCGGCCAAAGGACTTGATGCGCGATCCTGAGAGTTAACGGCCAGGGCATACAATGGGCCACGTGAAAAGCATTGCCCACGAACACTTCCCCGGGACGGTGGAAGTAGATCTTGATGCCATTAGGCACAACTTACGTGTGTTGAAACGTCGCGCGGGTAGTAGCGAACTCATGGCGGTCGTGAAAGCCGATGCTTACGGGCATGGCAGGCTCCCGGTGGCTCTGGCCGCGCTTCGTGAGGGCGTCCACTGGTTTGGTATAAGTCAGGTGAGCGAGGCCCTCGTCTTTCGCAAGCAATTGGACGAGGCGGGGGTGCCGCGTTCTGAGGCGAACGTTCTCACGTGGCTGGCTGGCCCAGAACAGGATTGGCAGGCGGCTCTTCGATCGGACTTGAATGTTTCCGCGTCATCTCCCGAGGTGTTGCGCCGCATCGGGGAGGCCGCCCGCACACTTGACAGAACCGCCGAGGTTCATCTGAAAGTTGACGTTGGTATGTCTCGCGGGGGCGCGCGCGGAGCCGAGTTTGCCGAACTGGCTCGCCTCGCCCGGGAGCTGGAAGAAGACGGGTCAGTTCGAGTAGTCGGGGTTTGGTCACACCTGCCCCAGGCCGACGATATGTCGGAAGTTGGATCCAAAGTGACCGCAGAACAGATTGCGTGTTTCGAGGACGCTCTCGCGGCCGCAAAGCGGGCCGGGCTCACTCCCGATTTGCGTCATTTAGCTGCTACCAGCGGGACGCTCTGGCACACGGATTCCCACTACGACATGGTCAGAGTCGGCATTGGCATGTACGGACTCAGCCCGGACCCTTCGGTCGCTACTAGCGCTGATCTTGACCTGCGCCCTGCCCTCTCCGTGAAAGCGCCCCTGGTCTTGGTGAAGCAGCTGCCGGCAGGAACCTCCGTTTCGTATGGCGGGACTTGGACGGCAGAACAGGATCACTGGGTCGGGCTTGTCCCGCTAGGCTACGCGGATGGAATCCCCAGGCACGCGTCTAATGCAGGACCTGTCACCGTTTATGGTCAATCCGGTCCGTACCAGAGTCACATTTTGGGTAGAGTCTGCATGGATCAGATCGTTGTGAGTCTTGGCACCGGGTCTAGTCCGGCCGCGGCCGAGGGGGACACTGTAGCGCTAATTGGGCCTGAGCTCGACGATCCCACCGCGGATGACTGGGCACTTGTAAGCGGGACCATCAACTACGAGATCGTTACTCGCCTGGCGCCAACGATAAGACGTGAATACCAAGGAGAGGTGGGCCCGTGAGAGTGCTGCACAGCTCCAGCGCGCAGGAGACCCGCGCGATCGGCGAGGTTCTTGGATCCATATTCGTTGCGGGCGATCTAGTGCTGGTCCACGGCGAACTTGGCGCCGGGAAAACAACCCTCACACAGGGAATCGCGCAGGGACTTAAAGTGACTGGCAGGGTTGTTTCACCCACCTTTATCGTTTCCCGCACTCACGAATCGTCGGTCGGGGGTCCGCCGCTGGTTCACGTTGACGCGTACAGGATCGAAGACGATCTAGACTTGGAGACTCTTGATCTAGACACGTCATTGCCGGAATCAGTGACGGTCGTGGAGTGGGGAGCGAAAAAAGCAGAGGTCCTCAGCGACGAACGCCTGGAGATCCGTTTGCACGCCCTACAAACCCCCGGCGCGGACTGGTTGTCAAATACTGATGAAGTGAGGCGCATCGAACTTCTTCCCATTGGGGAGACGTGGGACCGGCGTCTGGAAGCGGCCGAAGCCGATTTTGCTGCCTTGGAGGATCTGTAGAGTGTTGGAATTGTGCATTGACACCTCGGCGGGCGCGTCTGTAGCCGTGCTGCGAGCAGGGAAAGTGCTGGCTCGGGCACATTCCGATCATCCTCGCAGACACGCCGAGAACCTGGGCGCACTCATCGCCGCCGCGGCTACGGAAGCGGAACTTCCCGTGCCGCTGAAAGATGCAGGCTGGTCGCGGGTTTGCGTTGGAACAGGGCCCGCGCCCTTCACGGGTCTTCGCGCCGGTCTGATCACCGCTGAAGTATTCGCGCGCGCTGCCGGAGTTCCCATCTACGGGGTGCCTAGTTTGGCGCTCATGGCGCGGGGTGCACTGGATTTGTTGCCGGCGGGGCTGGAGGTCATCGCGGTATCTGATGCTCGCCGCAAAGAAGTCTATTGGGCAAGGTACCGGGCTTCCGGCCCGGATTCCTTGGAGGTCATTGTGGAGCCACGCGTCTCTGCGCCGGAGACTATAGCGGGGGAACTCCGCCGAGAAGACGCGCTGCTCGTCGGACCGGGTGCGCCTCTTGTTCAAGAGCGCCTGGGCGCTCGTGCAGGTTCCATAGAGCCAGCGGATGCGGCTGTCCTATCGCGATTGGTAACAAGCGCTTTGAAAACGGGCATAGCGCTTCCGACATCCCCTTTGTATTTGCGCCGACCAGACATCAACCAGAGCAGCAAAGCCCAAGGCAACAGTGACTGAGCAGGCCTTGGAACTGCGCCAACTAGGGGCAGAGGATCTGGCGGAGGCGTGGGGGATTGAGAGCCAAGTTTTCGCTGACGAGCCGTGGACCAAGGAGCAACTGGCTGCGGAGCTGGTCGCGTTTGATGGCTATTACGCAGGACTCTTCCTGGATGGACGCCTTTGTGGTTTCGGCGGGATTCGCGGTTTTCATGAGGCAGACATCATGACGCTTGGAGTGGTGCCCGAGGCACGCGGGAAGGGTTTTGGTTCGCTCATTTTGAATGACTTACTCGGAGTGGCGAAGCAAAGGAATTGGGACCCGATTTTTCTTGAGGTGCGCGAGTCCAACCGCGCTGCGCGCGCACTTTACCGAAACGCAGGCTTTGTTGAACTCGGATCGGTTCGAAACTATTATCGCAATCCAGTCGAAGATGCTGTGCGAATGGGCCTAACCCGTCGAAGCACCCGATTTTCGTAAGGGTCACAGTCACATAATTGCCGGTTCAGTGAAACGAGTGGTGAGACACATAGGGTTCGCTCTTCCAGCAGTTTTGGCGGGAGGACCGCGGAAAGACTTGCTAACACGCCGGGAGAGGACGCGCTGCGTCAGAGATCCCAGCGCGGGCAGGAAACGGCGGCTAATGTAATTTGTATGGCCACACAGACTGTTGCAGAAAAGAAGCAGCGAGCATGGACCACGGGCGTATTCATCAAACAGCTCATGGCCGTCTCGGGACTCTTCTTCGTTTTATTCCTACTGTTCCACGCGTACGGCAACCTCAAAATGTTCATTGGCCCAGAGGCCTATGACAGCTATGCCGAATGGTTGAAGGTTGACGCGTTCTACCCGATCTTCCCGCATGGAGGATTCATCTGGGTATTCCGCGCCGTAATGCTGGCTTTGATCCTGGTGCACATTTACTCCGCGTTCGTGGTGTGGATCGCCGCCAAGAAGGCGCGCCGCCACGGCTACATAGTCAAGAAGAGCGCGGTGGATGCCTACGCTGCCCGGACAATGCGCTTCACAGGTGTCGCGCTGATCCTGTTCATCATCTTCCACCTTTTGAACTTCACAACACTAACTGTGAACACGTGGGGTGGGGATGATCCAAGCGCGTACGGACGCATGATTGGTACGTTCCAGAATCCGCTCATGTTCATTGTCTACTTGGCGTTCATCGTGGTGGTAACAGCACATGTTGGCCACGGCTTCTGGTCCGCCTTCCAAACGCTTGGCTGGGTGCGTAAAGAAACCCGCAAGTTTATGGTGAGCCTCTCCGGAGTGATCGCCGCCATCATTTTCGTAATGTTTATGCTCCCGCCGTTGGCAATTGCCACCGGGATGATCTCCTGAGAGCGGTGAAGGAAAGCAAATGACTGACCAATTAGTGAAGGGCCTCTACCGAGTTGGCGAAAACATCGCCGATGATAAGGCGCCCAAGAACGTGCCACTGTCGCAGGTGTGGCAGACACGAAGGAATGAGGTTGACCTGGTCAACCCAGCAAACAGGCGGAAGCTGAGCATCATCGTCGTTGGTTCTGGTTTGGCCGGTGGCGCTGCTGCCGCGTCCCTTGGGGAACAGGGCTACAACGTTGACGTGTTCTTCTACCAGGACTCGGCTCGCCGCGCGCACTCCATTGCCGCGCAGGGCGGTATCAACGCAGCGAAGGACTACCGGAACGACGACGACTCCACCTACCGCCTCTTCTACGACACTGTGAAAGGTGGAGACTACCGCGCCCGGGAGACGAACGTGTACCGGCTGGCAGAGGTCTCCACGAACATCATTGATCAGTGCGTCGCTCAGGGAGTTCCCTTCGCGCGTGACTACGGAGGCTACCTAGACACCCGATCCTTTGGCGGCGTGCAGGTGTCGCGCACGTTCTACGCGCGTGGCCAAACCGGTCAGCAACTGTTGATTGGTGCCTACCAGGCGCTGGAACGTCAAGTGACAGCGGGGACGGTCAAGCAACACGCCCGCCACGAAATGATAGAGATTATCGTTTCGGAGGGTAAAGCCCGTGGGATCGTCGCTCGAAACATGGTTACCGGGGAACTGGAAACCTATGTGGCAGATGCGGTTGTGCTAGCCACCGGTGGATATGGGAACGTGTTCTTCTTGTCGACGAACGCGATGGGATGCAACGCGACAGCCATTTGGCGCGCGTACCGAAAGGGCGCTTACTTCGCGAACCCCTGCTACACGCAGATCCACCCCACTTGCATTCCCCAGCACGGCGAGCAACAGTCGAAACTCACTTTGATGTCTGAGTCGCTGCGTAACGACGGTCGTATTTGGGTACCGAAGTCCGCGGCAGACTGTGAGAAGGATCCTCGGGAGATTCCCGAAGAGGACCGCGACTACTACCTGGAGCGCATTTACCCGGCTTTTGGAAACCTCGTTCCTCGCGACATTGCCTCCCGGCAAGCCAAGAACATGTGTGATGAAGGCCGCGGAGTTGGGCCGGAAGTGGACGGGGCACGCCGCGGTGTGTACTTGGACTTCTCTGACGCGATCGGTCGCCTGGGTAAAAAGGCCGTTTCCGACAAGTATGGCAACCTGTTCGACATGTATGAGCGCATCACGGGGGAGAACCCTTACGAAACACCGATGCGCATTTACCCGGCCGTACACTACACAATGGGTGGCCTGTGGGTCGACTACGACTTGGAATCGAACTTGCCCGGCCTTTACGTTGCTGGCGAGGCGAATTTCTCCGACCACGGCGCGAACCGCCTCGGCGCCTCCGCGCTAATGCAAGGGCTAGCCGACGGGTACTTCGTCTTGCCCGGCACCATGAGCAACTACTTGGCGCACGCCTTCGACTTACCGAAGCTTGGGCCCGACCACCCGGACGTTCTGGCCGCGAAGGAAGCCGCACAAAAGCAGATCGACCGCCTAATGGCCATCGACGGGACCCGCTCCGCGGATTCGTTCCACAAGGAACTGGGTCACATCATGTGGGAATACTGCGGCATGGAAAGGACCGAGGACGGCCTCCAAAAGGCGATTGGCCTCATCCGCGAGCTGCGGAAAGAGTTCTGGCGCGACCTGCGGGTTCCCGGTAAGGAAATGGAACTCAACCAGTCGCTGGAAAAGGCTGGGCGGGTCGTTGATTTCATGGAGCTTGGCGAACTTATGTGTATCGACGCGCTGCACCGCGAGGAATCTTGCGGCGGCCACTTCCGCGCCGAATACCAGACTCCAGAAGGGGAAGCACTTCGCCAAGATGATGATTTCCTCTACGCGGCGGCATGGCAATACACGGGCGAAGGGCAGCCCCCGGTGCTGCACCGCGAGCCCCTAATTTACGAGAACATCGAAGTGAAACAGCGGAGCTACAAGTGAACCTCAAACTAAGAGTCTGGCGCCAAAGCAATCAAGACAGCCAGGGCGCGATGCACGAATATGAAGTACTTGGCGTCTCCCAGGATTCTTCGTTCTTGGAAATGCTCGACGTCTTGAACGAAGAGCTGTTCCAGCGCGGCGAAGAACCGATCGCGTTCGATTCCGACTGCCGCGAGGGGATTTGTGGGCAGTGCGGCATCGTAATTGACGGCATCGCTAACGGGCCGGAGCAGACCACAACGTGTCAGTTGCACATGCGCAGCTTCCAAGACGGTGACACGATCACCGTTGAACCGTGGCGGGCTGAGGCTTTCCCGATCATCAAGGACCTGGTCGTGGACCGTTCCTCGTTTGACCGGATCATCCAAGCTGGCGGCTACATCACCGTGAACACAGGGGCAGCACCCGCTGCCGAAGTGGAATTGGTTCCCAAGCCGACCGCAGATTTGGCGTTCAACGCAGCCGCGTGCATTGGCTGTGGTTCTTGCGTGGCAGCGTGCCCGAACGCCTCCGCAATGCTGTTCACCGCCGCAAAGGTGACCCACCTGGGATTGCTGCCACAAGGCAAGCCAGAGAACCTCTCTCGCGTGGTGAACATGCTGAACCAGATGGATGAGGAGGGCTTTGGCGGCTGCACCAACATTGGTGAATGCTCTGCCGTCTGCCCGAAGGAGATCCCGTTGGACGTGATCGCAACGCTCAACCGTCAACTGGCAAAGGCCACGTTCCAGGGCGTATAACTTCAGCCCACCTGTGTAGGACCCCCGGAAGCTCTCAACTGCTTCCGGGGGTCCAGTGCTGTCCCCTGCTGTCCTTTCCGACCGAGTGGCGCGAAGACGCTGGCGGGACAACGTGCCGGTGCTCTGAGCTGTCTGCAAGAGGTCTGCGCGCTGTTCAGCGGCGCCGTTAGCGAAGACGCATATGCTTGAGGGTGTCGAACCCAAGGAGGGGCCGTGACCAGTAAAGACGAGCCAAACAGCCAGCATGTTGAAGTTGTTGACCCAGCAAGCGTCGGAATGTCGAGTGAGTACCTGGAACACATAGATCAACTGGTGGAGCTGCAGATGTCTGAGCACGCTTACCAGGGAATGGTAGTGTTGGTCGCCCGCCACGGGAAGATCTGCTATTTCAAAGCGTTCGGAAAAGCCGACGAAGGTGTCCCCATGCGCACGGACGCAATCTTCAGACTGGCATCCATGTCAAAGGTGCCCTCTGCGGTCGCAGTGATGCAGCTGTGGGATCGCGGGTTGATATCTTTAGCGGACCCGATCTCGAAATACCTGCCCGAGTTTTCACAAATGTGGGTGGCGAAGCTACAAGAGGGCGGGGAAGTGCAACTGGAAAGCGCTAAGCGGCCCATCACCATCCACGATCTGCTGAGCATGACAGCGGGCATGACAAACTCGTGGTGGTACGACATGTATACCCCGCAAAACTACCGGGTCGTTCCGAAAATTTACGCTGAGGCAGGGCTGATGGATGACCTGAAAGCACCGCCGATCACGTTGGAAGACAACGTGAAGATCCTGGCGGGGCTGCCGCTCTTGGCCCAACCCGGAGAAGCGTTCGACTACTCCAACAACTCCGTGGAGACGCTGTGCCGCATGGTAGAGGTGGTCTCTGGGCAAAACTTCGACCAGTACCTGCAACAGCACATCTTCGGCCCGCTTGGGATGGAAGAAACTTGGTTCTTCCCACCGGAAGAGGGGCTGTCGCGCGTCGCCGCTGTCTACTGGGCGGGGGAGAACCGTAAGCAGCTGGAGGCCGCGCCGCTCGGCCTAGGAAATCTTGGACCCGAATACACATTCAGCCAACACAAGACGTATTTCAGCGGCGCTGGCGGCCTACACGGAACGACCCATGACTACTTCAAGTTCGCGCAGATGCTGCTGAACCGCGGCGAGTACGGGGGCGTCCGGATCCTCAGCCAAGCAGCTGTAGAACTCATGACCACCAATCAGATTGGGAAACTCACCAATTGGCAGCTGACCGGCAACAAGTGGGGATACCAAGTGGATATCCAAGAGGGGATCAGTGCACCTCCTGGATCAATCCACTATCTGGGAGGGAAAGGCGCCTACTCCTGGCAAGGTTTCTTTTCCACGAAGTTTGTTAACAATCCGGATCGGGACACCGTCATCATGACAATGAGCACGCCGGGGTTTGACGGCGCGTTACCTCAAAATCTGCGCATAATCGCCGCGGCAAACGCGGCCGTGATCGACTAGATGTCGGCGAAGCTCGGCGCGAGATAAGACGTCTCCAAGCTCATTGCCGTGCGCGGCTCAAACTCCAAGTCAGAAGGTGGGGCGCCGGCGCGGCAAAGGGAAGATCCGAGCGCCGCGATCTGAGCGCCGTTGTCTGTACAAAGGGCTAGCGGAGGGAAGCGAACCTCAACTCCGACCCGGGCCGCCCTGCTGGTGAGGAGTTCACGCAGCCGCGAGTTGGCCGCAAAACCGCCGCCAACCACGATCGTCTCGCAGTCGTGATCCAAAGCCGCCTTAACAGCTTTGCTGGTCAAAGAGTCGTTTATTGACTCAGAGAACGCGTCGGAAATGTTGGCAATCTGAGCCTCTCGAAGCTCAGGGTCGGTTTGCTCATCAGCCAGCGGGTTCGCGGCCAAGTATCGCCCAACCGCGGTCTTCAGACCGGAAAACGAGAAGTCGTACCGGTGGCGATCCTTGTCTTTGCCAGCTGCAAGGCCCCGCGGGAACTCAATGGCACCTCGTTCCCCTGCCCGTGCGCGTCTGTCAATGTGTGGGCCGCCAGGATAGGGAAGGCCCAGCAGTCGGCCGACTTTGTCAAACGCTTCACCCGCGGCGTCATCTAGTGTTCCCCCGAGTTCTTCCACAGAGAGCGCGATGTCTTTCACCAAGAGCAGGTTTGAGTGTCCGCCGGAGGCGACCAGGCCGATGAATCGTTCAGGGAACGGTCCGTTGACCAACTCGTCGACCGCCAGGTGGCCCAGCACATGGTTTACGCCGTAGATCGGCAAATCGAGTGCGACAGCTAGAGCTTTCGCCGCGCAAATCCCCACCGTGAGTGAGCCAACCAGGCCCGGTCCGGCAGAAACCGCTATTGCGTCGATGTCGCCGAGTCCAACTCCGGCCTCGGACAGCGCTCTATCCAATGTCGGTAGGAAACTCTCCAAATGGGCACGCGAGGCGATTTCGGGGATGATCCCGCCGTAGCGTTCAAACTGGTCCATCGACGTTGCGGTTGATTGGCCAAGGAGCGCGCTCCCGCGGACCAGCGCAACTCCTGTCTCATCGCAGGTGGATTCGATGCCAAGAACCAAGGGCAAATCGCAATTTGTCACGCCCCGAGTTTACTCTGTCGCCTGACTGCGGACCAGTACAGTCCTGTCTGCCGCCCGACCTTATCGCGTACCCTGTCGCGCTGCGCCTGCCCAGTGGGTGTCCAGGAACTCCTCAGTCGTAAGTGGGCGGTCTTCTTGCATTTCTGCTCGGAGCAGGGCCACAACCGCGTCCAGTGGCGTATCCGGGATAGCCGCAGCGACCGCTCGTTGGCGTGCGTAAGAGCCCCCGCACTCAACAATCTCCAGCACAGATTCAAGACCTGTTTCACAGTCGAGCGCCTGAGCGGCTGGACGCAAGACATCCACCAGTTCTGCAATGGAATCACGTACATGGGTGGTGTTCCCGCTGGGATCTGTTATCAGTTTCGCTTCTAGCCCATAACGAGCAGATCGCCACTTGTTCTCTTCGACATACCAGTCGGGCAAAGTGGGCAGCTTTTCGCCTGCATCAATCATTGCCGAAAGGTGCTCGACCAGGCTGTGCGAAAGCGCGGCGCAAGCCTCCACTTCTTGAATGTTTGAGCATGCGTCAAAAATCCGTAATTCGACGGTCCCCAGGTGGGGTGACGGCCGCACATCCCAGCGAATTTCGTCGAAGCTGCCGATGACTCCGGCCTTCTTCATATCGGAAGCGTAACGTTCCAGCTCTTCCCACCTGGTGAATTGTCGGGGAATCCCGGAGGTGGGGAGCTGCTGGAACACCATCGCCCGGTTGGAGGCGTAGCCGGTGTCCTGCCCGGCCCAGTACGGAGAAGAGGCGGCCAAGGATTGAAGGCTTCCTCCGTAAGTCAGCAGAGAGTTGATGATCGGTAGCACCTTGTCGCGTGATTCCACGCCAACGTGGACGTGGACTCCGTACAGCAGCATCTGCCTGCCCCAGTATTGGGTCCGCTCAACCAATTCCGCATACCGTTTCGTGTCCGTGACCCGCTGATACGCGGGCATCGCGAACGGATGCGAACCAGCGGTCGCGAAATCTGCCCGCATCGCATTTGTTTTCGGGCGGAGAGAAGTCACAGTGAAGCGCAGGTCCTGCATGCAGGCGGCTACCGTCTGATGGGCCCTTGAGGTGACCTCCACCGTGTTGAGAAGCATTTCCCGGTGAACCAGGGGGCGTAACTCTTCAACCTTCCATGCCTCTTCGATGACCGCGTCGGCGGCCTGACGAAGATCGTTAGAGTCCATGTCAACCAGCTGTAGTTCCCATTCGACACCGACAGATGAGCGTACAGAGTCAGCAAAAGGTAGGGCGTCCCTTGGTTCTTCCATGTCAGTCCTTCTCCTTTAATCGGTTCGTTGTAGGCGTGAAGCAATGATCGCGGTGTGCCCACCGGCGGTCCTGGTCGCAAAGACAACCAGGGGGCGTCCCTGCGGCGCGCTCAACTGCTTTTGCAGGTCCTTCTGCCACTCCGCTGGGTTTAGGTCCGCCCCTCTCTTTTTAACTTCTACGGGGCCCGCGCCTAGGTCACGCAGCGCCTGAAGCACCCGCTTTTTTCTCAGGGGGACGATCCTTTCTACCTTGAATCCAGTCAGGTACGGCGAGGCAAGCTCGCGAGGCCCGCTCAGGTAAGCGATCCGCTGATGGATCAGATGCGTATCTGTCATTTCAGCGGCCCGCGCGATGAGCCCTGACCGGATTACGGCAGGACCGGGTTCATAGAGGAATTCGTCTACGTCCCCGACCCGTGCTGGACGGACTGGCGCATCCGCGGTTTTAGTTTCCGGATCGGTAAGAACGTGACGCGTTCCGCCCAGCAATACCTGGGCAGAGCGCCCGGGTCCTTCGGGGCTCAGCTGAGAAGACCAAAGTGCCGCTTCTACCAGCTCCCCATCAACGCTGGTCCACTGTGCGTGACTGCCGATGCCAAGCAGTCCGTGGTCAATGCCTGGCGCGACCTTCACGCCGCTGGGAAGGCCCCAGGAGAAGATTTCAGTTACCCTCTCCCAACTGGGCGACCACATGCTGGGTTTGAGCACCCGTTTGCCTGCGGAGCGTCTTGCCGGGTCCAGGAACACGCCGCCCACATCTTTGGCCAAAAGCCACTTCAGATCGACTTCGTTCGCGTCTCCTACGATGACTTCGGCTCCCGGAAAGTCTCTAAGGTTCGTCGCGGCGCAGGCGGCCGCTTGGGGATCCTTGTCAAGTGCAACAACTTCTACGCCCGCGGTGCACAACGCAACGGAGTCAGCGCCGATACCGCAGCCAAGGTCGGCCACACGGCTCACGCCCGCGTTCGAGTAGCGCAGGGCATGCAGGAATGAGACGGGAAATCGGGTGGCCTGCTCTAACCCATCGCGGGTAAGCAGCATGTGCTTTGCGGACTCACCGAACTTCACTTCCGCTTCTTTGCGTAGCTGCAGTTGAGCTGTTACCGCCGCGGCAACTTCCGGACTGACACCCTCTTTACGTAGAGCGATGCCCATTTTTTCCAACGGTGGAGCTTGGCTTCCAAGTGATTCAAGGACCAATTGTGCGCGCTGAAGGATCTCCCAGTTATCCTTAGTTGTAAGAGTCTGCGCAAATGTCACCATGGCCTCTATCGTGACATGAACGAGGTGCGGGGCAGTGCTCTCGTAGTGAAACCTGGCACTCGGCTTGTAAGAGTGCTAGTCGGTGCATAAACTATTCACCAGGACGTGACCGCAGGTCCACTCCAGCAACTGCCTTCCTCCCTGGCACCGCGACGACGGGGAAGAAGCCAAAACCGATAGTTCGAAAAGAAAGGGGAGCCCGACAGTGTCGATCTCCATTACCCCGCTTGAGGATCGCATTGTGATCCGCCAGGCCGAAGCAGAGCAAACAACCGCGTCAGGACTGGTCCTGGTCGATTCAGCTAAAGAGAAGCCGCACCAGGGCGAAGTCCTGGCCGTTGGGCCAGGCCGCGTTGATGACTCTGGTAACCGGATTGAAATGGAAGTCTCTGTTGGTGACATTGTCATCTACAGTCGCTACGGTGGCACTGAAGTCACCTTGGACGGGGAAGATTACCTCATTCTCTCCGCTCGCGATGTGCTTGCCAAAGTAGGCTAAATACAGAAGCTCACAGTGGACAATGCCCGACTCAGATAATAGGAGTCGGGCATTGTCGCATTCAGGCGCGGTGCCTTGGTGGGCGTGCATAGCTGACCGGACACTCGGGGAGGCTCCTGGGAAAAGGGTTAAAAAAGGAACGCCCTGCTCACCGCAAGCCGGGCGTTTCGTTGTCGTTTGTCTTCAGGAAGCGCGTCGTTCTTCGTTCACCCAAGCACGCCGTTCTTCTTCGGTCATTCCTCCCCAAATCCCGTAGGGTTCGCGTGATGCGAGCGCGTGCTCACGACACTGTTGAATTACCGGGCAGGTGGCGCAAATAGATCTGGCATTAGCTGCCCGCCTTCGACGGGCCGATCCGCGTTCACCTTCTGGATGGAAGAACAACTCCGTATCTAACTCCCTGCAGACCCCCTCGTACTGCCAGTCCCACTTTTCTATCATCGGACCAGGAAGTCTGGAGACATCCTTCACAAGGCTGTTTCCTCTCTATTCATATTTCCCGCACATACGCACTGCGTACTTTGGTGACCCTAAGGTGCACCAATTGACCTTCACAATTTTACTCTGGTGTGCTAAATAATTTCAAGACCCTCGGGTGAATTTAACTAATTTGCATTTGGGTCCTCGCATATGTGCCAGCGGTGGGTACGATGCAGTGACTCTTTAGCTGCGATTTCGGCGTATCGGCGAAGGAAGAGTGCGTGCCCGTTCAATGGCGTGCCCACAATGGCAGTAATATGGGGCACAATAAAGCAGATGATATGGCACGTAATGGGGGTTACTGATGGAGAAGAACCAAGTTATAGAGCAGCTGGGTACCGCGGCTGCTCCGCTTCGGATGCCACGGTCGCTTGATTACTCGTGTAGCTTTGCGCCGCTGATCGAGTTCGCCTCGGGCGCTCAGGTGCCGAACGGTTTCGGCTACCTCACCGAGGACGGACAAATATCCTCGGATAAGCCCGCGGAACTTTGGATCACGTGCCGGATGACCCACCTGTTCTCTTTGGCACACCTTCTGGGTTTCCCAGGCGCTGACCGCCTAGCCCGACACGGCGTTGAGTCGCTTGCAGGCCCGTTCCACGATCAGGAAAACGGAGGCTGGTTCTCAGCTGTGGCCACCAGCAATCCTCCTGGCAGTGACTCGTCGGTGGAGGTCGTTGATGACGCTAAAGCCTCGTACGCGCACGCTTTTGTGCTGCTTGCTGCAAACTCGGCCGTTGCGGCCGGCATTGACGGAGCGGAAGAACTACTTGCTGCTGCACTAGAGAGTCAAGATGAACACTGGTTTGATCCCGAAAGCGGAAAAGTGCGGGAGTCCTGGGATCGGACGTTCTCTGTGGAAGAAGACTACCGGGGAATCAACGCCAACATGCACACTGTTGAGGCGTACCTAGCGGTCGCGGATCTGACGGGGAATCAAGAGTTGCTGGATCGCGCGGTAGGGATTCTTCACTTCGTTGCTGGGCAGGCAGGGAAACATGATTGGCGGATACCTGAACACTTCACCGCGGACTGGCAGGTGGTGCCCGACTATAACGAGGATCAGCCCGCTCATCCGTTCCGCCCCTTTGGAGTAACGCCGGGACACGGTTTGGAGTGGTCCAGGCTGATGCTGCAGGCCAGACAGTCGGTGATTGACTCGGGCAATATTCCTGAGCAGTGGATGCTCCCAGCGGCCGTGGAACTGTACGAGCGGGCCGTGACCGACGGGTGGAGCGTCGACGGCGCTCCCGGGTTTGTGTACACCACTGATTTTGAAGGCAATCCTGTGGTGACTCAAAGGATGCACTGGGTGCTTTGTGAGGCAGTTGCAGCCAACGTCGTGCTTAGCCGAGCGCTGGCGTCAGGCGACTACCCCGGGGCGGCAGAGCTGCGAAACACTTTGCAAGAGCAGCTGGAAGAGTGGGGAGAATACGCGGGTAAGTACCTGGAGGAAGCTCCGGGGCGGTGGCATCATGAGCTGGACGGATCTAATGACGTCGCGGCTGAGACCTGGCCCGGAAAGCCCGATGCTTACCATCTGGCACAGATGTTGCTTCTGCCACTATTACCGGTCAGTCCGGCCTTCGCCGCAGCGTTGAAGGAAGCGAAAACGCGCGCCGAGGGACCCGCGGGCGCCACGTCGTGACCAGGACCGCTCACAGGACGCGTTTTGCGCAGCCGGTGGGCGACTAAGATGGGTTCATGGGGACCTATCGCGAAGATAAATTTGTTGGCACCGGACTCACATACGACGACATCTTGCTTCTCCCGGAGCTCACTGACGTCATTCCAACTGAGGTGAACACAACCGCCCGGCTCACCCGCAACTTGACGTTGCGAATCCCGCTGATTTCAGCAGCAATGGACACGGTGACAGAGGCTCGCATGGCAATTGCGATGGCCAGGCAGGGCGGCATTGGAATAATCCACAGGAACTTGCCGATCGCCCAGCAGGTAGATCACGTCCGAAGAGTGAAGCGGTCCGAGTCCGGGATGGTTCAAGACCCGGTTACGGTCTCAAGAGAAGCGACCATCGACAAACTGGATGAGCTCTGCGGCCACTATAAGGTTTCAGGACTGCCAGTTGTCGCGGAAGATCGCACGCTGCTTGGGATCATCACAAATAGGGACTTGCGTTTCTTGCCGTCAGGCAAATGGGCCACCACGACCGTCGGTGAGATCATGACGCCGATGCCGCTGATCACGGCTCCTGTTGGCGTCTCTCGCGAAGACGCAAAAAGCTTGCTGGCTAAACACCGCGTTGAGAAGCTGCCGCTAGTGGACGCCGACGGGAAACTGGCGGGACTCATCACTGTGAAAGACTTCGTGAAAACCGAGCAATACCCAAATGCAACAAAGGACGCTGAGGGGCGGCTGCTTGTCGGCGCCGCTCTTGGCTACTGGGGCGATACTTGGGAGCGGGCCGAGGCCCTGGCTGACGCTGGCGTTGATGTTCTGGTCGTCGACACTGCCAACGGGGGCGCGAAGCTGGCCCGCGAGATGATCTCCCGCCTTAAGAACGATTCCGGCTTCGCGCGTGTCGATATCATCGGTGGGAATGTGGCAACCGAGGAGGGTGCACAAGCGCTAATCGACGCTGGCGTTGACGCCGTGAAAGTGGGGGTAGGCCCGGGATCCATCTGCACTACCCGCGTCGTCGCGGGGATCGGAGTCCCGCAGGTCACCGCGATAGATATGGCCTCGCGCGCATGCAGCGCTGCCGACGTCCCGCTCATTGCTGATGGAGGTCTTCAATATTCAGGGGACATAGCGAAGGCGCTGGCGGTAGGAGCTGATTCTGTCATGCTGGGGTCGCTGCTGGCTGGCTGCGAAGAGTCTCCGGGAGAGCTGGTCTTCTCCGGCGGCAAGCAGTTCAAGGCTTATCGCGGCATGGGGTCTTTGGGTGCCATGAGTTCGCGCGGGCGTAAGTCATACTCTAAGGACCGCTATTTCCAGGCCGAGGTGACCACTGATGAGCAACTGGTTCCTGAGGGTATTGAGGGACAAGTGCCTTATTCGGGGACGCTGGCGAACAATGTGCATCAGCTGATCGGAGGGTTGCAGCAGTCAATGTTCTACACTGGCGCCCGAACGATCCCCGAGCTTCAGCAGCGGGCGCGACTCATCAGAATCACGCCCGCCGGACTGCGAGAATCACATCCGCATGACGTGGCAATCACAAGCCAGGCCCCCAACTATAGAAGCGCAGATCGGGCCTCATAATCAGAACCAGGTAACACTGATTGCCCGGATACGCCCCTGTCGTGCGTGCCATTCTTGGAGGCTGGTTGCCCAGTTGGCGTGCGCCTCTCGCTGAAAAGTATCCAGTTCGGAGATCGACATCTCTGTGAGGAATTGGTGTTGGCTCAAGATCTTCGCCAGCAGTAGCAGCGTTATTTGGGCGTCGACGTGTGCGCGGTGAGTGTCGTTTGGGACCGGCACGCCGTAGGCGAAGCACAGATCCGCAAGGGTTCGCTTTCCACGTCTACGCGGCACAACTGCGCGGTCCAGAAGCAAAGGATCCAGGACCGGCGCCACAATTCCCCCCACGCGTTGAGAGAGCGGCGTGAGTCCATGCCTGGCCGAGTCAGCTTCAAGGAGTGGCAGGTCAAAGCCTGCGTTGAACACCACGACTGGCCACCCGGCGCGAAGTTGGGCTGTGAGGCGGTCAGTGATCTCATCGAGGACTTCTGCCGGCGGCCGCCCGTGCAGTCTGGCGTGCTCCGTCGTGATTCCGTGGACAGCAGCTGCCCGGGCAGGGATTTCCACGCCGGGATCAGTCAGCCATGTTTCCACCAGATCAGGTCCGGCGCCTTCAATGCCACCGACCCGCACAACGGAGGCGGCAGTGACGATACGGTCCCGGGTTAGGGACAGTCCTGTTGTTTCGGTATCGAAGCCTAGCCACGGCGCGTTCACCCAAGTTTCCATGTCTCTATTATGCGAGCAACCTCCGACAAGTGACTCGAACTCCGGTCGGACGTAGACTGGGCAGATGGCTGAGATTGAGATTGGCCGCGGCAAAAGAGGTCGGCGCGCGTACTCGTTGGATGACATAGCTTTGGTTCCCGCCCGGCGCACCAGAGACCCCGAAGATGTTAGTGTTTCCTGGCAGATTGACGCCTATCACGTGGATATCCCGCTGCTGGCGGCCCCCATGGACTCGGTGATGAGTCCAGCTACTGCCATTGAGTTTGGAAGGCTGGGCGGCATTGGCGTTTTGGACCTTGATGGGCTTTGGACGCGCTATCAGGACCCGATGCCCCTTTTGGAAGAAGTGGCAGCCCTTCCTGAAAGAGAAGCAGCGATAACGCTGCAACGAATTTACGCGGAGCCAATCAAGGATGAGCTCATCTACCAGCGCCTTAAGGAGATCCGAGAAGCTGGCGTCGTGGTGTCGGGTAGGTTGTCCCCGCAAAGAGTGCTGGCGCATTGGCGTGCAGTTGTAGAAGCCGGTGTGGACCTGTTCGTCATCAGGGGCACCGTTGTCTCCGCGGAGCATGTGTCATCCCTGCAAGAATCGCTGAACCTCAAGCGGTTCATCTATGAACTGGACGTGCCGGTCATAGTCGGCGGAGTGACCACGTACACCGCCGCGCTGCATCTGATGAGGACGGGCGCTGCGGGAATACTGGTCGGTTTTGGTGGGGGAGCCGCCCACTCGACCAGGCGCTCACTCGGCATCCATGCGCCTATGGCCACTGCTATCGCTGACGTGGCAGCAGCCCGGCGGGATTACATGGATGAGACGGGCGGGCGTTACGTGCACGTCATTGCCGACGGCGCCGTTGGATATTCGGGCAGCATGATTAAAGCGCTCGCTTGTGGGGCCGATGCTGTCATGCTGGGGGCAGCACTCGCCAGGGCATACGAGGCTCCAGGGAACGGTTGGCATTGGGGTTCAGAAGCGACCCACCCCGCCTTGCCGCGCGGACACAGAGCCTACGTGGGCCAAGTTGGGAGCATGGAAGAGATCCTCTATGGACCTTCGGATAGGGCCGATGGCACCTTGAATTTCGTGGGCGCGCTGAAACGCACGATGGCTTCGACCGGGTACAGCGAAGTTAAGGATTTGCAGCGGGTGGAAGTAGTCGTAAGCCCATACGATGGGAGTTGAACCAAACCGTGAAGGAGAACAAATGACTGAGTACAGGATCGAACACGACACGATGGGTGAGGTACGGGTCCCCAAAGACGCACTCTATGCCGCCCAAACACAACGTGCCGTGGAGAACTTTCCCATATCTGGCGAGGTGCTGAATTCTCACCAAATCGCCGCCCTCGGAGAAATTAAGCGAGCAGCAGCGCTAGCGAATGCCGAACTCGGCGTCGTCGATCAGGAAATCGCTGACAGCATTGTAGCTGGAGCCGATCAGGTGATCGCAGGGGACCACGACGATCAATTTCCAATTGATATTTTCCAGACTGGTTCGGGCACCTCGTCAAACATGAATACGAACGAGGTCGTCGCGCGGCTTGCTTCGAGCATCCGAGGAAGCGATGTTCACCCTAACGACCATGTAAACGCTTCCCAGTCATCGAACGACGTGTTCCCTTCATCCATCCACATTGCTGCCTACCAGGCGGTGGAGGAAGTCTTGCTGCCCGGCCTACGTGTCCTGAGAGATTCTCTGGCAGAAAAATCGGTCGAGTTCGCTGACGTGGTGAAATCCGGTAGGACGCACCTGATGGATGCCACGCCCATCACGCTTGGCCAAGAGTTCTCCGGATACGCCCAGCAAATCGAATACGGGATTCAGCGAGTCCAGTCGGCGTTGCCGCGTCTGGCGGAACTGCCGCTAGGAGGAACCGCTGTAGGGACGGGGATTAACACTCCAAAGGGCTTCTCATCTAGAGTGATCGAGCTTATCGCGGAGAATACCGGATTCCCATTTGTCGAAGCTCAGAACCACTTTGAAGCTCAAGCCGCCCAGGACTCGCTCGTAGAAATGTCAGGGCAGCTCCGCACAGTGGCGGTGTCATTGGTGAAGATAGCGAACGACTTGCGGTGGATGGGCTCTGGTCCCCGAACCGGTATTGGCGAGATTGCACTGCCCGACCTGCAGCCTGGCTCTTCAATCATGCCTGGAAAAGTGAACCCGGTCCTGCCAGAAGCGACCGTTCAGGTTGCCGCGCAGGTGATTGGAAATGATGCCGCCATCATGTTTGCCGGCTCCCAGGGGAACTTTGACCTGCTGGTGATGCTACCCGTTATGGGCGCCAACCTGTTGCAGTCGATCAATATTCTGGGGAACGTCTCGCAGACACTTGCTCACCGGTGCGTGGACGGGATTGAGGCCAACCGAGAGGCTTGCCTGCGCTACGCGGAGTCTTCCCCTTCAATCGTGACGCCGCTGAATCGATACATCGGATATGAGAACGCTGCGAAGATTGCGAAGCACTCGGTGAAAGAGGATCTCACGGTGCGTGAAGCCGTCATCGACTTGGGCTTTGTGGAACGCGGGGAAATCTCCGAGGAAGATTTGGACCGGGCCCTGGACGTGTCCACAATGACCGGCGATTACTAGGAAGTAGTTGCCTGGGGCTGGCTTTTGCGCGACAAGAGTCAGCCCCAAGGAAAGTATCTACCGGGCCGCCCTGTTCCCCGCCGATTTCGCCAGAACAAGCAGCATTGCAATTAGGAGCGCACCCGTACCGATAAGGATCCAAAGGTACGGGCCGCCCTGTAAGCGCGTTGAAAGCGCTGCCCAGGCACAACCGCCCGCTTGAAGAAGCGCAATTGCGGCTCCGGTTAGCAAGAATGGCGCAGCTGCCCGGTGGGCTGCTACCCAAGATGACTCGCTTTGCCGAACCCTGGGTCCGCGAATACCAAGCGGTGAGTCAAAGGGTATCTGGCCGCGCCCAGCACGCAGTCCAACGATCAGTAGCATCCCGGCCAGCCAAGCGAAGACTCCCGCGGCCAGCAGTCCCCAGAACATAATTAGCTGAGCGCTTCCAGCTCGGATAGCCACACCTGCACCTGAGCGTCAGAGGGCATATGCCAGTCGGTGCGCGGCGAAAGCGAACCGCCCTGCATTATCCGGGGTGCGTTCGGCGCCGCTTCGCGTTTGAACTGGTTTGCGAAGAAGCGGCTGAAGAACACTTTGAGCCAGTGAACCAGTTCCTGATCGGAATACCGTTCGCCCCAAGCCTGCCTAGCTAGGAACAGGATCTGCCGCGGGCCAAAGCCGTAGCGCAGCACGTAGTAGAGCGTGAAATCTTGAAGCTCGTACGGCCCTATCGCAGCTTCCGTGGATTGTCTGGGTGCTCCGCCAGATGGGGGGACCAGCTCTGGAGATATTTCTGTATTCAGAATTGTGTTGAGGACATCTCGCAGCGGCGCGGGAGCGCTCTCATCTTCTGCCACGGCCGCCAGGACCTGCTGGATCACCGTTTTTGGAATTCCGGCGTTGACGCCATAGTGGCTCATCTGGTCTCCGACGCCGTAGGTGCACCAGCCTAGGGCCAGTTCTGACATGTCGCCTGTACCTACGACCAGCCCACCTTTCAAGTTGGCAAGTCGGAACAAGTAGTCGGTGCGCAGCCCCGCCTGAACATTTTCAAACGTAACATCGTAGTCGGCTTCCCCGGCTGCGTACGGGTGACCAAGTGCTCGCAGCATCGCCTCTGCGGCCGGGCGAATGTCCAGTTCCTCAAACGTTACGCCCAGGGCGTCACACAGTTGCTCGGCGCTCTCTCGCGTGGTTTTCGAGGTTCCGAACCCAGGCATGGTGTAACCCAGGATGTCTTTGGGGGAGCGGCCCAGCGAATCCATAGCGAAGTAGCATGCCAGAAGGGCAAGCGTCGAATCCAGGCCGCCTGAAACGCCAATGACCAGCTTCGGCTCTCCAATTGATTCCATCCGCCGCGCCAAGGCACTCGCCTGCAACGTCACCACGTCCAGTGGCCGGTTGACACTCCAAGGGAAAGGTTCGATGAACCGTATGAGTTCGCTAGCGTCTGCAGATCCCAGGAACACTTCTTCCGTGGGGACATACAGCCGTAAGTCACTTGCAGAAGTTTGGTTCGTTTGGACAAGTTCGGGAATAGAAATATCTGCCAGGGCAAGAACCTCTTCCCTGGCGAATAGCCGCCCACCGGCTAGAACGCGCCCCGCCTCCGCAATGACAGTTTGGCCATCCCAAGTGAGGTCGTTAGTGGACTCACCAAAACTTGGTGCGGAATACACAATCGCGGTTTGGTCCGCTTCTGAGCGGGCACGGAGCAAATCCGCGCGCCGCGCTGCCGAGTCCGCGTAGGACGGTTCGCCGCTGAGGGCCGCAACCACGGTCGCATGGCCCGGGGCGGCGGCGGGATCCCAAACGTCCGCTCCGACCCGTGCTGCAATGATTGCTCCAGGGTTATCCAGCACGGACAAGTGCACGTCGCCGACCGGGACCGCGTCTTCGCCCAACAGAACCTCGGGGGTAGGCACGGCCTTAACGCCTTCAGGCACTACACCCAAATAGCTACCCCGGTGGATCCACACCGCACAACTTCGCACTTCCCCGCCGATGCGAAGCGGCAATCCAACAGCGATAACTGGACGCAGCCCGTTGCTGGCACTTCGGACACTGTCCAAAGCTTCCAAGGCTGATTCCAAGAGGGGGACGCTTAGCGCCAGGTTGCCGGTGCTCACTCCAGTCAGCGTCAACTCAGGGAAAACGATCAGGTCGACCTGATCTCGGTGCGCATCATGGACAGCCTTGATGACCCGCTCGGCGTTTATCGCAGGATTTGCTAGAGCGACGGGCAAACTGGCGGCCCCTGCGCGAAGAAATCCGAAGCCCTGAGGCGCTTGAGGTGACATGGTCAGACCAGACTCATTGCTTGCGTTGCGATCGCGAGTTCTTCCTTAGTAGGCACCACCATCACGCGAACACTTGAATCCCGTCGCGAGATCGTGGTTGCTTCACGGGGGCGCGAGTTATTCGCTTCAGAATCCAGTGCGACGCCGAAGAAAGACAGCCTTTCGCAGACCTCCCTGCGCAGGTCAATATCGTTTTCACCGATACCAGCAGTGAACGTGATGACATCCACCCCTCCCATGACCGCCGCGTAGCCGCCAATGTACTTCACCAGCCGGTTGATGTACACCTCCAGGGCTTCCCTGGCGCGCGGATTGCCGGACCTGGCCATCTCTCGAACGGCTCGCATGTGGTTGTCGCCCGCTAGACCGCGCAAGCCGGACCTCTTGTTGAAAAGATTGTCGACCTCGGCAACACTCATGCCGGCCACCCGCTGCAAGTGGAACCCAACGGCGGGATCAATGTCGCCGGTGCGGGTCCCCATCACCAGTCCCTCAAGCGGGGTGAGGCCCATCGAGGTGTCAACGGCGCGCCCCGCCACGATTGCAGAGGCGGAAGCTCCGTTACCCAAGTGAAGGACTATTTGGCGAAGCTCTCGGTCACCCAGAACTTGAGCTACTCGGCCAGACACGTACTGGTGCGAAGTTCCATGAGCGCCGTAACGGCGGATCGAGTAGCGTTCAGCGACATCCCGGTCCAGCGCATATAGGGCCGCGCTGTTCGGAAGGTCTTGGAAGAAAGCTGTGTCGAACACTGCGACATTGGGAATCGCTGGTAAGAGTTTTTCACAAACTTCAATACCTTTGAGCGCTGGCGGGTTGTGCAGGGGAGCAAGAGAGGACAGCTCACCGATCAGCCTCTTTACCCTGTCGTCGATAAGTGCCGGTCCGCTGAAATACCGACCACCTTGGACAATTCGGTGCCCAATCCCAACAATGTGAGCTTCTTCGAGTCGCGGTCCCACCTCCTCGAACAAGTCCAGAACTTGCTGGAGGGCCACCTCATGATTTGGGATCGGCTCGTTGATCGTTACTTCCTTGAGGGAGTAACGATGGTGGATCGTGCTCATCTCCTCACCGATGCGCTCCACATGACCGGATGCCATAGCCACGCCGATCGCTGGATCAACCAGCTCATATTTGATTGAGGAAGACCCCGAGTTGATGACTAGGATCGTTTGCGGCACTAGTTTTGTCCTTCTGCTTGCGCCTGTACGGCGGTGATGGCGACGGTGTTTACAATGTCCTCGACAGTTGCGCCGCGGGACAGGTCATTGACCGGGCGGCGCAGGCCTTGCAGGATCGGCCCGACAGCGACCGCTTTGGCACTTCTTTGGACGGCTTTGTAGCCGATGTTGCCGGCGTTCAGGGTCGGATAGATGAGAACATTAGCTTGTCCCGCCACTTCTGATTCGGGCGCCTTAGCTGATCCGACTTCAGGGTCGACTGCCGCGTCGTACTGAATAGGTCCTTCTACCGGTAAGTCCGGTGCCAATTCCCGAACCTTCGCCGTCGCCTCGGTAACCGCCTCCACGTCGGCCCCTGCCCCGGATGAGCCCGTCGAGTAAGAAAGCATCGCCACGCGCGGGTCAATTCCGAACTGCCTGGCGGTGTTGGCTGAAGACACCGCGATCTCGGCCAATTGAGCTGGCGTCGGGTTCGGATTCACGGCGCAGTCGCCCATGACCAGTACGTGATCGGACAGGAGCATGAGGAAGGCCGATGAAACCAGTGAAGTCCCCGGTGCCGTCTTGATGATCTGGAAGGCGGGAACAATCGTATCGGCCGTTGTGTGCACAGCTCCGGAAACCATGCCGTCGGCGTCACCCATCTGCACCATCATGGTGGCGAAATACGTCGTGTCTTGAACTTTTTCGCGGGCCTGCTCGATGGTCACGCCCTTTTTTGCCCGTAATTGCGCGAACTCTGCGGCGTATTTCTCAACTAGCTCGGGGTCATGGGGGGAGACGATTCGCGCGCCGCTCACGTCCACACCGAGTTCACCGGATCGCTTTTCGATGGACGAGGCGTCGCCCAGCAAAACGATATTGGCTGTCTTTTGATCCAGGAGTTTAGCTGTGGCCCGTAGAACTCGGTCATCTTCCGGTTCCGGCAAGACGATGGTCTGCGGGTCGGCCGCAGCCCGTGCAAGAAGATTGCTCTGGAAAATCATCGGAGTGACGACAGTGGGTGCCAGCTTGGTAACGGACGCCCATTTCTCAAGCGTGATCGGGGTTTCGACCAGGGGCAGACCGTCCAGCGTTAGTGGCAGGTCCATGCCGCGCACGCCAGCGACCACCACACCGGACATGGTCGCGTGGTGCCGGTCAGCCCGGTCCCGAAGCGTCTTCACTTCGGCTTGAATCAACTCCGAGTTCATTCCGGTCCCGTCCACAACTGCGACGACCTGCGCAGCAGCGTTTGCGGCAACGTCGAAGTTCCAACCGGTTACGTCAAAACTTGGGGCGGGGACGGATTCCGCGCCTGTGATGAGCAGCGAGTCGGCTTGTTCGGAGCGGACAGAGATGATCACCTCGTTCAGCGCGGCTTTGGGGTCAGAGACCACTTTTGTGAACGGCTGGTTCGCAAAGGCGTCCATGACGCCAAACGTCTGGCCGCCCATTTCCATAACTTGGTCCATAAGGAGCTGCGACACTTCGTGAATGAGCTGCGCGTTCACCGATGAAGCGCTGGTGCCCATGATTAGAACTCGGGACGACACTGTTGTTCCTAACTCCGGCTGCGCTACGCAAGCGCGGTACATAAGTTGAAAGCTCTTAGCGAGCTGCTTGCACTCTTGCGGTCATGGTCCATGTTAGTCGCCGCACTGCCCGCAAGGGAACGCTGCCGTGAGGGTTTGCCCACGCTAGCGAGTCATCGACACTGTTTGCATCTGCCGCAACTCATCCGCGAACTCCTCCACGGGGCCGTCGACGCTGGCCAAGGGCACCACCTGCTCAATCGGTAGCGGTGCAACCGGACCAGCGGGCAGTCCTAGCTCTTCGCGCCACCGGCTGAGCTGTTCACTACTGCTGGCATAGACGATTCTGCCCAGGCCCACCCAGCCGTGGGCCGCCGCACACATCGGACAGTGCTCTCCAGAGGTGTACACGGTTGCTTCGGCCCGGGCCTTTTCGGACATGTTCTGCGCGGCCCACCGGGCTATCGCAAATTCAGGGTGGCGGGTGTGATCCCCGTCCTTCACCCGATTCCGATCCTCAAACAGAGTAACCCCGTCGGCGCCCACCAAAACTGAACCGAACGGTTCGTCCCCGTCAGCTAGTGCCTCGCGAGCCAGCTCAACACAGCGGCGCAAGAAGTCCTTGTCAGCGGGCGTCACAGTCACGAAAACCTCACTCACTCGATTTACCGTTACGGTAACACGCGCTCGCCACCCTTGAAACGTGGAAGTCACAGCCGCGTTGCCGCTGGTAGACTCGTTTAGCTTCGCACTGAATAGGTGCTGAGCAGCAGCGAAGAGAGGCGGGAGAGAACACTGAGCCAGTACAACGACACCCGCAGCTACACCGAGTTCCTGGAAGAACGCGCGGCCGACCTGGGCGTGAAATTGCCGCCTTTGGGCAAGACGCCCAGGCACTGGCCGAAGTCGCTTGAAACGCCGCGCGGGGCACCGCCCGAATTGTCCGATCGGCCAGGAAAATACATCGCGAAACTGGCGGGACTGGCGTGGAGACCAATCGTCCTCGAATCGCTTCTGATGACGATCAGCTCCGTTGGGGGCGCGCTGGTTCCCTACCTGATGGGCACGATGATCAACGGTGTCATAGCCGGGGGCTTCGATGCTTACACGCGCGAACAGGCCCTCTGGTTTATCCTGCTTATCGCAACTATCGCGATCAGTGAAGGAATTGGGCAGCTCAGCGGTATAGCGACGTGGATGGGCGGTTCGCTGGTTGGAACGTGGGTAGTTGGGAGGCGAATCTCCAGAGCCGGTAGGTCCGCTAAAGGGGAGACTCCGTCTGGTGAGGTCGTCACTGCGATGGTGAACGACTCTGATTATTTGGGTGCCGCGTTCGTCTGGCTCCCCGAAATCGTGTCGAACGGGGCCGCCGCCATCATGGTGGTGGTAATTATGTTCAGGGTGAGCGTGCCGCTGGGGTGGATAGTTGCCATAGGAGTTCCTGTCGCCATCTTGCTTGTCACCCTGCTGGCTAGGCCCCTGCAACATAAATTGGCAGCGCAAAGGGAAGAGCAGGGGAAACTTACCAGCATCTCTTCGGATGCCGTTGCCGGACTGAGGGTGCTGCGCGGCATCGGTGGCGAGTCCGTCTACAACCAGCGTTACAAAGATCAATCCCAAAAAGTGAAAGAAGCGGGCATTGCCGCTGCCTCTTATCAGGCGTACCTGGTCGTTCTACGAAACTCGATCCCCCAGCTGCTGATCGCCGCAGTTCTTGCTTACGGGGCGTATCTGGTCTTCACCGGACAGGTGAGTGCGGGCGCACTGGTTTCCTTCTATGGCTACGCCCTTTACATGCGGATGCCGATCGGGGCGGCTAGCGCTGTCGTGCAGCACTGGACGCGAGGCTGGGTTGGGGCGAAGAAGCTGGCGCGCACCTATGCCATTGAACCGGAGCTAACCGAGTCTCTGGTGGATTTTGAACTGGGTGAACCCCGCTGGCTGGGTGAACCTCTTGTCGACACGGGTACCGGGATTGAAATTGCGCCCGGCCAGTTCACGGCCGTGGTCAGTTCTGTGCCGGAGAGAACGGCAGAACTCGCACGCCGTTTAGCCCGCGTAAGCGACAAAGATGAGAACGCGGTTGCTCTTGGTTCCGTAGACTTGCGCCGATACCCCTTGGAAAAGGTCCGAGAGTCGATTTATTTGAGCGAATCGTCACCGCAGCTTTTTCGCGAAAGCCTTCAAGATGCGATTCGGGGTGCCGCTGCGCCGATCCCGCCACTTCGGGGGGTGACGGAGTTGGTCTACCGTGAACACGTAGAGAACTTCGCGCGAGAAGAAGACACGTTAGCGCAGCTGGACAAGCCCTCCACGTCAAGCCGGTTGCACCGCGCCATTCACACCGCCGCCGCAGAGGACGTGGAACAGTCGCTGGCGGGCGGCCTGTCCGGAGTCCTGTCCGAAAAGGCACGCAACATCTCCGGTGGGCAGCGCCAGCGCGTCGCCTTGGCGCGCGCCGTTTGGGAGCGCACTCCGATCCTTATTCTGGTGGAGCCAACCTCCGCGGTAGACGCTCACACTGAGGCCCTCATCGCCACGCGTCTTCGTCAGGACCGCAGTGGTTTGACGACGATTGCTGCCACCAGTTCACCACTCCTTCTCAGCACTGCTGATCAGGTGATCGTGATCGACGCCGACGGTCGAGAATTGGGGCGCGGGTCGCACGAGGAGCTGTGGTCAGACGCAGGGCCGGTGGGAACCGAGTACCGCCGCATAGTCTCCAGGGAGGTGAACTAGAAATGCTGAAGCTTCCAGTTGCCGCTGATCGGGATCTGTGGAAAGCGGTTGCTGATTTGGCCGCTGGCTACAAGTGGCGATTCACCGCGGTCGTTGCTCTGCAAGTGCTGGCAGCCGGCACCACGGCGATGCTCCCGTGGTTGACCGGTGACGTGATTGACCGAATCCAGCACGGAACCGATATGTCAACCGTCATGGGTCTGATCGGGGTGGCCCTGGTGATAGTAGTGCTTGGAGCGGTTCTTACGTTCAACGCTGAGCGCCAGTCCCGAATCTTGGGTGAGACGATATTTGCGCGCCTTCGTGAGGACTTGGTGGAAACGATAACCCACTTACCGCTGTCCGTCGTAGAAGAGGCAGGAACGGGCGACCTGCTGGGACGGTCGACGCACGACGTTGAGCGCGTTCAGTTCATGGTTCGCCAGGGAGTGTCCGCAATAATGGCTGTGGCCACAACGATCGTGGTTACGGTCGTGGCTTCGATCCTCACCTCGCCCATTCTCTCGCTGACCCTGCTCATCCCTTTGCCGCTCATTTATCTCACCATGCGCTGGTACATTCCACGAACGATTCCGGCGTACCGGGCGGCGGCGAGCGCGTGGGCGGACATGTCCGGCGTAATCACGGAGACACTGGATCAGGCAGAGATCGTGGATGCCGCCCGGCTTCGCCCACAGCGGGACAGGCGTTTGGACGAGGCGATTCGAGCTGTCTGGCGACTGGAAAGATACACGGCGTGGCAGCGCATGGTCATGTGGACGGGCTTGGTTCTTGCGGTCTTTTTGCCGGTGGGTGCAACCATCGTTTTGGGTGCTTACCTTTACCCTCTGGGCCTGGTCACCGCCGGACAGATCACCACCGTTGCCCTTTACTGCTACCAGGTTCGCGGTCCCGTTTGGGAAATGACCTTTTGGGTTGACGAGCTGCAAGCTGCCGCTGCGGCCCTTGGCCGGATCTTCGGTGTTCAGCTGGTGGAGCCCGACCGGAAACCGACCGGGTCGACACCTTCCAGTGAGAAGCTTGATGTGGAAGATGTGCGCTACTCGTACAGGGAAGGGACACCGGTCCTTCACGGTGTGAGCCTGGACTTGGAGCCGGGCGAGGTGTTGGCGCTGGTCGGTCCGTCAGGAGCCGGAAAGTCAACGCTTGGGCGTCTGATTGCGGGGATCCACCCCCCGGAAAGTGGCAGTGTCACCCTGGGCGGAGTTGAGCTGGTCGATCTGGAAGAAACACGACTCCAACAGGAAGTCTCATTCGTTTCCCAAGAGCATCACGTATTCACGGGGACCATCGCGGATAATCTCTATCTGGCAAAAGCGGACGCGTCGGAAGAAGAATTGCTGGAAGCACTGAGAACCGTTGGCGCATCGGTATGGGTTCAGGCACTGCCGGACGGCTTGGCGACGAAGGTCGGATCTTCGGGACGCGAACTGAGCCCTGGTCAGTCTCAGCAACTTGCCCTGGCGCGGATAGTGCTGCAAGACCCGACGGTGCTGGTCCTGGACGAAGCAACGTCACTGATGGACCCTAGCGCCGCACGTACCCTAGAGCGCGGACTCGCGCGAGTCCTTGAGGGCCGGACTGTCATCGCCGTGGCACACAGATTGCACACCGCTCACGCCGCCGACAGGGTCGCGGTCATGGCAGAGGGCGAACTTGTGGAACTCGGCACGCACCAAGAGCTGGTAGACCTGAGAGGACAGTACGCGCAGCTATGGAGTTCCTGGCAAAACGAGTAGCGTCTGGGGTCGAATAGGCCGTTCGTTCATGACTCCGGCATGCGGTACTCTGGTCGCGTGGAAACCTCACCTCAACGCCCCGTACTTGTCATGGATTTCGGAGCGCAGACAGCGCAGCTTATAGCCCGCCGCGTGCGCGAAGCGAACGTTTACTCAGAGATAGTGCCCCACACGCACACAGCGGATCAGCTCAGGGAGAAGAACCCAGCCGCGATAATTCTTTCCGGTGGCCCGGCGTCTGTTTGGGTGGAAGATTCACCGCGTGTCGATCCGGCGATCTTCGAGATGGGTGTGCCCGTCTTAGGGATATGTTTCGGGTTCCAGACGATGGCTCAGGCGCTTGGCGGCCAGGTAACCAATTCCGGCCAAAGCGAGTATGGACGCACAGAACTGACTCGAACCGATCCGGAGTCGGTGCTCCTGGCCGATACCCCGAGCCAGCAAATCGTCTGGATGAGTCACGGGGATGCCGTGTCCCGCCCGCCCGCCGGTTTCAGGGTTACCGCCGCAACGAAAGAGACTCCGATAGCTGCTTTTGAGGACCCGGCGCGTCGCCTTTACGGCGTTCAATGGCACCCTGAGGTGCATCATTCGGACTTTGGCGCTCAGCTGATACAGAACTTTTTATACGAGGGAGCGGGACTGTCGCCCAGTTGGACCGCTAGTTCTATTGTTGACCGCCTTGTATCTCAGATCCGAGACCAGGTGGGCGACAAGCAGGTGATCTGCGGGCTGTCGGGTGGTGTCGACTCGTCGGTGGCCGCGGCTCTTGTCCACAAGGCAGTTGGCGACCAGTTGACCTGTATTTTCGTGGATCACGGACTGCTGCGTTCGGGTGAACGCCAGCAGGTGGAAGAGGACTATGCGGCCTCAATGGGAATACGAGTTGTCACGGCAGACGAATCCGACCGGTTCCTTGACGCTCTGGCTGGCGTGAGCGACCCGGAACAAAAAAGGAAGATAATCGGCAGGGAGTTCATCCGCAGCTTCGAGGAAGCCGCAGCGAAACTTACTGCCGAAGCTGCGCAGCAGGGTCAGACCATTGACTTCCTTACCCAGGGGACACTTTATCCGGACGTCGTTGAGTCAGGAGGCGGAGAGGGAACCGCAAACATCAAGAGCCACCACAACGTAGGAGGCCTGCCGGAAGACTTAGAGTTTGAACTGGTGGAGCCGCTTCGTGAACTGTTCAAGGATGAAGTTCGCATGATTGGACGCGAACTGGGTGTTCCGGACAAGATCGTTGACCGCCAGCCGTTCCCCGGTCCTGGACTCGGTATCAGGATAGTTGGCGAGATTACGCGGGATCGACTGGAGATTTTGCGTGCGGCTGATCTGATCGTTCGCCAGGAGCTGACAGAAGCCGGCCTTGACGCTGAGATTTGGCAGTGCCCTGTCGTCCTCTTGGCGGATGTGCGATCAGTTGGCGTACAAGGAGACGGGCGCACCTACGGACACCCGATCGTGTTGCGCCCCGTCGTTTCTGAGGACGCGATGACCGCCGATTGGGCGCGCATCCCGGCCGATCTCCTCGCGCACATTTCGAACAGGATCACCAACTCGGTCCCTGAAGTGAACCGTGTGGTCCTTGACGTCACCTCAAAACCGCCGGGGACTATCGAGTGGGAGTGACGAAGGCATAAATATGGCGAAGCGTAAACGGGAATGGCCACCACTGGGAGAGCCTTTGCCGGTCCCGGTGACTGATAATCACACGCACCTGCCGTTGCATGAGGGAGAGATCCCAACGGCGGATGGGAAGAAGCTGAGTCTGCAAACTCAGTTGGACATGGCCCGCTCAGCTGGTGTCCCTCGGATGATCACTAGCGGGTGCGAGCTTCCTGACTTGCAGCCTACCGTTGACTTGTGCCGGTCCCACCCACAGGCGCGGGCCGCTCTCGCGATCCACCCAAACGAAGCGGCTCTGCACGCCGGGCACCTGGACAAGTCACCCGATGGCTACGAACACACAAAGTCCGAACACCACGTGCCGCTAATTGTCGCTCTAGAAAAAGTGTCATCGTTGCTTGATTCGCCGGAAGTGGTTGCAGTTGGAGAAACTGGGCTGGACTACTTTCGGACCGCTGGACCGGGCCGCGAGGCACAAAAGGACGCCTTCCGCGCTCATTTGGAGATGGCGCGCCAGCGCGGACTTCCGCTTCAGATTCATGATCGGGACGCGCATGCGGACACCATAGAGCTAGTCTCAGATCCGGCCTGGTCAGACGTGACCATCGTTTTTCACAGCTTTTCAGGCGACCGCGAAATAGCCCAGGTCTTGGCAGAAAAAGGTTGGTACGCATCGTTCTCTGGGCCGCTGACCTACCCGGCGAACGCTGCGCTGCGCGAAGCCTTACTAGAACTGCCGCGCCAGTTGGTCCTAGTCGAAACGGACGCCCCCTACCTGACACCTGTACCGTATCGGGGCGCGCCGAACGCCTCGTACGTCATGCCTCACACGGTTCGGAAGATAGCTGAACTCTGGGACGAATCGCTTGCCGCAGCAGGGCTGCAACTGGCCGAGAACACATCGCGGGTCTATGGAAACTGGTAGGTGAGCTTCCTCGCCTTTCCTTTTGGGACGGTGCGGTCTCAATTAGGCTCTTTTGAAAGACGTGCATGTCGGCCAGATTGCCCGGCCCATGTGCCAACAAAAAACAAAAGGAACTTGATTTATGGCGATGCAACGCCGCGCAATCCTCATGACCTCGGCAGCCGCGTCACTTGCGGTCTTCACAATTGCTGCTGTCTCCGTGACCCAGTCGTATCACACGGTGACCGTGAAAGCTGACGGCGCCGCCGAAGAGGTGAGCGGCTTCAACACCGACGTTGGGGACGTCCTTGATGTCGCCGGAGTGACCCTCGGTGAACACGACCGTGTCGAACCGGCGATCGATACAGCGCTCGCCGGAGTCGACTCAATAGAGATCTTCCGCGCGCAGCCGTTCACAGTGCATACCGCGGCCGGGGCAACGACTGCCTGGTCCAGCGCGGTCACTTTGGACGCTGTCTTCGATGATGTGTCTCTTCCCGCGGACGCTACTCGAATCACCGTCTCTCGCAACCAAACGCGCGGCGCTCTTCCGGTCACCGACACGCCACGAGAGGTGACGATCGAGGTGGATGGCGCACCGACCTCGGTGCCAGTTGAGGGGGGCGAAACCGTGGGTGAGATCCTGCGGGCCGCCAATGTGAAGACCGGGCCGCTCGATAGCCTGTTCGTGATCCCCGGCGACACGGGCACCCAAATCCAACTCATTACCGAGACGCGCGAGGTTATCACCAAGACAACCGACATCGCCTTCGAGACAGAGTACGTTGAAGACCCGGAGGAGATGGAAGGAACTGAGTCGGTCACCCAAGACGGACAAGCCGGACAAAGAACCATCCGAACCTACCGGCAGGTGGTCGCCGGTAAAGAACTTCTGAACGTGAAACTCAGTGACGAGGTCACAAAGAAGCCGGTAAACCAGGTAATTTCGGTGGGAACTAAGGTCCCCGAACCGGTAGTCGCCCCCTCGGCCCCAGCAGCGGGGTCAAGCAGCGGAACCGATGTTTCCGGAGTGCAGGTAACGAACGGCGACGTGTGGGCCGCACTCGCTCAGTGTGAATCGGGCGGCAACCCGTCCGCGAACACAGGCAACGGTTACTACGGGATGTACCAGTTCTCCCTGTCCACTTGGCAGTCTGTCGGTGGCAGTGGACTACCATCAGACGCTTCAGCCGCTGAACAAACCCAAAGAGCCCAACTGCTGCAGCAGCGTTCGGGATGGGGCCAGTGGCCCGCGTGCTCCGCGAGTCTCGGACTATTCTAGGGGTTGATGGAAGAAAACGGTGCGCAGCCCGCACAAAGCCAGGAACCTTTGCTTACCCCACCCATAATTCGGCGTCTGAGTTCAGACCTTGGGGTACAGCCCACGAAGAAACTGGGCCAGAACTTTCTGCACGATCCAGGCACGGTTAGAAAAATCGTTGCGACCTCGCGTGCAAATGCGGACGACGTGATCCTGGAGGTTGGTCCAGGGCTTGGATCGCTCACACTGGGCCTGCTGGACACGGGCGCACGCGTTTGTGCCGTTGAAATTGATCCGCCGCTTGCTGAACAACTGCCAAGAACGGTTCGGCAGTACAGAGCTGAGGCGGATAATCGTCTGCGCGTGCACCTTAGCGACGCGCTGGACCTGCGCAGTTGGGAAGCGTGCGGAGCCAACTGGCCGCCGCCGACGCGCTTAGTGGCAAACCTGCCCTACAACGTGGCAGTACCAATCTTGCTGCACTGCCTAAGTCTCTTTCCGTCGCTCAAATCCGCACTTATCATGGTCCAATCTGAAGTAGCTGACAGGCTGGTGGCCGCGCCCAACAGCAAAACGTATGGTGTCCCCTCAGTAAAAGCCAGGTGGTACGGCTTCCCTAAACGGGCCGGGGCCATCGGAAGATCGGTGTTCTGGCCAGCGCCAAACGTGGATTCTGCGCTAGTGGATCTACAGCTGAGAGACACGCCACGCGGTGACGAACAGCTCCGTGAGGCAACCTTTAGGGTCGTCGACGCTGCTTTTGCGCAGAGACGCAAGATGGTGCGGGCAAGTCTGCGCGCCCTCACGGACTCACCCGGCTCGGTGGCCCAAATGCTTGAACAGGCGAATGTGGACCAGACGTTGCGCGGTGAAAATCTAGGTATCGATGCATACGTGTCCCTGGGGGAAGCTGCGCTGGATGTGGCGGCAAAAGGGGACGTCAACCTTGCATTGGCTTTGAGCGCAGGAAGGGGACCGTATGCGTAAGGCGGTAGCTTCCGCGCCCGGCAAAGTGAACTTGGTGCTTCGTTCCGGTGCGCAGGGAGATGACGGTTATCATCAGCTGCTCAGTGTCTTTGAAGCGGTGAGCCTACGCGAATACGTGTTGGCGCGAACTCGGCGCGCGCCAGGGATCGGCGTGACCACCATTGGGTACCGGCTGCCAGAGTTCGGTCGCGGAAACCCCGAACCTAGCGAAGAGCTAACCAAAGAGTATTCACGCATCCCCAGCGAGGAACACTTGGCAGTTCGCGCCGCAAAAGTTCTGCAGCCCTTGGTTGCCGCGAAATGGGGGCCGACCGCGTCCGGGATGGAACTCACCGTGCACAAGACTATTCCAGCCGCTGGCGGGATGGCCGGCGGATCCGCGGACGCAGCCGCCACACTGGTCGCTGTGAACGAGCTGTGGGAGCTTGGCCTCACACGCGATCAGCTGGAATCAGTTGGCCGCACATTGGGCGCTGACGTTCCGGCTTGTGTACGTGGCGGTTGGTCCGTTGGGGAAGGCCGCGGAGACGTCCTAGAGGAACTGGCCCCCGTTGACGCTGGCCCCGCACACTGGTGGGCGCTGGCGTTTAGCAAAGAAGGTCTGTCTACTCCTGCCGTGTTCAATCAGTTCGACCTGATGGGCCTGGGGTCTAGTCAGTTGCCCCCAGCGGCTGACTACGTGGCTGCAAAA
Organism: uncultured Actinomyces sp.; assembly: GCA_964345595.1. Taxonomy (GTDB): domain Bacteria; phylum Actinomycetota; class Actinomycetes; order Actinomycetales; family Actinomycetaceae; genus Scrofimicrobium. The sequence continues at coordinate 73,641 of CAYFRL010000003.1, forward strand.
TCCAGCTTCACGGGACCTAGAGTGGGGGAGTTCTTCGAGAACGATCTGGCTGCACCGGCACTGGCGCTGCGTCCGGACCTTCAAAAAGTGGGGGAGTCCGCGGCGGGTGCAGGGGCTTTAGCCTGGATGATATCTGGCTCTGGCCCAACCATTGCAGCTCTTGCTGAAAGCCCGGAGCGCGCTGCTCAGATATGCGAGACCTGGGAGGCAGAGCGGCGAGCGGGTGAAAATTCGCTCTTGGGCGAGTCGGTTGCCTGGGGTCCAGACGTCGGTGCCCGGGTGGAAGAGGACTTGCCAGAATGGGCGGCGGGCCGGGGCGAGTGACTGCGCCGAGTCCCCGAACCAATCTGCCAGAACGTGGACACACGCTGGATTCAAGCGGTTTGTAGACTCTTCTCACATTTGTGTGTGCGGAGTCGGGGAACTTCAGGGAGTAACTGATCCCGCCGAAATATGTGCGCGAATCTCACAAAAACGGCTAGTTTACGCGGCTTTCGATGGAATCGGCCTAGTATCGCACCTGGTTGGCCCACTGTCAACGCTGATATGCTACTTTCTGGCTTGTTCACGCGGAACCCGCGCGGCGAAGCTGACAATTCGGCAAGACTTTCGTAGAGTTTTTCTAGCCACGGAAGTGGCGCACTATTGCACACATGGAAGAGGTCCTAATGTCTATGAACCGTACCGAGATCGTAGCCGCTATTGCAGACCGCGCCGGTCTAACAAAAACTCAGGCTGACGCGGCACTGGGTGCTTTCCAGGAAGTACTGATTGACTCCCTTTCTAAGGGAGAAGCTGTAAAGGTTACCGGTCTTATGTCCGTGGAGCGCGTCGAGCGCGCCGCCCGCACCGGCCGCAACCCGCGCACCGGTGAGGAAATCCAGATTCCCGCCGGCTACGGCGTGAAGCTGACTGCTGGTTCGACCCTGAAGAAGGCCGTCTCCAACAAGTAGCAGCCTGCTCGTATCTCAGCTTAGAGGGCCACCAAACGGTGGTCCTCTTCGCATTTTTGACCACCGCGAGTCGCGCTGCTTTGAGGAGACGTCGCGTGAGAGACATATCCAGGCCGAGCAGCACCGAGTCCAAGTCCAATCATTGGATCCGCTGCCCGCTGGCAAACGGTAACCCCCGAACGTGATCGTGGGCGGTCACGACCGGGTTCTCAGAGCGGCCGTCGTCTGACCATCAGATTGGTACAACGCCGATGAAGACCGCCAGATCTTTCGGGTCGCGATGCTGGTCGTATTCGCGGAGCAGATCGATGTACTTTCTCTTTTCCACGTTCCAGTCATACAGGTACAGGCGTGGGTGCCCCGCCGAGTCTGTCCCGGCAATTTCTTTGTGAGGGGCCGCGCTCTCGGTGGTCAAGGCGGCCTCATCTCGACCGGCTACAGCTCTCATCTGCGCCGCGAGGAACACCAGATCGGCGAACAGGCGTGTACTGCGACCATTCCCATCGGTGAACGGATGGATGCGCACACAGTCGGCGTGTGCCGCGATGCCCAGTTCTCGGGGCGACCAGTCATCGGTGTTTTGGAACCGCCACGCCATGTTGTCCAGCGACGCACGCAATTCAGGTGCGATCTGCGCCGGATCCACACCGATGCTGACATCATGGCGGCGAATTGCCCCCGCCCATGCCCAAAGGGACTCATACAGGCCGCCGTGCAAATGGCGAAGGAAGTGATCGGAAAGGACATCTCGCAGTTGCAGTTCGCCGGAGTCAATCTGAGTAAACAGGTCCTCAGTGAGGGCGACCTCCAGCTCTTGTTCCAGGTCTTAAACATCCGCCCGCATGACCGGCTCGTCCAGTGAGGAGCGGGCGGCGGGAAGTAGGGCATCGAGCTCATCGAAGGGTAGTGGCGTCGCACCGTATCCAGGGGACATGCCAAACCGCTGCGGGGTTTCCCGAAGGGAGCTTCCCGAAAGCGGAGGGTGCTGATCAAGTCCGTCATAGTGTGTGACCCGGCTCGTCAGGTACTCTTCCGAGGCGGTGGTGCGGTGGAACTGTTCCGGAACGTCGCGTTCTTCGAGGTGAGCGGATTGCACGGTCGACCTTCGTGCAGCGCGGAAGATAGCGTCGTCCGATAGGAAACGCGGCTTGGCGATCTGAGGGTTCGTGTTGGCCATGACTAAGAGAATACCGGGCAGAACCACCGGTGCCCCAGGCAAGATCGCGGCTTTCTTAATCCGCAAAGGAGACTCGGCGGCCGTGATCGCGAACGTCAAACGGCGTACAATGGCGCCGTCAGTACTATTCACCAGGGGGTTCACAAATGAAGGTTGCAGTTGTCCGAAGTGAAGAGGAAATCGGTAAGTTAGGCGCCGAGCTAGTTGCGCGTCTGCTGAAGAAGAAGCCGAACGCAGTGATTGGATTGGCAACCGGTTCGTCTCCACTTCCCATCTATCGTGAGCTGATTCGGCTCTACAAGGCCGGCGAAATATCTTTCGCTAACGCGCAGGCATTCTGTCTAGATGAATACGTAGGATTGCCCGCCGACCACCCGGAGGGCTACCGCCAGTTCATTGAACGCGAGTTCACGAGCCAAGTGGACTTCCCTGTTGGCGCTGTTCATCTTCCGGATGGCCAAGCCGCTGATCCCACTTGGGCAGCTGAAGAGTACGACGCGCAAATCCGCTCCGCCGGGGGAATTGACTTGCAGATCCTGGGCATCGGATCAAATGGGCACATCGGCTTCAATGAGCCGGGTGGATCCTTGGCTTCCCGCACCCATCTCGGCTACCTGTCAGAACAGACCAGGCAGGACAACGCACGTTTCTTTGACGGCAACATTGATGAAGTACCGGCCGCATGCATCACGCAGGGACTCGGAACAATCATGGAAGCGAAACAGGTTGTCATGGCCGTCTCGGGAGCGAACAAAGCGGACGCCGTAGGTGAATTGGTGGAAGGCGCCGTCAGCGCGAAATGGCCGGCAACCATCCTCCAGTTCCACAACGAAGCGACGATCCTGCTGGATGAGGCCGCGGCAGGGAACCTCTCGAACCAGGATGAAATCCGCGCGAACTGGGATGCCTACGTCCAGACCGAATGGGCGTAGTGGGCTTGTCGACCGACAATAATTGATGGAAAGAGACGGAGCGTTGGAACCCGAACGGCGTGGCAACACGGATGTAATGGAGGAGACCCGCGTAAAACCGGACAGTGGTTCGGGTGAGGGCGACCGCTACGCACACTTTGTCCGCAAGGATCGTGCAGACCGGTCGACCATGACGGGTCAGCCCGTCGTTGCCCTCTGCGGAAAAGTTTGGGTTCCATCAAGAGACGCAAAGAAGTATCCCGTTTGCCCACGGTGCAAGCAGCTTCGCGATGAGATGGGCAAACGGGGTCCAGCGTGGCCGTTTAGGCCCTAAGCCTGCCGGTTACTGCAGTTCTGAAGGGACGTAGTAACCGGTTGGGATCGCTACCTGCCCTTCCGAAAGCCGCCAAGCGGCATACGGGAGCTCATTGCGGGTCATCCGATGGTGTTCTTGGGCAGCCACAACTGCGGCCTGCCCCCACATGCGCGGGTCGATCTCACCGTTCGTAACCAGCGGCACCTGTAGCGGCCTGGCGCCGACTGCCTTCAGCGCCTCAACAGACTCTTCCCATGGCCCACCTACCAGCAAGATCTCTTCGCTCGCGTAGCCATCTTCGTCGTAGCGTCTTCCGGCGACTTTTCGTCCTCCCACAGTGCCCTTGGCTTGAGACTTCTTTTCTACGCTGACCAGTTGACCGTCGTCACCTTCTCTTGCCACCAGTTTGTATACGAGGGACGCGGTCGGCACACCCGAACCCGTCACCAAACGAGTCCCCACCCCGTAGCTGTCAACCGGTGCCGCTCCAAGTGCCGCAATAGAATACTCGTCAAGGTCCGAGGTGACCGTTATCTTTGTCGTCCCGGCCCCTAACGCATCCAGTTGTCCCCGCACCTTGAACGCGTGAGCAACCAAGTCTCCCGAATCGAGCCGAACAGCTCCAAGTTCCCCGCCAGCTGCTTTCGCTGCTTTCACAGCGTTCTCCACGCCCTCACGAATGTCGTACGTATCAACCAGCAGTGTTGTTCCCGGCCCCTGCTGCGCCACCTGAGCAGCAAACGCTTCTTCTTCCGTGTCGTAAAGCAGGGTGAAAGAGTGGGCAGATGTACCAACGGTTTCCAGGCCGTAACGGATCCCGGCTTCCAAGTCTGAGGTTGAGGCAAACCCGCCGATCATTGCGGCTCTTGCAGCGGAAACCGCAGCGCGTTCATGGGTGCGTCTGGCGCCCATGTCGATGCATGGCCTTCCGTGGGCCGCAATAGTCATGCGTGATGCGGCAGATGCGACCGCGCAATCATGGTTCAAAACGCTAAGTAGCAGTGTCTCAAGCAGGGTGCACTCCGCGAACGTCCCTTCCACTGTGATAAGTGGTGAGCCGGGGAAATAGCATTCCCCTTCGGCGTAACCGTATATGTTGCCGGAAAACTTGAAGTCTTTCAGGTACTCCAGCAGCAGCTCTGAATACGTTCCCTGTTCCCTCAGCCACTCGATTTGATCTTCACTGAAACAGAAACGTTCAAGTGCTTCCAAGATTCGGCCAGTCCCGGCCACCACGCCGTAGCGCCTTGTGGGCGGCATGTTCCGTCCGAACAACTCGAAGACGGTTTTCCGATCCGCCATCCCCGAGTGGAGAGCGGCGTCGACCATAGTGAGCTCGTACTTATCAGTTAACATCGCGGTTGATTGAGATGCGGCCATGCAAACAACGTTAGCGTAATTGGTCACGCACTCAGCATTCTTGTCGCACATTGGCGCGGTTATGTCCGGTATCACGCGGAAAGGCGGTGCAAAAAGTCGGCCACGGACGATACTGTCAGAGGCATGAATGATGCGCCGATTGGGATATTCGATTCGGGCTTGGGCGGCCTCACCGTTGCTCGCGCGGTGATAGATAAGCTCCCTGGCGAAGATATCGTTTATCTTGGCGACACTGCGCACACTCCTTACGGTCCGCGCCCAATCTCAGAGATCCGTGCCCTCACCCTGGCTGGCTTGGATGCCTTGGTGGACCGGGGCGTCAAAATGTTAGTCATCGCCTGCAACACGGGCACTGCGGCCGCGCTCTCAGACGCCCACGAAAGATACTGGATTCGGCAGGGGATTCCTGTCGTGGAAGTTGTCTCGCCCGCGGCGGCCGAGGCGTCTGTCGCCACCCGGAACCTGAAAGTTGGCGTCATTGGAACCCAAGCAACTGTGGATTCGGGAGCCTACCTGCGCGCCCTCACCGCTGTGCCGGGCGTAGAAGTTGTTCAGCAGGCTTGCCCCAGGTTCGTCGAGTTCGTGGAAAAAGGGATCACCACGGGCGAAGAGCTCGTTGCTGTTACTGAGCAGTATTTAGCGCCCCTTCAAGAGGCGGGCGTAGACACCGTGATCCTGGGCTGCACTCACTACCCGCTGCTGTCTGGCGTGATCTCCTACGTGATGGGATCACAGGTGCGACTTGTGACCTCGTCAGAAGCAACCGCACACTCCGTCTACTCGACGCTGACTAAGCTCGATCTGCTGCACGGTCCCAGGGCGACAGGGGAGAAGTCCAATTACCGGTTCCTGGCCACAAACGAATCAGAAGAATTCGCGTCTTTGGCGCGCCGCTTCCTTGGACCCGAAGTGCAAGAAATCAACCTGGTGGAGACGATGTAGATGTCGCTAAAGCTCACAATCGTAGGTTCAGCTGGTTCGATGTCGGGCCCCAGCGGCCCCTCTTCAAGCTACCTGGTTCAAAGCACAGGCACTGGAGCGGACAGGCAAGAACGCACGTGGTCTTTGCTGTTTGATTTAGGTCCGGGTTCTTTTGGTGCAATGTGGCAGTACGTGGATCCGCGCGAACTTGACGCGTTGGTGTTCACCCACGGGCACGCCGACCACATGGCTGACGTGATTTCATTGTACGTTCACAACAAGTGGAACCCCGGTGGGACAGTGCCGCGGCTAAAGGTGTTCGGCCCGCCCGGGATAAAGAACCGCGTTGCCGAAATTGACGGGTGGGCCACATCGGAAGAACTGGACGAAATCTTTGATTTTCGTACCGTTGAAGACCGGGCAGCCTTCCAAGTTGGGCCATTCACCATCACTCCCTACCCAGCAATGCACCCCGTGGATGCTTTCGGGTACAGGGTCGCAGCTGTGTCTGCCGAAGAGAATGCCACAATGGCTTTCACTGGGGACACTGACAGTTGCGACAGCATGGAAGAGATGGCCCGCGGGGTGGACCTGCTTCTCTCAGAGGCCGCTTTCACTGCTGCGGAAACGGTTCGGGGCATGCACCTGGACGGTGTCCGGGCGGGGGAGTTGGCGGCAGTGGCCGACGTTGGTCAGCTGGTCCTCACACACATCCAGCCGTGGACGGACCCGGATGAAGTCTTCGCGGAAGCTCGGATGACTTGGAAGGGTCCTTTGGCTATTGCGGAGCCAGGCCAGGTCTACCAGGTGGGAGATTTCTAACTCACCGCAAGATCTGCTCGATCTTGGGGGCCAGCTCCCGCACAGCGATGCCTCGGTGCGACAAAGAGTTCTTCACCTCGGCCGTTAGCTGCGCCGTTGTCTTGCTATAGCCCGTCGGAATGAAAACAGGGTCGTAACCGAAGCCGCCTTCACCGCGCGCCTCGAACGCAAGTTTTCCCGGAACCCGCCCCTCTGCCCAGAACTCGCCCTCGCCAGGGACGACCAGCGAAACGACGGAGACGAACGCGCATCCGCGTGCAGCGGCCGGAACCGCGGCTAACTGGGATAGCAATAGGTCTCGGTTTGCTTTGTCATCGCCGTGGCGGCCCGACCAGCGCGCAGAGAAAATGCCGGGAGCGCCCCCGAGGACGTCCACAGTGATCCCAGAATCGTCGGCCAATGCGGGCAGCCCGCTAACCTCGGCCGCTGCTCGCGACTTGATCAACGAATTTTCCAGGAAGGTGAGTCCGTCCTCGACCGGTTCCTTATCCGTGAAATTGCTCAGCGGCACTATGCGAGCCAGTTGAGTAGCGGTAAGAAAAGGAGCCAGAATCGAACGGATCTCTGCGACCTTGTGAGCATTGTTCGTCGCGACGACCAGTTGGCCGTTCATCGCCATGTGCCCGTGACCGTTTGGCCAAGAGGTGCCTGAAGCGCTTCCAGCTGCAACAGTCGCAGGGTTTTGTTCCCCGCGTCCGCCAGATCAAGCAGACTGTTCAGTTCCTCCCTGCTGAAGGTGTTTTCCTCAGCGGTGCCCTGAACCTCGACCAAGCCGCCGCTCCCGGTTTGAACAACGTTCATGTCCGTTTCGGCGCTCACGTCCTCCACATACGGCAGGTCCAGAACCGGCACACCGCCGACAATGCCCACAGAGATGGCGCTCACCGAATCTGTGATGGCGGGCCGGTTCGTGGAATCCCGCACGATTCTTTTCTTTTGCCCCCAGGTGACCGCATCGTGGAGAGCGACCCACGCGCCCGTGATGGCGGCCGTTCTGGTCCCGCCGTCCGCTTGAAGCACGTCGCAATCCAATATGATCGTATTCTCGCCCAGGGCGCGTGTATCCACCACGGCCCGCAGGGAACGGCCAATAAGGCGGGAAATCTCATGAGTTCGTCCGCCTACTTTCCCGCGGACGGATTCGCGTCCCGACCTTTCATTAGTCGACCGGGGAAGCATCGCGTATTCCGCGGTCACCCAGCCATCCCCGGAGCCTTTCTTCCAACGGGGGACGCCCTCGGTCAACGAGGCGACACAAAGCACTCGCGTCTGACCAAACTCGATCAGCACGGATCCTTCGCCCGCACTACCCCAGCCCCTGGTGATCCGGACATCCCTAAGTTGGTCGGTCATTCGCCCATCGACGCGCGCCTTTTTCTCACTCATAGGTCAACCGTAGCGCGTTAGTGAAGTTGGCGGAAATGGACGTGTGGCCTGGCGGTGCCGCTAGACTAGAGCGGTGAGTTTGCAGTTCATTCTTGATCGCGGAAGTATCGACTCCCTTGGGGAAAAGCGGACGTCGTTCCGGTTTCGCGACCTCACCGAAGGATCTTGGCGCGGCATCCTGGTTACAGGTGGCGGCGACGTCGCACTAGCCGGCGACCGCCTCTGGCTGTCCGAAGAACCACTGTCGGACACGCCCTTCCTGTTGGGAAGGGATCGCCGAGGCACCACATATGTAGCTTGGCTGGTTGGCAGAGACTTTCCTTTGCCCGAATCTGTAAATTTCCGGTCGATTACCGAGGTGGGAGCTGCCTTACCGGAGGACGATTCCCTGCTTGCTTCCCAAGCCGTTGCGCTCGGCAGATGGCATGCACGCGACCGGTTTTGTGTGCAGTGCGGCAACAGAGTGGCACCGATTGAAGCAGGCTGGGCTAACCAGTGCACCAATTGCGGCCACGTGGACTACCCGCGAACCGATCCGGTAGTGATCGTGCGGGTCACCGATGGGAACGATCGGATTCTGTTAGCCCACAACACCTCCTGGGACCGGCCGATGCTTTCCTTACCAGCCGGCTATGTCGAAGCGGGAGAAACCCCCAGGCGTGCCATCGAACGCGAGCTGTGCGAAGAAGTGGGTGTTGCCGTACATCAATTCCAGTACCTGGGCGCGCAACCTTGGCCCGGCCCCAGATCTTTGATGCTGGCTTTTCACGCGAACACGGTTGAAGAAACGGTCCGGCCAGTGCCGGACCAGGTGGAGATCGACTATGCCGAGTTCTTCAGCAGGGAAGAATATGCCGCCGCTCTGGAAGAAGAAACAATTTTCGCCCCGCGCCCCAGCTCCATCGCTGCTTCCATGCTGACCGACTGGCTGGGGGCTCCGCTTCACTATCCACAGAGGCGGCGAAGATGAGTAATCTACCCGGACCCCTTGCACAATGGTCACATGAACCAAAAGCGTGAGCCGGAAGAGTTACTTGCTGCACTTGACCCGGAGCAGCAAGAAGTTGCGCTCCAAATCGGCGGCCCCCTGTGTGTTCGGGCAGGCGCAGGGACGGGAAAAACTCGGGCGATCACCTACCGCATCGCCTACGGGGTTGCATCCGGACAGTTGTCGGCGACGTCCATCTTGGCCGTCACCTTCACTTCGCGTGCTGCGGCCGAAATGCGCTCACGTTTAAGAGAGCTTGGCGTCCACGGCGTCCAAGCGCGGACCTTCCATGCAGCGGCTTTGCGTCAACTGTCGTTCTTCTGGGAGCGGGCTTTCACGGGGTCAATGCCTCAGGTGATCCCACAAAAAGCCTCGCTGGTTGCGGCAGCTTGCGCTCGCCTTGGGATGCGCGTTGACCGTGCAGACGTTCGGGACTTGGCGGCCGAGATCGAATGGTGCAACGTCTCAATGATCCTCATGGACGACTACGGTCGAGCCATTAAAGAGTCAGGGCGGGTGGTGCCCGCTGGCTTGACGGAGGTCGAATTTCAGCAGGTCTACCGCGCGTATGAGGAAACGAAGGCGGACCGCCAAGTAATAGATTTCGAAGACGTTCTGTCTTTGACGTGCGGCATTTTGAGTGAACACCCGGACGTATTGCAGCAAGTGCGTGCTCAATACAGGTCTTTTGTGGTCGACGAGTACCAGGACGTCTCCGCTTTGCAGCAGCATCTGCTCGATTTGTGGCGGGGCGGGCGCAGAGACATCTGCGTGGTGGGCGACGTCTCGCAAACCATTTATTCCTTTGCGGGTGCGTCGCCGCGCTACCTGGTGGACTTTCCAAAGCAGTTCCCTGAAGGCAAAGTAATAGAGCTCAACCGGGACTACCGCTCAACCCCGCAGATTGTTGCGGTGGCCAACCAGGTCATGTCACGTGCGCGTGGTATCACCGGCGTTGGCCCAGAACGCGGTTTAGAAGGAGCTGTTCGCCTGGTCTCCCAGAAAGACAGCGGGCCTGGCGTCCAGTTCGAGCGCTACCAGACAGATGAAGATGAGGCCGCTGGCGTGGCAAGCAGGGTGAAGGCTTTAAACCGAAACGGGGTTCCGCTCAGTGGAATCGCGGTGCTCTACCGTACTAACGCACAATCAGAGGCCCTAGAAAAGGCACTATCTGATGAAGGTCTTAGCGTGCAAATCCACGGAGGGGCGCGATTCTTTGAACGCGCTGAAGTGAAGAGAGCAATGGTGCTGCTTCGCCAAGCTGTTCGCATGCGTGAGCTTGTCGGAGATGAAGAATCAGGCTCAGGCAACTTGGAGGAAGACGTAGAAGAGATCATCACCGCGGCCGGTTGGAGTCCGAAACCTCCCAGCGCTCGCGGCGCGGCCAGGGAACAGTGGGAGAACTTGGACGCGTTGGTGGTCATGTCCCGAAATCAGAAGGACACATCCCTAGCTCAGTTTGTGGCGGAGCTGCAAGAGCGCGCGGTTGCTCAGGCGGCCCCGCAGGTGAACGGCGTAACTCTTTCAACTTTGCACGCCGCGAAAGGCCTGGAGTGGGACAGCGTTTTCTTGGTTGGAGTGAGCGAAGGACTCATACCGATTTCCCTAGCCGAGTTGCCGTCAGCGATAGAAGAAGAGCGAAGGCTGCTTTACGTTGGCATCACTCGGGCAAAGAATAACCTGCAGATCTCTTACGCGTTGAGTCGTTCCGGCGGGCGGTCCCACCAGCGGAAAGTCAGCCGGTTCCTAGAGCCACTTTGGCCGGCTGAGCGAGCTTGGACGGGCAGGAAGGAGAAAAAGGAGCTTTCTCCGCGCCAAAAGTTGCGACAAGAAAAGGATCGGTTTCAGCAGGAGGCCGATTCGGAAACACTCGCCCTATTTGAAGAGTTACGGCGATGGCGACTTGCAGAGGCTAAAGAGATTTCGAAGCCGGCCTTCACGGTGATGACAGACGTGACTCTTCGCGATATCGCGTCAGCAAAACCAAAAACGCTGCGGCAGCTTGGTGCTCTGCGCGGGATTGGACACAACCGCCTTGCCGACTACGGCGCGGTCATTTTGCGAATCATACGCGAGCAGGGTGAGTGAGTTCCTCCGCGCGAAATAGCCTTTCAGAGGCGCATCCGCAGCGCGGATGGGGAAGCCACTTGACGGTGTCGATACCGCGTTCGTGAAGTCGCCACGAAAGACCAAAGAACCAAGCGTCGGCTTCCGGCGCAGTCTCCTCATTCCACTGAAGCAGTGAGCTGCAAGACTGCACCATTGCGGTCAGGAAATGCGTTGCGATATTTGCTGCGCCCGCGGCCAGTGCCGGGGAAGCCTCAGAAGCAAGCGCTGATTCAAGCTGCACCCGGGCGCGCGGCCATCCGGGAAGCGCATCAGTTCGATGGTGATCCAGGCACAGGTAGCAGGCAGTGGTCCCCGGTATCAATAGCGGCCCGATCTGAACAGCGCGATCATCGATAATCAAAGGCAAGTGCGGGATGTCCTGGTGAAGGAACTGTGTGCCCCGGCTGTGGTTTATCACGCGGTTCTCAACGGAGATGGCCAGGTGGGGCCGCGCGGCCTTGCCCAAGTAAAGACCGGGACCGTCCAGCTTTCGTATCAGGGCTTCGCGCCTGCTGGTTCCTCGAGACGCAGTTGGGAACAAGTGCGCGACGTCCTTGTCTACCAGGCCGGGTCCGCGGATATCAAGAAACCTCACGCCGCTAGCAATGAGAGATTCCGCCAGCTCGATTCCCAGGAGGTCTGTGCCTATGAGGCGCACCCGTAGGTCAGCCAGCGGACTGACCGCCCCTTCAATCAGACCGCGACTTCGCAGCAGACTAACCAGCCGATGCTGGACTGCCGACAGATTCTCATGGCTTGGGAGGGTCCGTTCTGTCAGTAGTCTTCGCAGCCACTCTGCCGTCTCTTGGTCGAGCGCTAGCAGGCTGAAACTGTGCTCTGGAGACGAGCCAATCTGAGTCAGACCACTTTCCCAAGAGAGCATGACGGTACCCTGCCGTACTTTCTCTACCACTGTCACCACCGACTCCCTGACCGCCCTAGACCAAATTGTCCGGCCTGCGAGTCTGAGGCACCAGCGAAATTTGTCGGCTGTGGATAACGTGCCCAGCCTAGGGCCTATTCAGAGGTTGGCCCTCCTGTGTCAGGTGCATCGTCGCCGCCATCGGAACCGGTTTCCCGGTCTTCGGGTGCAAGGCCCTCCGCCCAGCCGAGCGTACCTGCAAGCAGCTGCTCTAGCGCTAGATCATATTCGTCGCTGGTCTGTTCTTGGCTTTCCCGGGATGACAAGAAGTTCTCCGGGTCCGCCAATTCCTGCGCTGATGGCACAAAGTCGGGGTGAGACCACAGGGCGTCTCTTCCCGCTGCGCCCCGCTCGGATTCCACGGCGCTCATCAGCTTCGCCGCATCGCGCGCTTGCCGTGGCCGCAGGTTCAGGCCGACGAGTTGGGCTAGCAGCTGCTCTCCACTTGATCCGGTAACCCTGCGCCGACGCAGCATTTCCCGCAGCTGATCCGCGTGCGGCAGGTAGGGGGCGGCGGCTCGCGCCGTCACGGTTTCAACCCAGCCTTCAATGAGTGCCAGCAAGGTTTCCAATCGAGCTAGTGACCTTTGTTGTGCCTCGGTTGGTTCAGGGGAGAACACTCCTTCAGCCATTGCGCGGTTCAGAGACTCCGGATCTTGGAAATCGAAGGAACGTGCTGATTCTGCAATCGCATCCGTGTCAATTGCGATTTCGTCGGAGTACCGCGCAACTGCTTGGAAGAGGTCGGGGGCCAGCCATGGCACAGCGCTGAACAGTCGCGAGTGCGCGCATTCGCGCACGGCCAGGAACTGCAATACTTCGTCTGAAGGAATCTCTAGGCCGTCCGCGAACTCTTCCACATTGCGCAACGTGAGCGCCGTCAATCCGGGTTTGCCTAGCGGCAGTCCGGAATCGGAAGATCCGAAACTTGTTGCGGACATTGCGCCAAGCGCCTGACCTATCTGACTGCCAAAAGCCATACTTGACATGCGCGGCAGCGCTTGTGAGATCGAGCCGACCAGCTGGCGGACTTCAGGGGGTAGGCCACTGCCGTCGGCGTCACCGAGTTCCTCTTCGAGAGCTTCGGTGAGCGCACGCGAAGCGTTTCGAGCCACCGGTTCACAAATCTCTTTCCACGCGGCAAGAGTTCCAGCAACCCAATCGACGCGCGACCACGCTTCGCGTTGCACCTCTGGCGCACTGAAATCAGTGACGGGGTCCAGCCATAGATCAGCTATCGCGAAAGCCTGGTTTACACGGCGCCCCTCGGCGGCGCTGATTCTTGGATCACCGGACTGGTAGGCGCGCTGGGTTGCGAGTTCCTGCACCATTTTCCAGTTCACTGGTCCAGAAGAGCTCTGGAACAAATACTGTAGCTGGCCAAGTGGAACCCCGGCCGCGCCGGGACCAAAAGCTCCGGCCAGAGAGGAGAAATCAAATCCTTGAAGGTTGAATTGGCGGGCGGCCTCCGCAGCCGCCTCGGGACCCAGGAACGCCTTAAGGATATCCTCCAGAGGATTACGTTCCGGCTCCTCTGAGGGATCATGTGGAAATCCATCTTGTGAGTTATCCATGACATGATTCTACCGTTGAAGAGTCTTGAAGTTCGGGGAAGTTTTTCTGAGGGAGGAACCGGTTGGCGCCTTACACAGGGCACAATAGAGAGGTGAGAGACAAACGAGGGGCCGCTGACAGCACTCACGCGTCCGCCCCAAGAAGGTGGAAGAAACTATTCGCGCCGCTCTTGATGTTGTTTGCGGCCGTGGCTGTTGGTTCAGCGTTCTCTTTGCTACCTCTACCGTTGGTGATCTACAGCCCGGGTCCCACCTATGATGTGCTGGGGGATCAGGGCGGGCAGCCGATCCTGGAGGTACAGGGCGGCTCTTCGGACGCCGCGGGTCAATTGCGTATGGTAACGATCAGTGAGCTTGGCGGTCCTGGATCTTCAGTAACCGCGCGGAGCCTGCTCCAAGCGCTCTTTAGCCCGGGTTACTCAGTGAAGCGTTACAGTCAGGTTTATCCGCGTGGGATGACCGCGGAGGATCTAAAGACGATTTCTGCAATTCAGATGACCTCGTCACACTCAACGGCCTCAGTCGCCGCTCTTGAGTATCTCGGTTACGAATTGCCGACCACCATCACAGTTATGGGAATTGCAGACGGCTCAGACGCGGCGGGAAAGATCCAAGAGGGAGACAAACTGATCTCCATTGAGGTTCCGGGCGCAGGGATTTACCCGATGAATACCCCCAGCGCCCCCTTTGCGCTGCTCCGCACGGTGCCGCCGGGAACCGAATTGCGCGTGGCAGTTGAACGAGGCGGTGAAGAGCTGACGAAGAGTGTCACCACGATGGCTGATCCAGAAGGGGACAGAACCGAAAGTGGTTCCAAGTTGGGGATCGTCTTGGATTTGGACATTGACATGCCCGTCGAGATTGTCTTCCACCTTGAAAAGGTCGGTGGGCCCTCAGCTGGGATGATATTTGCGCTAGGCATTATCGATGAACTGTCAGATTCTGATCTGACCGGCGGCCACACGATCGCTGGGACCGGAGCAATTCACTATGACGGCACCATTGAGCCGATCGGCGGCGTCCAGCAGAAAATGTACGGAGCTCTGAGAGACGGAGCCGAGTGGTTCCTGGTCCCCTCTAGCAACTGCGATTCTGTGGTTGGGAATGTTCCAGACGGACTGAAAGTAGCTGCGGTTGGGACAATCGGAGAGGCCGTGAGCACCGCCCAGCAGATTGCCGCCGGGGATGCGGACGCCTTGACGACGTGCGAGGCGGTGCTTGCCTCAGACGGCTGAGTCCTGCTCTTCCGGCTCGAAACCTGCCAAGAGAAGCTCGATCAGGCCGGGAACCAGCTTTTCTCCACTTCCCACCTGGTCGTCTTGATCAAAGGGGCGCGTCCTGATAGCGCACCACGATTCGCCACTGCGTAGCACACCGACGGTCAAGCGCACGTCGGTGTGATCGGGGTGGTCCGCAACAAACTCGGCAGCGGCCTGGGGATCATCCGGAATTTGCTCTTCGGCTTCGGGAGGCAAAATGGCCCGCTCAACCGCAACAGCAGCCCCGACTACCTGCTCCGGCCACGCTAAGTGGGGCAGCATTTCCTCTAGATCGTCCTCTAGCAGCGGGTCTTGGGCGATCGCCGAAAGGTGCTCCGAGCTGCCATTCCAAGCCTGCTTGAGCTGATCCGCAATGTCGCTGGGAAGATCGGGCGCTTCCAACAACTCGCCGGTTGGCACCAGGGCGTAAATGGCTGGGGGACGATCCCAGCCGAGGCGAGCCGCCCCTCGTTCAATCTCGTGGACCACTGTTCGCAGGGGGTTCGTGTCTCGTCTCGTTTCACTCATAGCATCATCTTGGCACGGGCAAGGGTGGGCGGGCGACTTGCCGATATACTGGAACGGACTGAACTTTTGCTGTCTAGAGGGATCTGGCGCGATTGCGGGGATCCCGGAGAGAGGTAACTTTGGCCTCCTTCTTCACGGGTGGATTTCCCCCCGGACCAAGAGAACCCAACCGCCCGAAACAGACCAGGCCGCAGGGTGACGGAGGCGCGGGGGACTCAGGCGGTCCTGAAGCGCCTGCGGTGAGCCCTTTCCGCAATCCTCTGGTCATTACGCTAGCAATCTTGGCGCTCATAGGACTGTTCATCTTTGTTCTTGCCCAAACTTGGACGGAGGTGCTTTGGTTCCAACAGCTCGAGTTCGATCGTGTCATCTGGACCCGCTGGATAGCATCAATCGTTCTCGGAGTCCTGGCTTTCATCATCATGTTTGGTGCCATTGAAGCCACCGTTCAACTGGCGTACAAAAGACGGCCACTGATCGGCACTCGCAGCAATCTCCGTGCGTATCAGCAATCGATCGAACCAATGCGGAACCTAGTGTTCTGGGGAGTTCCTGCGCTGCTGTCCCTTACGGTCGCCATCTCTTTTTCAAGTAACTGGCAGCAGATCCTCATGTGGTTCAACCGCACGCCATTTGGGGAAGTCGATCCGCAATTCGGTATCGACATCTCGTTCTACGTGTTCACGGTTCCTGTGCTCCAGACGCTGCTCGGATTCGCGATGAATGTGGCCGTGTTCTCGCTCATTGGCGCGCTAGTTGTCAACTATCTGTACGGCGGTATCACGATCTCACCGCGGTTACACACCACCAAAGCCGCGCGGATGCAAGTGGGCATTCTCGCCGCCATCATTTCTTTGCTGTTTGGCCTGCGCTACTGGCTTGGCATCTATTCCATGCTGTTCAAGCGCACCGATGCGATCGTGGACGGTGCTCTCTACACCGATGTGAACGCCTTCCTGCCCGCCCAGATGATCCTGGCGGTCGTGTCCCTGCTGGTGTCCATAATGTTCCTGGTAGCTGCTTTCCGGGGCACATGGCGCCTGCCGGTCGTTGGAGTCGCAGTCACAATTGTGGCTTCACTGGTCGTTGGCATTGCCTACCCGGCACTCATTCAGCAGTTCCGTGTCACCCCGAATGCGCGCCAGATGGAGCAGCCCTTCATTCAGCGCAACATTGATGCAACTTTGAAGGCATACGGCCTTGATGACGTCGAGTACCAAACGTACGCGGCGAAGACTGACGTTTCGCCCGGACAGCTAAGAGAAGACTCCGAATCGACTTCTCAAATACGCCTGCTGGACCCAGGGGTCGTCTCCCCAACGTTCCGCCAACTTCAGCAATCGCGGCCCTACTACACGTTTGATGAACAACTATCGGTCGACCGATACCGCATTGAAGGGGAGCGGCGCGACACTGTTATAGCGGTTCGTGACCTCAACTTGAACGGACTGCAAGAAGAACAGCAAACCTGGGTGAACCTGCACACTGTGTACACTCACGGATTCGGCGTGGTCGCAGCCTACGGGTCTTCTGTGAAGCCCGACGGGACACCTTCGTTTTGGGAGCAGTCGATCCCTTCTGAAGGTGAGATTGGCGATTACGAGGAGAGAGTCTACTTCTCACCGAAAGCTCCGCAGTATTCAATTGTGGGAGCACCCGAAGGAACGCCTCCACAAGAATTGGATTACCCCGATGACAACGCGGCTTCAGGTCAGGTACAAACGACTTTCACCGGGGACGGCGGTCCTTCGGTTGGAAACCTGTTCAATAAGCTGCTCTTTGCGGTGAAGTTCGGTTCCACTGACATTTTCTTCTCTTCGCAAACGAACGCGGAATCACAGATCCTGTTCGACAGGGATCCCCTGGAGCGGATCAAGAAGGTTGCTCCGTTCCTTACGTTGGAGCAGAAGGCTTATCCGGCTGTTGTCGACATGGATGATGACCCTTCCACCCCGCAACGTTTGGTGTGGATCGTTGATGCCTACACGACCTCGAACTCATACCCGTACGCTGAGCACCAGTCCCTGATTGAGGCGACCACCGACTCTCGCACCACGGTGGGGCCGGCTGCCCTGCAGTTTGAGACGATCAACTACATTCGTAACTCCGTCAAAGCCGTCGTTGACGCCTACGACGGCTCCGTGAACCTGTACGCATGGGATGAAGAAGACCCAATTTTGGCGGCGTGGCAAGGGGTTTACCCCGGTCTGGTTGAAGGGACCGACCAGATCTCTGGCGACCTCATGAGCCACCTGCGCTACCCAGAGGACATGTTCAAGGTGCAACGGTCACTGCTCACCACGTACCACGTGACCGAAGCAGCAGAGTTCTACACAGGCGGTGACAGGTGGCGCCTCTCAGAGGACCCAACAGCGTCAGCAAGTGACGCCTTTGGGGACGCAATGGCGCAGAAGCTACAGCCGCCCTACTACCTGACCATGCAGATGCCCACGCAGGAAACCGCGGAGTTCTCACTGACGTCGGTCTATGTGCCAGCCGGCGGGGGCGAAGCCCGGCGTGCAGCAATGGCAGGCTTCTTGGCGGTCGACTCAGAAACTGGGAGTGAACCCGGCAAGATTCGGGAGGACTACGGGAAACTCAGGTTGATGGCTTTGCCGTCATCAACTACGGTGCCCGGACCCGGGCAGGTCCAAAACGCGTTCAACTCAGACCAGAAGATCGCGACTGAACTGAACCTGCTGAACCAGCAGGGATCCAAGGTAATCAGTGGTAACCTGCTGACCCTTCCTGTTGGGGGCGGTCTGCTCTACGTCCAGCCCGTTTACGTCGAATCGACCGGAAGCACGTCTTATCCGGTTCTCAGATATGTTCTGACAGCATTCGGTGACCAGATTGGGTTCTCCAGGACGCTGCAAGAGTCCTTGGACCAGACGTTTGGCGGGGACTCGGCTGCAACGATCGCGGGTGTGGACGGGGAACCCGAAGACGCCGACGAGCAAGACGACATTGATTCCACCCTGGAGCAGCGCTTGTCGCGCACACTCTTGCAGGCGCGCGACGCTATGGTTGCAAGCGAAGAGGCTCTGACGGCCGGGGACTGGGCAGCGTACGGAAAGGCCCAAGCCGATCTGAACAGCGCACTTGAACGGGCGCTTCGGATCCAAAACGAAATCGATGATTCGACGCAGCTGGTAGAAGAAGAGTCGGCGGCGTTGCCCGAAGGAGAAACCGGCGAAGAGACCCCTGCCGGGGACCTTGGCCCAGAAACCGAGCTGGGAGAGGACGCTAGCGGTCAGGACGGTTAACGGAAGGCCGGTGCGCGCCGAACATTCCGGCGTGTACCGGTAGTGGGCGTAGGGAGAACCGCGATGCTTGATAAATCAGTACCGCATCACGGGTTCCACATGCTCATGAGCGCTGCGGACCTAGAAAGCCTGCCCGCCAACGTGCTGCCTGAGAAGTATTCATTCCGTCTTTTCAGCCCGGGGGATGAACGTCATTGGGCTCGCATCGAAACGTCGGTGGGGGAGTTTGAAAGCGAAGAGGCGGCTTTGGAGTATTTCCGGGCCGTGTTCTTGAGTCATGCGGACGAACCATCGCGCCGCACTGTCTTCGTGCTCGATCCGAATGGAGTCCCCGTCGCTACCGCCTCTGCGTGGTTCGCGTGGGACGGGGCTGGCAACAGGCTGGGGGCGCTGCACTGGGTGGCCGCTGTCCCCACCAGTCAAGGGCTTGGACTAGGGAAAGCTGCTACTTTGCGCGCACTCTCATTATTTCCAGGCTTGGAGCCTGATAGGGACGTGGTTCTGCACACGCAAACTTGGAGCCACGTCGCGGTTCGGCTCTATCATCGGCTGGGTTTCCGGCTGGTTGAGGACGACCGTTTCAGCTTCGAGAAGCTGCGAGAAGGCGCCGTGGTGCGGGTGCTCTCCACAGGGAACCACCGAGCAGCGCTGGAAGCACTAGAGGGGACGGTTGAGCCAGCGTTGCTGTCTGAGCTGAAAGCGAGAATCTGGCCAGCGGCCCCAGCCCCTGGTGGCTAGCCAAGGGCCAGGAGGGCCGCCCTTGCCTGGCGGGTAGCCGGTCAGGCTCGGACTGGTTTACTGGGCGAAGTAGCGGACCGCTGAGCGGAACATACCCAGGTCGTATAGCCCGATCACGTTGCGGTACAGGTTCGGTCCTATGCGCTCTGCGTGTCCCATCTTCCCAAGCACCCGCCCATCGGGTGAGGTAAGAGCTTCCACCGCCCACATTGATCCGGGCGGGTTCACCGATGCGTCCATGGCGGGGTGCCCGGCGCGGTCTACATATTGAGCGGCGATTTGCCCCTTTGCAGCGAGCTCTTCCAGTTCGGACAGGCCCGCTACCAAACGCCCTTCACCGTGCGAAATAGCCTGTGTGACAATGTCGCCCACGTGCACTTCGGACAGCCAAGGGCTCAAAGTAGAGCTGATTCGCGTTCGCACAAGACGCGACTGGTGGCGGCCGATCAGGTTTGCCGCCAGAGTGGGGGACTGCTCGGTCGGCGCGATAATGCGCCCGTACGGCACCAGCCCCAGTTTCACCAGCGCCTGGAAGCCGTTACAAATCCCGGCAACCAACCCTCCGCGCGCGTCAAGAAGCTCGGTGAGTTCGGCACTGATCTGCGGATTCCTGAGGAAAGACGTGATCAGCTTGGCTGAACCATCGGGCTCATCGCCGCCGGAAAACCCGCCCGGGATTACCAGCGCTTGCGCGGACTTGAGTTTGGCAGCGAACTGCCGCGCTGATTCACTTACGTCCTGGCCGGTCAGGTTCCGAATGATAAATAGTTCGGCCCGTCCACCCGCGTCTTCGATCGCGCGCGCCGTGTCGTATTCGGAGTTGGTGCCCGGAAACACGGGGATGAGGAACGTGGGTTTCGCTACCGCGGCGACCGGCTTCGTGTCTATGGAAGGACCCGCGTACGAGATGGTTGGGACGGCCATCTCTTCTGCCGAGGCGACCTCGGGCCGTTCGATGGGGAACACGTCCGCCAGCGCGTTCACCCAGGCGCTCTCGATTTGGCCCAGATCCGCCACCTGCTCGCCTTGGCGTATCTCGTATTCGCTGGTTGTAACACCGATCGCTTGGCCGAGTTTTGAATCAGGAGCTGTTTCAACCAGCATGGCGCCGTACATGTACTCGAACAGCGGGGCGTTTTCGGATACAGATACACCGAGTTGGTTGCCAACGGACATTTTCAGTAGTCCTTCGGCAACGCCGCCGGCCCCCGGAGTCCAAGCAGAGAGGATCTCGCCGGTGTGGATGCCGGTAAGTGTTTGCTCCCAAACGGAGTGGAGACTATTCGCTATTGGCAGGCCATCTTCCCCAGTTTCGGGGATCAGCAGGGCAATACGGGAACCTGCCTGTTTGAACTCGGGAGAAGTCAGGTCCCCGGCTTGCGCGACTGTGATCGCAAAGGAGACCAGGGTGGGGGGAACATCGAGTTCTTCGAAAGAGCCGCTCATGGAGTCTTTCCCACCGACCGCTGCCACTCCCAAGTCAAGTTGCGCGGACAGGGCGCCCAGCAACGCCGCAACCGGCAAACCCCACCTGGCTGGATCTTCCTTCAAACGGGGGAAGTACTCCTGGAACGACAAGTATGCATCCTCTAGCGGCGCGCCTGTGGCGACAAGTTTCGCAAGGGATTCAACGACGGCCAAGTACGCCCCGCCGTAGGGGTCCGCTTCTAGGATGTAGGGGTTGAACCCGTAAGCCATCACGGAAGCAGTTGAGGTTTTTCCATCCAAAACGGGGAACAGAGCTGCCATAGATTGCGGCGTGGTCAGCTGATTCTTTCCGCCAAGCGGCATCAGGACAGTGCCTGCGCCAACTGTTGAATCGAACCGCTCAATGAGTCCGCGCTGAGAAGCAACGTTCAAATCGGCAGCTAGCGTCAGCAAGGAGTCTTGAAGTTTCCCAGCGTCAATGGGGAAATCTGGAAGGGACCCTTTGGCAACCGAGGCTTCAGCGTGCTTTGCCACCCCATTCGTGTCTAGAAACTGGCGGGACAGGTTGATGATTTCTTGTCCGCGGTGTGTCATAACCAGACGGGGTTCTTCAGTCACCTCAGCCACGACGGTGGCCTCTAGGTTCTCTGCTGCAGCGAGCTGCATGAATCTGGGGACATCACTTGGGTCAAGGACAACCGCCATGCGTTCCTGGGATTCGCTGATTGCCAGCTCTGTCCCGCTAAGACCCTGGTATTTGACGGGCACCAAGTCCAAGTTCACGCGAAGCCCTGGCGCAAGTTCTCCAATGGCAACCGAAATCCCACCGGCCCCAAAGTCGTTGCAACGCCGGATCGTCTGCGCCACTTCACCGTTGCGGAAGAGTCTTTGAATCTTGCGCTCTTCTGGTGCGTTCCCCTTTTGGACCTCGGCGCCTGATTCGGTGACCGACTCCGCGGTGTGAGTTTTGGATGAGCCTGTGGCGCCGCCAATGCCGTCTCTGCCGGTCCGGCCACCAAGCAGGACTATCTGATCACCCGTGGCGGGTACCTGGCGTACGACATTTTCGGCTGGGGCCGCGCCAACGACGGCGCCAATTTCCATTCGCTTTGCCAGGTAGCCCGGGTGGTAAACCTCGGTTACCTGTCCCGTCGCAAGCCCGATCTGGTTACCGTAGCTTGAGTACCCGTCCGCCGCCTCGTTCACAATCTGTCTTTGGGGAAGTTTCCCTGGCAAAGTCTCTTGCAACGGGCCGCGCGGATCAGCCGCGCCGGTCACGCGCATGGCCTGGTACACGTAGGCGCGTCCAGAAAGTGGATCGCGAATAGCGCCGCCGACACAGGTCGCGGCCCCTCCAAAAGGTTCAATCTCAGTTGGATGGTTATGCGTCTCATTCTTGAAAAGCAGTAACCAGGGCTCGTTTTGACCGTTGACTTCAACGTTCACTTTGACGGTGCAGGCGTTGATCTCTTCGGACTCGTCCAGTCCTTCCAATTGCCCCGACGCGCGCAGATATTTTGCAGCGATCGTGCCCAAGTCCATGAGGGTGACCGGCTTAGTTCGGCCAAGCTCGCCGCGAAGATCCAGGTACCGGTTGTAGGTCTTCTGAGCCCGCGGATCATCGAAACGGACCGTGTCCAGCTCCGTCAAGAACGTCGTGTGCCTGCAATGATCCGACCAATACGTGTCGATCACGCGGATTTCGGCAATAGTGGGGTTTCGTCCCTCTTCAGCAAAATAGTCGCGCGTGAACCGCAGGTCGTCCAAATCCATGGCCAGGCCGAGGTCCTCGCTCAGTGCTCTCAGCTCATCATCACCGGAGTCAGTGAAACCGGGGAGCGTGGGCGTGGGTTCGTCGTTCTTCTGCGTCGTCGCAAAAGTTGGGTCAGCATCCAAAGGGATTTCCCGGGAATCCACGGGGTTTATGAGGTAATTCTTGATCTTTTGGACATCTTCCCCGGACAAATCCCCATAAAGAAGATAGGTTTGGGCGCTCTCCACTCGGGGACGATCGCCCCCGTTTTGCAGCTGCAGGCATATCTCCGCCGAATCGGCGCGCTGGTCGAACTGGCCGGGCAGGTACTGTGTGGTGAACGAGGCGTCCGCACCTTCCGGCACCGATTCCAGAACCACATCCAGGGGCGGCTCCGAAAAAACCGTGTCCCGCGCGGCTGCCAGTTGCGCGTCGCTCAGTCCTTCCACGTCGTAGCGCTGAAGCATCCGAACGTTCTGGAGGGAACTCACGCCAAGCAGGCGCCGAGAATCTTCCAAGACTCTTTTCGCTTCCGCGGCGAACTCTGGACGTTTTTCCACATACAAGCGTGAAATCATCTTTAGGGACCAGACCTTACTTGTCGGATTCTGTTCTTCGGGGACTGCTGCTATTTCACTATTTAGCCATTTAGCTCTTTGGCTATTTGGCGGGAATCGAAAGGGCGGTAGCACCGATGTCGGTTCGGTACTGAGCCCCTTCAAACCGAATGTCCTGCACCGCAAGGTAAGCGGCGTCAATTGCATCTTCAAGATTGTCACCTAACGCCGTGACTGCAAGGACTCTGCCTCCGCTGGTGAGCACCGCATTGTCGTGCCTGACAGTGCCGGCGTGGTACAGATGGGTGTCCCTATTTCCGGCTAGTGGGAGTTCGATCGCCCTGCCCACCTGGCATTGGCCTGGATACCCTTCACTGGCCAAAACAACGCAGCAGCTGGACCTGTCGGAGAAGTTGACGTCAACCTGGTCGAGTTCGCCTGCCCGGACAGCGCGCAAGATTGTGAACAAGTCTGATTCCAGCAAAGGCAAAATGGCCTGGGTTTCTGGGTCTCCGAATCGGCAGTTGTACTCAATTACTTTGGGTCCTTGCTCGGTCAAAATGAGACCAAAGTAGAGGCATCCCTTGAAAGGGCGCCCTTCTTTTCGCATAGCTTCAATGGTCGGCTGGATAATCGACGCTGAGCAGACCTGCGCAATATCTTCGGTGTAGAACGGATTCGGGGCGATGACTCCCATGCCGCCTGTGTTCGGACCCAGATCTCCGTTGAAGATTCGTTTGTGGTCCATCGAAGAAACCATTGGAACGACGGTACTTCCATCCGTGAAAGTGAGCACAGTGACTTCGGGACCCACGAGGTATTCCTCAACGACAATGCGCTTTCCGGCCTGGCCAAAGCGGTCGCCCGAAAGCATTGACGTTGCCGCCTCGGCCGCTTCCTGTTCAGTTGGGGCAATCACAACCCCTTTGCCCAGGGCTAGACCATCGGCCTTCACCACAAGGGGATAGTGCGCGTCCCTCAGATAGTCCAACGCGTCAGTCAGGTCCGTAAACACCCGGTAGTCAGCAGTCGGTATCCCGTAGCGAAGCATGAGGTCCTTTGCGAAAGCCTTGGAACCTTCGATCAGGGCGGCCTTCGCGTTGGGCCCAAAAGTTGGGATCCCAGCAGCTTCAAGCGCATCCACAGCTCCAAGGACCAAGGGGTCATCCGGCGCGACCACCGCAAAGTCCACCTGAGCATCCTGCGCGAACCGCACGATCCCCTCAATGTCTGTGGCAGCGATCGGAACACATTCAGCTACATCAGCAATTCCACCGTTTCCGGGAAGTGCGTAGACCTTAGAAACCTGGGGACTCTTGCGGAGCGACTCAATCAGAGCGTGCTCGCGGCCGCCCCCACCAACCACCATTACATCCATCGGAGCTCACAATCGCGCGGGGCCGATTACTCTCAGTTACCATCTTCGAAGGATCCTGGAAGCCAGATTCCTCAGGCGAAGGTCACCTAGGGGAAGTTCCCCGATCAGCTTAACTGGTAAGTCGACCTTCGCGCCGGGTATCTCGCGAGCAGTCTAACGCTGCTCAGAAAAGGACCCCTTTGTACGCCAATTTCTGGACGAGGTGTCGCGGGAGCCGTGCAACTGCGGTCCAGCAAACCCGGTGCTGCCCCTATGAGAAAGGCCACCGGCAGGGGAGTTGTCGCCCCGTTGGCCTGCCGCTATAGTTGATAGAGCCGACGCGGGGTGGAGCAGTTCGGTAGCTCGCCGGGCTCATAACCCGGAGGTCG
>CAYFRL010000004.1:0-63401 GCA_964345595.1 uncultured Actinomyces sp.
CAAGAGAGCCCAACACCCCAACAAAAACGGGGCGAAGGGCTCTCAAACATTTAAGGGGTGAAATATCCTCAGAAGCACGGGTCGATTAAGCAGCTCGATTTTGTACGAGTAGACTGGTTCCGGACTGAGAACAGATCAACTAATCGAACCAGCTTGAAAGAGGTTACCGTGTCCGATAACCGCAAAGGTAATCAAGGTCGCCCAAATAGAGACGGCTCCCGTAGAGATGGCGGTCGGGCCGGATCTGGAAGCGGCCGATCCGGGGGCGTCCGATCCGGGGGCCGCGATGGCGGCAAGGGCTTTCAGCGTGCAGGACAAAAGGGCGGTCGGCCTTTCCAAGATCGGAAAGGCAAGGGCCGATCGAAGCCGCACCAGCAAGCTTATCGATCGGCAGACCCTGATGAGCCGGTAATACCGGCTGGTGTGACTGCCGATGAGCTGGATGAGAATGCTAGGAAGGCTCTTTCCACGCTCTCCGGCGCGAACCAAGAAATCGTTGCTCGGCACTTGGTGACCGCTGGCCAGCTGCTCGACATCGACGCTGAAGCAGCTTACAGACATGCTCAGGCGGCGGTGAAGCGGGCTGGCCGAGTTGATGTTGTGCGGGAGGCCGCTGCCCTCACTGCTTACGCCTCCGGCCGGTATGAGGAAGCACTCAGAGAGGTCCGGGCGGTCCGCAGAATGCGCGGGGACAATTCTCTTCGAGCAATCGAAGCGGACTGTGAACGAGGCCTGGGCAGACCGGAACGCGCTATCGAGATCATCGAAGAAACCGATACCTCCACGATGAATCTGGAGGATCAGGTAGAACTTATGCTGGTCGCCGCCGGCGCCCGGGGCGACCTTGGACAGCTCGAGTATTCCCTAATGATTGTGGATAACGCGCTAGACGCACTCCCAGAAGATGCCGACCAGGACCACTTCAGGCGCTTGCTTCAGCTCCGCCACGAACGCCTTCTCGATCTCGGCCGACTCGAAGAAGCAGCAGAAGTTGCAGCGCAGATCCCCGCGGAAGCCGATCCGATGGAGATCGTGGATCTCGGGACTTTGCTCGTAGCCGACGTAGACAATGTTCGCACGGACCTGCGTGGTAGCGAAACGCCCCTATCAAAAGTGTTCGACGGGGCACTGCTCGACTTGGACGGAGTGTGCTTCGCGGGCGAAGAGGTCATTCCGGGTGGGCCGACGGCGCTCGTGACAGCGGAAGACAACCGGATGCAGATTGGGTACCTGACGAACAACTCGTCTCGTAGGCCCCAAACGGTTGCGGATAAGCTGGTGCGGCTTGGCTATGAAGCTGAAGCGAATCAGGTGATGACCTCAGCCATGGATTTGCTAGCCGACTTGAAGGAGGCCCTGCCCGAGAGCTCTAAGGTCATGGTCACCGGAAGTGTTGAACTTGCAGATATGGTTCGCGAGGGCGGCTTCGAAGTTGTGTCGAGCGCCGATGACGAACCGGATGCGGTCGTCCAGGGCTTGAGCCCCGATCTGGGGTGGAAAGATCTCACAGAAGCGGCCCTCGCGATCCAACGGGGCGCTCGCTTTTACGCGACGAATATGGACCCGAAACTCCCAACGGAGCGCGGCTTTGCCATTGGGAATGGTTCGCTTGTAACAGCCGTCAGCCGAGCGGCTGGCGTGAAGCCCACCGCGGCGGGCAAACCGGGCCCGCAGATATTCACTCGCGCCGCCGAAATGCTTCGGATGGACCGGCCCATAGTGGTAGGTGATCAGTTATCTACCGATATTGCGGGTGCAGTGAACGCAAGAATGCCATCTTTGCATGTGCTCACCGGAGTGAGCGACGCTAGAGCGGTGGTGCAGGCAAAGCGCGGGGAAAGGCCAGCATTCGTCGCCATGGATTTGGCTGGCCTAAACGAGCCTCACCCGCGTCCGCGTCACCACCGAGATGGGACATGGAGCTGTGGCGTTTCCCAACCAGTCTCTATTGACCGGCGAGGAAAGGTCACGATCGGTGGTGTTACGCTTAACGGCGCTGGAGACCCGGTAACGCTGAACCTAGACACCTACCGGGCGCTTATAGCGGCCGCCTGGGAGATAGAAGATGAGCGAATTCGGTTGGGGTGCCCTGAACTGATCGTCGTGGACAACGACGATGAGAAAGGCATAGTCACTGAACCGAATTATGAGCTCGCTGAGCCAGAGCAGGTGGCGGACGGCGCTCTCGAAGAGAAGGCCTCCGATACTGAAAAGAGTCTGCCCGATGAAGAGTCCGATGTCCCAGCCGTCGAATGAGTCGCCCAGTTCCGTGGATCCCGCATTGGACGACCGGTTGATGGCGGACCTTCGGCTGGCGTTGGAAGAGCTCAGGGAAGAGGAAGTCAAGATTCGCCGCGAATTGCACACCCGGTAAGAGGGTGCCATGAGTCTACGTCGTCTCGATGCGGAGCTAGTGAGAAGGCGCCTGGCTGCTTCGCGCCAGCAGGCCAAGGAGTTGATTGCGGCAGGCCAGGTAGTTGTCAGCGGCACTGTTGCAAAGAAGTCAACTACCCAGGTACGCACGGACGCCCCCATAGTGGTGAAGGCGCCCGTCCAGGAAACATATGTCTCTCGGGGCGCTTATAAGCTGCTGGGGGTCTTGGAGGCGCTTGGACCCAGGGCTCCTGCCATACGCGGCAGACGCTGCCTAGATGCGGGCGCATCAACGGGGGGATTCACCGACGTTTTGCTTCGCAAGGGGGCCGATTCGGTCGTCGCAGTGGACGTAGGTTACGGGCAGTTGGCTTGGTCCCTCCAGCAAGACCCGCGCGTTCAGAACATTGAGCGGACCAACATCAGGTACCTTGAACCGGAGCAAGTGGGGACGCAACCGGACCTTGTCGTTGGGGATCTTTCGTTCATATCCCTGGAGCTTGTCCTCCCTGCCTTAATCCGGTGCGCGCCGAACGCAGACTTCTTGCTAATGGTTAAGCCCCAGTTCGAGGTGGGAAAAGGTCAGGTTGGAAAGAACGGCGTAGTCTGGGACCCAGATATGCGTGCCTTTGCTGTTGAGAAGGTCGCTAGATTTGCCACGGAATCAGGATTGAAAGTATGGGCGATTGAGCCGTCGCCACTACCTGGACCCGCAGGAAACGTCGAATACTTCTTGGCACTATCTGCGGCTCCCGAACAGGAACCAATAGAGGATTTGCGCGGCGCGGCCATCAGTGCCGTTCAGCGCGGACCACAGCCGTCAAGAGGGGAGGATTCGAAGAATGGCTAAACGTATACTTTTGGAGCGCCACCCGCAAAGAGAAGAGGTATTTGCTGCGGCGCGAACCGTGAGCCGCGTCGCAGAAGAGCTCTCCATGTCGGTTGTAGATGAAGCGGACCCAGAGAACCCGCCGGAGCTAGTTCTTGCTCTTGGCGGCGACGGCACTATTCTTTCGGCTGCTAGAAGTGCACGGGAGTTTGATGTCCCACTGCTCGGCGTCAACTTTGGTCACATGGGGTTCTTGGCCGACACCTCAAACGATTCGCTGTCTGTGATAGTCCAACGGATCCGCAGAGATGATTTTGAGGTCGAAAACCGAATGACCCTGGAGGTAGAGGTGGCTCTACCTGACGGGGACACGGTGCGCAGCTGGGCGCTGAACGAGGCGGCGATCCTCCATTCCGACATGGCTCATCCAGCCGACATGGCTTTCGCTGTCGACGGGCAAACGGTGTCCACGTACGGGGCGGATGGAATTATTCTTGCTACTCCCACGGGATCTACCGCTTACTCGTTTTCTGCTGGAGGCCCGGTCGTCTGGCCCGACACCAAAGCAATCGTGATGGCGCCACTTGCCGCGCACGGGCTTTTCACCAGGCCTCTGGTCGTCAGTCCAAAATCAGTGTTAGAAGTCGGAATTTCTGCGACGAACCGGGTGCCGCCGCAAGTCTGGGTGGATGGGTTGTTCGCGCTTGACGCGCCGGCGGGCGCAGTTGTGAGAGCGACGCGCGGGGATCGGCCTGTTCGCCTGGCCAGGTTAGAGGACCATCCGTTCTCTGAGCGCCTTGTCAGCAAGTTCTCACTGCCCGTCACCGGCTGGAAATCACCGTGGCCTGGAGGGAAGAAGTGATCGACCAGCTGCGCATAAGCGGCGTGGGCGTGATTGACCAGGCGCTGCTTGATTTGTCTCCCGGTTTCACGGTCATTACAGGGGAGACCGGTGCGGGCAAAACAATGATTCTCACGGCCCTGCGCCTGCTGGTAGGCGAAAAGGCCGACACAGCACTTGTACGCAAGGGACACAAACAGATAGAAGTTGACGGCACTTTCCAACTTCAGCAAGGGCTAACCGAAGCGCTGGCCGACTTAGGTCTTGACGCCGACGAAGAGATGATCGTCTCCAGGACCGTGCCCAAGGAAGGACGAAGTCGCGCTGTCCTTCAAGGGAGACCGGCGCCTCTTACAACTCTGCGAGAATTAGTCGGCCCGCTGGTAACCATTCACGGACAGGCAGATCAATGGCGTGTACGGCGCGCCGATGTTCAACGGGACCTGCTCGATTCGTACGGCGGGGCGGAACTTGCGGAGACCCTCGAACAGTACTCGGAGCATTGGTCTCGCGCTGTCCAACTGAAGAAGACCCTCGACCATTTGCATGAGGACCACGATCAGCGGCAGATCGAGATTCGTTACCTGTCTGAAATAGTGAGCTCCGTAGAGGAGCTTGCGCTAGCTCCGAATGAAGAAGATGAGCTCCAGCAGCAAATTGATCGACTCTCTCACACCGCTGAGTTAAGCCAAGAGGTCACATTCGCATTTGAGGCGTTGAGGGGAACCGAGCTCCGCGGCGGCGTTGAGGACGGGCTTAGTCGCGCTACTGGGAGTCTGCGACAGGCCGCGCTGATCGATTCCCAGCTGGAACGACTCGCTGAGCGCCTGGATCAAGCCGAGGCTGACATAGCGGATGCTGCCAGCGAGTTGCGCGACTATTTGGAAACTTTGGAAGAGGATCCAGCCGAGCTCGCCAGACTGCAGCAAAGGCGGGCTGACCTCGAAAATCTGATGAAGGGGCGCGCTACCTCGGCAGCTGAGCTTCTCGAATGGCTCGCGAGCGCAAAGTCGAGACTTGAGGAGCTGGTCGCCCTGTCTGGCGACCCTACCAGGATCGCTGAAGAACTGGCGGACACGCAGCAAGATGTGCTTCGCATCGGAAAGAATCTTCATGGCTTACGGGCGCGTGCGGCAAAAGAACTCAGCGCTGCTGTCACCGAAGAGATTCGCGCCTTGGCCATGAGCGGCGCCGATTTTAGGGTGAGTGTTGAACAGGGAACCCCGACTGCAAGCGGGCTGGATGCGATTTCTATGGATCTGCGCGGAAGACCAGGGGGCCCTTTCCGTCCCCTGGGGGACGGCGCGTCGGGCGGGGAGCTGTCGCGGCTCATGCTTGCCCTTGAGGTAGTCCTGGGGCAGACGCGACCTCCGGGAACGTATGTTTTTGACGAGGTCGACCAGGGGATAGGCGGCCACACCGCCACTGAAGTTGGGGGAAGGCTGAAGCGCCTGGGAAGCGGGCAGCAGGTCATAGCGGTCACCCACCTACCTCAAGTGGCCGCACTCGCGGACCTGCATCTGGTGCTGCAACGTGAAGGCGCGGAAACCAGTGTGCAGGCGGTTAGCGGGCAAAGACGCGTTGAGGAGATCATGCGGATGCTGGGGGCCGATCCTAAGTCAACCAGTGCGCGTCGGCACGCCGAGGAATTGCTGGGCGGCAAATCGTGGCAGGATTGAGGCGGAGAGACAGTGGGAGGGAAATCCAGTGCGTAAAGGGAGCGGGGCGCAGGTAGAGACCATCAGCGGTTCGGTGCGGATTGACGAATCCGTAACGCGCCTTGTCGCGCGGCTTGAACCGGGCGAGATCGCAGTTGTCGAACTCCCCGATCTTAATCGGAGCTCCGCCCTTTCTCTCTTGGGCAGCAGGCCCGCCGCGGTTTTGAATGCAGCTCCTTCAACTACAGGCAGGCGCGCAAGTTTGGGTGCGCAGCTGCTGGTAGAAGGAGGGATCCCCGTCGTTGACGATCTTGGCTCTGACGTGATGACGCTTGCGGAAGGTGATCGGATCACGGTGAGCGGATCGGACGTGTACCGGGACGATCTGCTTGTTGCCGCGGGTCGACGCCGCAGTATTGAAGAATTACGGGCCGAGCAGGTGGCGGGTTGGCAGAGGCTAGAACCGGCCGTTGAGTCTTTCTCTCATGCAGCTGCTTCCACTTGGGAGAAGGAATCTGCCCAGTATCTGGAGGGTGAGGGTGTTCCGCGGGTCCCCGATCTGAGGGGGAGGACGGCGATAGTCGTTGGTGAGGGGGTGCGTTCAGAGCGGCAGTTGCGGGAGTTGAAACCCTTCAGCCGAGACTTCTCTGCTTTCTTGATCGCCGATGGGGCGGCGGCGGGCATGGTGGCCCGGACGTTGCGGATGCCAGACCTGATCATCGGCGACATAGCGACCACTCCAGAGAAGATCTTGCGCAAGGGGAGACCTCTCGTGTTACTGGAACGCCCAGACGGGCACGTGCTGGGTGGCGAAAGGGCCAGCGCCCTGGCGCTGGATTACGCCGCTATGACCACGTCAGCCAACTCTTTTGCCGCTGCGATCCTGCTAGCCGATACTGCTGAGGCCAAGCAGATAGTGACTGTTGGTGACTCGGCAGGGATAGACGGTTTTCTTGAGCAGTCGGCGGCCGCTGCGGCGGCGGGTTTCTTCATTGAGTTGAAGGCACGTCAGCGGTTGGTCTCCGCCACTGTTGCAAAAGCTCTTTATCGCCCCGGAGTGCGCACGTGGCAGCTGATCCTATTGATGTTGGCCGCGCTCCTGGCTCTAACGGCAGCAGTGCTGTTCACTCCAGTCGGCGGGGCTCTTGGTCAGCAGCTCTGGGATTGGCTAATTGGCCTTTGGTCGCGCACGGGATCCACTGCGGCCGGCGCCGCGGGATTGGTGTTTGGCAGCGATTCAGTTTGAGGGAAAACGGAAAATACACATGGTAAACCTGCGCTATCACATCGTTTCTTTAATCGCCGTGTTTTTGGCTCTTGCGGTTGGAGTCGTCCTTGGTGCCGGACCTCTCCAAAACCAAGTCAAGGCCTTGAGCGATGGTAGTAATCTGCAAGAGCGCGCCCGCGACATGGAAGCGGACCTAGAACAGGCCAGGCGACTCGAAGACGAGTACTCGACATACGTTGGTGCGCTAACTGGACAGATTCTGCCGGGCACCCTGTCGGGAAATGATGTCGTGACGGTGTCACTCCCGGGGGTTGATCCCGCGGATCTGGAAGCGGTTCAAGACGCGGTTGCCCGGGCGGGCGGCTCCGTTGTTGGCAGCGTCCAGTTGACCGAGAACTGGATTTCAACGGGCCAACGCGAGTATCGGGAAACTCTTTCAGCCCCGCTCTCGACACACCTGGCTGAGCCATCCGATGCTTATGAAGCGGACGAAGTTCTCTCACAAGCCCTAGTTGAGGTGCTGAACAGCACCGGTGCTGAGGTGGATCTCATGCGGGAGATACTGTCTGACGAGACCAATCCTCTGATCACTCTGGGTTCACTACCAAGCGGCACCGCCAACTCAGCGATTCTAATTGGCCCGCGCGAATTACCGCCGAGCGCGGGAGATAATGCAGCTGAGGCAGAGGCGGGCAGCGTTAGCGGCCCGGCCCTCTTGGCTTTGGCCGACGCCCTGGCTTCTTTGCCTAAGGGCGCGGTTGCTGTTGGGAGCGCCCAGTCCGAAGACGACTTGATCACTCAGCTGCGCGCAGCGGAGACCTCGATAGCAACCGTCGATCAGCTCGGCACAGCCATGGGAACTGCGAACGCCATTTTTGCCTTGGCGGATCACAGTTCTGGTCAGTTCGGCCAAGGCGAAGGAGCCTCTGAGCCGACGGCGCCTCTGCCAAACAGGCGGTGAACTCGTGCTGGAAAAAGCAGAAAGTTGGGATCACCACCTTCAGTACCCGACGTTGGAATCGGCGGAGCTTTGGCGTGGGGCGGTGTTCGCCCTCCAACAGGATGTGGTTCAACTCCCCGGCGGCGCTCCGGTGGTCCGGCAGTTTCTCGACCACGGCGGCGCCGTCGCAGTAGTTGCCCTGCGCGAGACGGACTCGGAACCAGAAATTTTGCTCCAGTCACAATACCGCCACCCAGCACACTCGGTTCTGTGGGAAATCCCTGCGGGACTGCTGGACGTCCCGGGAGAGGAACCGCTCCAAGCAGCCAAACGCGAACTAAGAGAGGAAGCCGATCTCGGCGCACATCGTTGGCAAACCCTGGTCGATATCTTCACTTCACCCGGTGCTTCAACAGAAAGCTTGAGGATCTTTCTGGCTAGTGAGCTTTATGAGCACCCGGAGCCCTTCCCTAGAACAGAGGAAGAAGCGCTCATGGAATCAAGGTGGGTACCTCTCGCTGCGGCGGTCGCGGCCGTGATGAGTGGGGCAATTCACAGCCCGACTGCAGTAAGTGGGATTCTTGCAACTTACGTCCAAAGAACGAATAATTTGGCGCCGCTCCGCGCCCCTGATGCTGATTGGTTCCGCTCCACATAAACCAAGCTGGGCCTGGCATTGCATTCTGCCCATAATGATCGCTGGTGAAACCGTAATGGTAATGTGGCGAAAATTCGCTAGACTGGTGTTGTCTTAATGAAGGGCGCGTCTGGGTCGAAAGACCCGGGTGATCGGAAGCTGGGGGAGGGGCATGACGGACACAAAAGAGGTTGGGACGCGGGAGGTCGTGTTGGACCTCGTCGTGGAAAAGGGCCCCATAACGTCCAGCACCATTGCGAAACTGTTATCGCTCACCACAGCCGCGGTTCGCCGCCACATCACAGCTCTTGAGGAATCCGGGGATATTGTCGAGCACGAAGTTCCGACTCTGAAACCCAGGGGACGTGGGCGGCCGCCCCGCTACTATGTGGCAACGGGTGTAGGCCGCGATAGGATGAGCGATGGCCATTCCGATTTGGCCATTAAAGCCATCGGGTATCTTGGCAGGCTGGTGGGACCGGAAGCGATCGACTCTTTCGCGGCTGCCCGCTCCAGAGACATAGAGCGCCGGTATCTGCCCCTAGTAAATGCTGCCGGCACCGATGTTCGAAAAAGAGCGCAGGCATTGGCCGATGCTCTTACCGACGACGGGTACGCAGCGAGCGTGCGCCCCGTCGGAGCGGGTGAGTTCGCTGTGCAACTCTGCCAAGGGCATTGCCCAATAGAGCAGGTAGCCCGCGAATACCCGCAGTTATGTGAGGCGGAGACGGTTGCGTTCTCACGGTTGCTGGGTGTGCATGTCCAGCGACTGGCCACACTGGCCCAAGGAGAGCACGTCTGTACAACGGTTATCCCCGTTGGTGTGGTGCCGCTCCACCCGGGAGCCCGGAAGGTTTTGAAAAACAGCAGATATCGCTGATACCCGGCCAGAAACTTGTGAGCAAGGAAGAGGAAAAGGACACTGATGACTCAGTCAATACCGGCTGTCCCGGTTGATGAACGTCCGCAGGAATTGAGTGAAGGGATCGCCGGTCCAATGACCGACGACCAGATCATCGATTCCATTGGCGCGTATGAGTACGGCTGGAAAGATAGTGACACGTACTCAGAAGGCGTGCCAAAAGGCATCAATGAGGAAATCGTTCGCTATATTTCACGCGTGAAGAACGAGTCGGACTGGATGCTGCAAAAGCGGCTGAAAGCCTACGATTTCTTCGAACGGAAACCCATGCCAAAGTGGGGACCGGATCTGTCCAGTATCGATTTTGACCGTTTCAAGTATTTCGTTCGCGCATCGGATCGTCAGGTTCAGGATTGGCAAGATTTGCCGGAAGAAATCCGAAACACCTACGACCGTCTGGGGATTCCAGAGGCAGAGAAGAATCGTCTAGTCGCAGGCGTTGCTGCTCAGTACGAGTCAGAGGTTGTGTATCAGCAGATACAAGAGGACCTGGAACGCCAAGGCGTAGTCTTTCTTGACACCGACACGGGGCTACGCGAATACCCCGAGTTGTTTGAGGAATACTTCGGAAAGGCAGTGCCTGCTGGCGACAACAAATTCGCTGCTCTAAACACCGCTACTTGGTCCGGCGGATCTTTCATCTATGTGCCGCCCGGCGTGCACGTAGACATTCCACTACAGGCATACTTCCGGATCAACACCGAAGCGATGGGCCAGTTCGAAAGGACTCTGATAATCGCCGATGAGGGTTCGTACGTTCACTATGTGGAAGGTTGCACTGCTCCCATCTACGACACGAATTCTTTGCACGCGGCCGTGGTGGAGATTTTCGTTCGTAAGGACGCTCGCGTCCGCTATACCACCATCCAAAACTGGTCGAACAACGTCCTGAACCTGGTCACGCAGAGGGCCATAGTTGACGAGGGCGGCACTATGGAATGGGTGGACGGCAACATCGGCTCGGCCATCACTATGAAGTACCCGGCCTGCTACCTCATGGGTGAGCATGCCCGCGGTGAAACCCTGTCGATCGGTTTTGCGGGTGAGGGCCAACACCAGGACACCGGTGCCAAAATGGTTCACATGGCGCCCAACACCTCGTCCTCTGTCGTGGCGAAGTCCGTATCTCGTGGAGGGGGACGCACTTCCTACCGCGGACTAGTTGAAGTACATTCACGGGCAACCAAATCCAAGTCGAACGTGCTTTGCGACGCATTGCTTGTCGACAAGATCTCCCGAACGGACACATACCCTTACGTGGATGTGCGAACGGAAGATGTCGTGATGGGTCACGAGGCGACGGTGTCGAAGGTAAACGAAGATCAGCTCTTCTACCTGATGAGTCGCGGCTTGGACGAGACCGAGGCGATGGCCACCATTGTCCGCGGGTTTGTTGAACCCATCGCGAAGCACCTGCCCATGGAATATGCCCTGGAGCTAAACCGCCTCATTGAACTGCAGATGGAAGGATCTGTCGGCTAATATGACAAACACTCTTACCCAGTCGCGCCCGCACTCTCACGGCGCGGCTCCGGCCGACTCTGGTCACACATCCCGCGCAGATCGGCCCACCTCTTTTTCGGCTGCCGACATCCCCGTTCCGCGGGGCCGGGAAGAGGACTGGCGCTTCACACCAATTCGGCGAATCAAGCAGCTCTTTGAGCTGGAGAACTATACGGGCCGTGCGCGCGCCGACGTGGCTGATGCAGTCGACGCGAAGGTGGAACTGGTTGGCCGCGACGATGCTCGACTTGGCACTGTACTTGCGCCGGGGGACCGAACCGCTGTGGTCTCGTGGGAAACCTTCCCAGATTCGACAGTGATAACGATTCCTGAGGAAGTCGAACTCGATCAGCCGATCTTGGTGAATATCACGGCATCTGAAGAGCCCTCGTCTCAGCACATTTTTATCGAGGCGAAGAAATTCTCGTCGGGAATAGTCATCCTGCAGCACAGCGGCCCAGCCCAACTGAATCAGACGGTAGAGGTGCGCGTAGATGACGGTGCGAACCTGCACGTCATCGCGGTCCACGAGTGGGATCGTACCGCGGTGCACGCTTCGGATCACCGCGTCTCGGTTGGTCGTGACGCTACACTTCAACACCTTGTCGTAACGCTAGGGGGCGACCTAGTCCGAGTTTGCGTCGATACGGATTACACGGCTCCCGGTGGGGATATCCGACTGAATGGCATCTATTTCGCTGACGCGGGGCAGCATCTTGAGCACCGTCCGTTCATCGACCATTCGCAGCCAAAGTGTTACTCCCGAGTTACCTATAAGGGAGCGTTGCAGGGTAAGGATGCGCGAGCTGTTTGGATCGGAGACTGCCTGATCGGAGAAAACGCCGATGGCACAGACACTTACGAGCTCAACCGAAACCTCCTGCTCACGGAAGGCGCCAAGGCGGATTCAGTTCCGAACTTGGAAATCGAAAACGGTGAGATTGAGGGCGCCGGGCACGCGTCGGCGACGGGACGCTTCGACGATGATCAGCTGTTTTACCTGATGAGCCGCGGTATCCCCGAACTTGAAGCTCGCCGCCTGGTTGTGCGTGGTTTCTTTGCTGAACTCATCAACGAGATTCCGGTGGAAAGCATTCGCGATCATCTGCTTGACGTAATTGAGGCGGAGCTTGCCACAAACCGCACGTTGGTGGAAGCCGGCGCCTAGCGATGAAGAACCAGACAGACCTGCAAGAATATCGGGCTTCAGTCCGCCCAACCAATGGAGAAACGAAGTAATGGCAACCCTGAATATCAAAGATCTGCACGTATCTGTGGAGACCCCTGAAGGTACTAAGCAGATCCTCAAAGGCGTGGACCTCCTAGTTCGCAGCGGCGAAATCCACGCCGTCATGGGCCCTAACGGCTCGGGTAAATCGACGCTTGCCTATGCGCTCGCCGGGCATCCGAGCTACACGATTGACGGGGGTGAGGCCTGGCTGGACGACCAAAACATCCTGGAAATGTCGGTTGATGAGCGCGCCAAGGCCGGACTCTTCCTGGCGATGCAGTACCCCGTTGAAGTTGCGGGTGTATCCGTGTCGAATTTCCTCAGAACCGCTAAGACTGCGATTTCTGGACAAGCCCCCGCCCTGCGCAA
Source organism: uncultured Actinomyces sp. (assembly GCA_964345595.1). GTDB lineage: Bacteria > Actinomycetota > Actinomycetes > Actinomycetales > Actinomycetaceae > Scrofimicrobium. Next base: position 12,532 of record CAYFRL010000004.1, read on the forward strand.
ATGGGTCAAAGAAGTTGACCACGCGATGGAGGATCTGCGCATGCCCGTCGAGTTTGCGAACCGAGACGTGAATGTCGGCTTCTCCGGTGGTGAGAAGAAGCGGCTCGAGATCCTGCAGATGGAGCTGCTTGAACCGGCCTTCGCGATCCTGGACGAAACCGACTCGGGCTTGGACGTAGATGCACTTCGCATCGTCTCCGAAGGGGTGAATCGTGTCCACGACAAGCTGGACAACGGCATTCTCCTGATCACTCACTACACGCGAATCCTGCGCTACATAAAGCCCGACTTCGTGCACGTTTTTGTGGATGGCCGCATAGCTGAACAAGGCGGTCCGGATCTGGCTGAGCGTCTTGAAGAACACGGCTACGATCGGTACCTGGTCGCCTAATGCGGACGAAAGTCAATGCGGATACCGCCACCCCCTTCAGCAAAGAAGAGGTGGCGGCAATCCGCTCTGACTTCCCAATCCTTGATCGTCCCGGCCGCGGTGGTCGCCAGATCGCCTATTTCGATGCAGCGGCAACCTCGCACAAGCCAAACCAGGTGATTGATGCGGAAGCAGATTTCTACCGCCTCCACAACGCGGCAGTAAATCGGGGAACGCACTTGCTGGGGGACGAGGCGACCGAGGCTTTCGAGTCGGCGCGCGCTGATCTAGCAGACTTCATCGGCGGCGATAGTGACGAGATCGTCTGGACGAAGAATGCAACAGAGGGGATCAACCTGCTCTCCCGGACGCTCGAGGGGGGACCGCTTGGCGTTGGCGAAGGCGACAGAATTGTAGTTACGCGGGCTGAGCATCACTCCAACTTGGTGCCTTGGCAAGAGCTTGCGAAAAGGTCCGGCGCGGAATTTCGCTGGCTGGATCTGGAACCAAACGGACGGATCGACCTTGAGACGCTCAATGAAATTACACCTAACACGAAGATCGTTGCTTTCACGCACGCATCGAACGTGACGGGCGCGATCTCACCCGTGGAGGAAATTGCCCGGGCCGCCAAACAAGTCGGCGCGCTGAGCATCCTGGACACGTGCCAGTCCAGTGCGCACATGCCCGTGAACGTGAGTGAGCTGGGCACCGATTTCGCCGTTTTCTCCTCGCACAAGATGCTGGGTCCGACAGGAATCGGCGCACTTTGGGGACGCAAAGCGCTGCTTGAGCAATTACCGCCGTTTATGACAGGGGGATCCGTAGTGGCTGACGTGACCATGGAGGAAACGGAGTATCTCCCTGCGCCCAATCGATTTGAAGCAGGTTCTCAGCCGGTGGCCCAGGCCGCCGCTTGGGCAGAAGCGCTGAGGTACCTCAGTGAGCTTGGCATGGATCGCGTTGCCGCCACGGAAACGAAGTTACTCACGCCGCTGATGGATGGGCTGAGAGCAATACCCGGCGTTCGTCTTCTGGGACCGCAGGGCACCGGTGATCGCCTGGGCGTCGTCGCGTTTCAAGTTGAGGGAGTGCACCCGCACGATGTCGGTCAGGTGCTAGACGCTGATGACGTGGCCGTTCGTGTTGGGCACCACTGCGCGATCCCTCTGCACAGGTTCTTCGGGGTGCGCTCTTCTTCAAGAGCATCTTTCTCAATCACCAACACGGAAGAAGAAGTGGACCAACTTTTGGCGGCAGTCTCAAAGGTGCGGGACTACTTCGGGCGCGCCTGAAAAGAGAAAGGAACGGAACCGGATGTCATCCTTGGAACAGCTGTACCAGCAGGTGATTTTGGACCATTCGCGCAGGCGAACTGGTGAAGGATCCACTGAGGGATTTACCTTCACCTCTCACCAGGTGAATCCGACCTGCGGGGATGAGGTCACCCTGGGAGTCAAGGTCGGGCAGGGTGGACAGCTTGATGCCCTCTCATGGGAAGGCGAGGGCTGCTCGATATCCCAAGCGTCCCTTTCCATGCTGGCGGAGATGACCGAAGATGCCGACACTGCGCAACTGCGACAGATGTACTTGGCGATGGACAAAATGATGCATTCACGTGGGAGGGGAGTGGATGATGATCTACTTGATCTGCTCGGCGACGCGGCCGCTCTCGAAGGAACGTCGAAATTCGCCAACAGAATTAAATGCTCGCTGCTTGGCTGGCTAGCTCTGCGCGACGCGCTGGCACAGGCCGGTGTTGATATAGCAGGGCAAGAGGAGGAATAGAAATGACGAACCCCATGGCTTACCAGGAACCCGCCAAACAGCGTTTCCAGGTGCCGGAGCCAGAGCCTGTACAGGGCGTGACCTTTGTAGAAGACGGGAACGTTTCCGGAGAAGAAGTCCTGGAAGCGATGCGGGACGTGATCGACCCAGAGCTTGGGATCAACATCGTGGACCTAGGATTGGTCTACGGTCTCAACATCCACGCGGACAACTCCATAGTTGTCGACATGACGCTTACGTCGGCCGCGTGTCCGCTGACCGATGTGATTGAACGCCAAGTGCAAATGGTTTTGGGTCCCTACTCGACCGACGTGTCAATCAATTGGGTGTGGTTGCCGCCCTGGGGACCTGAATGTATCACCGATGATGGGAGAGCTCAGCTTCGAGCAATTGGCTTCAACGTTTGAGTCCGGCGGAGAATCGGCTAAGCATGCTGTCCCGAAACTCGTAGAAACGATCGTCAATTATGGTCTGCCGGATTGTTTCCACGAGTCTCACGGTGAACCATTCGTTGTGAATGGTCGCCAGTGTGGCAGCCAAGATTTCCTTCGACTTGAAGAGGTGCCGCACGTAGGCCCGCGAGTAGTTGGTGCATGTGTAGCAGCCGCAGCCTTCGACTAGTGGGGAGAAATCTCGAGCGAACCGCGCGTTGGTGATGTTGAAGCGTCCATCCGGGCCGTAAATTGCGGCGTTCCGAGCAACCCTTGACGGGTTCACGCAATCAAATGTATCCGCCCCGGCCTCGACGGCTGCGAAAAGATCGCCTGGTTCGGAAATTCCTAGCAGGTGGCGCGGGCGGTCTTCAGGTAGGGACTCACTCACCCAAGAGACGATGGTGCCCAGCCGTTCCTTCTCAAGTGCGCCGCCAATCCCGAACCCGTCAAAGCGGCATCCTTCCACATCCATCGCTGCCAGTTCGCTCGCTGCGCGGCGGCGCAGATCTTCGTATTGGGCACCTTGGATCACGCCCCAAAGTTGTTGGTACGGTTTGCCCTCCCGCTCTTCGGTCAGTTGTTTGTGGGCCGCCAGGCAGCGCCGCGCCCAGGCTTCGGTGCGCTGAAGCGACTCGACTTGATAATCGTATGGGTGCAACAAGCTGGTCAGCTCGTCGAAAGCGAACATTATGTCAGCGCCCAACTCGTGTTGGATCCGAAGTGAGATCTCTGCATTGAACCTGTGGGCGGACCCATCAATGTGCGAATAGAAGGTGACGCCATCGTCATCTACAGCGGCCCTCGACTCCTTCACCGCCAAGGCACCGCGAAGTGAAGACGGCGCCTCTTTCCCGGTGAACTGATCGGACAGTACTTTCTTGTATCCGGCTCCCATTGAGAGAACTTGGAAACCGCCAGAATCCGTGAAGGTCGGTCCCGGCCAATGCATGAACTCCGACAGCCCGCCGGCCTCGTCGACTATGTCGGATCCCGGCTGTAGGTAGAGATGGTATGCGTTTGCCAGCACTGCCTGGGCACCCAAACCGACCAGAAGTTCTGGCAGCAGCCCCTTCACATTTGCTTTCGTCCCCACCGGAATGAAAGCGGGGGTCTGCACGACGCCGTGAGCGGTATGCAAGATGCCAGCCCGTCCCAGCCCACCGGCAAGGCGCGCTTCGATCTTGAAGCCGCGATCGCCGGTCGTGCCTCCATCCGCGTGCAGCCGCTCTGGCTTCGCTCTGGGAAGGGCTCGTAGCTGTGAGAGCCCTGGCGACACGGGAGCGGGGGCGGGGGCAGCTAACCAGTTCATCGACACCTAGGGTTTCTTCATCTATTCCTTCTTGACCCACCCGATGGCCGCGTAGGTCAAAGGAAGCAGCAGGACTTCCACGGCTAGCTTATATGCGTATCCAACCAGCATGTAGTTGAGCATTTCCGGAGCCGTTAGGATCCCGCCGAATGCGATCAGGCAGAAAATCGCTGTATCTGCCGCTTCTCCGACCACTGACGATCCAAGAAGGCGGACCCAGAGGTGGCGTTCTCCCCACCTACCTTTGATCGCCACAAGAACGTAGGCGTTGAGTAGCTGGCCGACTAAGAATGCGAGAAGTGAGGCCGCAACGATGCGGGGGACAAAACCCAGCACCGCCACAAACGCCTCCTGGTGTTCGTAGCCTGGGGCAGGTGGAAGCAACCCAACAACCCAGAACGTCAGCGCCGCCAGGGCGGACAGAGAAAACCCGGCAATAATGACGCGTCGAGCTGCCCTAAAACCGTATACTTCCGAGAGCACGTCACCCAGCACGTAGGTGAGCGGAAACAGGATTGCGCCGCCGTCAAAGACCAGATGCCAGGAGTCCGTTCCAAGCACAAACAATTTCGTGGCGGCAACGTTGGCAATCAGCAGTAACGCCACAAAACTGATGGCGATCAGGTCGTAGGCGCGGCCGGCGCGGTTTTCTTGTCTCTTTGTCACCCTTCAATTGTGCCGCGAAGAGTCGCGTGCGCGAAAACTCATGCTCAGCTGCCATGTCGACGGCAACATGGCCTGTGCGTTCTCGACTACTATCGTTGGGTGATCAGCGTCAGCGACTTTTCTTTGCGTATAGGGGCCCGGCAGCTCATCAAACCGACCAGTTTCCACGTGGGTAAAGGAGCGAAGGTTGGGCTGGTGGGGCGAAACGGGGCCGGCAAGACCACCCTTATGAGGATCCTCGCGGGTGAACCCGATCGAGGTGTCGCGGAGAGCGACGGACAGGTGAGCCGCACAGGAGAAGTCGGATATTTACCTCAAGAGACCGCAGAGACCGACCCTACACAAAGCGTGAGGTCGCGCATCATCTCTGTTCGAGGCATTGACCAGCTGCTCGCCCGGATCCAGAAGGCCGAAAGAGAGATGAGTGAGCAAACCGGCCAGCGTCAACAAAAAGCAATGGAGAGGTACGTCCGACTAGACCATGAATTCCACGTAAGCGGCGGCTGGGCTGCGAATGCAGAGGCATCGCAGATCGCTGCGGCTTTAGGGGTAGATCAGCGCCTGATGGACCAACCTGTCGGGACACTGTCTGGGGGACAGCGCCGCAGGGTAGAGCTCGCCCGCGTACTCTTCTCCGGCGCGGAAACTCTCTTGCTTGACGAGCCGACGAACCACTTGGATCACGACTCAATCATTTGGCTGCGTGACTGGCTGCGCGGATACTCGGGTGGGTTCCTGGCAATTAGCCACGACGTAAACCTGCTTAGAGAGACTGTAAACACCGTCTTCTATCTGGACGCTCGCACCAGTGAGTTAGACGTCTATCACCTCGGTTGGGACGCTTATCTAAAACAGCGTGAAGACGATGAGAGGCGTCGAAAGAAAGAGAGAGCGAACGCCTTACGAAAAGCTGAGACGCTGCAGGCTCAAGGTGAGAAGATGCGTGCCAAAGCGACGAAGGCGGTGGCCGCCCAGCAGATGCTGCGAAGAGCCGAAGAACTCAGGCAGCTTGCTGGGGATGAAGTGAGCGCTGAGAAAGTTGCCAAGCTCAAGTTTCCTGACCCCGCCGCTTGCGGGAAGGTGCCTCTCACTGCTCGGGGCTTGTCGAAGAGCTACGGATCGTTGGAAGTGTTTGCGGGGCTTGACCTAGCGATAGATCGGGGATCCCGGGTGGTGATCCTTGGCCTAAACGGAGCGGGAAAGACTACGCTGTTGCGAATACTTGGCGGGGAAGAGAGTCCAGACACCGGCGAGGTAGTGGCGGGGCACGGGCTCTTGCTCGGCTACTACGCTCAGGAACATGAGACGCTGGATGGCGACCGGACAGTCGAAGAGAACATGAAAGACGCAGCGCCGGGCTTTGATGACACCCAGCTGCGCTCGGTTCTTGGCCAGTTCCTTTTTGGCGCAGAAGATATAGGCAAGCAGGTCCGGATTCTCTCTGGCGGCGAAAAAACCCGGCTTGCACTTGCAACCTTGGTGGTGTCGGCAGCGAACGTTCTGCTCCTTGATGAACCCACAAACAACTTGGACCCGGCATCCCGGGAGGAGGTCTTGAATGCCCTTCGCGACTACGCGGGCGCGGTCGTCCTCGTCACTCACGATCCTGGAGCCGTAAAGGCGCTCAATCCTGACCGGGTTCTTCTGCTACCCGATGGGGATGAAGACTTGTGGGACGACGAGTACTTGGATCTGGTGACCCTCACCTAGTCAGTAGGGGACGCCTCGTCCGCTTCCCGGGCAAGGAACTCTTGGAGCGGCAAATGTTCGACTGGGAAATTCCTGTACCCCAAATAGTCCGTCAAGAATTGTCGATGATCATCGCAGGTGAGCCATGTCTTGTGGCGGCCGAAATGGATTTTAGGGTTCGACCAGATGATCGCACCGGTGGCGGCTAAGTCACATCTTCTGGCCGAGCACACCAGGTACTCGGGACCCTTCTTGATAGCCATACTCTCATCCTAACTCGCTTCGGTGGGCCGGCTAACAAGTGCTCGACTACCCTGGTCCTATGAGTAAACACAAAATAGTGCTGATTCGTCATGCGAAAGCTGAGCAGCAAGCAACTGGTGGAGACGTCCACCGGGCCCTTTCTGAACGGGGCAGAAAACAGTCCGCTGAACTTGCGGACAAGCTAAAGAGCGAACTGACGAAAGTTGGTGCGGTCCTGGTTTCCCCGGCGGCGCGCGCAAAGGAAACGTGGTCTGCGATCGCCCAGGCACTTCCAGAGGGCATGCCCGCCGCAACGGTCGTGGACGACATCTACTCGGGGGACCCGATGGACATAATCGAAGCCGTTCGGATGGAAGCCGCTGGGGAAACGACCATCGTGGTAGGGCACGAGCCGACAATCAGCGAGGCTGCTAGATTGCTGGCCAAGGATCCCAGTGCCTTGCCGTGGGGTGTGCCAACTGCTACCGCCATCATCCTGAGTGCGTCTCATGATTGGAAAGAATGGCATTCAGGCATCGGAGAAGACCCGCAGGTTGTGCTAACTAATTAGTGCGCCGGGAGCCGGCCTGGCAGCAGGCTGTGACCCAGTAGGCCGATCACAGGATCAAGTCCCCGGCTGTCCAGGAAGTTTCCGATTTGCTCGCGCACCACAGCTTTGGCATGCACTCCAATTCCGATGTCGCCCGCTTCCAGCATGAGTAAATCGTTAGCACCGTCGCCCAGCACTATCGTCGGAAGGTCGTATTCGCTCGCCAGTTGCTCCACAAAGGTCCTTTTGGACTCGGCTGTGACAATTGGGCCAGCCACGCGTCCCGTGAGCCTGCCGCTGCTCACTTCTAGGTCTATGGCCTGAAAGTGGTCAAGTCGAAGGGTTTCGGCAAGCGTCCGGACAACCGGTGTGAACCCACCGGATACTGCTGCAACAACGCCGCCGCGGTCCTTAACCCAAGAGAACAACTCGCGGGTCCCAGGTCGGATCGTCGCGCCTTTTGCAACGTGAGCAAACGCCTCTTCAGGTAGCCCAGCCAGGGCCTCGACTCGCCTTTGGAGCGAAGTGGCGAAATCTATCTCTCCAGCCATCGCTTGGGCGGTTATATCGGAGACTTCGCGTCCCTTCCCAGCAAGTGCCGCTAGCTGGTCAATCACCTCTTCCTCAATCAGAGTCGAGTCGACATCTGACACGAGGATCACTGGTCCGGGGACCGGTGCGCCGCCATTGAGGGTACAGCGGCCGCAGGCCCCACTTGTCTCCGATTCGCCGAAGTAGCCGCGCCAGCCGGGGCCGGTCACGTCCGCGGCGCGAGAGGGCCCTCCCTGCTCGTAGATTGTAACGACCAGGGGGGACTCGACATGATTCACGGTTCGATCACAAAATCTTTCGGTGCGACGGTAATGCCGGACTCCGTAACCGTAAGTCCGCGCTCTCGGTCGCGCTTATGATCAACGCCAACCGAAGCTCCTTCTTTCACGATCACATTCTTGTCCAAAATAGCGCGCTTCACCACGGCGTTCCGCCCTACGTTCACACCGTCAAGTAGAACCGAATCGACAACGCGCGCCCACGAGTGGATGTAAACCTGCGAAGAGATAACTGAGTGGAATACCTGACCACCAGATACGATGACACCCGCTGAGACCAGAGAATCGATAGCCTGGCCAAGGCGGCCGTCCTCACCGGCGTAAACGAATTTGGCGGGAGGTAGAGCGGCGTTCATATAAGTGAGCGTCGGCCACTTGAAGTTGTACAGGTTGAAAATCGGGTGGACACTGATCAGGTCCATGTTGGCCTCGTAGTACGCATCAAGGGTTCCCACGTCGCGCCAATAGTCGCGGTCACGGTCGGTTGCGCCCGGCACGTGATTGTCCATAAAGTCATAGACGCCGCACTCACCGCGTTCTACGAACCACGGCATGATGTTGCCGCCCATGTCGTGTTTGGAGTCCGGGTCTGCGGCATCGGCCTTGAGTGCGTCGATTAACGCGTCGGTGTTGAAAACGTAGTTGCCCATTGACGCAAGAACTTTGGTCGGGTCGTCAGGGAGTCCCTCCGCGACTTCTGGCTTTTCGAGGAACTCCTGCACGACACCGTCTTTGGCGTCGATGACACCGAACTGGTAGGCCTGCTCAATCGGCTGCCTAATGCCCGCGACTGTGGCCGGTAAACCGGACTCGATGTGGTGATCCACCATCTGGCTCAGATCCATCCGGTAGATGTTGTCCGCGCCGGTAATGACAACATAGTCGGGCCGCTCATCGTAGACGATGTTCAGCGACTGATAGACGGCGTCCGCGGAGCCTAGATACCAGTGCCGACCGCGACGCTGCTGAGCCGGCATGGTTGTGACATAGTTGCCAAGCATGGACGACAGTGACCACGCTTTAGAGATATGAGTGTCGAGCGAATGAGATTTGTATTGGGTGAGCACGACTATCCGTAGGTAGCCCGAGTTCACAACATTGGAGAGCGCAAAATCGATGAGGCGGAAGTGCCCGCCGAAGGGCACAGCAGGTTTGGCGCGATCAACAGTGAGTGGCATGAGGCGTTTACCTTCGCCGCCGGCAAGGACAATCGCGAGAACGTTTTTCTTTGACATGCTCCCCAGTCTAGCCGGGCGGCATCTCCAATGTGTCCTATCTCTCGTTTGCGTCAGATATACTGTGTTCAGCAAATGGAGTGGCCGCGGGACCTGTTCTATTGGATCTCTGCGTCGAGCCTGACCTGGCTTGCGCGCCGCTAGCCGCTAGACCTGCTTCACCCTCTACCAGACGCTGAAAGGCCCAGCAATGCGTATAGATATCTTGACACGCGAGTACCCTCCTTTTATATACGGCGGAGCGGGCGTGCACGTAGACGAACTGGCAAAAGTTCTTAGAGATAAGGTCGATGTGCGCGTGCAAGCGTTCGACGGTCCCAGGGAAGAGGGAACAGCGGGGGCAGACAAAGGAGTCACCGGCTACCCGTATCTACCACAGCTTGAGGGCGGAAATGCGGCGATCTCCACGCTGGGCGTCAACCTGGAAATGGTAAACGGATGCGCGGGCACGGACCTGGTTCACGCTCACACTTGGTACACAACCTTCGCGGGGTACTTGGTGAAAGAGCTTTACGGTGTCCCACTTGTTATCTCTGCGCACTCTTTGGAGCCGCTGCGTCCATGGAAGGCCGAGCAACTTGGCGGTGGGTACAACGTCTCCAGCTTCGCTGAGAAGATAGGGTACGAAAACGCTGACGCGATTATTGCTGTATCTCACGGGATGCGCGACGATATCTTGCGGTGCTATCCAAGCGTTGCCCCGGAACGGGTTGTGGTGATCCACAACGGGATTGACCTGCAGCGCTGGCGAAGGCCCCAAGGGGCGAAGGAGGAAGAGCACGCCGCGGGGGTTATCAAGAAGTTCGGAATCAATCCCGAGCTGCCGACAGTCGTTTTCGTGGGACGGGTAACGCGTCAAAAGGGCTTGCCCTATTTCTTGCGCGCGGTCGAGCTGCTTCCCGAAGATACTCAGGTAATCCTTTGTGCGGGCGCTCCGGATACCGAAGAAATCAAGGCTGAAGTTGATGGGCTAATCCAAGACCTGCAACAGAGGCGGTCCGGAATAATTCACATCTCCGAAATGCTTCCGCACGAGGATATTGTGGCCGTCTTAGCTGCATCCGATGTTTTTGTGACCCCGTCAGTATACGAACCCTTGGGAATTGTGAACCTAGAAGCCATGGCCATTGACCTGCCGGTCGTTGGCACCGCGACCGGGGGGATTCCCGATGTGATAGTTGATGGAGAGACCGGCTATTTGGTGCCCATTGAGCAAGCTCAGGACGGAACCGGCAGACCGCTTGACCCAGGCCAGTTCCAAAAAGACTTGGCTGAGAGGCTCACCTGGGTTCTAGAAGATCCGAAGCGGGCTAAGGAAATGGGGAAAGCCGGCAGGAAGCGGGTCGAGGAGTTCTTCTCTTGGGAGCAGATCGGAACGGAGACAGCAGACCTGTACCGGCAGTTGGTGGAGTCGTGAGGTAAGGCGTGCGCCTAGGTATGTTGGGCGCGGCGCCGACTATAGTGAGAGCATGACTGCGAATGACGATCACTTCACCAACGATTCCCTCATAGACATCGAAAATGCCACCGTGTTGGCCGTGGGACATCAAATCCTGTCCGAAGTCAATTGGTCATTCAACCCGGGTGAGCACTGGGTCATCGTTGGACCTAACGGGGCAGGCAAAACCACGCTTGCTCGGCTCCTCACGGGACGGGCATCCGCTTCCGAAGGCCACGTGTCCGTGCTTGGAAAGCCGGTGGCAGATCACTCTTCTGCTGATCTTGCATCGCAAATTGGGTTTGCAAGCGTCGATGTGGGGCAAGCCGTGCCGCCGCACGAGAAGACCATCGATTTTGTTCTAAGCGCTGCTTGGGGACAGTCGGTGCGCTTCGGTGAAGAGTACGAGGCGATGGACACCTCTCGCGCCGAGGATCTGCTGGCCGCGCTGGGGGTCGGGGGCCTCGGTGAGCGACCATTTATGTCACTGTCCGAAGGCGAACGGCGCCGAGTGTTACTGGCGCGCTCACTTATGGCCGACCCCGAAGTTTTGATCCTGGACGAGCCAACTGCTGGCCTTGATCTTGGTGGGCGGGAGATATTGGTGCAGGCCCTAGGTGAAATAATGGACTCTCCCGACAGTCCGGGCGTAATCCTGATTACCCACGAACTTGAAGAGATCGGGCCTTACTTCACCCACGCGCTCCTTCTTGATGAAGGGCGCGTCGCGGCTTCCGGACCCATAGAAGAAGTGTTCACCGCCGAGAGGCTTTCCAGCCTCTTCGGGCTTGATCTAGCGGTAAACCACGTTGGTGGCAGGTGGATGGCCACTGCCAAGGAAGCTTAGCAGGCAGTAAACTTGTCGAAGAGGCGTGACATCAGGTCCGCGCCGGGCCAACTGAGGGGAGCTAGCAATGGTGATCGTGTGGTTCGTCGCGGCTCTGCTTCTTGGAATAGCCGAAGTAATAAGTGTCGATCTCTTCTTCCTCACCCTGGCGATAGCCAGCCTTGGCGCGGCGATTAGTGCCCTGCTGGGACTGCCACTTTGGGGACAGATCGCAGTCTTCGCGGTCGCCTCGGTTTTCCTCATGATTTTTATCCGTCCTTGGGCGAAAGCGCATCTGGAACGGTCCACTCCACAAATTGACACGAATGCGAGAGGCCTGGTTGGCAAGACAGCCGTGGTGACCGCGCCGCTCACCGGAACCGGGGGCAGAGTCCGTCTAGAGGGCGGCGACTGGTCAGCTAGAGGTCAAGACGGGATGCAGTTCCCCGTGGGCAGTCATGTCCGCGTCGTCCAAATTGATGGCGCAACCGCTGTCGTCGGTCCATTTGAGGAGTACGTTCCGGTTCCGCCGGACTCCGGACCGCCGGACACGCGTATCTAGGTTTTAAGGGAAGGGCAAGACATGGATATAGCAGCATCGATCGGGGGCTTTATAGTCCTTCTAGTAGTGATCTTCATCGTGGTAGTGGTGGTGCGCGCCATTCGAATCGTGCCGCAATCGCGCGCACTTGTGGTGGAAAGACTCGGCAAGTTTCAGTCGGTGAAATACGCTGGCTTGCATGTTCTCATTCCATTCATAGACCGCGTGGCAGCGACCGTCGATCTGCGTGAACAGGTGACCAGCTTCCCACCGCAACCTGTCATCACCGCGGACAATGTGGTCGTCTCGATAGACTCGGTCATCTACTACCAAGTAAACGATCCAATGGCGGCTACCTATGAGATTGCGGACTACATCCAAGCAATTGAACAGCTGACCGTTACCACGCTTAGGAACGTCATCGGTTCATTGGACCTTGAGCAAACCCTTACGAGCCGTGACCAGATCAACGCTCAGCTACGCGGTGTGCTGGACGAGGCAACTGGGAAATGGGGCATACGCGTGAACCGCGTTGAACTGAAGGCGATTGACCCACCGCCCTCGATCCAACAAGCGATGGAGCAACAGCTGCGTGCCGAACGCGACAAGCGGGCCGCGATTTTGCAGTCCGAAGGGGTGCGCCAGTCGCAGATTCTGCGTGCAGAAGGCGAAAAGCAGTCTGCCATTTTGCAGGCAGAGGGTATGGCTCAAGCTGAGGTAACAAAGGCAGAGGGCCAGGCCAAAGCGATCGGAACTGTCTTTTCGGCGATTCATGAAGGCGAGCCGACTTCCGACCTGCTGGCGTATCAGTACCTACAAATGCTGCCTCAACTAGCAAAGGGTGAGTCTTCGAAGCTGTGGGTGATCCCCACAGAACTCACCGCGGCCTTGCAATCCATCTCGCAGGGCCTTTCGGGTTCTTCGGATCAGCGCGGCCACTCAGGGAAGTAGTCGGCCTTGTGAACCAGCGCCAAGAAGATGTTCTTCGGGAAGTCCAAGACAGCGGAACCCGGCTGGTCCGCCTCTGGTTCACGGATGTCTCCGGGAAACTAAAAGGCATCGCGATCGATTCATCCCAACTGGAAGAGGCTTTCACGCTTGGCGTCCCCTTTGACGGGTCGGCTGTTGAGGGACTGTCGCGCATCTACGAATCCGACATGGTCCTGGTTCCTGATGCGAGCACCTACTGTCAGCTTCCTTGGCACCACGAGACTGGCCCTGTTGGGAGGATGTTCTGCGACATCTACACACCCACAGGGCAGCAGTCGCGCTCCGACCCCAGGTTTGTTCTGGAAAGGGTACTAGAGCGCGCTGAAGCTCAAGGGCTCACCGTGCAGGTGCAACCGGAGATCGAGTTTTATCTACTGGAGCAGCCCGGCGTGCCGGGTCACTTGACCCCCGTCGATCAGGCATCGTACTTCGATCATGTGGCCTGGGGGGACACGAACGAGTTTCGCCGAAAAGTTGTCGCAGCCCTTGAAGAGGTCGGGATAGCGGTCGAATACTCTCACCATGAGGGCGGCCCAGGACAAAACGAGATCGATCTGCGAGCAGCTGGAGCGCTGGAGACGGCCGATAACATCATGACGGCCCGCGCGGTCATCGCAGAGGTGGCGCTTCGAGAGCAAATGATTGCCACGTTCATGCCTAAGCCCTTCATAGAGCACCCGGGCTCTGGCCTGCACTTGCACCTCAGCCTTTTCGAGGGTTCTCAAAATGTGTTCTTTTCCGGTGGTGGCAGGTACAACCTGTCGAATACTGCGCGGCATTTCATAGCAGGGCTGTTAGCAGAGGCCCGAGCGATGAGTGGAGTCATCAGCCAACACGTGAACTCTTATAAGAGACTCTGGGGAGGGGGAGAGGCACCCAGCTACATTTGCTGGGGACACAACAACCGCTCCGCTTTGGTTCGAATCCCTTTCTGGAATCCACTTCGCCCAGAAGAAAGCTCAATCGAATTTCGCGCAGCGGACAGTTCCACTAATCCCTATCTCGGCCTGGCCCTACTGATATCAGCGGGGCTCAAAGGAGTCGAAGAGAGGCTTCCACTGGAAGAAGAGACGGAAGATGACGTCTGGACGCTGTCAGACCAAGAGCGCCGAGCTCTTGGGATACCGTCGCTACCGATCTCCCTGTCGCAGGCACTAGATGCACTGGAAGAGAGCGAGGCGGTCGCGGAAGTGCTTGGCGCCAACGTGCATGATTACGTTCTTAGAAACGGGAAGAACGAGTGGCAGGAGTACAGGGCCCAGATCACTGCGCGCGAATATGAACCTTTCTTTGGTCGCCAATGAAGCAAGCGTCGACAGCTGACCTGCTTAACTATGGATTTCGCTCTGCCGCCTCTGCTCTAGAAGCCATTCGCAGCCACCCCGAACTGCAAGAGCTTCTACCCGCTTTCGTTAGCGTTAGCGATCCCGATAAGGCTTTAGGAAGACTGCTTGAACTTGGGCTCACAGGCGCGGCGGGGCAACTACCCCTCGATGATCCCAGGTTAGAGCGTCTTCTGGCGCTAGTTGGGGGCAGTGTCTCATTGGGGCAGACCGTGGTGAGTCGCTGGAACAACGGGCTGGGATTCGACGATTTTGCGGACGAGCCGCCGCCCGATTTGCGGGAAGTTTTGCTTCAAGCTGTGGGAGCGGACCCAGGCGCAGCCAGGCCGGTGGCGGACGGAGACCCCGCGCATCTTGCGGCAACGCTGCGCCGCGAGCACCGGAAAGCACTCATCAAGATTGCTGCTGCTGATCTGGCTGCGGACAACCCGTCGTTGGTCTTGGACCGGGCGACTCAGGACCTAAGCAGGCTCGCGGATGCCACGCTGGAGGCCGCATTAGCAATCGCGCGGCTTCAGCTTCCTGAACATCGCAATCTGCCATTTGGAATACTTGCGTTGGGCAAAAGCGGGGGTCGTGAGCTGAACTACCAATCAGATTTGGACGTGCAGTTTTTTACCGCCGAACCTGACGGGACGTCGAGTGATGGAGCTGAGAGCTTGGCACGGACCATCATCGAAATATGCGCGCAACCCGGATCGGAGCCACCTCTTTGGCCTATCGATACGGCGCTGCGGCCAGAAGGCCGTCAAGGCGCTTTGGTGCGCAGCTTGCAGTCGGCCATCAAGTACTACGAGAACTATGCAAGACCGTGGGAGTTTCAAGCACTATTAAAGGCCCGCCCCGCCGCCGGTGACACTGACTTGTTGGAAGAGTTGCTTCAGGTGACCCAACCGTTGGTGTGGTCCGCCGCGTCGCGGCCCGGGTTCGTGCAAGAGCTGAGAAAACTGCACGGACGGCGCCAAGAAGCAGTTCCCCGAAAACAAAGAAGTCGGGACCTTAAGCACGGTCCCGGAGGACTACGCGATGTGGAGTTCACCGTCCAACTCCTGCAACTCACGCATGGCCAGTTTGACGCTTCTGTGCGAAGCTCCAACACTCTGCGCGCTTTAGATGCGCTGGAAAGGGCGGGCTACTTGGGAAGAGAGATCAGCCCAAGCATAGCCTCGGCCTACTCGTTCCTTCGCGTCTTGGAGCACCGGATCCAGCTTCGGCACCTTAGGCCCGGCCACCTGCTTCCGGAATCGGCCGATGAACTGCGCATTCTCTCTCGCGCTGCCTTTCCAAACACGAGGGCTACGGCATCGAAGCTAGAAGAGGCAATCAAGGCCGTTCAGAAGGACGTCCGGGCATTTCACGAGGACGTCTACTATCGCCCTATCGTCGAGACGACGGCGGCCGGTTCAGATCTCAACCGGCTGGATCAGCGCACGGCAATCGCGCGGCTTCAGGTGCTCGGATACAGAGACCCGGTCGGCGCACTCTCAGCGCTGGATGAGTTGAGTTCTGGGCCCGGCCGTACCGCCCGCATCCACAGGCAACTTGCGCCGGCGCTCTTGAAATGGTTGTCTCTGGGCGCCGACCCTGACATGGGAGTTCGCAGTTTCGTGTCGCTGTCAGCCCAGATCGGTACTTCTCCTTGGTATTTGGCCTTGCTAAGGGACGCGAATTCGGTCACTCAGAACCTTTGCACTGTTCTAGCCAATTCGCAGTGGGCTGAAGGTGCCCTGGCCGAGGTTCCAGATGCGATCCGCTGGCTGGGTTCGCCCGAGAAACTCCAACCTAAGAGCGGTGCTGTGGTTCGTGCTGCGGTTCATGCTGCTCTGGACCGCCACGTCGAGCAGGACCGGGCGGTTGCTTCGGTGAAGCGCATCTTGTCCGCGGAGATTGCTCGAAGCGGCCTGGCGGACCTGACAGTGGACGGGATAGCGGCCGTCCGCCTTGAACTCTCGAGCCTGGGCGACATCGCTGTGCACACTGCTCTCCATTTGGCTAAGAACCAGTGGGAAAGGTCAACTGGTGTCCCGGCTCCGACCATTGCGGCAATGGCGATGGGACATTTTGGCGGACAAGAGAACTCGTACACCTCTGACCTGGACCTTTGGTTCGTACACGACAACGCTGCTGATGAAATCGCTGCGGCCGAAATTGTTCGTTCGGCGCTAGTGACCATTCACCAGCTTCGGCAAGAAGCTATGTGGGAGGCGGATCTGGACCTGCGTCCAGAGGGCGGAGTGGGTCCGATTATCAGATCGCTCGATTCTTCACTGGAGTATTATCGCCGCTGGGCAAGCCCGTGGGAACGGCAGGCGCTGCTCCGTTTGCGTGCGTGTGGGGGAGACGCCGATTTTGGAGAAAAAGCGACCCAGCAGCTTCGCTCAACGATTTGGGATAGCGATCTGACTCGATCCGATATTCGATCGATCCGGACACTGAAAGCACGAATGGAAAGTGAGCGTCTGCCGCGCGGTGTGCGCCCGGAGAGCCACGTGAAGTTGGGGCCCGGCGGAATGGCTGATGTGGAATGGACCGTGCAACTCACACAGCTGACCGCGGAAAGACCGCTGCACGACTGGCACGGGAAATCAACAACTGAGACCATCCAGGAACTGGTGAAGTCCGGCGCCCTGGCAAGCTCTGACGGCCACGTACTGACGACAGCCTGGGAACTGGCAGCCAGGATTCGCAGCGCTAATTGGCTTTCAACAGCACACGTAAAGCGGGAGCGAGCCAACCAGTTGCCGGATGACTGGGGCGAACTACGAAAGATTGCGGCGCAGCTGGGCCTTGAGGACGAAGCTGCAGTGTTGGATAGTTGGCGGAGGGCAGCAAGATCTGCAAGAGCGGTGATGAATGACCTGTTTTGGTCCTAGGCAAGGCGCACTTTGCTAGTCCACTTTCGGGTTTATTGTGGCTGCGGTTAGAGCGGCGTCCGGTATCCCGTACTCCGTTAAGACATCGGCTATGTATCCCTCATCCATGAGTACCTGCACGGCAGCGTGGACCGCTACGGTCAGCTGAGGATCATCCGCAGAGACGGACAGTCCAACCGGACCACGATTCACGATCTGCCCGATTTGCATCACGCGGCTCGTCCTTTTTGAGGTGACCCACTCGGTGACGATCGCATCTGAAAATGCTGCGACCGCCTCGTCCTCACTCAAAGCCTTCAATACGTCGTCGACTGACGTTTTCTGCACGGACGCTATAGCTTCGTCACCGGAATTTATGCATTCAGCGGAGCGCAAATCGAGCTGATCCTGCTGGACCGTGTTTGCCTGAACAGCGATTTTTCTCCCGCAGGGCGAATCGGGGCTGAAGCTGTGGGGGTTGTTGAGTTTCACGAAGTAGGTGGACCCTGTTTCGGCGTACGTCACGAAGTTGGCGATCTCAAGCCTGGCGGATGTAACTGCGGTGACCGCCGCTCCCATTTCGTAGTCGATTCCCAGTTGCTGAAGCAGCCGGGAAAAAGCTACCGGAACAAATTCGACGTTCGCAAGGCCCATCGTCTCACCGACTGCCTGTGCGATTTCAACGTCGACCCCAGCGAGCTGCCCAGTTTCTTCGTCGTAAAGCGCACTGGGTGGATTGGAAAGGGCCACGCCGACACGCAATGTCTCGTCGGCCAATACATCTTCAGGCACCATTGCCACGATGTCGGGAATGGAATCCAGGGTTGTTTCTTCAACAGGTGTTTCGCGCTCGTCGGGGGCCGCCAGCTCATCAGCGGGCGCCGAACCGGTCCCCGACGCGCAACTGGCGAGAAACGCTGCAACACTAAGGAAGGCCGCTGCCCACGTGGACATTCGCAGATGGTGCGCCCTCACGCCACTGTCCTTACTGGCCCCGTAGTGCTCGCCTGTTGGCGCGGATATTGTTCGGGTCGACACCGCGGGGGATTGCGGTTGCCTTTGCGCCGATAGCGTCGAGGCGCATGGACACCGCGGGTACCTCTTGCTTGGTCAGCTCCTTCTTTAAGCCGCGCAGCTTCCTGTTTAGCTTCTTAAGCGGGACCTGCCCATCGCCATGTCCGGACTCAATGAAAATGACGGGAGCATTCTGAGTAATACGTTGAACTTTTTTCCGCTCGTTATTCAGCAGGGGTCTGACGCGTGACGAGGGGCCCTCAGAGATCAGGACAACGCCGGGCCTGCCAACCATGCGCCAAACTAGGTCTTGTTCCCGCGTCACCTGGACGGGCTCTTCAGTGACCGCCCAGCCGCGTTTGATTTGGGAAATAACGGCGTACACTGCACCTATCGTGCCGTCTATTTGCGAATACATCGCGGGCCGAAGCAAGGAAGAGAGCAGCAGCATGTCTGCCAGCAGGGCCATCATCACCCCGGTGACGATCCACATGACAGCGGGACCCACAGTGAGTCCCAGGGCGACGCCGCCGCCGATAAGAACGACGGGCAAGATGATCATCGCCGCGGGGATCCACTTGTAGGTCCGAGCAACAATCCGGTACGAGTCGGCGAGGTTGTTATACCAGCGAGCCTTCTTGGGGGCGGCCGAGCCGCTTGAGGAGGAGTTTTTAGCCATGATGCGACAATTCTAGCCCGATAACAGTGCGGATAGAAAACTTCAAGCTATCCGGGGATTCTCCTCACACCGAAGGAAAGCGCAGCCACCAGCAAGGCTGCAAACGAGGCAAAGAAGAACGCCTCGTTTGGTCCCAGCGTAGCCGCAATCGACCCTCCAACAGAGGAACCAAGTGCGACGCCCACGGTCACTGAGGAAGACATAGTTGTCATGGCTACCGTCATGCCGGTAGGGGGAGCCAAGCGCTCTGCCAGCGAGAACGCTGTGACCAAGCTGGGGCCGACGAAGAAACCTGTCGCTGCCATGAGCAGCGCCGTCGTTCCAAGATTGCCTGCCAGCCCGATGAGGAACATTCCCAGCGACATGCCAATCGCGCTTATCAGCAGGCGCTGCCAATACCGCACCTTCTCCGGAATTGCTACTACCAGGAGCGCTGCAATTGCAGAACCGAAGCCCATCACGGAGTAGACGAGGCCAGCGCTGCCAGGTTCGCCTAGTAGTTCTGCGCGCGAGGTGATGCCGGCTTGGCTGGACCCGAAGTAGATGCCGACAGCGACCAAGACCAGGACGGGGACAATTACGCGCCTGATCACATGGAATATAGCGGGTCTCGACTCATCTGCCGATGTCCCGGAAGCGTCAGCTTTCGGGGAGGCGCCCGGGGCAGAGGCCGCGAACGGGATCCCGGCCAGCAGCATAAGAACGAAGGCGAGCCCCAGAGGTGCCGAAGGCGCTGAAGCGGAGGCGGCAATTCCTACGAGGGCCGGGCCGAGAACGAACACGAGCTCGTCTGCCATCGACTCGTAGCTGAACGCCGCAGCTAACTGGAACGGGGTTGTCGTCCGCGCTACCCAGCGCGACCGTGTGAAAGAGCCGACCGGAATGGCTGTCGCACCGGTAAGAGCGCACAGAGCCCAGAGGTACCAGGGCGTGCCAGGCTGCAGCGACAAGACAAATAGCCCCAGCAGGCCCGCGGCATTAATGGGAACCGCGGTCAGCAGCAGTCTTCTCTGCCCAACTCTCTCTGCAACTCTGCCAAGAATCGGGGCTGCTACAGCCGTGGACATTGATGCGATGCCTGTGGCTAGTCCTCCCGTGGCGACACTCCCCGTAGAGGCGGTGAAAGCCGTCATTACGCCTAAGGGAACCATGGCGAAAGGTGTGCGAGCCAGAAAAGCGATTATGAGCGCGGGCCACCCGACTATGCCTGGTAACAGACGATAGTGACTTAGCGCGCGGAAAGGTCCTGAAGGAGCGGCCACAGACCACCTTCTACTTTAACTTGCTTACCCCAGAGGACTTGGAAACCAAGGCAGTGAGGTTGCATCCGAAGCCTGTCGGCCAGGGAAAATGCCCGTCTATTATATAGAACTTTTCGTCGTAGTTGTCCACAGGTTGCGCTCCATATTGGACTGGCGCGCCCTGCCGATCAACGATTTGGATATGGATAAGCACTCTCGTCGGCAAGGGAGTCTGCCCGGTGTCAGCCATGTTGGTAGCCGGGCAGTCGTCTGGCGGGAAGTCAGGGATGGGCGCGCAACTTTGGTTGCCGAGGTGAAACGCCCCGACCCCGACGAAGTCAAACAGTGGCGCATGCTGGTAGGCCTAGAAGCACCTCTTTGGGGACTCGTCGCGGTTCTCCAGAAGAGCGGTTCTGTCATCGTGGTGGCTGAAGACAAGGACATGGTCCCAATAGAGAAATACTTGCAGTCAGGGGTGGTGCGGTCTGAGGAGCTTCGCCGGATTCTAGCCGGTGATGTGCGCGTTCATCCCAGATTTCGTGACAACACCGTGCCTGTGAGTGCGCAGCTTTTCCTGGACCAATTGGGAAATGTGCGTGTCAGCGTCCTGCCGTGGTTGCAGAATAGGTCGCTTGGCGCAGGCTCAACCGCGTCGCTGGACACTCGGGAAGAATCCGCATTGGAAAGCGCTATCTTCGGCTCGCCCGCACCGAGGGAGTCCGACTGCCCAGCTCTTCCTGAAACTGGAGGACGCCTCGAAGCAGAAGAGCCCTCAAAGGTGGATTTAGTAGTGTCCGAACTGGGCAGAGCCGAAATACCAGAACTTGATGAGTCACTGCCAGCCACGAAGCCCACCAAGTCGCTCGGGATCGCATTCTTCGAAAGAACCAGACGAATGCTTCGATTGGGCCAGGGATGATTGAGCCGGGGAGGATAGGGCCTGGGAGTGTGCGGGCTCTAGCTAACGTCGGGAAGCCCGCACCCTCACCTTGGGCTGTGCGCTCCGCGATTGATACTCAAGCTCGATTGCTTGACCAACCTGTGGATCGATCTTCTTCCAAAACTCGAACACTCGGGAAAGAACCGGCTCTTCGACGTCTGTTTTCAGCGAGCAGACTACCGTCTCGACCAGTCGATCTCTTTGCTCTTCATTGAAGACCTCCCGTACCAGGATTCCCGCCTGAGAATAGTCGTCATCGTCGCGGCGAAGCGTGTAAGCAGCGCGAACCATTTCTCCGTCGGCTTCCCAGCCATCTGCAGGTATGCTCGACTCGTCTTGGTACGCTCGACCATACGAGTTGGGGCGTACACAGGTGCGTTACCCGTGTGGTGGTACTGCATCGCCCCTTCCTTGTCGTATGAGTTCGTCGTGTTCGTGGGCGCATTCACCGGCAGTTGGTTGTAGTTGGTGCCTATCCGGTTGCGCTGTGCAGCCGGATAGGAGAATAGGCGCGCAAGCAGCATCTTGTCTGGTGACAAACCGGTTCCCGGAACGGTGTTAGACGGGCTGAAAGCGGCCTGTTCGATCTCCGCGAAGTGATTGGTTGGGTTGCGGTCCAAGGTGAGTCGGCCTACTTCGTGTAGCGGGTAGTCCGCGTGGGGCCAGGTCTTGGTGAGGTCGAACGGGTTTAGGCGGTAGGACTTCGCTTCCTCGTACGGCATGATCTGCATGTCGAGCGTCCAGCTGGGGAAGTCACCCCGTTCGATCGCTTCAAACAAGTCGCGCCTGTGGAAATCGGGATCGCTTCCCGCTATCGCCGCGGCCTCCTCGTTAGTCAGGTTTTCCACTCCCTGGTCAGTGTGAAAATGGTACTTGACCCAGAACTTTTCTCCTGCCTCGTTGACCCACATGTAGGCGTGGGACGAGTACCCATTCATGTTTCGCCATGTGCGGGGAATGCCCCGATCGCCCATCAAGTAGGTGACCTGGTGAGCGGTCTCGGGGGAGAGGGCCCAAAAATCTCACTGCATGTTGGCACTGCGCAGACCTGAATCTGGAAGGCGTTTCTGGCTGTGTATGAAGTCGGGGAACTTCATCCCGTCGCGAAGGAAGAAGATGGGTGTATTATTCCCGACCATGTCGAAATTTCCGTCCTCGGTGTAGAACCGCACCGAGAACCCTCGCACGTCGCGCCAGGTGTCTGGCGAGCCGAGTTCCCCGGCAACCGTGGAGAACCGCATGAGTATCGGCGTTTGGGTCCCCGGCTGGAGGAACCCGGCCCTGGTGTAGGCGGAAAGGTCGCCGGTGACTTCAAACCTGCCGAAGGCCCCGGATCCTTTGGCGTGCGGACTGCGTTCGGGGATGCGTTCGCGGTCAAATCTCGCGAGTTTTTGCACAAGGGCTACGTCGTGGAGCAAGAGTGGACCATCTGGACCAAGGGAAAGAGAATGGGCGTCAGACTCTCTGGTCGCGTCGGATTCTTCGGTGGATGGGTGGGTAGGGTCAAACTTCATAGTGGTGCCTTTCATCGCAAGCAAGGTTCTTCAGCCTGCAACTACCGGGCCTGTGCTGCCTCTCTGGTTGCCAGGCATGAGGCGCACATGCCCTTATAAACGACATCAGCGGTGATGACGTGGTAATCGCTAGACTCTGGCGGTGTCATGCAGGGCTCTACCGCGACGGCGCAGGGCACGTCTCGGAGCTTTCCGCAGTCAACACAGAGGAAATGGTGGTGGTTATCGGCTGTTTCCATTTCGTAAAGGGAAGCCCGACCCGCCAAGTTCACGTGCCGAATGATTCCCTTCTCGGTGAGTGCATGCAGAACGTCGTAGACGGCCTGCTTCGAAGCGGTTCCGAGCCTTTCACGGACAAGTGTTGAGACCTGTTCCGCGCTGCTGTGTGGATACTCCTGCACGGCCAGCAGCGTTGCTAGCCGGGTCGAGGTCACGCGGAGATCATGCTCCTGCAACAACTCCCTAAAGCTCTCTGCGTCCACGTCACCACGCGATCATTAATCTGGACTAAGTCCATAAAGAGACTTGGTCTGAAAAAGTATTCTTTCGTCTAGTTTTCTGTTCGGCTGACAAGATTTTACGCGGAGTATGCAAACAGCACCTGCCCGGTGCTGTCCGTTATCTTGGCCGAGTGCCCCCCACGAAGATCAAGGTGGACCCGCACTGAGCTTCCTCCGTCCTCGGACACGGCATCATAGGTGAAAGCCAAATTGTCCAGGCTGACAGGCGCGGTTTGCGAGCGCGTTAGCCACGGGTGCCGCCGACGAAAGGAGATTAACTCCCGGTACACACGAAGCATCGGATCGCCAAAGGGTCCAAGCTCTGCTGGGGTGGAAGGCATACGCGGGCGTACGTCATCATCGCCACCGACGCGTTCTTCTTTGAATCCCTGATAGCCATGCTCGTCGCCGTAATAGATGGATGGTGTTCCGCCAACTGTCATGAGGACGGTCAGTGCTAGCACGGCGCCCTCTGGACCCGTCAGACTCGCGATTCGGGTGACATCGTGGTTACCAATAAAGGTGAGTGGCAATTCCTCGAGAAGAAAACTGTTGTTGCGTTCCAGGCTTGCGGCAAGCTCATAGTAATTCCGATCAACCAAGCTGGACCAGATTGCTTTCCAAAGTTCGTATTGCGTGATCGAGTCCATCGTGGATTCTTTCGCGATTGATCCGTAATCTCCGTGGATCACCTCACCCAAGAACCAAGCCTGCGGATATTTCTCTCGGACGCGTGGAAGCACGGCTGCCCAGAAGTCTGAGGGCACAGCGTAGGCAGCATCGAGTCGCCACCCATCTGCGCCCCGAGCCAGCCAATGCTTCATCACTGCGGTGATCTCGTCTCTCACAGAGTCCGAATCATGCCTCAGTTGCACAAGTGACCCGTGTCCTTCAAAGGTGGAGAACTCAGGCTTTCCCGTAACCATCTCCCACTGCAGGAAATCCGAGAACTCACTGATGCTGCCCTTTTCTGCCACATCCGCCACCATGTGATGCTTGGAACCCACGTGGTTAAACACGCCGTCCAACACGACGCGCAACCCACGCGCATGACAGCTCTGAACGAACCGGTCAAAGTCGGCTTCGGAGCCCATTCGAGGGTCGATCTTCCAAAAGTCTTCCGTATCGTAGCCGTGAGTCGTCGAAGCGAAGATCGGTCCCAGTAGTAAGCCCGAGGCGCCAAGCTCCACCGCGTAGTCGAGCCAGCGTTCAAGATGCGCAAACCGATCGCCAATATCGGGCGCTGTGCGGATGGGAGCGCCCGCGAAGCCAAGCGGGTACACCTGCCACCAAATCGCGTGATTGACCCAGTCCGGCAGCATATCTGTGTTCCTCTCGCTGTTAAGACCTGCTTACGCTCACCAGAATAGACGAGACGCGTTTCACTCCAGGCCACGCGCGGCCGCGCACTCGGCGCTATAGGCTGGGAAGATGGCATCGAACCAGAAGAAATCGGGAAACCAGAGGGAAGACGTGCAGCAGCTTCAAGCGAAGCTCAGGTTTTCGCGTACCCTCAATTGGCTCTTGGGCTTATTGGCCCTATTTCTCTCCGCTGTTCTCATTTTCTGGCAGCCAGGCACTGATGCGGGCCAGACACAGTCAGCTGAGACAGTCGCCGACGTGCAAGATCCTGCCGAACCAACAGGTGATCAAAACGAATTGGACGCCGCAAGTGGTTCCGGAGCGGCCGGGGATGCTTCTCCCTCGGCGGCCCCCGAACACATACGAGGGATCGAAGGCGATCCCTTGGCTGTCGGATCTATTGACGCCCCGGTGGTCATCAGTGAGTGGACGGATTACCGGTGCCCCTATTGCGCCCTGTTCGCAACCGAGACTCTTCCCGTGCTGATGGAGGAGTACGTTGACACAGGCGTAGTCCGCATCGAGTTCAACGATGTCTACTTCTTCGGCGATGAGTCGCTGGACGCTGCTGTAGCGGCGCGAGCGGCCGCGAACCAGGGATACTACATTCCCTTCATAGAGACGCTTTACGCTGCTGCTCCAGAGAAGGGCGGCCACCCTCCGATGCCGCGTGAAACCCTAATAGGATTCGCTGAAACGGCCGGGGTCCCCGACTTGGCGCGGTTCGAAACGGACCTTGACGACCCGGAGCTACTCGAGG
This sequence comes from uncultured Actinomyces sp., assembly GCA_964345595.1. Classification (GTDB taxonomy): domain Bacteria; phylum Actinomycetota; class Actinomycetes; order Actinomycetales; family Actinomycetaceae; genus Scrofimicrobium. Next base: position 37,646 of record CAYFRL010000004.1, read on the forward strand.
CAGTTCAGAGAAGCCACGAACAGGCGGTCGCCTGGGGCGTAACATCGGTTCCGTTCTTCGTGATCGGAGACCAAGCAGTACCTGGGGCGCAATCGCTAGAGGTTTTCAGAGAGCTTATCGAGGGAGCGCAGAACTAAGCGGCAGGCTAGCAGCCCAGTAACGGTCGCAACTGTCTTGTAGTTCACACTGTGGACAGGCTTTTGTGTGGTGCTGAAGTCCCACATAGGCTGTGTGCATGTTCCAGTTTCGAATGTGCAGCTCAAACTAGCGCACACGGTGCGCAGAGGGGATAGCCCCTGCGCTTACGAAACCTTTGGAATGTCACCCGCCGCCATTTCTGTGCGAGCGTGCGATTGCCATTTGCCTAGCGCAGTGTTGCGGCCTATTGCCCGCACTAGGACTCCTCATCTTCTGCTCTGTGAGCGCCCGTGCCTGAAAAATTAATGGCGCCAGACGACCGTCCACGACGCCGCGCCACCAGAACAGCCGAACCTTCTTAGATTTTGAGGACTTACCATGACTACTTGGTCTTTCAGTACCGATCAGATCCACGCCGGACAGATGCCCGATGTTGCCACAGGGTCCAGGGCGCTGCCCATCTACCAAACCACATCATTCGTTTTTGAGAACGCTCAGCAAGCCGCCGACCGGTTCTCCTTAAAAGAATTGGGTCCTATCTACACACGTATAACGAATCCGACCACCGAGGTCGTCGAAAACAGGATCGCTGCACTAGAAGGTGGAGCAGGCGCGCTGCTAGTTTCTTCAGGGCAGGCTGCCGAGTTTCTAGCGATTCTGAATGTCGCCGAAGCCGGCGACCACATCGTGTCCAGTCCTAGTCTTTACGGAGGAACCTACAATCTGTTCAAGCAGACTCTTCCGAAATTCGGGATATCGGTGGATTTTGTGGAGGATCCCGGCGATCCGCAGGCTTGGTTGGGCGCCGTAAAGCCAAACACGAAGGCGTTCTTTGGGGAGACCATACCGAACCCGAAGGGTGATCTACTTGATATCGAGGCCATTGCCGAAGCTGCTCACCAGGCCCAAGTACCTCTAATTGTCGACAACACGGTCGCAACACCCTATCTGACACGTCCGCTCGAATGGGGCGCTGACGTGGTCGTCGCATCTGCAACGAAGTACCTGGCGGGACACGGGACCTCCATTGGCGGGGTGATAGTGGATGCCGGAAGATTTGACTATGGGGCACAGCCGGAAAAGTTCCCAGGATTCAACGAACCGGACCCGTCCTATGGGGGCCTAGTGTATGCCCGTGACTTAGGAGAAGGTGGAGCACTGGGCGCGAACGTGTCGTACATTCTGAAGGCGAGAGTTCAACTGCTTCGGGACATAGGCGCATCCATTTCCCCGTTCAACGCATTCCAGCTAGCGCAGGGCATAGAGACACTTTCGCTGCGCATGGATCGCCATGTGGCGAATGCGTCCGCGGTAGCCGAATTCTTGGACCAGCACCCCCAGGTCCTAAAGGTGAACTACGCGGGCCTGGAATCGAGTCCGTACTTCCAATTAGCGCAAAAGTACGCTCCCAAAGGTCCGGGGGCTGTTGTGTCGTTCGAGATCGAAGGCGGGCTAGAGGCCGGGAAGGCCTTCGTGTCCGCCCTCAAACTGCACTCGAACGTTGCAAATATCGGTGACGTGCGGTCCTTGGTTATTCATCCGGCTTCCACGACTCACAGTCAGCTGTCGGAGGAAGCTCAAGAACGCACAGGGGTGACCCCGGGTCTTGTCCGACTTGCAGTAGGGCTTGAAGAGCTGGACGACATACTTGCTGATCTGGAACTTGGGTTCGCCTCGGCCGCTGAGGAGTTGCCCGTTTCGGAAGTCTTGAAGGCGGGATAAACGTGGCGACGGTGACCGGCGCGGCAACCGATCCACCACCTTCTTCTGGGGCGTGGAAGGAGAGCGATGGCATAGGCAGCAGACAGTTCTTTCAAGGAGAGGGTCTCAGCCTCGAGGCAGGCGGTTTCCTGCCGCGTTACCAGCTGGCCTACGAGACTTGGGGTGAGCTCAACCGCGAAAGAACCAACGCCGTCCTCGTCCTCCACGCCCTTACAGGAGACAGTCACATAAGTGGAGAGGCGGGAAACGGTCACCCAACTGCGGGGTGGTGGACCGACCTTATTGGCCCGGGCGCCCCGATTGATACGTCCGAATACTTCGTGGTCGCTCCAAACGTTCTGGGCGGTTGCCAGGGGAGCACAGGGCCCTCATCCATGCGCGACGCGTGCGTTCGGTGGGGGCCCGATTTCCCGTTCTTGACTGTCCGAGACACAGTTCAAGCAGAGGCAGCACTAGCCGATCAATTGGGCGTTCATCGCTGGAAGTTTGTAATCGGAGGGTCGATGGGTGGGATGCGAGCCCTCGAATGGGCCGCAACCTTGCCCGAGCGCGTGGCGAAAGTGGTTCCCATTGCGACAACGGCCAAGACAAGTGCGGACCAGATCGCGTGGGCGCACACCCAGTTGGCGGCCATTCGTTCAGACCGAGGCTATTCGGGCGGACAGTACTATGATTCTCCCGCGGGCCACGGACCTCACGCGGGTCTGTCGATTGCTAGGCAAATAGCCCAGACGACATATCGGTCAGCCGCTGAGCTACAGCAACGTTTTGGACAGGACGCCCAAGGGGAAGAAGACCCGTGGGCCGGGGGCAGGTACGCGGTCCAATCCTACTTGGACTATCAAGGTGACAAGTTTGTCCGGCGTTTCGATGCAAATTCCTACAAGGTGCTCACAGAGATGTTCATGTCTCACGACATAGGACGTGGCCGAGGCGGCGTCGAAGCTGGTCTTGGTCGGATCCAGGCCGAAGCGCTGGTGGTGGCAGTGGATTCCGACAGGCTCTGCCTGCCTGAAGAAGCACACCGCATCTCGGACTCCATTCCGCGCAGCGTTGGCGTGCAAATGGTGAACTCCCATCGCGGGCACGACGGTTTTTTGATCGAGTTTGACCAGTTTGGGCCGCTAATCCGGAAGTTCTTGAACGGGTAGGCCTGAGACAAAACCCCGATATCAGTTTCCTTCGTAAACCGCTGCGACAGCTGTTTCAAACGCGTCGTTGTCAATTCCGATGATTATGCTGAGCTCCGAAGCGCCCTGCGAGATCATGCGGATATTGACGCCGCCTTTGGCGAGTGCAGTGAAGACCTTAGCCGCGACTCCCGTGGTGGAGATCATCCCGTGGCCGACAACGGCTAACAGTGCAATGTCGTCCTGCACCGTGATCGTGTCAGGCCGCAGGTAAATCCGGATTTCCTCCAAGACCTTTTTGAGTTTGAACTGGATTTCTTCCGACGGCACGATCACGGACACTGAATCGATGCCAGAAGGCATGTGTGAGATCGAGACACCATTGGTCTCAAACACTGACACAAGTTTTCTAAAGAAGCCTCGCTCGTCATCCATGAGCGTTTTCTCAATCGAGATAACCGTGAAGTCGGGTCGCCCAGCGATGCCTGTGATGCCTCGGAATCCTTCGGCTGTGCGGTCATCAACAATGAGCGTGCCAACGTCGTCTCTAACATTGGTATTTCTGATCCGAATTGGAATGCCTTTTGAGCGAATCGGGAAGATCGCTTCCTCATGCAGGACGGGCGCGCCCATATACGCGAGCTCTCGCAGTTCCTTATACGTGACTCGCTCAATTGGTTTTGCGCCCGGCACTATTCGGGGGTCCGCCTGCAAGAACCCCGGTACATCGGTCCAGTTCTCGTACAGGTCTGCGTTTACTCCAGAGGCGATGACCGCTCCCGTCACGTCTGAGCCGCCTCGAGAAAACGTTCGTATCTCTCCGTCCGCTCCTGCGCCATAGAAGCCGGGGATCACCGCTCGCGGGTTTGCGGCAGCCATTTCACCTACGGAGAGTTCGGTTCTTTCTCTGTCCAGAGTGCCGTCGGAGTTGAAGAAAATGACGTCGGCGGCGTCCACAAATGGTACGCCCAAGAAATCGGCTAAGAGAAGCGCTGATAGGTACTCTCCTCGCGACGCGACAAATTCGGCAGAGGCGCCTTCGCCGATCCGGTCGAAGATGCGCTGAAGCTCCGGAAGAATGTCGATGCTTAACTGGAGCTCTTCGCGGATACTGAGGATCCGGTCAGCAATTGTGGCGAACACTTCAGAGCTGTCTATTCCATGAGATGCCAGTTGGTGACACATGTACAGCAGATCGGTCACTTTGTGATCATCTGAGTTCCGTTTACCTGGAGCAGATGGAACAACGTAGCGGCGCGCGGGATTCGCCTCAACTATCTCTTTGACTTTTCGGAACTGGTCCGCACTAGCAAGTGAACTGCCGCCGAATTTGGTGACCAAGATCCGATCTGTTCCTTCTTCCACGGGGCACCTTTCTAAGGGTTCTTCAATCCTGCGCTCTACCTGTGTTCTGGTTGCGACACGATTCTAGCCACAAGCAATGACGCGCCGATACGCCGTTCCAAGGAAACGATCTTGCACCGGAAGCAGCGTCAGTGACCGTCCAAGATTGTGCGGGGCCGACCGTTCCGGGGCCACAGCTGCTAAGGTTTGGCTTGTCAGAGGTGCGGCCACGATGAGTACTCGTGCGGAGGATGGCTCCGATGAGGCACGACTAAAGGCAAGGCCGCCGAAGGGAACCCGCTCGCCAAAACTTCGTTCCCTGGACGTTGGACAAACAGTCTGACGTCTGTCACCGCGGTTTTTGTTCGGAACCGGCGGTGGAGCACTGGCTGTTTTGGGAACGCGCGAAACAGCTTGGCTGGTCCGCGCGTTTTTGATTTAACAGGGGGAAGTATGAACAGTTTGTTCGAAGGCAGCGGGGTCGCTCTAGTCACGCCGTTCAAGGAAGGCGAGGTCGACTGGGACGGACTCGAAAGCCTCGTTGAAATGCACCTTGAGCAGGGCACCGACGCGCTCTTTCCCTGCGGCACAACAGGAGAACCGGCAACCCTCACCACTGAAGAGCATCGCGATGTTGTGTCGTTTGTGGTTCAAAAAACATCGGGCAGAATACCGGTGATCGCGGGAGCCGGTTCTAACAGCACCGCGCACGCAACCCAGCTCGCAAAGCAGATGCAGGACTTGGGCGCTGACGGCGTTCTAGTTGTGACGCCCTACTACAACAAGGCCACCCAAGAAGGACTCGAGCTGCACTTCCAGACCGTAGCGGATGCGGTAAGCGTGCCTGTGATTCTTTACAACGTCCCATCGCGAACCGGCGTAAATCTACTGCCCGAAACGGCTGCCAAGCTAGCTGCTCATCCGAACATTGGGGGACTCAAAGAGGCATCAGGAGACCTCGGACAGCTGGTGGAACTTTTCCGCCTTTGTAGGGGCAAAATGCCCATCTATTCTGGAAACGATGACCAGGTGTACGCGCTGCTATCCCTGGGCGGCTCGGGTGTGATCTCCGTGGCGGGCAACGTCGTGCCACGACAGATGCATGAGCTTGTCTCCTCATACGTGGGCGGTGACACCGAGCGCAGCCGCCAGCAGCAAGAAGAGCTACTGCCACTCATTCGGCAGCTCTTTACCGAGGTAAACCCGATTCCCGTGAAAGCCGCACTGGCGGACATGGGATTGATAAACGATGAGCTCCGACTGCCCCTCACCCCGCTTGACGAAAAGTTTCGCCCAGCACTACGGAAAGAACTGGCCGAGCTGGGCCTAGTGTGACCAGAAAGTCCTATTGACCCCGGTCTAAAGCTTAGGGCGAACGCCTTGCTGCTCCTGTGTAAGAGTTTGTTGTAAAACCGCCCCAGCTTTGCTGGATAAGCCCCGTTTGAGGGCGCGGCCCCGACCCCAAACTCGACAATAAAGGAGCACGCTGAGGTGATAGGTTAATTCTGTGAAACGGGCCTTTGCCCAAAGAGCGTGCCAGCCACCCTCACTTGGCCAAAGGCAGTCGTGCGGACAGAACCGGAGACGCATTTGCTTGTAAGACTGCTCAGTCAATATTTGCGCCCATACAAGTGGGCGATTCTAGTCGTTGTATTAATGCAGATGGCGGGAGTACTGGCTACTCTTTACCTGCCGAGCATCAACGCGGACATAATTGACCAGGGCGTGGCCCGCGGCGACACAGGATACATATGGACCCGGGGCGCCTGGATGCTAGCTATCTCTTTAGTCCAGATCATCGCCTCGATTATCGCCACCTATTTTGCGGCGCAAGCGGCTATGAAGCTCGGACGGGACCTACGAGAAGCGGTCTATGGCAGAGTCGTCGCCTTCTCCGAAAAAGAAGTGCGAAGCATAGGTGCTGGTTCGCTCATCACCCGATCAACGAACGACGTTCAGCAAGTCCAGATGATGGCCATGATGAGCGCCACGATGCTGATCATGGCGCCGCTCATGGCTATCGGCGGAGTCATCATGGCTCTGCGCCAGGATGTCGGTCTGGCTTGGATCATTGCCGTGTCAGTTCCGCTGCTGCTAGTTGTCGCGGGGATCATCGTGTCCCGCCTCATGCCGCTGTTCCGCGTGTACCAAGAAAAACTCGACACCGTGAACTTGGTTATGCGCGAGCAGCTCACAGGTGTGCGGGTGATCCGTGCGTTCGTCAGAGAGCAGATTGAAGAGGCGAGGTTTCGGGTCGCCAACACGGACATCATGGTCGTCGGGCGGAAAGTGGGATCACTTTTCGTGCTTCTTTTTCCGCTTGTTTCGCTGGTACTGAACGTCACGATTTTGAGCGTCCTCTGGTTCGGCGCTAAGCGCATGGACATGGGGGAGATCGAAGTTGGCACCATCATGGCTTTCATGCAATACATTGCGCAGATTCTTATGGGCGTCTTAATGGCCACATTTATGGCGGTGATGATCCCCAGGGCAGCGGTTTCGGCGGAACGTATTACCGAGGTGCTCAAAACGCCTATTACGGTGAAGAATCCGCCAGATGCCGTCACGCGAGTTGTTGATCCTGGAAAGGTGCAGTTCTCGGATGTCACGTTCACCTTCCCTGATGCCGAAGAACCGGTACTAAAGAACATCTCCTTCACCGCGGAACCGGGCCAAACGGTGGCCATCATCGGCTCGACAGGATCGGGTAAATCCACGCTCATTTCGCTGGTTGCCCGGCTATTCGATGCTAGCTCGGGCGCCGTCAAGGTTGGCGGGACCGACGTGCGACAACTGAATCTGGACACCCTATGGAGTCAGCTGGGGCTCGTCCCACAGACAGGGTTCCTGTTCTCCGGAACTGTTGAGACCAATCTCAGATTCGGCTGGGAAAATGCCACAGAAGAGGAAATGTGGTCGGTCTTGGAAGCGGCGCAGGCCAAGGCGTTCGTAGAAGAGATGCCCAAGCAGCTCCAATCCAAAATCACTCAGGGAGGAACGAACGTTTCCGGGGGGCAAAGGCAGCGCCTCGCAATTGCCAGGGCACTAATTCGCCGCCCCGACGTGCTACTGCTGGACGATGCTTTCTCCGCACTCGATCTGGCCACGGACGCTGCTTTGCGTGCAGCTCTGAGGAAAGCCTATCCGAGTACAACCCAGCTAGTTGTTGCGCAAAGAGTTTCTTCAATCTTGGATGCGGACAAAATTCTGGTGCTTGAGGAAGGCGAAATTGTCGGAATAGGTACCCACAGCGAACTTGCTGAAAGCTGCCCGACGTACATCGAGATCATCGAATCCCAGCTAGCGGCGGAGGAAATCCTATGAGCGAACCAAACGTTGCTGGCGACGCTGAAATTGTTGAAGAAGAACTAGAAGCTCAGCCGACCACTGGTCCGCGCGGCCACGGGCATGGCGCCGGCGCGCCGCCCGGCAAAGCCGACCAGTTTGGCCCAAGCTTCAGACGAATGTTGGGGCTCCTAGCGCCGTACAAGTGGGCGATGCTGCTGGTGTCTGCCCTCGGGGCTGCCGGGGTAGTACTAACTGTGGTCGCTCCGAAGATACTTGCCCGAGCAACCGACATCTTGTTCTCCGGCTTCATCTCAAAGAAGATTCCGCAGGGAACCAGCTCCGCTCAAGTTGTGCAGATGTTGGAGTCCACCGGCCAATCGGACATGGCAAGAATGGTCAGTGCCATGAACATCACGCCCGGCCAGGGGGTTGATTTCCGCGCGCTTGCAACCGTGTTGGTCACGGTGCTGGTTTTGTATCTTGGGGCAGCTCTACTCACCTGGCTGCAGGGCTACATTCTGAACCTGGTCACGGTGAAAGCCATGTGGAGGCTCAGAGAAGATGTGGAGAGCAAGATCAACCGGCTGCCGCTCAGCTACTTTGACCGTACGCGGCGCGGTGATCTGATTTCTCGTGTCACGAATGACATAGACAACATCACGCAGACGCTGCAACAGTCTCTGTCCAGCGCCATCACCTCGATGTTCACTGTTATCGGTGTGACGGCGATGATGCTGACCATCTCATGGAAGCTGACTTTGGTGGTCTTCGTGTCCCTGCCGCTTATGGCGCTCATCTTCGGAGTGATCGGCCCGCGGTCGCAACGCGCCTTTGCGACGCAGTGGCGAAAAGTCGGCCAGGTGAACTCGAGGGTCGAAGAGTCTTTCTCCGGCCATTCGCTGCTGCGAGTGTACGGGCAGTCCCAGAACTTTGAAGACAAGTTTGCCGAGGAGAACCAGGCCCTCTACGAAGCGTCGTTCAGAGCTCAGTTTCTCTCCAGCATCATGATGCCCGGCATGCGATTTGTTGGAAATGTTGTCTACGTCGGGATCGCAGTCATCGGCGGCGTGATGGTGGCCTCAGGCACCATGAGCCTGGGTAACGTTCAAGCGTTCATTCAATACGCCCAGCAGTTTAACCAGCCGATTGGGCAGCTGGGTGGAATGGCCGTTGCCGTCCAGTCTGGTACCGCATCAGCAGAGCGAGTCTTCGCGATTCTAGACGCCGAAGATCAAAGTCCGGATCCGGAGGACCCACTGCAGCCCGTTGAGGGAGATGGCCGGATCGTCTTCGATAACGTCACGTTCTCCTACACGCCTGACCGGCGGTTAATAGAGAACCTGTCATTCGAAGTGAAACCGGCGCAAACGGTGGCGATCGTCGGGCCGACCGGTGCTGGGAAGACCACTTTGGTCAACTTGTTGATGCGCTTCTACGAGCTAGACGGCGGGAAAATCACTGTTAATGGACAAAACATCGCTGATCTCACTCGCAATGATGTCCGCAAACGTACGGGCATGGTTCTGCAGGACCCGTGGTTGTTCCGCGGAACTGTGGCCGAGAACATCCGATTTGGAAATGAGAACGCTTCGGAGAAGCAGATCCGGGCCGCTGCCCAGGCAACCCATGTGGACTGGCTGATAAAGTCGCTGCCTCACGGGTATGACACGGAACTTGAAGAAGATGCGGCTAACCTGTCCGCCGGGGAGCGGCAGCTGTTAACCATTACACGCGCGTTCGTGGCGGAGCCTTCCATTCTTATTCTTGACGAGGCCACATCTGCTGTTGACACGCGTACTGAGCGGCTCTTGCAGGAGGCGATGCGCGCCCTCCAAAAGGGGCGGACCTCCTTTGTCATTGCCCACCGGCTCTCAACAATTCGCGACGCGGATCTGATTCTTGTCATGGAAAAAGGTAGCATCGTGGAGCAGGGCACACACGATTTCTTAATCAAGAGGCGTGGCGCTTACTATCGTCTTTATAACGCTCAATTTGAAGGGCGCGGTCCAGCAAGCAGTGCCTCGCCTGGCGAGGCGGGGGAGAGTGTCTAGTGGTGCGAAACCCGATTCCCGTGGCGCTTAGCGCCTTTATCTCAGGGCTAGCTATCGTTATGACGGTGTTTACATTGGCCGACATCAGCGCGGGAGCACGGGACACAGCTCTCACCATAGGGGTCTTCGCATGGCCTATTGTCGCCCTTATAGCCGGCGCTATGGCGCGAATGCTTCAAAGGGACAAGCTACAGGTCGAGCCCCCGGCGGAGCAGTAGAGATTCCAGCGGCATCAAAAATCGCGCCCCTTGCCAGCTAACGGAGCCCGGGGCGCGATTTCTTAGATTCTAGATGCTGGTGTCCACGGATTCACCGATCAGTTCCTTGAACAGCCAGGCCTGCGCAATCAGTACCACTGGCACAGCAAAGAGAATTCCTACACCGAAGAAAAGCGTTCCCACATAGTTCGCGATGAACGATGCAATTAGGAAAACCACAACCGTTGCGATGTTGTTCCAAACGATCTTTGCCGAGCCGACGATCGCATCCCACGCACCATAGTTCTTGTCGATTATGAGCAAGAAAGTGAAAGTTGTGGCCGCCATAATTACCACTGGCGCGACTACGGTGAAGAAGAGGACTCCGCTGAGTGCGCCGATGATGAGTCCAGCCAATAGCACAGTCCCCACGTGCTTAAACTGGAAGAAAGTCGCATATTCTACGGGCTTGCCATCCACCATGAGTAGGACTCCGCGCAGCATGTTTGCCTGTGCCGCCGCGGCATAAAGGACAGTCGCAATCACCAGAATAAAAACTGCGAAGCCCACGCCTGCACTGCCCCTCGCGGCCCTCATCAGGCCAAAAATGAGGAGTCCCAACAGAAAAGCTATTCCTACGTAGGTGAGCGCAACAAGAAACAGAGTACCGATGTTCTCTCGGAAACGCTTCCAAGCGTAGTTGAAGCCGGTGGTTATGCTCACGTCGGGAACGGCAGCTATGAGGACTGGCTCTACGATCTCCAGTTGCGGTTCCGGCGGCTGCGGATACCCTTGCGGTGGCTGCGGCATGCCGTAAGGCTGCTGATAGCCGGGCGCTCCATACGCTGGCGCGCCGTAATGGGGTGCGTTCGGTTGGCCGCCACCAAAGTGCGCTCCTTGTTCAGGGTAGGCGCGAGGTTCCGGTGGCATTGAACCGGGATGGGGCCCTCCGGTGAGCGGTGCCGGGCCGACAGGGGGTTGCTGGGCCCTCTTTGGCAGCTGAGGTGACTCGGGGATAGGCCGGTCGTTGTTCGGCGCAGCCTCCCCTGGGCCTGAAACGGAATTCGGGGCCCACTCGGAAGCGGGTCGAGGCGTCGTTCCGGGAGGCGGCGGCGGGGGCAACGGAGGGAAGGCAGCGGTCGGCGCCTGCTCTTCTTCCCGCTTCTGTTCGTTTTCGGAATCGTTGTTGGTCATCTGAGTCCTCTCAGTTCGCTGCGCGCTCTCCGTGTCAGGTCTCGAAGAGACGCCGCCTACTTGTGGCTATGGTCTTATGTTAGTTGGTCGGCATGATTGGCTCGATGTTCGCAGAGCAGAAAACCAGCGGGAGCGGGACCGCTATTCAGCTCAGTGCAGCCGCGGCCGCCAGTGCCAAGGCACCCTGAAATTTGGTTTCTCGGTCCTCTGCGCTCATGTCAGCCGACGGGTCAAGCAAGTGGTCGGAGACGGTCAACACGGTAAGAGCCTGCTTTCCCAGCTCAGCAGCTATACCGTAAAGCGCAGCAGTTTCCATTTCAACACCCAGAACCCCGTACTGAGCCAACGCCTCCCTTTGCCCGGGTACAACGCGGTAGAAGTCGTCAGAAGAGATGACGGGTCCGACTTGAGTTCTCATGCCTTCTGGGGCCGCTTGCATTGCCGCCGCTACCAAATCATACGAGGCGATGGCGGAGAAGTAGGTTTGCGGGATGCGGTGGGCGTTGAAGTTCGAAGTTGAGTGCGCACCGAGTGCGACCACCGTATCTCCGACGGAGACGTCGGGGCTGATTCCGCCGCACGTTCCCACGCGGATGATGCGCTCAACACCGAAGAACCGATATAGCTCTGTCGCGTAGATCGCAATGGACGGTAGTCCCATGCCTGATCCCATCACGGATAACGGCCTGCCCTGGTACAGTCCCGTGTAGCCGAGCATGCCGCGAACATCGTTCACTTTCTTCGGATCCTGCAATATCTGGTGAGCGATTCTTTCCGCGCGTCTTGGGTCGCCGGGCATGAGGACAGCCTCAGCGAAATCCCCGGGTTCAGCGGCAATGTGCGGTGTTGTCACAGTCTTTCCCATCTCTATGATTGGCCGAGCTGCTCGCTTTTTAGCAAAGCGTGGGCTCGCAGGTATCGTGATGCCTATGATGAACGACAATATCGAACTTGTCGCGTTCGATTTGGATGACACCCTTGCCCCGTCAAAGTCGGCGCTGCCGCAGCAGATGGCTGTGGCCCTCTCGCACTTACTTGAGCGCGTTCCGGTATGCGTTATCTCGGGAGGGAACCTGGGTCAATTTGAAGCTCAACTGCTGGATGGGCTATCTGCGGATGAAACACTCCTTGAGCGCCTACACCTGATGCCGACTTGTGGAACCCAGTATCTGGTACGAGAGTCGGGGGAGTGGGTGACCCGGTACAGAGAACACCTCTCGGAGGATCAGAAGCGGCGCGCTGTCCGCGCTTTGGAAGATGCGGCCCGCGAACTTGACCTATGGGAGTCGAAAAGCTGGGGGCCAATCATCGAGGACCGTGACACGCAGATCACGTTTTCGGCACTTGGCCAACGCGCTCCACTGGAAGCAAAACATGCATGGGACCCCTCGGGTGAGAAGAAGCGGGCCCTGGCCGCAAGGGTAGCTCCTCTGGTTCCTGACCTGGAGGTGAGGGGAGGCGGTTCCACCTCGATCGACATCACTGCCAAAGGCGTCGACAAAGCATACGGGATGCGAAAACTTGCGGCAGAAACGGGAATCCCCGCTGCTAAAATGGTGTTCGTTGGCGACCGGCTTGACGAAGAGGGAAACGATTACCCGGTGAAAGTTGCCGGGTGGCCCACAATAGCCGTGACCGATTGGCAGGACACCCTTCGCACTATCCAGGCGCTCCTTGCGAACCCGCGTTTGGGGGATGACTCAAGCGCCCGGGCGGACTCGTAGCTGACGGGCCTCCCAGAGGGCGAGTGCGCCCGCCGTCTGCACGTTCAGAGAATCAACGTCGTGGTCCAGGGGGATTCGCACCCACGCATCTGCCTGCCGGAGCGTGGCCTCCTTCAGACCGGGACCCTCACTGCCTAGCAAAATAGCCAGGCCCGGAGTGTGGCTCTTTTGTGCGGCGATCTCGCGCATGTAAATATCCAGGGGCATGGCCTCGGGACGGGGCGTGAGCGCGGCCGTTAAGTACCCAGCGTCTCTAAAGATGGAAAGGTCTGGCCAGTGCGCGAGGCGAGTCCAAGGCACCTGAAAAACGGCGCCCATAGAAACTCGAATTGAGCGCCGGTAGAGCGGGTCAGCGCAGTCGGGGGTTACGAGTAAGGCCCCGGCGCCCAGCGCGGCGGCTGAACGGAAGATGGCTCCCACGTTCGTGTGGTCGACTAGCCCTTCCAGAACTAGAACAGGCTTGTTCCCGGCTTCCGCACACTCGTTGAGAAGCGCGGCTGCCACTTGCTGCGTGGGCCGTTTGAACAGCCCAATTGAACCGCGATGCACCGAGAACCCGGTGATGGAGGCCGATTCTTCCTCGGAAACGATAAACACGGGCAGCGACCCACTCGTGATCGCTCGCTCATCAATCGCCGGCAACGAACAAAGCTGGTCCAGCCATCTGGGAGTCACCAGGAAAGCGAGAGGCTCGTGTCCGGCCTCTAAAGCACGCTGAATCACCTTGTGCGATTCAGCTAAGAAAACTCCCTCTTCCGTTTCCCATTTTGCCCTCAGCTGTACGTCTTTGAGACCCGTGAACGAGTGAAGCAGTTTGTGCTCGTAACTGCTCGCCGGGTAGGGAGGGACGTGGATCAGCAAGTGCTTACTTTGCCGAAACCTCAGGGAACTCGCCGCGTTTTACCTGCGGTCTTGGCGAGCGCCAGCGCCTGGCCATTATCATTCGGCCATACGCGTAGAACCAGGTCCCCCGCGGAATCTCATCGCTGGGGTATCTGCGTTTCACTTTGCGTTTCACTCGCTGCCAAACCCAAATGCCCTCGATGATCGATATGAGGAAGAAGCCGTAAAGAAAGATCGTTATCATGACCATCGCGGTTGAGGCTACGCGGGCGTTTTCTCCCAAGAACCCCATAGCCAAAGAACCTGCTAGGAACACGAGCATCATGGGCAACAAGAATTCCGAAAACGACCACCGAGCATCGACGTAGTCGCGAGTAAATCTCTTCACCCGGCCCTTGTCTCGCTCAGGAAGGTAGCGTTCATCCCCGGTTTGCAGAGCCTGCTGCTGGCGCGCGTAGGCTTCATTGCGTCTTTGACGCTCCAGCTGTTTAGCCTGCTTCCGGTCCCCCCCAACCAGGGGTTGGCGGCGCGCCGCCTCGGCCTGCTGCCGGGTGCGTGTAGGGCGCCCCTTCTTTTGACTCCCCGGTTTAGGAGTCGAATCCTCTGTATTGGCCACGCATCCACCATAGTGGAGCAGGGGCTCCCATCCCAACTCTTGGGCAAGGCAGCCACGGTGGCAGAAAGTGGGTCAGAACTGCAAATCTCGGTAGATTGTTCCCTATGAAGTCTAATTCAGAAATCAGCCGCACCGTTGACTCACAAGTTCCCGGCCTCGTCGCTTCGTTGCGCGAAATTGTCCAAATACCGTCCATTTCTTCCGATCCCAAACATGCGCAAGACATGCAGCGCAGTGCTGAAACTGTAAAGCAAATGTTTGCGGAGGTTGGCGCCACCGGACGCATCTGCAATGCAGTCGCGGCGGATGGCACAGTGGGCCAGCCTGCGCTGCTGGCCGCGAAGTCGGCGTCTGAGAACCCTGAGGCGGCCCCAACAGTTTTGCTGTACGCACACCACGACGTTCAGCCGATTGGTGAGCTAGACAGGTGGAACTATCCTCCGCTGGAACTGACGGAAGAGGGGGACCGGCTGTATGGTCGGGGATCGGCCGACGATGGCATAGGCATAGCGGTCCACCTAGGAGCGCTCGCCGCTTTGGGGGAAGAGCTGCCCGTGAACATCGTGGTCTTTATCGAGGGTGAAGAAGAGATAGGTTCGCCAGCCTTTAATGCCTTCCTAGAAAAGTACAAAGAGGAACTTTCGGCTGACGTAATCATAGTTGCCGACTCCAACAACTGGACGACCGACATTCCCGCGCTAACCGCCTCGCTCAGAGGAGTGGGATCCTGCGACGTACGGATCGAAGTGCTTGAACACGCGGTTCATTCAGGAATGTTTGGCGGCCCGATCCTAGACGCGGTCACGCTGGCCAGTCGACTAATAGCCCGCTTGCACGATGATCAAGGGGACGTGGCCGTTCCTGGACTGGGTGGCAGCGACGTGGCTGAGGTGGAATGGAAGGAAGAAGATTTCAGACGCGACGCTTCCGTGGTCGAAGGATACGAGCTTGCAGGCACGGGTGACCTAGCCGCGCGTGTGTGGATGAAACCCGCCATTTCCGTGATTGGGATGGATGCCCGACCCGTATCCGAAGCCTCGAACACGATCGCTGCAGAGTGCACTTTCCGCTTGAGTCTGCGGACGGTCCCCGGTGTCGACCCGCAAACATCCATGGACGCCCTGGTCAGTTTTCTTGAAAAGCACAGACCGTTTGGGGCGCGGATGACGGTAACGCCAGTGGAGATCGGGCCTAGTTACGTGGCAGATCTGGACGCCCCGGTGACCGAGGCGCTGAAGGCCTCTCTCAAAGAGGCTTGGGGCACGGACCCAGTCGCCATTGGAGTTGGCGGATCAATTCCTTTTATAAGCGACTTTCAAAGAGTTTTCCCCGGCGCGCAGGTGTTGGTGACCGGAGTGGAGGACCCACAGGCGAACGCGCACTCCGAAGACGAGTCTGCGTCCTTGACGACTCTTCGAAACGCGACCCTAGCCGAAGCGCTGTTTTTGAATAGCCTGGGTGCTCGGTGAAAACAGCCCTGCTCATTGGTCACCTCGAACATGACCTACCGAAGCCGCTCGGGTTCACCGGCATCCCGAGCGTCCCTGGGCAAGATAGAGGTCACTACAAGGCGCGACTTGAAGCAGTAGGCGCAGGGTTTCTAGAGGCGGCACGCGGGTGGGATCTGCAGGTTATTCCTTTTGGCCCGGGCCCGATATTTGCTGACCAGCTCAGCCACCTAGGCGCTTTGTACCTCCCAACCGATGGGGACAGCGCGGCCGTGCACTTGCCCGACGATCAACCAATCCTGATTGAGATGGGACACGATTCGGGACACGACTGGGGTGAGAGACTGTGGGCGGCTAACGCGGCTCAGCCGCTTCGCCAGCGGGACATCACAGTTGCGTACAGCACCTCCAGGCCCCTCTATGGAGCAGGTGCCACCTCAAACACGGACCCCTCGCTTCAGCTGCGCTGGGACGTGCAGGAACCTGAGGGCTGGAGAACGCGGCTGCGCCAGCTTGCAGGTAAGAGCAGGCGCGGCCTGAACTTGGTAGGGAACTTCCCCCGGTTAGAAGATGTGGGAACTCAGCCCGGGTCCGGCGCCGGCGGCGGCGCCGCGGCTTGGCTCATGGCTCTTGGTGCTAGAGCCTTCCCAACAGGACACGTCTTGTCGGACTACTTGCGACTTGAAGACAAGCTTAATGCGGCTGATCTGGTGATAATTGCCACTCCGCATTGGCACTCCCCGGATCTGACCGACGCAGTGCCGCTGCGTGCAGCTGAGCTGGCCGCAGATAGGGCTGTGCCCACAGTTGGGATTGGACTCGGATCATCACTTTCTGCGCACGAACAGGCGCAATGGGGCTTGCACGGCCTCCATCTCATTGGGCGCTCCTCTGATTTTTATCGATTGGGGAAACGCGTTGGTCAGACATGGGGCAGCCTTTAATTCGCTCCGAGTGGGTTAGTCGCATTGTGACAGCGCCGAACCGGGGACGTAGAGTAAGAGAAGAATTATCGATTCGGAAATGGAAACACACTAAGGAGAGCCATGTCTGACGCGACCGTTGACCTAGCCACTCACGAAGTTCTACTCACGGACGAAGCGGCGGTGAAGGTGAAGAGCCTTCTGGAACAGGAAGGACGCGATGATCTTCGCTTGCGCGTCGCGGTTCAACCGGGCGGCTGTTCGGGACTTATCTACCAGCTCTACTTCGATGAACGGCTTCTCGACGGCGACGCCGTGCGAGACTTCTCCGGAGTCGAAGTTGTCGTTGACCGGATGAGTGTTCCTTACCTTGCCGGTGCCACCATTGGTTTTGCCGACTCGATTGAACGCCAAGGGTTCACGATCGACAACCCAAATGCGGGCTCCAGCTGCGCGTGCGGGGAGTCCTTCCACTAACATGCAGCGAAAGTCTCTTTTGAGTAACATGCAGCGAAAGTCTCTTTTGAGCGTTGCCGGTGCGGCGGCGCTCGCAGTCACCCTTGCACTAACTGGTTGTACCAGCAAAGCCGAAGTAACGGAAGCTGCCGGTCAATCGGACCAATCCGGCCAATCTCAGTCTGGCGATGAGTCCGCCCAATCCGGAGCTGAGCAGCTGGAGGATGTTGACGGCGCGTCTGGTCCAGAGGTTGATAGGGATCCTCAGGGCGAACTTCCTGAAATCACCTTGCCGAAGGACGATACCGCTCCAGAAATGAAGCCTATAGACGCGGACCCGCCGAAGGTGATCACCGTCAAGACTCTGGTTGAGGGCGCCGGCGCGAAGGTCGGCCCGGACGACTTCATCAAAGTGAACTACGCGGGCTTTCTATGGGACGGCAAACAGTTCGATTCCTCGTTTACCTCAGCGGGACAGCCGACCCCGATCTCTTTTTCGCTAAACCAAGTGATCCAAGGGTGGAAGTGGGGTTTGGCCGACACCCGCGTTGGTGACACCGTGATGATCGTGATTCCGCCAGAGTATGGATACGGAAATCAGGACAGCGAACGGATTCCAGCCGGTTCTACCCTCGTGTTCTACGTAGAGATACTGGAGGCGGTATCTGTACAAAAGGAAGTATTGAAGGATGCGGAACCAACCGGGGCCGCCCTTCCCGAGGGGATCACAATTGAAGGTGACTTGGGTACCGCCCCGGAGATCGTCTTTGAAAAGAACGCTCCCGTACCTTCCAAAGCCGACACAATCGTCGTAGCTGAGGGAAAAGGCTCTGTCATATCGGATGACGAGTCCGTTGAATATCTAATGACTGTTGGCTATTGGGGCAGCCAGGAGCGTTCCCACACCTGGGAAGACGGGGTGGGTCTGGTCGACCCCGGGAGCGCTCTAGCAGGTGAGAGAGTCGGATCACGCGTCCTGATTATCAGCCCGTCAGAGGACGAAGCGGTACCGGCGACGTTTGTACTGGTTGATATTCTCGCGGCTCACCCGCCGCGCTGATCACACGAGCGCTTAGCCTGCACCAACGGTCTACAATGATCGGGAAGAGTGAATTGGCCCGCCCCGCAAAGGAGAATCCTGTGAGTGAAAACACCGTGAACGTGCTGGTCTACAGTGGCAGTTCAGACACGCGTCGCGAGGTCATTGAAGGAGTTGGACGCAAGCCAGCTAAAGATCTGCCCACGCTGAACTGGGTGGAGACAGCAACCTCTTGGGGCGCGCTAGACGCGTTCGCCACGACCGACCCCAGCCTGCTGGTCTTAGACGCAGAGACGACGAAGGACGGCGGTATGTCCGTCGCTAGGCACATCCAGGATCGGTTCGATGATGTTCCGCCCATCGTTATCTTGATTGCGCGCCCGCAGGACAGCTGGCTGGCTGATTGGGCGGGCGCAACCGCGATTATCAGCGCGCCTTTTGATCCTCTTGATCTACAAGACACGGTCAGTCGCGCACTGCGCTCTGCATAATGGACCAGTGGGATAATTTTGTTGCCAGCCTGACCACCGGTGGCTCTTTGAGTTACGACGCTTCGTATGCGTTGATGGACGAGGTCATGGCGGGCGAACTCGGCGACGTCCGGCTAGCCAGTTTGCTATCTGTCTTGGCCGTGCGCGGCGTGACGGGAGACGAGCTCCACGGACTCGCTGATGCGATGCGCGATAACGCACGCAGCATTGCGCTCCCGCAAAGATCAGTGGACATTGTGGGCACCGGGGGAGACCGCGCCAATACCGTCAACATATCCACAATGGCTGCAATTGTGGTTGCCTCCATGGGCATACCGGTGGTGAAACACGGCAACCGTGCCTCCACCTCCGCCAGTGGTTCAGCGGATGTGCTAGAGGCTTTAGGTGTGAACCTGCAACTGAGTGTTGACCAGATCATCAAAGTCTTTGCTGACTCTGGCATCGCGTTCTTGTTTGCAAACAACTTTCATCCCTCGATGCGCTTTGCTGCCGCGACCCGAAGAGAACTAGGGTTCCCAACGGTCTTTAACGTGCTTGGCCCACTAACGAACCCTGCCCGTCCTAGATCCGCGGCGATCGGAGTCGCGCGGGCGGACGTGGCCCCGCTGGTGGCAAATGTATTTGCCAGACGAGGTGACTCAGCCGTTGTTTTCCGCGGTGCAAATGTGGGACTAGATGAAATCACCACCACGGAACCCGCACAGGTTTGGGTGGTGAAAAGAGGCAGAGTCGATTATACAGAGATGGACCCGGTTCGTAGATTTGGGATGCCCGCAGCAACATTAGAAGATCTGCGTGGGGGCGACCCAGACCAGAATGCGCGAGTCGCTAGAGAGGTGCTGGGCGGCGCTCCAGGAGCAGTCAGTGACGCTGTAGCTCTCAACGCGGCTGCGGGGATCGTGGCCGCTCGAGGCGATGAGAGGGATGAGCCCTACGAAGACTCATTCGCTGATGCTCTCTCGGAGGTGCAGCAGGCGCTTAGCAGAGGACTCCCGCTGCAGACACTAAACCGCTGGGTGGACGCCTCTCAGTCGTTGTAGCCCTCAGTCCAAGCCAAGATGGAAGGCCTGCTCCAAATCCTTGCTTGAATAGGTTCGGAAGGCCAAGTGTGTTTGCATGGAAATTACCCCGGGCACCTTTGCCATCCCATCAGACACAACATCTGCTAGATCGTCGTATCGAGACAGACGCAGGACAGCTATCAGATCCACATCACCGGTAACTGAATAGACCTTGCTAACCGACGGGATCTCAGCGATTTGCGCAGCTGCCTCTGGGATCTGGTCCACCTGGCAGGTGATCATCACGATTGCTGTTATCAATTTACGCTCCAAACCTATGCTCTCACCTCATTGTAGAGGATCGCTCTTCGGTTCTTTGTCGAGAGAAGTGGTCAGAGATCGGCGTAGACGGGTGCCGACCGTTCGGGATTGGTTACTATTGGATTTGAAAGTCTAAAAATCATCGGAGGAGGCCCCGTGGCAGTCTACAAAGTTCTCAAGGGCGCCGGCGGCCCAATCCTGCGCGGGGTCTACCACCCTTGGGTGCGCGGGGCTGAGAACATCCCGGCGGAAGGTCCGGCCATTTTGGCTTCCAACCACAATGCTGTGTGGGATTCCATTTTTTTGCCAGCCATGATCGACCGAGAAGTGGTTTTCATGGGCAAGGCAGACTACTTCACCGGAACAGGCTTTAAGGGATGGGCAACCAAGAACTTCATGCGGGCGGTTGGAACAATACCTGTTGATCGCAGTGGTGGTAAGGCCTCTCAATCGGCTATGAAGGCGGGTCTGGACCGGCTGAAAGAGGGCGAGCTATTCGGAATATACCCCGAGGGGACAAGGAGTCCTGACGGCCGACTGTATCGGGGGAAGACCGGGGTGGCCCGTCTGGCACTCGAATCTGGCGCGCCGGTGATACCGGTCGCGATGATCGGAACGCACGCGGCGCAGCCGATCGGTCAGAAGATACCGTCCCGAACAAACATTGGGATCGTGATCGGTGAACCGCTCGACTTCTCAAGGTACCGCGCGCTTGCAAAAGACCGCTACGTCCTTCGAGCGGTAACGGATGAGATCATGTACAACTTGATGCTGCTCTCCGGGCAAGAGTATGTGGACGCGTACGCCGCGGATGTGAAGGCTGCATTGGCGGCGGACGGCAAATTTGACGGACCCATACCTAATTCCGCGAAGATCGCGGAGAAGGACCCCGCAAACCCCGCGCAGGCCCCGGACGAGAACTCGCAGAGTTGAGGCCTGACCGCGCTTCTAGCTTGGGGTGAATGGCCCAACTTGCGCGCTGTTTCGTAATCTATATTGGTGATGGTTACAAGTTCGGCCGCAGGGCTGAACATTCCTAGAGAAAGGCCTTGATATGACTGTTCGCCGCGTCGCCCTCCTTACCGCAGGCGGATTTGCGCCGTGCCTGTCCGCAGCTGTTGGCGGACTGATTGCACGGTATAACGACCTTGATCCCGAGATCGAAATCATTACCTATCAGCACGGCTATCACGGTCTGCTCACAGGGAACTCCATCCGGGTTGATGAGGTCGGGCGCAGAGAGGCGGATATTTTGGACCGCTTCGGCGGATCACCCATTGGCAACTCTAGAGTGAAGCTGACCAACGCTAAAGACCTGGTCAAGCGCGGGTTGGTAGAGGAAGGTCAGAATCCCCTCGCAGTTGCTGCAGAGCAGCTCCGAACAGACGGGGTGGATGTCCTCCACACGATCGGCGGAGACGACACGAACACCACCGCCGCCGACTTGGCCGCGTACCTGCACGAAAACGGCTATGAACTAACCGTTGTGGGGCTGCCAAAGACAATCGACAACGACATTATTCCGATTCGTCAATCTTTGGGGGCAGATACAGCAGCTGAGCAGGGGTCACTCTTCTCCCAGAACATTATCGGAGAGAACCGCTCCGGACCGAGAATGTTGATTATCCACGAGATTATGGGTCGGCACTGCGGTTGGTTGGCAGCCGAAACTACTCGCAAATACATGGACTGGGTCGATGATCAGGAATGGGCCCCCTCGCTTGGGTTGACCGCTGAGCGGTGGTCTCCGCACGCGCTATACCTGCCCGAGATGCACTTCGATATCGGACAGGAAGCCGAGAGGCTGCTCGGCGTTATGGATGAGATCGGTAACGTGAACATCTTCATCTCAGAAGGTGCCGGAGTCCCCGAAATAATCGAAGAAATGGAAGCCCGCGGGGAAGAAGTCGCACGGGACCCATTTGGGCACGTCCGCCTCGACGACATTAACCCGGGACAATGGTTTGCCCGGCAGTTTGCAGAGCGGCTCGGTGCGGAGAAAGTGATGGTACAAAAGTCCGGTTACTTCAGTCGGTCTGCTCGGGCTAACGCTTATGACTTGCGTCTCATCCAATCTATGGTCGACCTCGCTGTGGACTGCGCGTTCCGGGGAGAATCGGGAGTCATCGGACACGATGAGGAAGACGGAGATCGGCTGCGTGCAATCGAGTTCTCTCGCATTGCTGGTGGCAAGGCCTTCGACATCCGAACCGACTGGTTCGAGCGTCTGATGGAACGCATAGGGCAGCCGGTGGAGGCAGCCGAGTAGCAGATACGTTGAAAGTGAGGTCTTTGCCGCGTGATCCCATGGGAAACATGGCGTAATCTACCCGCCAAACATCAACCAATGTACCCGGATAGGGAACACTTGGAACGAGTTAAGGGGGAGTTGCGGCAGAGACCTCCTTTGGTCTTTGCGGGTGAGGTTGACAACCTGAAAAGCCAGATGGCTCGTGCTGGACGTGGAGAGTCGTTCGTTCTCATCGGCGGTGACTGCGCTGAAACGTTTGCTGAATCGACTGCTGCAAGGCTGCGGCTCAAGGTCCAGACGTTGCTCCAAATGTCGGTGGTGCTGACGTACGGGAGTTCCAAACCGGTCGTCAAAATAGGTCGGATCGCAGGTCAGTACGCAAAACCGCGATCGTCTCCCACAGAGACTCTTGGCGGTGTGACGCTTCCCAGCTACCTGGGAGACGCCGTGAACAGTTTCGAGTTCACGGACGACGCGCGCAGGCACGACCCAGGTCGCCTGCTTGAGACCTATCACATGTCCGCTGCGTCCTTGAACCTCATCCGAGCATTCACTAAGGGCGGCTACGCGGACCTGCGGAGAGTGCACGAGTGGAATCGCGGGTTTGCCGCCAATCCTGTCTATTCCAGGTATGAGGCTCTGGCTGAAGAGATTAACAGGGCCGTCCAATTCATGGAAGCGGCCGGGGCAGATTTCAACTCGCTACGTGAGGTCGATCTATTCTCGGCCCACGAAGCCCTCCTGTTGGATTACGAGGCCGCCATGACACGTGTGGACTCTCGCACGGGCGACCTTTACGACACCTCGGGTCACTTCCTTTGGATTGGGGAACGCACACGCGGACTAGGTGAAGCGCACGTGGAGTTGCTCTCGAAGGTCGAAAACCCACTCGGTGTGAAATTAGGACCAACTACCACTGCTGAAGACGTAAAGGGGCTCATTGAACGACTGAACCCACATGGCGAAGAAGGACGCCTGGCCTTCATGACCCGTTTGGGAGCGGACCGGGCTCACGAAGTGCTTCCTCGTTTGATTGAAGCAGCAGTATCGGATGGTCGGCCCGTGACTTGGCTAAGTGATCCAATGCACGGGAACACTATATCCACCCCATCTGGCTACAAAACTCGCGATTTTGACACGATCATGAGAGAAGTAGCCGAGTTCTTTGCCGTACACCAGGAAATGGGGACGGTCCCTGGAGGCATACACGTCGAACTCACAGGTGACGATGTGACAGAGGTAATCGGTGGCGCTGAGGGACTTGACGACCTCTCACTGAAGCGGCGTTATGAGACGCTGGTCGACCCACGCCTCAACCACCAGCAGTCTTTGGAGATTGCATTCCAGGTGGCAGAACTGGTACGTAATCTTGCAAGCAATACGAAGATGCATGCCCAAGAAGTGGTGGCCGAAGCAGCGACTAACCAAACACAGCAGGGGATAGGTGACGCGGACCTGCTGCTTAGCTGATTTGTCACCGAGCGACTAAACTGGTCCCATGAAATCGGCAATAGTCCCTGATGAACCGAGTCTACTGCGCACTAAAGAGGCCGCGCGTCGCTTGGGAGTCCATCCAACCAAGATTAACCAATACGGCCGCGACAACCTCCTGATCGTACTGCGACGTGAAGACGGCTCATTCGTGCCTGAACACATGCTGGTTGAACTAGCGGAACCAGTCCAAGCTGTTGTTTCGCACTCCGGCGATGAAGACGTTTCGCTGCCGCCAGCCACACACCGGCTGATCGACCAGTTGCGTGGAACGCTCACTCTCTTGCGGGACGCCGGTTTCAGCGAGGAAGAAATCGTCTCGTGGCTTTGGAAAGAAAATGATGAGCTTGCGGGTAAACCGATAGACCTAATACGGTCGGGTCGGCAAACCAGCGTGAACCGTATTGCCGCGACGCTCGGTTATTGAGCTCGACTGATTCTGCTCACTTCTGGCGATCAACCAACAGATCCATGAAGGCGGAGCAGATGTCTTTTGCCTGATCCGATAAAGAAGCTTGGCTTAGTTTGTGTTCGGCTTCTTCTCTGAAGTGGGATATCTGGCTTTCGTGCCTGGAACGGCCGTAGGTCCGCATCAGCTGTCGAACGGTGCTTACGTCTGAGTCGGTCGGTGGCTCAAGGGATCCATAAATGATAGAAAGCGCTTCCTTTCCGGCCTTTGGAGATGCCGCGAAGGTGGTGGCAAGCAGCACCGTCCGCTTCTTTTCTAGCACGTCCCCGCTGGATGATTTCCCTATCGCTTCAGTGTCACCGAAGACCCCAAGATCATCATCGCGCAGCTGGAACGCCACCCCGGCGGGCTCAAAGGCTTCCTCCAGTTGCTGAGCCAGTTCACGAGTTCCGCCCGCTTGTGTGCTACCGAGAGCGACCGGGTGTGCCACCGAGTAACGGGCCGATTTGAGGCGAACGATGTCGATGATGCGAGACTTGTCTGCACTTACCTGTGTGAGCGGCACATTTGCCGCTTGCAGCTCCAGGTACTGCCCGAGAGCTACCTCACCGGTCATCTGCTCAAACCGCTTCCGAAGACTTGTTCCCGAGTCACCGGTGGCTGCTTCCTCAAGAGTGTCGGCCGCGGCGGCCAGCATCAAGTCGCCCGCCAACAGGGCCGCGGCGCTGCCAAAGTGTTCACTGTCACCCACCCACGTTTGGGATTGGTGATGATTCTCCAGGGCCCGGTGGAACGAGAGTCGGCCGCGTCTCTCATCGGCGCGGTCCACGATGTCATCGTGAATCAGGGCAGCGGCTTGGTAAAACTCCAAGGCCGCGCCTAAAGCGAGGTTCCGCGGAGTGGCCGCCGCAAGCAGCAAGGATTCTAGGCTTGCGCGGCCCGGCTTTGTGGAGTCAGCGGTCGCCGCGGCACCTATCACGGCACTCAATGCCCGGAAGCGCTTGCCGCCAACAAGAGATTCTTCGATAGCTGCGATGAAAGGTTCAGCATCGGATGCGTGCTCGCCCTGAAAGGCGTTCAGAGTTCTGGATAAGTGATCGGTAATCGCCGCGTCAATTTGCACCCTAAGATGGGAGAAGACCTCTTCCAAAGCGGCCGGCGTGAGCGTCATGAGGCCAGTCTATCCGGAAAGGCGCTAGGGAATTTTCCGGCGGGCTGAATTGATTTTTCAAGCAAGCCCGCGCCCTGCTACTATAATTAACAGCAGGCCTATGTCCATAACGAGTTCTTCGAGAGAGGATCATTGGTGTCTGCATCTGATACAGCCGAGAAGGAAAACGTGACCAAGAGCGCGAAATCCACTGAAGTGAAAGAGTCGGCAACGAAGAAATCAACGGCCAAGAAGCCTGTCGCTAAGAAGGCGCCTGCCAAGAAGACTCCAGCGAAGAAGCCGACGACGAAAAAAGCAGCCGAGACCGCCTCGAACGCCAAAGACGCTGAGAAAAAGTCACCTACCGCGAAAGCGACTAGGAAGACCGGCGCCAAGGCGACGAAGGCAGCGAAGCAACTGGAAGTCGAACGCGAAGACGGTCTAGAGGAAGCAGACGACCTCGCTGAAAAGGACGCTCCGGATGAAGAATTGAACGAGGCCGATACAGAAGTCGCCGATACAGAAGTCG
>CAYFRL010000004.1:63501-90382 GCA_964345595.1 uncultured Actinomyces sp.
GCCGATACAGAAGTCGCCGATACAGAAGTCGATGTGGCGGAGGATCTGGAAGAAGACGACGAAGAGGAAGTCGTCGAAGACGAAGAAGAGGCTCCAGAAGAGGACGAAGAGAAGAAGGGCGAGGCCGAAGTAAAGCGGCGTCGCGGCTTCGTCGTCTCCGATTCTGACGATCGCGACGAACCTGTCCAACAGGTCACGGTTGCAGGAGCTACAGCGGATCCCGTCAAAGACTACCTAAAGCAAATTGGCAAGGTGCCGCTTTTGAACGCGGAACAAGAAGTCGACCTTGCCAGGCGCATCGAAGCGGGCCTCTACTGCGACTATAAACTGAAGGAAGAACGCGACACCTTGTCCTCTCGGGATCGCAGAGAACTAACGCTCTTGGCGGCCGATGGGCAGAACGCGAAGAATCACCTGCTTGAAGCGAATCTGCGTCTGGTTGTGTCGCTGGCTAAACGCTATACGGGTAGAGGCATGCAATTCCTTGACCTAATTCAAGAGGGCAACTTGGGGCTGATCCGTGCGGTAGAGAAGTTTGACTACACCAAGGGATACAAGTTCTCTACTTACGCGACGTGGTGGATTAGGCAAGCCATCACGCGGGCGATGGCGGACCAGGCGCGAACGATTCGTATTCCCGTCCACATGGTGGAGGTCATCAATAAGCTAGCGCGCGTGCAACGACAGATGATGCAGGACTTGGGACGTGAACCCACACCTGAAGAGCTTGCCGAAGAGTTGCAGATGACGCCCGAAAAGGTCGTTGAAGTTCAGAAATACGGCCGGGAACCGATCTCATTGCACACTCCCCTTGGGGAAGATGGCGATTCCGAGTTCGGTGATTTGATCGAAGATTCTGAGGCAGTTGTGCCGGCTGACGCCGTGTCGTTCACTTTGCTGCAAGAACAGCTGCACCAGGTTTTGGATACGCTTTCCGAAAGGGAGGCGGGCGTCGTATCTATGCGGTTTGGGCTGGGCGACGGGCAACCTAAGACTCTTGATGAGATAGGGAGAGTTTACGGGGTCACCAGGGAACGGATTCGCCAAATCGAATCGAAGACAATGTCCAAGCTGCGCCATCCGAGCCGATCTCAGGTTCTGCGGGACTACTTAGACTGAACCGGACCGGCGGCCTGTCAATAGGTCCGTAGGGAAATAGAAATGGTCCCGGGCGGTTCGCCCGGGACCATCTTCATGCTTTATCGACGAGCGTAGGTCTAGAGTTCTTCTTCCAGAAGGAGCTGGCGATCGTCTTGTATGAACGAGGCAACCGCTGAGAGCCCCGCGAGGTTCTTCGTTCCATGATGAGCGCAGAAGAGTAGCTCCGTGTCTCCTAGGACTGCCCGCAGCCAGGCGCGAGCCCCGCACGAGTCGCACCGATCGGTCGCCGTTAAATCGCGCCGTTCCAGTTCTGGCCTAGTTAGAGTTTGGTTCATGTCTCTATAGAACCACCAATTGAGTCCGCAGGAAACCCGCGGGCAGGTGCTTTCGCCAATGGCTCAACCCGTTCGCACCCAGATGATCGATGACTGCAGTGCGAGAAAAGACACGGGCGAGTGCCGGTTGGGGGAACTGTCGGAGTTGGCACCTAAGATGGGGACGTGGACAAACGCAACGAATACACGGCCAGACACCTGTCGGTGCTAGAGGGACTGGAAGCGGTACGGAAACGGCCGGGCATGTACATCGGATCGACCGACCGGCGCGGACTGATGCACTGCGTATGGGAAATCATTGATAACGCCGTTGACGAGGCACTTGAGGGGCACTGCGATTCGATTGTCGTCACACTCCATCCCGACATGTCTGTTTCCATATCGGACAACGGTCGGGGCATTCCGGTTGATCGGGTTCCAGGCTTGGACCTATCGGGAGTGGAAGTGGTCTTCACCAAGCTTCACGCCGGGGGTAAGTTTGGCAACGGCAACTATGCGGCCTCGGGCGGTCTGCATGGGGTCGGGGCCTCCGTTGTGAACGCGCTGTCTGCTCGGTTGGACGTGGAAGTCGACCGGGGCGGGAAAACGTACGGGATGTCTTTTCGCAGAGGCGAGCCGGGTTCGTTCGACGATTCCATGGGCCGGACGCCGAATTCGCCGTTTATGCCTTTTGAGGCCGCACACGACACACCTGTCCTTCGAAAAGCAAAACGGGGTGTCACGGGCACCCGAGTCAGATTCTGGCACGATTTCCAAATTTTCCCGAAGAGCGAAACATTTTCCTGGGAGAATCTAACGGAGCGTGCCCGGCAGACGGCTTTTCTGGTGCCGGGATTGACGATTATCGCCCGCGATGAACGCAGCGAAGACGTGCGCGAAGAGACTTTTCACTACCGGGGAGGGATAAGCGACTTTGCAGATTTCCTAGCACCGGACCGCGCAATCAACAGTACTTGGAACATCTCGGGCAGCGGCAGCTATACGGAGGTGGTCCAGCAGCTGGGCCAAGACGGACACCTGCGCCCAGTTGAGGTTGAACGCACTTGCCAAGTTGAGTGCTCACTGCGGTGGGGTATCGGGTATGACACCACTGTGCGTTCCTTCGTAAACATCATTTCCACGCCCAAAGGTGGTACTCACCTGCAAGGTTTTGAGCAGGGACTCTTGCGCACCATCAGAAAGCAGGTGGAGAAGCAGGCCCGAAAACTGAAGGTCACCGCCAAAGACGGACGGGTTGAGAAAGAGGACGTTTTGGCCGGACTAACGGCCATTGTCTCGGTCAGGATCGCAGAGCCACAGTTCGAGGGACAGGTCAAAGAGGTGCTGGGCACGCCTGCCGTACGCAACATTGTCTTGAAGACGGTCGGTGACGGTCTGGAAAGCAAGCTCACCTCATCAAAGAGGGGAGATAAGCAAGAAGCCCAAGCTGTTTTGGAAAAAATTGTTGGGGAGATGAAATCGCGCGTATCCGCGCGCATCCACAAGGAAATCTCTCGTAGGAAAACAGCGCTTGAGACCTCAACCTTGCCAGCCAAATTGGCGGATTGCCGTACGAACGACGTTGAGCGCAGCGAACTTTTCATCGTGGAGGGAGACTCCGCACTCGGCACCGCCAAAGCCGCTCGGTCGAGTGAGTTCCAGGCGCTGTTTCCCATTCGGGGGAAAATCCTCAATGTCCAGCGCGCCAGCACGGCAGACATGTTGGCCAACGCCGAGTGCGCCAACATCATCCAGGTAATAGGGGCTGGTTCCGGACGCACTTTTGATCTTGACCAGGCCCGATACGGAAAAGTGATCTTGATGACAGATGCGGATGTGGACGGGGCCCACATCCGAACCCTTCTCCTGACTCTGTTCTTCAGATACATGAGGCCCCTGGTGGAAGCGGGTCGCGTTTACGCAGCGGTTCCACCTTTGCACCGTATTGAGGTTGCAGCTAAAGGTCGAGCCGCGAAAGAGATACTCTACACCTACAGTGAACAAGACCTGCATGACCAGCTGGCGAAGTTGAAGCGGCGAGGGAGAACCTATAGGGAGCCCCTGCAACGCTACAAGGGGCTTGGGGAAATGGACGCTGGGCAGCTCGCTGAAACCACCATGGATCCAAACTCCAGGTCTCTGCGCAGAATCACACTCGCGGATGAAGAAGCGTTGAGGGAAGCTGAAGAGATTTTCGAGTTGCTCATGGGTACGGCAGTTGCGCCGCGAAGAGAGTTCATTGTCGACCATGCCTATGATGTGGATCGGCAGCGGATAGATGCCTGATACCGCGACTGAGCACGGTGGGGGCGAGAAACCACTAGGCTGGGTTAGATGAATGTGCGCACTGAGTCGGTGGGACCTCGCGACAGAGGGCCGCTGACTTGGCGTACCGCCTTAGCAGAAGACCTGTTGGAACTGGAAAAAGCCTTCAAAGATCCGGCGTCTTTGCAGGGAGTCGCCACTCACTTCGTTGACCCCGACGCGGCCGGAGATCCGTGGCTAGGCATCGTAGGGGTCGATCAAGAAGGACGGGTTGCCGCAGCCACGGTTTTGACCTTCGCAGACGAAGAGAGAGGGCACTGCGTCAGCAGGAGCTTCGTGGTCCCGTCGATGCAGAAGAAGTCGACTTGGAAAGATGCACTCAGCTGGCAGATGTCTGCCGCACGTGAACTTGCTCAGAGTGCAACTCCCGGCCGCCGGGGCCAGCTGGAGATTCGCGTGCACCCGGGCCAAGGGGGACTTGAAGCGCTGTTGCGGGCAAAAGGTTTTTCCTGGCTCAACTCAACGATAGAGCTAAGCCGGGAATTGAGTGACTTGCCGGAACCTCCCTCTCTAGGTTCTTATTTCGCTCTTGAGCAGTGGCAAGATCACCACGGAGACCAGGGTCGGCGTTTACTCAATCAGCTCCTTGCGAAAGGCGATGGTCCCGCAAAGGTGACCCGCAAAGAGTGGGAGGAGAGGTGCGTGTCTGTCAGTCCCGCGTGGTCCTACGCGCTTATTGACAAGCACGGTGACCGGCCCTCTCTGCAGGGGTTTCTTTTGGCGGGAAGCAGAGGGGACTCAGACGACTCGGAGCCAACCGGCAGTATCGAGATGCTTGCAGTGGCAGATGGGGCAGGAAACTCCGCTGCGTTTCAGACGTTGGCCGTTGCGACAATGCGAGCCCAGCATGCTGACTCCGTCAAGCGCACGGTAGTGACTGTGGACGAGCCAGGCGATCCTTTGACCACCCGACTCTACGAAGATCTAGGCTTCGCGCGCAGCTACGAGATCCGCAGCTACACAACTGGCTTGTAGCGCGCCCGTCTCGTCCCTCAGCCAATCTCCGCTATCGCTTTAGCTAGCGCTGTCCCGGAAGCATCTCTACGTGAGTCGACCTCGGGCAATGGCACGCGCTTGCCCGCGGCGTTCTCGGCGCGCGGTGAATGTCCGCCGACCCATGCCAGACCGAGAACATCTTCACCGCGTAAGAACCGTTGGCATCGAACACCTTGCGTTGCCCGGCCTTTGAGGGGGAAGGCTTCCAGAGGGGAAACCTTTGCTGAGCTGTACGCCGTGCCAGCGAGAGTCCCCGAAGCTTGCGCGACCGTCACCACAGTGGCCTCTGGTGTCGGCTCCACAGCTGCAAAAGCGATGACCCGATCTCCGGCGCCTAACTTCATACCGGCCATTCCGCCCGCCGAAATTCCCTGTGGGCGGACGTTCGCCGCAGAGGTGCGGAGCAACTGAGCTCCTTGCGAAACTAGAACCAAGTCAGCTGAGTCGGGAGCTATTCCCATCCCTACCAGCGTATCGTCCGCGTCCAGGGTAATAACCGGCCAGGTTTCTTTGGATTCGGGGTGTTCAGGGCGGACCCGCTTCACAATTCCCTTTGCCGTTCCCAAACCAATGACGCCTGGTTCTGTCAGGGAGATCAACCCGACGACCGGTTGCTGAACCCCGAGTATCTCCGCAGCCGGGACAGCTTGGCTGTTGGCAGCCCGCACCGCCGAGTCTGTAGCGTTTGGAAGGGTCACCACATCGATCCTGTGCGCGATTCCATCAGCTGTCACCGCTGCGACCTGTGACCGCGTGGTCGCCGGTGCTACAGAACGAAGCAACAGGCCCGAATCGGCCGACAGGAGTGCATCTGCGGAATCACCGACTCGCAGCAGTGAGCCGCTTGCTGTGAGTACGACGACGCAAGGTTCGTCCGGAATTTCCAGCGAAGATGGGTCCAGAATTTGAGCTGCGGCGCCGACTGGGTTGGCATCGCCGTCCGAACCTAGCTGAGTGCGGCGCGGGCTTTCTAGCGCTTCGGCCGCGCTGCGCAGGTCCTTTGCCACCACAGCCGCCAGGTTTTCCCCTGATGAGAGGATTAGGCGCAGCTCCGCAATTTCAGCCGCTAGGTCTTCGCGCTCCTGTTCGAGTTCTAAGCGGGACAACCGCGTCAGTCGTCTCAGCCGCAAGGCCAAAATGTACTCCGCCTGCACGTCCGAGAGATCGAAGGCCAGCATTAACCGATCTTGGGCCTGGGACGCGTCGTCGGAGGAGCGGATAATCGCAATTACCTCGTCAATGTCGACGATCGCGGTGAGCAGCCCCTCGACCAGGTGCTGTCGCTCAAGGCGGCGCGCCAATCGGAATTCGGTCCTCCGCCGAGTCACTTCAAGGCGGTGATCCACAAACACACGCAAGATTTCCTTGAGGTTCAAAAGTCGCGGCTGCCCATCAACAAGAGCTACCGCATTCACGGCGAAAGTTTCCTCTAGCGGGGTCAACCTGTAAAGCTGAGCCAGCACGGCTTGCGGATTGAACCCGGTCTTAATGTCGATCACTAGTCTGAGCCCGTGGTGCCGATCGGTCAGGTTTGTTACCGCGGAGATCCCCTTCAGTTTTCCGGCGCTCACTGCATCCTTGATTTTCTCAATGACACGCTCTGGGCCGACCATGTAGGGAAGTTCGGTGACGACAAGACCCAACTTTCGGGCGCTAACACGTTCCTCCGACACGCGCGCCCGGACTTTGAAGGTGCCCCTTCCAGACGCGTAGGACTCCGCTACTGCGTCCGTGTCCAATATGATCCCACCACCGGGGAAGTCCGGTCCCGGAATGAACTTCATCAAGTCTTCAATGCTTGAATCGGGATCTTCCAATAGGTGTAGCGCCCCAGCTATTGTCTCAGCGGGATTGTGTGGGGCGATCGTGGTGGCCATGCCGACAGCGATACCGGACGCCCCATTGACCAAGAGGGTTGGGAAAGCGGCTGGCAGCACTTCTGGCTGCATGAACTGGTTGTCATAGTTTGGTACAAAATTGACCGTGTCTTCATCAAGCTGATCTGTCAGTAGCTGGGCAGCGCGGTCCATCCTGACCTCTGTGTAACGGGGAGCCGCTGGCCCGTCGTCTAGAGATCCGAAGTTGCCGTGGCCATCCACAAGAGGGATGCGTTGGTTGAATGGTTGCGCCAGACGAACCAAAGCATCATAGATAGCTGAGTCCCCGTGCGGGTGGAGCTTGCCCATGACTTCGCCGACGACGCGTGAGGACTTCACGTGCCCGCGTTCTGGTCGCAGGCCGAGCTGATCCATCTGAAAAAGGATTCTGCGTTGAACCGGCTTCATACCGTCCCGAGCGTCCGGCAGCGCCCTGGTGTAGATCACTGAGTACGCATATTCCAAAAACGACCCGCGCATTTCCTCGGAAACGTCGATCTCAGAAATACGGTCTTCAGGGGTGCTCATCGCTGGTGCCTTTGGTGACATAGGACGATTATCGCGCACACATCCGACAACCAAAAATACGATTCGGCTCAGACCGCTTGAAACTCACCCGGTAGACTTGCTAGGACCTCTGTTCACGATGAAAGATTCTCCATGCTTCAACCCGTAGCTCCCGTGGCCCCCTGGCTCGGTCAGGTTATTCCAGCAGCGGTCGCAGCAATTTCGGATCGGCCCGCACCCGCTGAGATATTTGTCCCCCAAGCGCGCTCCGCAATAGTGATATTGGTTGATGGGTTGGGGTGGGAACTGTTGCAGCAGTACCGCGGACACGCCCGTGTCCTTCGGCGATTCCTCACCGATGCGCAGGTACTGGAAACGTCTCTACCTTCAACGACCGCTGCCGCGTTGACCTCGTTTGCCACGGGCGCACTGCCTGGCAGGACAAACATGGTCGGGTACTCGGTGCGCAGCGGCGAATCAACAATGAATTTGCTGCACTTCGCTCCGGACATTGACGTGCACGAATGGCAGTCCGTGCCAACCTTCTTCTCAGAACTACAAGACTCCGACATTGCGCCTGTCGTGGTAACTGCTCCAAAATTCGCGGGCTCTGGCCTCACAACCGCGGCGTTTCGGGGAGCCCGCTTCGTGGGTCGTCTCACGTTGGCGCAGCGGCTGAGCGCGGCACGTGAAATCGCTGAGGCCAGCCCCAGCCTGGTTTACGTGTACTGGTCTGAGATCGATCATGTTGGGCACGGGCTTGGTCCAGGCTCGCCGGAATGGATAGAAGAATTGGAGTTCTTTGATCGTGAGTTAGAAGTGTTCTTGCGGTCAGTGCCTAAAGACACCACCGTGTTGCTAACGGGTGACCACGGCATGGTCCGAGTTGAGCAGCGAGTAGATATACGAGAGACGCCAAAACTGAGTCAAGGGGTCCGGTTACTGGCAGGTGAGGGGCGGGCGGTTCACGTGCATGCGGAGCCGGGGCGGGGACAAGAAGTGCGCGACAACTGGTCCGACTATTTTGGAGACCGGGCCGTCGTAGTTGAGCCAGCGGATTACTCCAAAGTAATCGGTGACGGCCCCGGGACGAGCCTTATCGGAGATGCGCTTGTCTTTCCGCGCGACCCGTTCGTGATAGTTGACTCGCGGACGCACAGCCCGGCCATGATCGCCCAGCAGGGAGTGCACGGTTCGTTTACGGCGCAAGAGGTGTTCGTTCCGCTGCTTACTGTTGCGGCTCCCTAAGCGCTTCTATTCGGTGCGCGCCCCAAAAACGATCTCATCCCATGAGGGCACCGAGCGACGCTTACCGCGCTTACGAGAGGACTGCTTTTTTTGGCGGGCGGTAGCATCTGTGAACAACGGCCGCGCCGAGTCGGTTTCGTCAGAGTCGGCCGTGTGTTCTTCGGATGATTCGTGGCTGCCCTCTTCAGCACCGGCGGCGCTACTGCCTGACAAATGAGGGAGTTCAATCGGGTCTGTTGCCACTCCCGCCGGTTCGGATGGGAGGGCATCATCCTCCTTTTCGCCCGAGTCGTAGCCCATTGCCGTCGCGGCTATCCTTGCTGAGAAGTAGGGCAGGGAGCTGGTTGAATCCACAGCGTCTTCCAGCACATCTTCGTCGCCTTGCCCATCAAACTGATCCAGCAGCGGCTGCCGTTTCCCGCGCTTAGAGTTCAACTGATCCAGCAGACGCTCAGTTCCGTCTGCATCGGATTCCTCAGCCACCGACTCGCCCACCGTGTTAGCCGCGGACCCGATCGGATTCGGCTGCCCAAACAGAGCCCTCACCGATTGAGAGGGTGCAGCACTCTCCGTGAGCCAGTGAGCTTCTTGGTCGATAGCTTCAATTTTTGATCCGTCGCCCACAAGCCGCCAAGTGGCCACCCGTTCCACGGCGCTTTGGATGAAGCTAACGGAAACTTCCCAGTTTTCTGTTGGCTGCTTTTGGGCGCCCCACTGAAGTGAGCTCCGATCCACCCCACGTGTGGCAAGGCGGTTGATGACAAGCTCTTCCAAACTTGGTGAACTGGGATCCAGACCAACAGGGCACCGCTGTGCCTGGGCAACGGCCCATGCCTTTTCGGCTGCGATGGGGGACTCATAGCGCCTGATGGATTCCACTTTCACACCGTAGCGCTCGGCAATGTCTTCGGCTCCGCGTCCTTGCCGCAGCAGCGATTGAATGTCTGCCGGCCTGAGGACTGGACGAGTCGGCGGTGCAGCGGTCTCTTCCTCTGACCGACTGCGGCGCACCGAGGCGCGCAACTTATCGTCGATGAAGACGGTGTAACGCTCGCCATCCTGGTCGGTGAAAACGATGCTTTGACCATCGGCTGAACGACCAAGCAGCTCAAGTTCGATCATTTCCCTCCCCTCATCGCCTCTAATGGTGCCAAACAAACCACAGACTTGCGCCCGTAGCGAGCGGTGTGTTCCGACAAGGGTGTGCATTCGCATCTCTAAGGTGCTACTATCCCCGCGCACGCAAGTTGCACTAAAGTATACTGGTCCATCTTCAAGCGAGAGGAATGCGATGGCAACCGATTATGATGCGCCCCGCAAGAATGACGATGATATCGCCGAAGACTCAATCGAGGAACTGAAATCGCGTCGGGCCGACATCGGCTCGAACGAGGTTGATGAAGACGAGAACGAAGCAGCCGAGAGTTTTGAACTTCCAGGCGCCGACCTCTCAAAAGAAGAATTGACAGTGACAGTTGTCCCACCGCAAGAGGACGAGTTCACTTGTGGCGAATGCTTCCTGGTTCATCACGCATCGCAGCTCGCCTACATGAACGAAGATGGGCTGCCGATCTGCACTGAGTGCGCGGTCTAGACTAGTAGCTCAGGTAAAGATAAGTTTCGAGTAGGAAAGTAGGGGGCCAAAGTGGCGTGGTTCGGGCGTCGGAAAGACTCTGGAGAGGACCAGGATATGTCGGCGCCTGCGGAAACGGGGCAAGACCGCGACCAGGCTTTCCACCAGGGCGCGGGTCCCAAAGACAGCGGGGACGCTGGACCGCCGCCCGGATATGTGGACTTGGGTTCTCTGTTCGTGCCGCCCGTCCCAGGCATGCAGGTTAGGGCTCAGTTCGAGGCGGACGGGAAGACCTTGCACCGCATCCAGTTGGTGCTCGGCACGTCAGGAATCAGAGTCTCTGTAGCGGCGGCCCCCCGCTCTGGCGGCGTATGGACGGAGTTGCGCGAGCAACTCTCCGAAAGCGTGCGGCAGCAAGGTGGCAGTGTCGAAGAGGCAGAGGGCCGATACGGCACGGAACTTCAGGTGAGGCTGCCAGTGCAACTTCCAAATGGGAGCCAGGGGTTTAGCCCAATGCGTTTCATAGGCATTGAAGGGCCCAGGTGGATCGTCCGGCTGGACATACAGGGAGCGGCTGCGGCGGGGGACGCTGCGCAAATCGAAGCATGTGACAAAGTGATCGACCAACTCATCGTGAATCGTGGTTCGGAGCCGCGCGTTCGGCTTAGCCTGCTCCCGATGCAGCTGCCGAAGGACGCGGCGAAACTTGGTGAGTCAGGCTGATGGGTTTTCTAGACAGGTTCCGAAAACACTCACAATCTGAGGAGCTCAAGCGGCCCATTGATAAGCCTGATTCGGGATTACCCGGCTCAAATGGCGATCAGTGCAAGCAAGTATCCGAGTGTGCGGACCGGCAGCGCGCGGCGATACGCGGCCGGGTGGTTGGTGTCGAGAGCACGGCAGAACCGCTCCAATTCGTAGCACGAATCGATGACGGCAGCGCAGAGATCTCCCTTGTGTGGCTTGGCCGCGGTAGCGTCCCCGGCGTTCAAAAGGGAGCAATACTCACCGCGGAGGGCACCGTGGGCAGAGGAAAACACAAGGAGAAGCGCATCTTGGAGCCGAAATTCACGATCGAAGCGGGCAGTAAGTGAGCGACCCCTCGGCACCTGTGTCCCAGAATGCAGGTTGGGCGAAGTCGCTGGGACGGGATGATTTCTCTATTTCCGAGGCCATCGGCGGGGTTAGAGGGGTTATCGAGACGCTACTTCCAGGGATTGTGTTTGTTGTCGTCTTCATTGCGACGCAGAACCTTGGTTGGACCGTCGGCTCATCAGCTGGTCTGTCCGTTATCTTCTGTGTGGTTCGGCTGCTACAAAAGCAACCACTCACTCAGGCGCTTGCCGGCCTACTGGGAGTGCTTATTGGTGTGGTTTGGGCGGTGAGCTCCGGCAAGACTGAGAACTACTTCGCGTGGGGCTTGCTGACAAACGCAGCTTACGGGACGGTGTTGCTGCTTTCGCTGCTGATCCGCCAGCCCCTTGGTGCCTGGGCTCTCACGTTCCTCTGGGGGCTTCCCAGGGAATGGATGCGCGACCGATCGAGCGTTCTGTACCGCCGAGCTGTTGCGATCACGTGGGTCTGGTTTGCAGTGTTCGCGATCCGTCTGGCAGTTCAGCTTCCGCTCTATTACTCGGGGGCGGTCGCCATTCTGGGGATTGGAAAACTTGTGCTTGGACTGCCGCTCTTTGGCTTGGCAGCCTGGTTCACCTGGGTACTTCTGCGACATCAGATGCCACAGAAACCAGAGAGCGATGTGTTCTAGGGCCGGTTCGAGAAAACGGATTCCAGGCTTGGTACGAGGTGGGAATCCTCTTTCGCGCAGGTGATGATCAGTTCGTCCTCGGGAAGGATTTCTTTCACCTCAGTCATCGCGAGAGGCTGGCCTCCGCGGATCAGAGTTGTAATGACGAGTTCCTTGGGCCAGTCAATCTGATCCGGATCGTAGCCGATCTGTGTGGAATCTGGCGGCACTGTTAGAGCGAAACAGTCCACCTCGCCGCCAGCCAACGAAAGCAGGTGCACGGCTCTACCAGTGGAAATAGCCTCTTCCACCAAGGCTGCCATGACGCGCGGCGTGGAAGCTGGGATGTCGACACCCCAGTTCTCGTTAAACATCCACTCGTTCCCGGGATCATTTACGCGGGCAACTACCTTGGGCACCGCAAATTCGGTCTTTGCCAACAGAGAGACGACCAGATTAGCTTTGTCGTCGCCGGTCGCTGCGACTAAAGCGTCCATCTGCCGGGTCTCGGCGTCTTCCAGCGCAGCTGGCGAGCAAGCGTCGGCTAGAGCCCAGGTTGCCCGCGGAACCTCTGCTATGTGGATGGCCTCGGGAGAAGAATCGACGATCGTCACATCGTGGCCGTGTGCTATGAACTCGCGCGCGATCGCTATTCCAACCGAACCTGCCCCTACCACTGCAATTCTCATTGGATCTCTCCCTGGGGGGCTTGTGTGAGCGTCCGTCTCAAAAGTGAATCGTCAGTCCCTGCCAAGGACATGAAGACCTCATCGCCCTCTTGAATTACCATTTTCGGTTCGGCAATTACTATCCCAGAAAGCCTGGACAGAAACACCACCTTGGATCCGGTGACGTATTCGACCCGGGGGATAGGAGTACCTATCCATGACCGATTGGGTCGGAGACGGACCAAAGAGACGGTCCCCGTTGGATCTTCCCAAGCCACCGTGCTGCTAAGAGGCAGGAGTCGCTTCAGTACTGCCGCCGCCGTCCGCTTCACTGAAGCGACCGTGGGGATTCCCATGCGTTCGTAGAGGGTTGCTCTATCCGGGTCGTAAATTCGGGCCACCACCTGGGCGACGTCATACACTTGCCGCACGGTTCTGGCGGCGATGATGTTGGAGTTATCTCCGTTGGTTAGCGCGGCAAAGGCGTAGGCATCTTGGATTCCGGCCCGTTCCAGCACTGGGCGATGAAGCCCGCTACCGGTTATTCTTTGCCCCGAAAAATCGTCGGGCAGGCGCTCAAATGCGCTGGTCCTTCGGTCGATGATGGCGACTGAGTGACCCGCATTGTCCAGGTCGGTTGCTATTCGGGCGCCTACACGTCCGCAACCCATGATGACGAAGTGCACCTCTCCAAATTACCATTGTCTTAGGAGCACTGGATCGTTTCGCAGCTGGGCGGAACACGACAGATGGGGGACGGGTTGGCTAGACCCAGAGGGCGCCGAGTTCGCCCTAAACAACAAGCGACCACCGAACGGGTTGAACTTGTGCTAGAAAACCCCGCCCACGGGGGAGCGGTCACCGCGCATGACGAAACGGGACGTATCTACTTTGTTCGCTATGGGATTCCCGGTGAAAAGGTGGTTGCAAGGGTCACTGCCGAACAGAAACGTTTCAGCTGGGCAGAAGTTGAAAGGGTACTTGAAGGGTCGAAGGATCGCGTATCCGATTCCCGGGATCCCGCTGCTGATCTTGCCCACGTGTCAAGGGCGGGGCAACTCGATTGGAAAAGGAGAGTGCTTCAAGATCAACTGCAGCGCGTGGGTGGGAGCGAGGTGAGCCGCCAGGTTCAAGAACTATATGGCGAAGGTGGGCCGGAAGTTCGACCGGCTCCTGGCGACGGTGATTCTGTTGCGCCGTGGGGCAGGCGTACCAGGGCAAAGTTCAAGGTCACCCGCGATGGGCGTTTGGGGGTGAACCAGTACAGGTCGCACGAACTGGTGGCGGTTGAAGATTATCCACTTCTGTCCCCGGTCTTTACTGAGGCAGGGGTGTTCTCTGATCCACGCTGGCGCGCTCGGTGGAGACCAGGCAACCGAGTCACGCTCTTGGCACCAACAGGTTCAGCCCCACTGGTTGTCGTACAAAAGCGCGCCTACGACTTAGCGGGAACTGAGGTAGAGCCCGTAGGTCGCTGGACCGTTTCCACCGCAGCGGGCGACACATCTTTCGACGTGCAAGCAACAGGATTTTGGCAAACGCACAAGGCCGCTGCCGGCCTCTTGGTCGACGAGGTGCTGGCTGCCTGCAAAGATCTGCAAGGTGCGAACGTTATGGAACTGTACTCCGGAGCAGGGCTTTTCACTCGGTACCTGGCAGCGGGCACTAGGCCCCATGGAAGAATAGTGTCCCTAGAGGGTGATTCAGCTGCGGTTGCTGACGCGGAACGGAATATGCGCGGCCTGGTTGGCGGCGCTCCCGTCGAGATGTTTGTGGGCAATGTGGACGGCGCAGCCGTTGCTGAACTCCAAGAACACCTGCCCGGCGGGGCGCAGGTGGTTGTGTTGGATCCGCCGCGGGAGGGAGCCGGGGCCGAGGTCGCCCGCGCTATCTGCGCGACAGGATGCTCCCGCGTAGTTCTAGTTGCATGTGATCCTGCCGCCGGAGCGCGAGACTTGAAAAGCTTCGCCGAGGGAGGATTTCGGCTTGAGTCGCTGCGTTCCTGGGACCTGTTCCCCCAAACGCATCACATCGAATTTGTGGCCGCACTTGTGAGGTAATACGGTGGTTCTAGTGCCTGCTCGCGTCCTCGGATCGGAGAATCTATCTCGACATCGAGATATAGTAGGATCAAGGCAATAGCGCCGGTAGCGCAACGTTATCGGCGGGGCGAGGAACGTTGAGGAGCATTTTTTGAGTAAAGATAGTTTTAACGCTCGCGGATCGCTAGAGGTCGGTGGGAAAGAGTACGAGATATTCCGACTTTCCGCCGTCCCAGGGATGGAAAAACTGCCGTATTCGCTGAAAATTCTGGGGGAGAATCTACTCCGAACCGAAGATGGTGAGAACATCACCAAATCCCAAATAGAAGCACTAGCTAATTGGGATCCGGCTGCCGATCCGAACGAGGAAATCCAGTTCACACCCGCACGTGTGGTCATGCAGGACTTTACTGGAGTGCCTTGCGTGGTTGACTTGGCGGTTATGCGTGAGGCATACGCTGAAATGGGCGGAGATCCAAACTCCATAAACCCGCAGGTGCCGGCTGAGCTAGTGATCGACCACTCGGTACAGATCGATGTCTACGGTCAGCCAAACGCGTTTCAGCGCAACGTTGAACGCGAATACGAGAGGAACTTTGAACGCTACCAGTTCTTGCGCTGGGGTCAAGGAGCCTTCGATAGTTTCAAGGTGGTGCCGCCGGGAACGGGAATCGTACACCAAGTGAATATCGAGTATCTCTCTCGGGGCGTCTTCACAGATGAGCGTGACGGTAAGCTATCCGCGTACCCGGACTCGTGTGTGGGTACAGACTCTCACACCACAATGGTGAACGGTCTGGGAGTACTCGGCTGGGGAGTTGGCGGAATTGAGGCCGAAGCCGCGATGCTGGGTCAGCCGATTTCTATGCTCATTCCACGCGTTGTCGGTTTCAAGCTGACAGGTTCCATTCCGGCAGGTGCGACAGCAACCGACGTGGTTCTGACTATCACTGAAATGTTGCGGCGGCACGGAGTGGTCGGGAAGTTCGTAGAGTTTATCGGCGAAGGCGTCTCTCAAGTCCCGTTGGCAAATAGAGCCACCATTGGAAACATGAGCCCGGAGTTTGGTTCCACCGCGGCAATCTTCCCGATTGATCAGGTGACGCTGGATTATTTCCGCCTCACGGGACGTGATGAGCAGCAGGTCGAGCTAATCGAGGCGTACGCGAAGGAACAGGGCCTTTGGCACGATCCGAGTAAACAAGCGGAATACTCCGAATATATTGAGCTAGATCTTTCGACTGTTGTGCCTTCGATTGCCGGGCCGAAACGGCCCCAAGACCGGATTGTGCTGACTGAAGCGAAAGACTCCTTCCGCACCTCGCTCGAGGACTACGTCGATCACGACGCTGAAGTGAGAACCTCTAGCCTAGACCGAGCTTTAGAGGGAAGTTTCCCGGCATCTGACCCTGTCAAGTTTGATGACGTGTCGGATAGGAACGGCTCGGCGCCCGAATCAGTCCACCTGAGCGGGGACCGCCCGCATCACCTCGTCCCCGTCACACTGGCCGATGGTACTGAGACGGAATTGGACCACGGACTGGTGGCAATCGCCTCCATCACCTCTTGTACCAACACGTCTAATCCTTCCGTGATGCTTGCGGCAGGCCTGCTCGCCCGTAATGCCGACAAGAAGGGCCTGAAGACGAAACCGTGGGTGAAGACGTCGCTGGCACCGGGATCGCAAGTTGTTACCGGCTATTACGAGGCGGCTGGGCTTTGGCCGCACCTGGACTCGCTTGGCTTCAACCTGGTCGGCTACGGTTGCACAACGTGCATTGGCAACTCCGGTCCGCTGCCAGAGGAAGTGTCAAAAGTGGTGAACGAGCACGACTTGGCGGTCGTGTCGGTCCTGTCTGGGAACCGAAACTTTGAGGGCCGCATCAACCCGGATGTGAAGATGAACTACCTGGCTTCACCGCCACTGGTAGTCGCGTACGCGCTTGCCGGGACCATGGACTTTGATTTCGAGACCGAAGCACTCGGTCAAGATTCCGATGGAAACGATGTCTACCTGAAGGACATCTGGCCCGATCCGGACGAAGTTCAATCCGTCATTGATAAGACCGTGACCAGGGAGATGTTCGAAAAGGACTATGCCGACGTCTTTAAAGGTGACGACCTTTGGAACTCTTTGAACGTTCCGACCGGCGCGACGTTCACATGGGAGGAAGATTCAACCTATGTTCGCCGGGCCCCATACTTTGAAGGTATGCCGGAGACTCCTGAACCCGTGGAAGACATCCACGGCGCCCGGGTATTGCTGAAGCTTGGTGATTCCGTCACAACTGACCACATTTCACCGGCCGGGTCCTTCCGAGCTGACTCACCTGCCGGTCAGTATCTGGAAGAGCATGGAGTGTCACGCCGCGACTTCAACTCGTACGGTTCCCGCAGGGGAAATCACGAGGTGATGATCAGGGGCACGTTCGCGAACATTCGGATCCGAAACGAGATGCTTCCAGGCGTCGAAGGCGGCTTCACCCGGGACTTCACAAAAGAGGGGGGCCCGCAAGCCACGGTGTACGACGCCGCTCAAAGCTACCTGGCCGCGGACACCCCTTTGGTCGTGATTGCTGGCAAGGAGTACGGTTCAGGATCATCGCGTGACTGGGCTGCCAAAGGTGTCTCACTATTGGGAGTCAAAGCTGTCATCACGGAATCATTCGAGAGGATCCACCGGTCGAACCTGATCGGGATGGGTGTGTTGCCGCTGGAATTCCCCGAGGGCGAAAACCGGGACACGCTTGGTTTGGACGGTACTGAAGTGTTCAGTGTTACGGGAGTCACCGGCCTGAACCAGGGAACCGTTCCCGAGACGGTGCACGTCGTGGCCGAAAGAGAAGATGGCACCAAGGTCGACTTTGACGCGAGACTGCGCATAGATACTCCCGCAGAAGCCGACTATTACCGAAATGGCGGCATTCTTCAGTACGTCCTTCGTCAACTGAAAGCGAAGGAAGAGAGCCGCGTCGGAGCAATGTAGACCGCGCAGAGAATGGGGCCCTGGGCACGTTGGATGCTCAGGGCCCCATCACTGCTCAGAGGATCAGCTGTGAGCGGCAGACCGGTTCATGATTTCCACGGGTACTGGGTGCTGCAACGTGATGCCCCACAGCTCAGCGTAGAAGGAAAGCTCCGTGCGCCATGCGCGTTCAAGAGAGTCCGCGCGAACAAAGCCGTGACCTTCGTTCTCCAAGATCACCAGGGCGACCTCTTTTCCAGCGGCGACAAGCTCGTCATACAGCCGTACGGTCGCTTCAAGGGGCACCACGGGGTCATCAGTACCTTGCTGCAGAAGCAGGGGAGCCTTTATTTGTGAAATATTCTCGATAGGCGATCTGGCATTCCAGACCTGCTGATTCAGATCGTCTGAACCCATTAGACGCTTCAGGTGCATAGCGTCAATTGGGGGTGACACTTCGGCGGCACGTTTCAGGTCAGCAAACCCGTAACGCGAGGTTCCGGCTGAAAAGACATTGGTAGTGGTCAGCGCGGATAGGACGGTGACTGCGCCTGTGCTTTCGCCAGAAATCGCGACCCTGCTGCGGTCAATAAGCCCCTGGGAACTTAACCACTCGACCCCATCGACGGCGTC
Organism: uncultured Actinomyces sp.; assembly: GCA_964345595.1. Classification (GTDB taxonomy): domain Bacteria; phylum Actinomycetota; class Actinomycetes; order Actinomycetales; family Actinomycetaceae; genus Scrofimicrobium. Next base: position 81,495 of record CAYFRL010000004.1, read on the forward strand.
GTTCACATCCGTTATCCCGAAGTTCCCATCAAGTTGATCCCGGTAGGCTCGACCGGCACCGGTTGAGCCGCGATAATTCACATCCAACACGGCGAAACCGCGGGTGGTCCAGTATTGACGCGCTAAGGACAGCCCTGGCTGAACTGAATTGCTAGGTCCCGAATGGACAAGCGTTATTAGCGGCGGAAGGTCATCTGCTGGAGCCCGAAACAGAGGGTTCTTCGGAGCGTAATAGAAACCCTCTATCAGTTGTCCGTCGCGTGACGGCCACGAAACTGCTTGCGCCACGGAGTTGAACTCCTGATCTATTTCCGCCTCATTGGACGTCCGGATTACCTGCACACCGGCTTTCCCAACGCGCACGATTGCCGGGTAGTTGGTAGGCGAGTCGCCCACGAAGAAAACGCGCCCGCCGCCAGCGGCAACATTTCCTGTCGGCCACCAGCCGATGTCCCATTCTTCAAGCAGCCCGTTGTTCAGTTGCACTGTCCCCAGGTGCCATTTCGAACCCTCAGACCAAGAGCAAATTAGATGGTCGTGGTCAAAGTTGTCGAAGGTGTGCATCCCAAGGTGCCAACGCGGCGGAGCGAAGCTGCGGGAACCCGGATGGAGGACGCGGGTGCGAAGTCGCGTCGCCCAAGCATCAGCTGGTTCATCCTCTGCGGTGTGGAAGCCTTCTGTGCGGTACAGATTGGCCCAGCCAGTGGAATCATCGACGTGGATCAGGTCGCCATCAAGGGTCCACCTTGGTTCCGTCACCGACACGTTCTCCCGGTCCACCAGGATGACCTCGGTTCCGGGCGAGCCGGCCTCGTCCAGATCAGCCACCCGCAGCTGGGACTGCGTCCAGGGGAGTTCAGGTCGGTTCCAGGTCACCCAAGCAAGCTTCGTGCCGTCGGGGCAAAGCGCCGGGGAAGAAACGAAATCGGCAGAATCGCAGACAACTCGGATGCACGAGGCGTCCCTAGACCCCGATCCGTCCAGCGGAATCGCAACCAGGCTGTTGACAGGGTCTCCCGACCTGCTGAGGTCTTCCCGCACCGCATAGACCACGCCGCGACCAAGATCTATTTCAAAGTCACCGTATCGGCACTTGTCTAGCTGAGTTAGCGGTCGCAACTGAGTGTTTGAGTTCCGAGTGTCGAAGAAATACACCCGATCATCCCAACCATCAGAGACAACGATTATGCCGTCCTTCACCGCGTAGGCTTTACCGTCTGTCTGATACACGCCAGATGCGGTGTGTACCAGCCGGCTTCCCTCAAGTAGGGGCAGTGCTTCTCCCGTCTGGCCTAGCGCATTTCGACGCAAGAGCACTTTTCGTCCCCCGCGGCGCGGACTGCCTTCTACCCAGTAAACATCTGACCCGTCGACCCGAAGCTGGGTGAGCAGAACCGACCTTCCAGCATAGCTTTGCGCCGTGACGGGAGAAATCCAAGAGCCGTAGGGCGCCACTTTTTTAGTCATTCAATGCCTCATCATCAGTCAGGCCACGTCGGCGCGTATCCGCATCCGCTAACAGCGACCAGTCTAGTAGATCAATGCCGCAGAAATCGGAAATCTCAAGCAGCCGGGCATTCGCTAGACTCGGGGACATGGAAAGCTCGAAGACAATGACTTCCCGCAAGCACTTGGACCGGATGAGCGACCCGCGCGACTTGGATTCCCTCACGGCCGCGGAACTGGTGGAACTGGCCGGTGAGATACGCGAGTTTCTAATCGATTCGGTCGCGAAGACGGGTGGCCACCTAGGCCCGAACTTGGGAGTCGTGGAGTTGACGATGGCTCTGCACAGGGTTTTCGATTCTCCAAGAGACCTGCTGGTTTGGGACACGGGACACCAAGCGTATGTCCACAAGATACTAACGGGACGCAAGAGCTTCGACCAGCTTCGCCAGCCCGGCGGGCTGTCCGGATATCCTTCCAGGGAGGAATCCGTTCACGACGTCGTCGAGAACTCCCACGCTTCCACGGCTATCTCTTGGGCAGATGGGATATCTAGGGAAAGACGTCGACAGGGCAAAGACGGTTCGGTTGTGGCTGTGATCGGCGATGGGGCACTAACCGGCGGAATGGCTTGGGAAGCGCTAAACGACATGGCTGAGGACCAGGATCGGTCCTTAGTGGTCGTCGTGAATGACAACGGCAGGTCCTACGAACCCACTGTTGGGGGGATGGCCCGTCATCTCGCGGGGCTGCGTACATCAGAACACTACGAACGCTCTTTGGCTTGGGGAAAGCGGAAGTTGCTTTCGCTTGGAGAGCCGGGAAGGGTGGCGTTCGATGCTTTGCACGGCCTCAAAGCGGGCATCAAGGATCTTTTGGCACCGCAAGTGTTGTTTGAAGAGCTGGGGCTGAAGTATCTGGGTCCGATTGATGGGCATGATCTGATCGCGGTTGAATACAATCTGGAACTCGCAAAGAGCTTCGGGGGCCCCGTGATCGTGCATGTGATCACCGAAAAAGGTCGCGGATATGTGCCGGCCGAAGAAGACATGTCGGATCGGTTCCACGCTGTAGGGAAGATCCATCCGGAAACGGGATTGCCCGTTGCGCCGCAGAGGTTCGCGTGGACCGCTGTGTTTGCAGATGAAATTGTGCGCCTGGCAGCGCAGGATCCCAGCATCGTCGCCTTGACTGCCGCCATGAAAGAGCCCGTGGGATTGCTACCACTGGCAACCCGGTTCCCTGACCGGGTGATCGACGTCGGTATCGCGGAGCAGCACGCTTTGACCAGCGCCGCCGGTATGGCGTTTGAGGGCGCTCACCCGGTGGTTGCTCTGTACGCGACTTTCTTGAACAGGGGCTTTGACCAGTTCTTGATGGACGTTGCTCTGCATCGCGCTCCGGTGACAGTTGTGTTGGACCGGGCAGGGATTACCGGTGAAGATGGGGCATCGCACAATGGGATGTGGGACCTGTCCCTGGGCGCGATGATTCCGGACTTGCAGGTCTGTGTCCCTAGAGATGGCGCGACTCTGCGCGAAGGTTTGCATCAGGCGATAGCAATCGATCATGGTCCAAGCCTTATCAGGTATCCAAAAGGGGCGTTACCAGAGGATCTTTCCGTTCTGGGCAGTATTGCTGGAAGCGACGTGCTCTGGCGGGGCAAGGATGCGAAGATCCTCTTGATAGGGCTGGGACCACTTGCACACGAGGCCGTTCATGCAGCGAAGCTACTTGCACAGGACGGGATCGAAGTCGACGTCCTGGATCCCAGGTGGGCGTTTCCGCTTACGCAGGAGTTCTTGGACTTATGTGCCGAGGGGTACGAGGCGGTTGTGACCGCTGAAGACGGTCTGGTTGCGGGCGGGTTTGGTTCGGAATTGGCTCGGGAGCTCGGTCCAAGAGACGTGAGGGTGATCGCACGCGGCATTCCCAAGCGCTTTGTGGAAACCGGGAAAAGAGAAGAAATACTTCGCAGTTTAGGTTTAGATGCTGAAGGCATTAGGAAAGCCGTATTAAACGTGATTGATAGGCAGATCACGCCGGCGTAACGCAGTCCACCAGGGCGGTGGGGACCAAGGTCCTTCCGCTTCGAACTGCTGCCCGGATGCCGCTTCGCTGTGACCATTCGTACCGACCCTGTTGATGGCCTGATCAGGTCTTATCCATAGGATTGAAGCGACGGGAAAACCTTCCGCAACCAGTAAAAAAGGGGAGTCACCATGGCGACCACTGCCGAAATCACTGTCTCTGATCAGCCTCTAGAAGCCTGGCGGGAATTCGCGCCCGGCGTCTGGACGGACAGCATAAATGTTAGGGATTTCGTGCAGCAGAATTACACGCCGTACGAAGGCACGGGGGAATTCTTAGAGGGACCCACAAACCGCACTCTTCGGGTTTGGCAAACGATGCTGGACATGTTCCCTGAAGAACGCGAAAAAGGTGTTCACGACATTGATAACCATGTCCCAGGGCGCATCACGTCGCACGGTCCTGGGTACATCAGTGAGGACGACTCGCTGATCGTCGGGCTGCAAACGGATGCGCCTCTGAAAAGAGCGATGATTCCAAATGGTGGCTGGCGAATGGTTGAAGGCGCGCTGAAGACATACGGCTACGAGGTTGACCCGGCGATCAAAGAAATCTTCACCGTTCACAGGAAAACTCACAACCAGGGCGTGTTTGATGTCTATCCGGCGAACGTGCGCATGGCTCGCAAATCCCACATTGTTACAGGTCTGCCTGACGCCTACGGCCGGGGACGGATCATTGGGGATTACCGCAGGGTTGCGCTCTATGGAGTGGACCGACTGATCGCAGACAAGATTGCAGACAAGACCGCACTTGACGACAGTTTCTCGACCGATTCGACCATTCAGCTGCGTGAGGAACTTGCTGAGCAGATCCGCGCTCTTGAGGAACTGAAGGAAATGGCCGCCAGCTACGGGTACGACCTGTCCGGCCCGGCAACGAATGCAAAGGAAGCGGTTCAGTGGCTCTACTTCGCCTACCTGGCGGCGGTCAAAGAGCAAAACGGCGCGGCCATGAGTCTAGGACGCACATCAACTTTCCTGGATGTATTCATTCAGCGCGACCTGGAAGAGGGCGCTCTCACCGAAGCCGAGGCACAAGAGATCATTGATGATTTCGTCATCAAATTGCGCATTGTTCGCTTCTTGCGCACACCCGAATACGACGCACTATTCTCCGGAGATCCCACCTGGGTTACGGAGACAGTTGGCGGTACAGGCTGTGACGGCCGCACCCTGGTGACAAAGAATTCTTTCCGGATGTTGCAGACCCTCTACAACTTGGGGCCAGCGCCCGAACCTAACCTCACTGTTCTTTGGTCAGAGGACTTACCGCAAGGGTTCAAGGACTTTTGCTCCAGGGTTTCAATCGAAACTTCCGCAATCCAGTATGAATCTGACGACCTCATCCGCGATGCGTGGGGGGATGACTCAGGTATCGCTTGCTGCGTTTCCGCTATGGCCATTGGCAAACAGATGCAGTTCTTCGGCGCGCGGGTAAACCTGGCCAAGACGCTTCTGTACGCCCTCAATGGTGGAAGGGATGAAATATCGGGGGCGCAGGTAGCTCCCGCGCAGGAGCCCGTCGGCAATGGGGTTTTGGATTACGGGGAAGTCAGAGAGAAATTCGATCATGTGATGGATTGGCTGGCGCGCACCTACCTGGACGCGCTCAACTGCATTCACTACATGCACGACAAATACTCCTATGAACGCATAGAAATGGCGCTTCATGACACGGAAGTGCTACGCACAATGGCTTGCGGAATCGCGGGTCTGTCGGTAGCCGCGGACTCCCTGTCTGCGATCAAGTACGCGCAGGTCACTCCCGTCCGGGACGAGACAGGCCTGATCGTTGACTATCTGGTTCAAGGGGATTTCCCTAAGTTTGGAAACGACGACGACCGAGTAGATTCGATCGCTGCCGAGCTGGTTGAGACTTTCATGGAGAAGATCCGCTCGTACCCGACCTACAGGAATGCTGAGCACACTCAGTCCGTCCTCACCATCACCTCGAACGTAGTTTATGGGAAGCACACGGGGAACACGCCCGATGGGCGCCGACAGGGAGAACCCTTTGCTCCGGGCGCAAATCCAATGAACGGACGGGATCAGCATGGAATGCTCGCTTCCGCACTGTCGGTTGCGAAGCTGCCGTACGACCAGGCTCAAGACGGGATCTCTTTGACAAACACAGTGGTGCCCTCAGGTCTTGGCCGCACCCTTGATGAGCAGGTGACCAACCTGGCCGGCCTTCTCGACTCCTACATGGGCGAGTCTGGTTTCCACATGAACGTGAATGTACTGAACCGAGACACGTTGTACGAGGCGATGGAGAATCCTGAGAAGTTCCCCCAGTTGACGATCCGAGTTTCCGGCTACGCCGTCAACTTCGTCCGTCTCACGCGCGAGCAGCAGATGGACGTCATTTCCCGGACCTTCCACGACCGGGTCTAGCAGGAAGCAGTGAAGGGTAGTCTTCTGACGAGCGCTGACGGCGTAACGGGCGAGTACCGACCGGCACCGGCCGCACAGCCGGTGCCCCGAGCATCCGGCCAAGGTTTGGGCAGCCTGGGTGTCGCGGATTTTGATCGTCCGGAACAGCTGGCTCGTCTAAGAACGGGGGAGTTGGCGTCGGTTCACTCGTGGGAGTTGGTGACCGCGGTTGATGGCCCGGGAACCAGACTCACGATCTTCCTCGCGGGTTGCCCTCTGCGCTGCCTGTACTGTCACAATCCTGACACTTTAGAGATGCGCCGCGGTGAAGTGGTGGAAACAGAAGACTTGATCCGCCGCATGGAGCGATACAGCGGAATCTTCAAGCGCAGCGGCGGCGGGCTCACCATTTCAGGTGGGGAGCCGCTGATGCAGCCTCAAGTTGTGGCCAGGATGCTGCGTGCAGCAAAAAGGTCAGGTATCCATACGGCCATTGACACCTCGGGCAACTTAGGATCACGTTGTACCGACGAAATGTTGGCGGACCTGGATCTGTGCCTGTTGGACCTCAAATCCGGGTCTGAAGAACAGTACAGAGCTGTGACTAGTTCCACACTGGCGCCGACAATCGAGTTTGGCCGCCGACTTTCAAAAGCGGGCGTCCAGGTCTGGGTTCGTTTCGTGCTGGTTCCCGGTCTGACGGACGACCCGGAGAACATACGGCAGGTGGCTGCTCTTGCGGCCGACATTTCTACGTGCACTCGGGTGGAGGTGCTCCCATTCCACCAGATGGGCCGCGACAAGTGGGCTGAGCTGGGCATGGACTACCAACTGGAAGACGTGAGACCGCCTTCCGCCGAGGCGGTCGAGGCCGCGCGGCAGATCTTCCGCGGCGTTGGTCTCACCGCCTACTGACTGAATGTTTGGAAGCAGGACCGCTTAGTCGCCGCGCGTTAGGCGGTCAAGCAGATCGCGTTGCTGGTCGGCAGCGTCAAGCAGCAGCTCCGCTTGCCACGGACGCACCTCGCCCTGAATGAAACGCTGATCCAACTGGTCGATCAACGACGGTGAGCTGCCGGCCCTTAGCGGATTCCAGGCTATTGCTCTTTGCGTTGCCGGCAGCAGCAACACTTCGCTTGAAATACTCAACGGGGCTGCGGCTCCTTCTACTAAGGCGCGGATTGCCTGCAGCCGATCAACGGCCGCGGGGCGAGTCCGCTTCCAAGCCCTAAGCGGTGGCAGTCCGTTCCCTACTTGCAGCGCATCCCGTGTGGGCATCTCATCTGTCGTCAGAGTCTGCGCCCGGCGCAATGCCGCCCACCACTCATCGGCGTACTGCCTGGCTTTGGGACGCCGGAAGAATTCAATTGAAGACAGCGCCCGCTTTGTCTGGGGGTTCTTCTGCGCCGCCTCCAAGATGCCTCTCCCATTGAGCAGCCGCCCAGGCGAGATGTCTAGGGACTTAGCAATCCGCTCGCGCACTTCCCAAAGCTCCCTGGCGATTGCGAGCTGAGCTGGGGTGCGCAGCTTGCCCACTCCTTTTAGGTTCTCCCAGCGCGGTGTCTTCGCCTGGATCGGATGGGTTCGCGCGTGTTCGAACTCCTGTCCGGCCCACTCGGTGCGACCCAGTTCTTTTAGCTTTTTATGTAACGCGTCTTGCAGATCAGGTAGTACTTCAACATCCATTGCTGCGTATCTGAGCCACGCGTTCGGCAGGGGACGCACGGACCAATTCTCGTTTTGGTGAGCCTTCTCCAAAGTGTAACCAAGCAGCTCTTCGCAGGTTCCCTGCAAAGAAAAATGCTGGACACCCACCAATCTGGCAGCTACTTCGGTGTCAAAAATCCTGTCGGGAACCATGCCTAGCTCTGCTAAGCTCGGCAAGTCTTGCCCCGCCGAGTGGAAAATCCACGGCGAGTTGAGGACGTTGGAGAGTTCTCCCAAATTCGGGAGAGCATTAGCATCAACTAAGAACGTCCCAACGTCCCGGCGGCGAATTTGTACCAGCCACGCTTCGGGACCGTACCGAAAACCTTGGGCACGCTCCGTGTCCACCGCGACCGGTTCGTCACTGCCAGATAGGCGCTTGATTGCAGTGTCAAGCTGGCTTTGTGTGTCGATCAGGTCCGGCGTCCCCTCTGCCAGCTCTTTCATGATCGGCAACTGTGCGGCCGCATCAACCATCGTGAACCTCAAATCCGTACTCATTTTCGTGGGGGAACCCACTGACCTGGACCAGGTAGTTCGCCCAAGCAGTAAGGTGCTCGTTCAGGCCCAGCGTCTGCCCTTCAAACCGCGGCGTCCAGGAGCATCTCACTTCAGCGTTCAAAGCGGACGACTTTAGCTCTAGGCCGCCAAAAGTCTCTGAGATTTCGCGAGTCACAGTTCCGAGCAGCAGGTCCGCCCCTGACGTTTCTTTCTCTAGCTGATCGCTGAGCGTTGCCCAGAGCACTTCTCCCAAAAGCGGGTCCGAACTCATTTGCTCATCAACTTGAACTCTCGCCTGGCCGACCAGCCGGAAATCTCCACCCCACGTTTCCTTCAAATCAGGATCGTACAGGACAACCAGCGTGCTTGTGCAAAGGGGCGGGCCGACGCGCCCCTTCACCTCTAGGGCAATGGCTGCGCTGTAGCGTGCCAGCCGTGCCGGCGCAGGAACTTCCCGGAAGTTGATCCCCGCGGGGGCTTCAAACATACGAAGCGAGCTGAGGGCCGCAGCGAAATCCCTAGGGGGAAGTGGGTCGGTCACACCAACAGGCTAAATAGAATGGTGGCTGAACGGTAGGAACCACGCCGGATAGGGGACTTTATGTGCCGAGCCGGGCACTGTGAGAGTCGCCTCAAGCTTCGGTTTGAGATAGCTGCCCCCTTGCTGATAAAGTTCTATTCGTTCACTTCGGGATTGTTTATCCGAATGTTCAACGCGGATGTAGCTCAGCTGGTAGAGCATCACCTTGCCAAGGTGAGGGTCGCGGG
>CAYFRL010000005.1:0-16284 GCA_964345595.1 uncultured Actinomyces sp.
TCAACGAGTGCAAGTCTAGCAAATGACCACTGCGTTTAGGTGCCACTTCCTGCAGCTAAGAGAACAAGTTCATCAGGGGATCGTCACTGACTCCAAAGTTGACCATCGCCACGTCTTTCAAGTGTTGCGTTGAAGTCCCAGCGTAGTATGGTCTCAACCTATCGCGTCGTATGAGGCACACCCGCGCGCAGCACTGAAAGAGGGGGCATGGAGAGACACAAATCGCCCCGACAGAGTTCGTTTGGAAGCTGGCATGAGGACAACCGGTCCGTCCACCCAGCCGATGCGGCCGTCCTCAGAGCCCGCCGCCATAAGATTCCGTGGTGGCGTGTAAGCCTGCATGTGAAGCGGTGGTTCGACAAGCTCGCCAGGCATTCACCTGCGCGGGCAACCCTGATCGTATTCCTGGTGATTATCTCGGTCATAACATTGCTTTTGTCGCTTCCCATTGCCACCGCATCGGGAAGCAGAGCGCCCGCCATCGACGCCTTCTTCACAGCTGTCTCCGCGGTGTGCGTGACGGGGCTGACTACTGTTGACACCGCCGACTTCTGGTCACCCTTTGGTCAAGGCGTGATCATGGCAGGAATCTTTATTGGCGGCTTGGGCGTCATGACCCTGGCTTCCATGCTGGCCCTAGCGGTGTCCAGACATCTCGGGCTAACCCAGCGAATGCTGGTTAGTACGGCAACAGGTTCCGGTGGAATGAGCGACCTGCGCCGGATTCTCCGAAACGTTCTGCTGGTCTCGATCACGGTAGAGGGCGGAATCTTCATCATCATTGCCGCCCGGTTGCTGACGCGGGGGATTTCTGCACCGCGCGCGCTCTGGGACGGCCTGTTCATGTCAATATCCAGTTACAACAATGCGGGTATGGTGAACATTCCAGGCGGGGCAGAACAATTCGTGAGCGACTGGGGCTTTTTGCTTCCGGTCACCGTTGCCGCGACGATCGGGGCGCTTGGCTTCCCCGTCCTCATCGACATCATCGCGAAACCAGGAAAGGTTCGACGCTGGACGCTTCACACGCAGCTCACCCTGTTAGTTTTCGGCGGACTGTTTGTTGTCAGCGTGATCTCCACTGCGCTCTTAGAGTGGAACAATCCGGGCACTTTTGGACCGCTCAGCGCCTCAGACAAGATTCTGAATTCGCTGCTATCCGGCGTGAACTCGCGATCCCTGGGCGTATCCGCGATCGACGTCTCAGCCCAAGAAACCCCAACTATCTTCCTGACGGGCGTCTTCATGTTTATCGGTGGAGGCTCAGCGTCCACCGCGGGTGGCATAAAGGTGACGACGCTGGCTGTTTTGTTCCTGGCCGTCCTGGCAGAAGCCAAGGGAAGCCACGACGTCGAGGTCTTCGGTAGGCGCCTGCCATTTGGCACCGTCCGCTTGGCCGTCTCGGTGCTGCTGGTGGCCGCGGCGCTGGTCGGGACCGCGTCCTTCTTGCTGCTGCTGCTTACGAACTTCTCGCTAGAAGCGATCGTTTTCGAGGCGGTTTCGGCGTTCGGAACCGTCGGGTTGTCTCTTGGGATCACGCCCTTGCTGCCTCCCGTTGGGAAGTTCCTGCTGGCCGTGCTCATGTTTGCTGGCCGTCTGGGGCCAATGACGTTTGCGACGGCCCTGGCGTTGAGGGAAAGACGTAGACTTGTGCGGATGCCAGAATCACGTCCGATTGTTGGTTAGCTGCGAGAAGGAATAGCTGATGGTGACTCGTCGACGTACCAGCGGAACTTTGGTTATTGGTTTAGGGCGGTTCGGAGAGGCGGTGGCCGCGTCTCTTGACCGAATGGGAAAAGAAATCCTCGCCGTCGAAAAAGATGCGCGACTGGTTCAGCACTTCTCTGGTCTCATCCCGATCGTTCAGGCGGACGCCTCGGACATGGAGGCTTTGGAACAGGTCGGTGCCAGCGAGTTCTCTTCCGCTGTGGTGGGCGTCGGCTCGGCCCTAGAGTCGTCCGTTCTGATTACGGCCAACTTGGTCGACCTGGGCATCCCCTCTATTTGGGCGAAGGCGACTTCACGCGAGCACGGCAGGATCCTGAAGCGAATCGGAACCCACCACGTCATATATCCCGAATTCGATGCTGGAAGGCGTACGGCTCACCTAGTTGGCGGGGATCTACTCGACTACATCGAGATGGATCGGGAAGAGCTGGCCATCGCAAAACTTCGGCCCCCCAGGGAACTTGAGGGATTCACATTGGCAGAATCTCGACTGGAAGAACGGTATGGGGTTCGTGTGCTCGGCGTCATCAGTTCGGGGGAGTCGTTCCGCTATTCCACGCCCGACACTGTTGTCGAAGCAAGCGATATCTTGATCGTATCCGGCAATACCGAAGACATAGGCGCCTTTTCGGAGAGACCCCGGTGAGACCGAAACCTGTCGGTCCCGCGCGGTAGCTTATAGGTATGGCGAAACCAAGAATTGTTCACGTCTGCGGTGAGTGCGGCTGGGAGTCCCCAAAGTGGCAGGGGCAGTGCCGTTCCTGTGGTGAGTGGGGCACCCTTGCGGAGTTTTCGCCCGGTAGCACGAAGCCTAACGTTCCACCAACACTGATGTCCGTTGCCACCCCTGTCACTGAGGTGGATGTTTCTGCGGCTCACGCCTTCCCATCGGGAATAAACGAGTTTGATCGCGTCCTCGGCAGGGGAATTACCCCTGGCGGTGTGATCCTGCTAGCTGGGGATCCCGGCGTCGGCAAGTCGACACTGCTGCTGGACATAGCGGCGCGATTTGCACGCATGGCTGAGATCGGGGGTCGCGGCGCCGTCCTGTACGTCACCGGTGAAGAAACGGCCTCGCAAGTTCGCCTGCGCGCCGAAAGAATTGGCGCGTTGACGCCCAACCTGCTGCTGGTCGCAGAGAACAACATGGACGCAGCCCAGGTCCACATAGACCAATCGAATCCTTCCCTGGTCGTCATAGACTCCGTGCAAACGCTTTCCGTTCCGGGCGTTGAGGGTGTTCAGGGAGGCGTGACCCAGATTCGGGAGGTGACCGCCGCAGTCATCCGCGTCGCGAAAGAGAAAAATGTTCCGGCCGTCCTGGTTGGACACGTTACTAAAGATGGCGGGCTGGCGGGGCCGCGCAGCTTGGAGCACCTGGTCGATGTCGTTTGTCACTTGGAGGGAGATAGGTACACCGGTCTGCGCCTGCTCCGATCGCTGAAGAATCGCTATGGAAGCACGGATGAGATCGGCTGTTTTCAGATGACTGATCAGGGCGTGGAAGAGGTGCCCGACCCCTCACAACTATTCGTGAGTCGCGGCGCGCACGAAACTGAAGGAAGCGCGGTTGGAGTCATGTTGGATGGCAGGCGGGCGCTTCCTACTGAAATTCAGGCGCTGCTCCAAGAAGGCAACGGAGGAACGGGGCGCAGAGCCGTGGCTGGACTCAGCCAATCGCGCGTCACCATGTTGCTAGCTGTCCTGAACGAGCGGCTGGACATTAGTAGACGCGACCAAGACGTATACGTGTCAACTGTGGGCGGCGCTTCTTCTCAGGAACCGGCACTTGACCTGGCAATCGCACTGGCAGTCGCCTCGGCCGCCAACAAGATGCCCCTCATTGAGCATATGGTCGCGATAGGCGAGGTGGGCCTTACCGGTGATGTGCGGGCAGTGCCAGGGTTGGAGCGGCGGCTCTTGGAAGCCAGTCGGCTTGGGTTTACACAGGCGTTGGTTCCCGAATCGCAGGTGCGGGATGTGCGAGCCCCGCGCGGCATGCGTCTGATCCCTGTGAGATCGATCCGATCCGCGGCAGGTCAAGCATTGCCAGCTAGACTAGGAATCGTTTAGAGAAATGAAACCCACGGATCCTTCGAGAAGGGATGCGCCGTATGGGCAATGACAGACAGGTTCTGCGGCACGCTTTGCGTCTCATCGCTCCGGGCACGGAGCTGCGAGAAGGTATTGGACGGATCCAAAAGTCACACACCGGTGCCGTCATCGTGCTCGGCTACAACGCTGAGGTAGAGAAGATTAGCTCCGGCGGGTTTACCGTTGATGTCGAGTTTTCACCGGCACGCCTGCGCGAACTGTGCAAGATGGACGGCGCTGTCATCGTGGACACCGATGAATGGTTGATCCGCCGCGCAAACGTTCAGCTGATGCCAGATCAGGCGATACCGACAACAGAGTCGGGCACGCGCCACCGCACGGCACAGCGTTCCGCGCGGCAGACCGGGTTGCCCGTCCTCTCCGTTTCCTCCTCAATGAAAATGATCTCAATCTACGTGGGGGACCTGCACCATACGGTGATGGAGCCCGGAGCGCTGCTGGTCCGTGCGAACCAGGCGGTCGACACGCTGGACAGGTACACGCAGCGCCTGGACGAAGTGATGTCGACGCTCTCTATTTTTGAAATGCGCGATTCAGTAACCATCAGAGATGTTGCAACCGTCGTGCAGCGTATGGAAATGATCCGCAGGATCACCGCAGAGATCAATGAGTACATTGAAGAGCTTGGCATCGACGGGCGGCTACTGGCGCTTCAGGTTGACGACCTGCAGCGGGGAGCCGCAGCGGAAAGGTCGTTGGTACTGCGCGACTACATCCGCCAGCCCGAAAGACTCGGTGAGGTCGAACGGCAACTGTCTCAGCTAAATGCCGACTCTTTGGTGGATCTGGCGAAAATCGCAAACATTCTCGGCTTGGCCGTTTACGATCCCACCGACCTGGACACGGTGGTTTCCCCAAGAGGGATCCAAGCGCTCTCCTCTGTGCCGCGCCTACCCTGGCAAACAATCCAGGCGATCAGTTCACGCTGGCCCACACTGACTGAACTGAAGAGTGTCACCGAAGAGGACCTGCAAGAAGTTGAGGGGATAGGGCCCTACCGTGCGCAGCTCATCGTGGAGCAACTTCACGAACGTCACCGGATGGCCTACAACATCGCCTAGCTTCTAATAGCTGAGTTCAACCGAGCCCAGCGCACTCAGCTTCGTGCCCAAAAGCGTGCCCTGGAACCGGTAGGTCCCCGGGTCGGCAACCAGCTGCGTCCCCTCGCCATTTTCAAGGGCGTCGCACCCGTTATACAGGTTACCCGCCCACTTAATCGTCTGTTCCCAGGAAAGATCTTTGCCAATTAGCAGTGTTCGGGCCCACGAGTCCGAACATTTTGTAGGTGACCAAACAACATCATCGCCGGTGACAAGTTGGATATCCAGATCTGCGGTAGAGAACTCGCAAGCAGGTTCGGCCAGGCCCGTCACGGTCACTTTCGCGGCGATTCCTTCCCCGACTAGCGCCTGTGCGGTTTCTGGGACAACCTGGACCTTCAGATCAGAAGGACCGCAACTGCGAATTTCAACCGGGAGGTTCGAGCTAGCGGAAGCCAGTTGTTCCTGGTGCCCCGTAAGTTTCGAGTGCACCATCCCGTAAAGGCGCACTCCCACCATGACTAGCGCGGCCACTGCGACCAGCAAGATAATGGTAGAGATGATGCGGCGCACCCACATCCCAGCGGTCACCCTTCCTGCCATGAAGACCCCTTTTCCCGCAGGTTCTTCGGCAGATTGCGCGCACTTGCGGGAGAGTTCGGGTCCTTCAGGTCCCGCGTTGAACCGCTGTCTTGGTGGTCCGCGTCACCGGAGTCGTCAACGCACCAGCTTTCCACCAGCCAAGAAATGATCGCCATCGCAAGTGCTGCTACCAGGGCGATACCAGAATGGAGGGCGGCCGTGGCGGTGGCGGGTGCCCAGGCGCGGAACAAGCTGACGATCAGGATTCCTGCCAAAGCCCCGCTGAACATCGCGCCGTTTAGGGCCGCTGACCGAGCGAAAAGAGCAATGCGCGCCGCGTCAAGCGCTGTAATTCGGGTGCTTTCCCTTCGCTTGAAACGGCGTACTCCAATGCCAGCCCACAGCACCGCTGCAGCAATCAGTGCGAAAAGAACCGCTAGCCAAGGCGTAATCACCGGCGGTGCGTAAGCCAACTTCAAGAGCACTCCGGTGAGCAGGGCACCAGCAGCCAGGCCCGCCCCGGCTGTGATGGTCATCGGCAACCAGGACAGAGGCTTCACTCTTCACCAGCCCTGTGGCTTCCCCTCACCGGTCCTTTAAGGGAAATCATGCCGGTCGGACTCGGACGTACAACGCGCCTTCGCACGGGAGGCGGGGCATCTTGCGCTGGATCGCCCTGGAGGTCAGAACCACCTGCGTCTGCGATTCCGGCCGCATCGACGGAGTCGACGATACGAACACTTCCTTCGCCCTCTATGAATCTCCAGCTGGGCAGATCAGGAAGATCCGTTCGTCCTCGCCTAACGGGTTCGGCAGCGACCGGTTGAAAGACAGGCTGGGTCGAACGCGGCGGGAACGACGCTGACGGAGGTGGGGCTGCTTTGACATCGTCCTGAACCAAATCCGCTGCTCGCTCACCTTCAGAATCTTCGGGCAGCTCTTCAACGGGCTGAACCGCTGGGGCGGCGCCGCGCAGCTCGTTGTCGAGTAGCCGCTGGAACAAGCTGTCTCCTGCCATTTGCGGGAGCTTCAACGAGTTCCCTCTGACTGAGACTTCCCGTGCGGACTCACTAGGCGCGCTCTGCTGTACCTCAGGCGCAGGCGCAGGCTCCGGTTCAGGCTCAGCCTCGCTGTAAGACACGTTCCCTTCCGGCTCGGCGTCTAACCACGGCATTTCTTCAACCAGCCAGTTCTCTTGAACAGATTTCAGCCCTGAGAAGTCGGGGGCGCGCATCGCCAACTCCCCGACCTCTTTTCCTTCAAGGGTTGCGGTCGGATCCGCAAGCAACCACGGATAGAGCACAAAGGCGCGTTGTGCGGCTCGCGGATGGGGCAGCTGCAGATTCGGGGAGGAAACGTGTTTTCCACCGTAGTCAATCAGGTCGATATCAAGTGTGCGGGGACCCCATTTCTCCGTCCGAACGCGGCCGAATTGGGTTTCGATGCTCTGAGTGAGTTCCAGAACCTGCGCCGGTTCAAGCACGGTCCTAGCCAGCACGATGGCATTGTAGTAGTCGGGCTGCGCGTCCTGCCCCGGTGCAAGAACTGGCTTGCTGACAACCAGTGGCGATACCTCATCGATTTCCAACCCTTGCGCTTCAATGAGGGAGCCCACGGCGGCGGACAAGAGCGCTGGAGAGTTGCCCTGATTGGAGCCAAGAGCCAAAACCAAACGAGTCGATCCTTTGGCAGGCGGCGCTGGTGCGGGCGTCTCCCCAACAAACTGCGCCAGTTGGGGTGGTACTTGGGCGGAAACCTGGCTCTGGTCTGCGGGGGTCGGCGCCTGCGTTCTGCGCCTAACCAAAGTGACTGACACGTCGTTGAAAAGGTGCGCAACCGGAGCCATGGGCTTATGCACGGTCACCGCGACTTCGTGAACCAGCGGGTTCGCAAGAGCCATTTGTGCCAAGTTGTGCGCCAGCGTTTCCAAGAGGTAGACGGGAGGTCCCGTGAGAATCTCGACGGCAGCGTTCGCTATTTCCGCGTAGTTGACCGTGTGCTCGACATCATCGGTTTCTGCGGCGCGCTGTGCGTCAACGGTGAGCGTCAAGTCCGCTGTAAATACTTGATTCCCGGACCGCTCGAAATCGTACACACCGTGATTTCCAACTGCGCTCAGCCCACGCAAAGTGATGATGTCTCGAGCCTCAGTCATCCCCTGCTCCGCTCCTACTCACCAGCTGCCGGTTAGCCGCCACATCGTGCACCCGCACGCCCCACACTCCCGCTTGCAAACAGCGCCGGGTGACCTGCTGTGTCCCCCGCTCCAAAGCGTCGGGGTATCTTTCTTTCACGAATCTCTTCCGGGAACCCCCGACAAGAACAGGATACGGGCCTTCCACCCAGATTTGCAGGTTATCTACGATTTGCCAAGACTGGTCCTCGGTGAGTGCGAAACCTAGCCCTGGATCGACAATTATCTGCTCTTCACGGACCCCGGCGCTCAAGGCTTTTTCAACCTGAACTAATGTCTCAAGCAGTGTCTCCCTCGGCGCGTCCAAATAGGATTCGTTCAAGCCCGGGCTGCCGGGGAACCCCCGCCAATGCTGAACGATGAAGCGAGCATCAGAATCAGCAATAGCGGCGTTCATGTCAGAATCGAACTGGCCCCCCGATATGTCGTTAATATAATGCGCGCCCGCTTCCAACGCCTTTGCGGCGGTGTCCGCGTGGACCGTGTCAACGGATACGGTGTACCCGCGTGCAGTGAGTTCCGGCAATACCCATTTCAGGCGCGACCATTCCTCGTCCGCACTGATACGTATGGAGCCAGGTCGAGTCGATTCCGCCCCGACGTCAATTATGTCGGCGCCCTCTTCCCACATTGTGTCCGCGTGACGCAGTGCGTCGACCGGGGCAAACCACTTCCCGCCATCCGAAAATGAATCCGGTGTGACGTTGAGGATGCCCATGATCCTCATGGTTTTACCGGCCCATCTCAATCAGCCCAAAGAGTTCCGACCTGCCATCGACGCAGTCCAAATCGCCGCGAAAGACACTGGTTATTGTCGCTGCACCCGGCTTCTGCACGCCGCGCATGCTCATGCAAAAGTGCTCCGCCTCGATTATCACGGCGGTCCCTCTTGGCTCAAGCACCTCTTCAATTGCGTTAGCAATTTCCATTGTGAGCCGCTCTTGCACCTGAAGTCTGCGCGCGTACCCGTCAACCATCCGTCCAAACTTGGACAGACCGGTCACGCGCCCCTCTCGCGGAAGATAAGCAACCGTGGCTCGCCCGATTATGGGCAGCAGATGATGTTCGCAAAGCGAATGGAACTCAATGTCCCGAACGACAACGAGCTCATCACTATCAACACGAAACACCGTGCGCAGGTGCTCACGCGGATCTTCGCGATAGCCGCGGGTAAGTTCCAACCAAGACCGGCCCATCCGCTCTGGGGTGCGCACCAGACCATCGCGTTCGGGATCTTCACCGATGGCGCGCAGCAGTTGCACCGTGGCCTGCTGGATTGCAAGTTGATCGGTCACTTTAGTCCTCGTCCTCTTCAGCAACCAGCGTCGCCGGATCGTACTTGGTCGGGTCAAGCTCCGCTGGTCCGGTCGGATCTACCGCAGCGGGACTCACGCCCAGTGGTTCTCCTAGGCGCGCACCGGGCAAAGCTGCTTCCGCGCCGTAGTTCCAAACCGGCCGGTCGGGCTGCTTGCGGACGTCCTTGAAAATTACGGCCAACTGCTTTTCATCCAGGGTCTCTTCTTCTAGGAGACGCATCGCCAGCCGGTCGAGTATGTCCCGGTTCCGGGTGAGAATCTCCCAGGCTTCCCGTGTCGCCTCGTCCAATAGTCGGCGCGTTTCCTGATCGACTTGGGCGGCGACGTGGTCGGAATACAGTTGACTGCCGCCGCGACCCATTTCTCTGCCGAGGAAAGGATCGGTGTCTTCCGAACCAAGCTTCACGGTCCCCACCTCAGAGGACATTCCATAATCGGTGACCATCGCCCTGGCGGTCTTGGTGGCCTTCTGGATGTCGTTCGCGGCGCCGGTGGACGGATCCCGGAACACAACTTCCTCCGCAACACGTCCGCCCATTGCGTAGACCAAGTCATCCAGCAGCATGTTTCGCGTTTTGGAGTATCGGTCCTCTACCGGCATCACCATCGTGTAGCCGAGGGCGCCCCCGCGCGGCAGAATCGTCACCTTAGTCACGGGGTCGGTGTAGTGCAGGGCCGCGGCACATAGGGCGTGCCCGCCCTCGTGATAAGCAGTGACCGCCTTGTCGTGCTCGTTCATGACGCGGGTGCGCTTCTGAGGTCCCGCGATGACTCTGTCAATCGCCTCGTCAATCGCCCGGTCGTCGATTAGGTCGGCGTTGGAGCGGGCCGTGAGCAGCGCCGCCTCGTTCAACACGTTGGCCAGATCAGCGCCCGTGAACCCAGGCGTCCTTTTCGCGATGGCTCGCAAATCGATGTTGTCGGTCATCGGTTTGCCACGGGAGTGGACTCGCAAGATGTCCTCGCGTCCCTGCAGGTTTGGCGCTTCCACCGCGATCTGCCGGTCAAATCGGCCCGGCCGGAGCAGAGCCGGATCGAGAATGTCCGGGCGGTTCGTTGCCGCGATCATGATGACGTTTGTTCTGGCGTCGAACCCGTCCAACTCGACCAGCATTTGGTTCAGCGTCTGTTCACGCTCATCGTTACCGCCACCGATACCGGATCCGCGGTGGCGACCAATCGCGTCGATCTCATCAACGAAGATGATCGCGGGCGAGGCTTTTTTCGCCTTCTCGAAAAGGTCACGAACCCTGGAGGCACCGACGCCCACGTACAATTCCATGAACTCGGAGCCGGAAATGGAGAAGAACGGCACGCCGGCCTCACCGGCCACAGCTTTTGCGAGGAGCGTCTTACCGGTTCCCGGAGGGCCGTAAAGCAGCACACCACGCGGAATCTTCGCCCCCACATTGGTGAACTTCGTTGGGTCGTCCAAGAACTCTTTGATCTCTTCTAGCTCTTCGACTGCTTCGTCCTCACCGGCCACGTCGGCGAAAGTGATCTCAGGGTTCTGCTGGTTGAACTCTTTGGCCTTAGATGCCCCGAAACCGCCCATCATCCGCCCACCAGCAGCGCGTGACATCAACCACCAAAAGGCACCGATCAGCAAGATCATCGGCAGCATGAGCTGCAACATTGATCCCATGAAAGATTGTGATGGGTAAAGCGCGTTGTAGCCGGTTTCTGGTTCGGCGGCCTCTACCAGGTCAATAATGTCCTCTGACTGAATACGGGCGTAGGTGAACGAAATGTTCTTCCCCAGGTCACGTTCAGGGTCGGAAGCAGCAGTCGATTTGTGCGTGTAGTTTTCCTGCAGCACCAGGTTCACCTGCTGCGTACCGTCGTTCACAATAGCGCGCTCGACCGGCTGCGTCTTCAGGATTTCGATTCCTTCGGACGTGATGACCGTGGCGGGCTGCACCATCCGCCACACGAACCAGGACATAGCCATCAGCATGATGAGCGGCAAAATCACATACGGCCAGATCTTCGCCCGTGACTTCTTGCTTCCAGGTTTCTTTTCGTCAGCCATCTATCCACTCCACCTTCGCGTGCGGTTTCAACTAACCGCCGTAAACGTGCGGCGCCAAAGTGCCCACGCAGTTCAAGTTTCGGTACTTCTTCGCATAGTCAAGTCCGTAACCAACAACGAACTCATTCGGGATGTCAAAGCCCACGTACTTCACGTCCACGTCAACCTTTTTCGCATCGGGTTTGCGCAGCGCCGTTGCGATTTCTACTGATGCGGCTCCGCGCGTCTCCAAGTTCTCCCGAAGCCACTGCAGCGTGAGACCCGAATCGATTATGTCCTCAACAATCAAAACGTGTCGTCCGTGCACGTCTGTGTCCAAGTCTTTCAGGATTCGCACCACACCGGAACTCTTGGTCCCTGAACCGTAAGAGGAGATCGCCATCCAGTCGATCTCCACGTCGGCCTCAATTTTTCGGGTCAAGTCGGCCACCACCATGAGCGCTCCGTGCAGTACCCCTACCACCAGGAAGTCGCGCCCAGCGTAGTCAGCGTCAATCTGCTTTGCCAGCTCCGCTAGTCGGGTCTGCATCTCCTCATCTGTAATGAGTACCTTCTCTAGCTTGTCCCCAAGATCAGATGCTTCCATTCCCTACCCTCAACGTTCCATTTCAGTGGCATTTTTCCAGTCCACGGCCGAACCTGTGTCCCAGTCAAGACTGCCATAAGTACCGCCATCTAGGCACATCGATTCACTCTGGGCGTGAGAACCCACCCGGCCTGCATCCAAGCGGTGACTTCACGGAAGTTCTGATTCACTTGGCGGCAAAGACTAGGCTGTCGCCCGCTCTGCGGACAACCACGTGACCGGGCAGCTGGACTGGTCCTTTGCCGCGCCAATCCACAGCTAGCTCATCCACCGCCCGCAACTGGTGGTCGCTGAGCTGACCGGCAAGAGCCCCGCATTCCAATGCAAGAATCCGCCAGACGCGCCGCCGAACCGCAGCAGGCGTCGCTTTCGCTTGGCTAACGTCCACTCGGCGGGTCCTCGCGGGACCAATTTCGCCTTCCCGGTGGGCCTTTTCTGACAACCACTCCTTCGCGTAGTGGTCAAGAGCTTCGTTGTCTTCTCTCAACTGGTCTGCGGTGCGGGCCAGTGCGGGAGCCGGATCCTGTCCAAGTGCCCGGGATAGTTCTGGGAGCGCCCAGTCTCTTACCGCTGCGCGCCGCAAAGGATCGCCGCCTGCAGTGCGCCACCACGAGTCAGCGCGGTTGGTCGGGTCGTGGACCACAGGCAGTCCCAGAGTTTTGCAAAAACCCTCTGTTTGAGCGCGCCTAATCCGAAGAAGCGGGCGCCCAATCCACAGACCGGTACCGGGTAGCTGCCTGCGGTTCGGCATTCCTGCTAGCGAGCGAAGTCCGGCGCCCCTAGCCAACCGCAGTAGCACGGTTTCAGCCTGATCATCCAAGGTGTGTCCAAGCAGAAGATCGGCACCAGCCAGGCCCTTTCTTGTAGCGAATGCGCTCAGCTGCTGCTGCAGTTCAGCGTGTCTGCGCTGCCGTGCAGATCCTTCTGGCCCTTGATCAGAGACGACACGCGCAGGCCTGGCAATCACGACATTTTTCGCTCCGAGTTTCTTGAGAAGCGCCGCTACTTGACGTGATTCGGCCACTGATTCGTCTCGAATCCCATGGTCGACAATCACGCTAAGCAGCGGCAGTCTCTGGCGTCCGGCTAGATCAATCGCTACGGTCGCTAAAGCCAGAGAGTCCGCGCCGCCTGATACGCCCAGTACTAGGCCCGGCGGCCGGTGCGTGTCCAGGTAGTGCTTGACCGCTAAAGAAACTTGCCGGACGTCTCCCCTGGGTTTGGTTCCGATCAGACGTGTGGCGTCAGGTTGCATAGCCAAGTCGTGCTAGCCAAATCGCCGGGTCAGTGATCTCTGCATCCGTCGGGAAGTTTGTGGGGTCCTGCAAGAGCGCCCAAAGAGCCCTGGGCCGCCCAAGCAGGTCTACCGCTGGGACAAAGCGCTGAGCGTTTGACCGCGCGGCGGTCAGCTCTGCGCTGTCAACGCCAGGCAGTAGAAGCAGCGAACGCGCAAAAGTGTCAGGTTCGTGCATGCGCAACCAATTGATGGAGGGAATCACTCGCGGTGTGAAGGTCGTCAGCTGCGTCTCCACAAGTTCATGAAATAGAGCGGTTAGGCGCATAAGTGGCTCCGCGGAATCGGGCAGTTCCATCGCTGCGGTCATGATGCGGTTTGCCAACCAAGGTGACGCCGTCAGGAGAGATCCCCAGAGCGCGGCTCTAGTTGCCACCAAACGCGCATAATCACGCTGATCAAGTCGTGCCTTGCGAGAGGCTTCCCAGACGTTTGGCGCAACTAGAACCTGTTTGACTTTGCTCCCATCAACCGAGTAAGCGAAAGGAAGGAACTCAGCTAACTGTCGCAATGTTATGGACGAACGAGCTGCCTGGGGTACGCGCTGCGCCGCACCGCCCGCAGCGTTCCCCGCACGTGCCAAACTCCCAGTGATTGCTGTGATCAGTCCATGGCGGTCCACCACCAGCAGGCTGCTCGCCTGTATGGGGGCAGGAAACGGGAAGCGCGGCGCATTCGCAGCCGCCCACTCCGCCGCACTGCGCACCCGCACCACGGCCGCGCGAGCCGTCACTTCGCTCGTCGCTGGACCGGCGGGGAGGAATCTGTTCGTCACCCGCCCAATTTGCTTCCATTCGGGCCGCATACAGTCAGCTTACCGCCGCATGCTTCGGCTATCACGCCGGTGCATCTACTGGTTGGCTAGGTCTTCCAAAAACTGGTCGATAGGTTCTCTTGCGTAATAACCCATCCACTCACCAGCATCATCAACCCCAACCGCGAACAGCAGGTTCTGTCCGGACTTCGTTGTTAGGACTCCGGCCATGCTTGAAACCGACCCGAGTGATCCTGTCTTCGCCTGGATATTTCCCATGCTGGGCTGATCCTCGAATCGCGAATCGAGCGTCCCTTCCATTCCTCCGCGGGGAAGAATGCGAATCAGCTCGGTGGCTGAGGAATCCGGCTGCACACTAGCCCTCAAGGCTCCGACCAGGCTGGAAGCCGAAACTTTTGATTCATTGCTCAGGCCCGAGCAGTCCTTGATACTCATTTCCTCAGTTGGCACGCCCAATTCCCCCAGGCGTAACTTCAGGTGTTCTGTGGAACCCTCGAAGCTGGTGGCGGCGCCGCTTTGCTGGGCTGCCAGATGGCAGTACTGCTCTGCGAGTGTGTTGTCGGATGTCCGCAGCATGAAAGCAATCTGCTCATACACAGGTGCCGACTCCACGAAAGCAAGTTCCACTGAGTCACTGGGAGGCATTGGGCTGCCGGGAGCCACTGCCCCCGCGCGAACACTCGAAACTGAAATCCCCTGCTCCTTGAGCTGCTGAACGAAGGATTCAGCGACGTTTTTCGCCGAGTCTTCCACAAACTCCCACGCGCCGGTGCTGGTCCGACCCGTCTCGAACGCGAACGGGCCGACGTCCCCGGCGAAATCATCGACCTCTTCCTTTTTCCAAAGTGGTGACCGCTTCGGACCGTCAAACAGCTCGTCCTGGTAGATCAGCTCCACCGTTGTTCGCTGACGATCCTTTAGTTGATCGGCTGTCTCCTGGGCAAGCGTGGCAAGCCCGGCTGCGCCCTCGACACCCTTGGTTCCTACGCCCGGGTCTAGAAGCAGGTCGCCTTCGCCCCACAGGTAGAGAGTCGTATCTAATAGCGACGTCCCTGTACGCAAAGTCCGCCCCAGGTCTAGGTCTTCCAGTGCGATTAGGCCGGTCAATACCTTCATGGTTGAAGCCGGCGTATGGCCCGTCTGGGAGGCCACGTCCAGTAAGACCTCTCCGGTATCAGCGTCTGTTACGTAGCCCCATGCGGTCCACTTATTTTCCGCCGCAACGGAAGCCATGGGTTCCCAAATTGCTCGCACTCGCTCCGGCGTCAGCAAATCCTCTTCCGCTGAAACTTCCATCCGGTTTGGCCCCGGAAGCTCCCACCCACTTTGTGGAACAGGCGGTGGCAGTGCACTAGCGGCCAGGTCTCCACCCGCAGGGGCCAGATGATCGCGCCAGTCGTTTGTGGCGCTCATAGAAACGATCAACCAGACGCCGAACGCGATCGCGACAACAACGAGAGCTGCCAGTGCTGCGACTGTATGTTGGCGCAATGCTTCCTCCGTTAGACTGGTGAATCAGGAACAAGCCTAGTTCATGGGCGTAACGCTATCAGTGCTTGAAAGTCTATTCCACTGACTGTCAGGCATGCGCAATAGGAGGCTCACCGTGGAATTTGACGTCACGATTGAAATCCCGAAAGGGAACCGCAACAAATATGAAATTGACCATGAAACCGGGCGTATCCGGTTGGACCGAATGCTCTTTACTTCGACGCGGTACCCCGACGACTACGGTTTCATTGATGACACCCTGGGCGAAGACGGCGATCCTCTAGACGCTTTGGTGTTGCTTGAAGAGGCAACGTTTCCCGGCTGCGTAATCAGGTGCCGCGCACTCGGCATGTTCCGCATGAAGGATGAGATGGGCGGGGACGATAAGGTCCTTTGCGTCCCAGCCGCTGACCACAGGGCGGCTTGGCGCACGGAGATTGAAGACGTGTCCGAATATCACCGGCTGGAGATTCAACACTTCTTTGAGGTTTACAAGGATCTGGAGCCGGGGAAATCCGTTGAGGGAGCTCACTGGGTCGGCCGCGAAGAAGCGGAAGCGGAAATCAAACTCTCCTATGAACGGGCACGTAAGCAGGCCGAGAAGGAGGCCTCAAAGAAGTGAGGCTCAGCGGCCCGGGTTAACCCGGGCCTGCCCTCCAAAACTGCGATCCAGTGGGCCTGCTAAACCCGGCCGGCTCCAAGCACGCTTCCCCAGTTGTAAATTGAGGTGATGCGCAGCGGCACGCCGTAGGTTGCAGCTTCAATTATTTGTCCGCCGCCCAGGTAGATGGCCACGTGGTAGATCCCGCTAGCGGACCCATTGCTGGACCAGAAAACCAGGTCGCCGCGCTTCGCATTGTCCATTGACACACGCGATGTCGCATACCATTGCGCCCGGGATTGGTGTTCCAAGTAGATTCCCACCGAGGCAAAAGACGTGGAGACAAGGCCCGAGCAGTCGTAGCCGGGTCCGGTTCCGCCCCACACGTATGGTGCGCCTAGTTTAGACATTGCCGAGGCGATTGCACCTTCCACGCGAGAAGACACGGGGGGCGCCGGAGTTGGCGCTGGTGCCGGGGCAGGCGCCGGTGTCGGCGTCGGGGCAGGAGTTGGCGCGGGCGCTGGAGTCGG
>CAYFRL010000005.1:16384-32922 GCA_964345595.1 uncultured Actinomyces sp.
GGAGTCGGTCGCGATGTCTGATTGCCGCTAGAGCTGCCTCCGCTGGAACTGCTGGAACTACTGGAACCGCTTGAATCGGAGCTGCCGGAGTTCGAGGAGCCCTGCGTTTGAGAAGACTGGTTTTGTTCCGCTTCTTCTTGCTGGCGCATCCGTTCCAGCGCGGCTAACCTTTCGGCTTCTTCCCGCTGGCGCTCAACTTCTTCTTGTTGTTGGCGCACCAACTCCAGGGTTGTGTTCTGCTTAATCGCCAGCTCGGTCATCAGAGCTTCGCGGTCGATCTCAACTTGAGCCTGCACGGCCTGCGCGGCTTGCGCGGATTCCTCGGCTGCGGCCAGACGCTGCGCGACCTGCTCAACCGCCGCCTCTTCAGCTTCCTTGGCGCGAATCGCGCTTTCAGCCATAACGTTCGCAACCTGTTCGAGGGCGGCAACGTTTTGCAACTTGGTGTCCGCTGCAGAGCCAAAACTGTCGATGATGTTCCGGCGAACTTCGATGTCTTCCAACCCGTCGGACCTCAGGTATGGCGCCAATGGATCCAGGGAACCAGAACCCCCACGGAATGCCGACTGCGCGACGGTGGCTAGCTCTTCCTTGCCCTCTTCAAACCTGGCTTGCGCTTGATCAGCTTCCTCTTGGGCGATTCGGGCTGCCTCCGTCGCCTCGTCCAGAAGAATCTGCGCTTCGTTCAATTCTTCCGCCGCGGTCTGCGCGACAACCAATGCCTGATTGGCCTCTGCTGTCGCCGCTGCCAGCCGGACCTCTATTTGAGCTACGGACAACTCTGTCATGCGCTCATCTTCGCGCGCTGCTTCGATCTGCTCGTTGGTCGGGGCTCCAAACGCAGCTCCGGGGGCCAATACAAGACCAAGGGAAAGGAATGCGGCTATAAGCAGCCGCCAAGAACTGTGCTTCAAGGACTGATTTTGATGCGCCTGCACTCCGTCACCTCACCAAGCTGTTCCCCATAGTATTGTCCACGCCGACGACAGCGTCACCAAGAACAACATTAACCACAATTGGTCACTTTCGCAACAAGCTGCACATTTGTAACATCCTTTCGGGGCGTTCCTAAAGACCTACGAACAGGGCTATAAAGGAACTAAGTCCTCTCGGCCGCGTTTTGCTTATGCTGGAACCATGAGCGACCAAGATACTGGCTCTGCCATCGGACAGGAGTATGATTTTCTGCGGCCGTGGGGCGCGGCTGGACCTGCCCCAGTTGGTCAGTGGGCAACAGACATATTGGGCGATGACTTCAAAGCTCAAACACTTGCGCTTCTCCCGGACGAAGAGGGGGACGCATTTGCGACGCTGGTGAAATATGATCCCCCGGAGCCTCCCGCACCCATTCGCGCCCAATGCCTGTACCTACACGGACGAAACGACTACTTCTTTCAAACGGAACTTGCAGAGCAGGTAGCCGCTGCCGGAGTTCAGTTCTTTGCGCTGGACCTACGAAAATACGGTAGGTCTTTACGACCGGGTCACACGATTGGCTACGCGGAAGACATGACCGTCTATGACGAAGAAATTGGTATTGCCGTAGAGCTTCTGCAAAATGAAACCCCCGACCTGCCGCTGTTCCTGATGGGACACTCAACAGGCGGCTTGATTGCAACCCTGTGGACGTACAGGCACCCCGGTTTGGTGAGCGGCCTAATACTCAATTCGGCTTGGCTGGAACTACAGGCTATGGCGGCCTGGCGCCCCGCTCTGCACCAGATTATGTCCCGCATCGCGCAAGTGAACCCGCGTGCGGTGGTGATCTCCAATCGAGCGCCAGACCTCTACGGACCTTCCCTCACACTCGGGTGGGAAGGCTCGGGTCTGCCGCTGCCCGATCGGCTCAAGGACTACTCGAACGACCCAGCTATCACCGGGTGGGCGATACACCCGGAGTGGAAACAGACTCCTTCCTACCCGGTCCCCGCTGCTTGGCTCAAAGCCATCATGGAAGCGCAAGAAACAGTGGAAAAAGAGCTCTTCTTGGATTGCCCCGTCCTCAGCCTGTGTTCGAAAGGTTCGACTACAGCTGCTGAGTGGTCTCCAGACGTGTTCAGTCATGACACGGTGCTCGACTCAGAGGTGATAGTCGAGCGATCCGCAAAGCTATCCGACCTGGTCACAATTGCGAGGCTCCCAGGCAAGCACGACCTGACGCTATCTGATCCGGACGTTCGAAAACGCTTCTATCAAATCCTGACGGACTGGTTAGAAGCCAATTCGCGGGTCACCCCCGGGATTCATTAATTTCTTCGACGGCCTCGGCCAGAGTTGGCCCAAAAGCATCACCCAAATGCCAAGCCGTCCACCCGTCAGTCGCTCCAAAACCTAGGGCTTCAAGCGCACGTGTCGGATCGGCAAAGTTTCCCGAACGGGTGTGGATCAGTCCAGACGGAGCAAGTTCAGCTTCTAAATCCAAGCCGAACTGACTGCCAAGTGTAAGCCGGGTGGGCCGCCCAATCATCTCACTCACGGTGAGGAGCGCCTTCGGACCGTGCTCCAACGGCGCCTCAGTGGTGGCTTTTTCCACTTCACGGCGGCGTTCCATTCTGGACGGGTACGGAACGGCGGCGATCCCGGTTGCCTTGGTGACGGGAGTATTCCGCCGATCTAGTATGTCCGGCTCTGTGGGCGTGGTCGGTGCCGGTCGTTCACGAGGCGGCTGCGCCTTTTGTGTTCTTTTTGGCAGGCGAGCAGGCACGGAACTCGCCCGGGCTCGAGACGACTTTGCTTTCGGTTTTGTTTTTGCTTTCGCCTTCGCCTTTGCCGGGCGCTGCGTCACCTGAGCGGTCCGTCGCTCTTTCAACTCAAGTACCGGGTTCGCGTCTGCGACGAGCAGATTGGCGCGGTGTCCGTATGTTCGTGGCCCCACCGCGGATACGTCCAAGAATGCGCGACCATTCGACATCTGCCGCAGGGTCATCTCATGGACTTCCACGCCGGAGCTAGCCAGCACATCGAGGGCCGGACGTACTTCGGGATCAATGCTGGCAGCGACGATCACCAAACGGGGTCCGTTGGGAGTTGTGGGAGGCATCGACTCCCGAAACTGCGCCCAGTCGACCTTAAATGCATCAACCTGTCCGGGGTATTCTCGGGCAAGATCGATCCACGACATCGCAGCCGTATCCGCTAAGCGAGACAGGGAATCGATGAGAAGTTCAGCATCTAAATCACCCACTACCTCGACGGCTACAACTTGCCCAGACGCGTCTAGCGCAGTGAGCCGTGGGTAGAGTTCCGGGCCGCCGGTTGAACCCAGGTTTCGCCAAGTTATCGGAAACAGCGGTCGTGAGACGATCTCAAGAACCTGACTCCTGACGGCACGCAGAACATCCGGGGTAAAGGCTCCGCGGATTTCACGGCCAAATCGTGCGGGGACCAGTCGACCGTGGTCTAACTCGAATAATGCCATCAATGCTCCTCGAACAGTTCCCTGCCCTCATTGTCGCACGCGCCATTCCAAAAGTCGTAGGACTGACCGACTATTTGACAGCCAAAGGGCACCCCGCACAAAGCAGATCCACGCCCTGACCTGTGCCTCCCCCGCAGGCCCCAAACCCGGACGCGCAAAGTGTCCCCGCGGGCGTCATAAGTCCGCGCCGAACCAAGTCGTCGACGATGATTTGCCCGAGCCCGGCTGAGATCCCTTCACGAGCAGCAGCGCTTTCAACACTCAAGCCGCTTTGCAGGTGAGTGGCTAACCGGGTTGGCAGCGGTGCAAGAACCTTCATACAAATAACCTGCCAATCTGGAACACTCCCAGCGCAAGCAGCCAAGCAACCAACAGCTGGATACCCACAGCGGCCAACGTTATCTTTGCTCCAATTTGCCGCGCTTGCTCAGCGACCGTGGCCATGCAAGGAGTGTAGGTGAGAACGAAGATGAGGAACGCGAAAGCACCGATCGGAGCCGCTGCATCCCCAGCCGATTTAACGAAGGATGCCCGAACCAAGTCTGGAAGCTCACCCAGATCCTGACCCCCGTCCTCGGCGTCCCCAGCAGCCGCCTCGTCCAAATTGTAGGAAACGACGATGGAACTGATCACGGTTTCTTTTGCGACAAACCCGGTGAGCAGCGCCCCCGTCATGTGCCACTCCCCAAAACCTGCCGGCTGGAAAACGGGTTCCAGCATCTGAGCGGTACGCCCGTATGCCGAGCTCTCCATCGGGAGGTCGGGATCCGCAAAACTGTAACCGCTGGAAACGGGAATGGCGGCCAAGAGCCAGACAGCCGCGGTCATGATGACGATGATCTTCCCCGCGCCTCGGACAAACGCCCAGGCGCGCAGCCACGTCTGACGCAGCGTCACAAGCGCACGCGGACGTCCGTAGGCCGGCAGCACCAACATCAGCGGAGCCTGCACCTGTTTGCGCAGGAAAATAGGCTTCAACGCGAGGGCGCCCAGTACCACCATCACGATCGACAGTACGTACATGGCGAAAACAACAGTGCCCGTGTGTTGGGGGAAGAAGATGCGCGCGATCATCAGATAAATCGTGAGTCTGGCTGCGCAGGAGGTGTACGGCGTAACCAGAATCGTCACCAGCCGCTGACGATCGTTGGGGATCGTCCGCGCTGCGGCCAGGGCCGGCAAATTGCAGCCGAAGCCCATAATAAGAGGCAGGATGACACGCCCGTCCAGCCCGATCTTTCGCATCAGGCGGTCACCCAGGAAGGCGGCCCTGGCCATGTACCCGGAATCTTCCAGGACAGAGATCATGAGGAAAATGACGAACATGAGAGGGAAGAACGAGGCGACAACGCCAAGTCCGGTGGCCAAGCCACCCGCAAGAAGCCCGTTCAGCCAACTGTTTTCCAGGCCAAACCAGGAGAGCACGTGGGTGATGCCGTTTGCAAGAGAGATCGCGCCCGGTTCCGTCGAACCGAAAAGGCTCTCCATGAAATCTTGAACCGGGCCAATCCACTCTCCAGCGACTTTGAACAGGAGCCACATAATGGCGAAGAAGAAAACGACACCGAAGGCGGGGTGTAACAGAAGTCGATCGATCTTGTCAGAACGGGAAAGCCTCTTCGCGTCGGCCGCCTGCACCCCCAACTGCTTCTCTACCCGGTCTATCCAAGCAAAAATCTCCGATGCGCGGTCAGCATCACTTGCATTAGCGATGGCTTCCGTTGAATCAACCTGATCGTGCGCACAAGGGGAACCGTCAGAGCAGTGGCACAGTCCGTTCCCCCGCTGGCCCGTGGTTGACGTGCAGTGCGCCTGGGCTACCGCCATGGATGCAGCAACCTGGTTGTATCCGGGAGCCGTTGGGTCCGGAAGCATTCCACTAACGCGCGGGCGGCGGGCCAGTCCAGCAGCAACGAAGTCCGTGAGCGCGCCCCTCATGGAAAGATCGCGCGGGTCCACCGCCAGGAGCGGGATGCCGACCGACTTGGAAAGAGCGGCGACATCAAGAACGCCACCGTCTTCTTCCAGCACATCGGTTAACGTCAAGACGCCCACCACGGGTCTACCGGTCCGGGCAACCTGCGCAAGCAGATACAGGGATCTGCTAAGCGCATTTGCATCCATGACGCAGACAACCAGGTCCACCGATTTGCCTTGCGCAGCATCTGTGAAAGAGCCCGGCGCACCGGCCAGAGTGTCCACCACAGCCTGCTCGTCAGGTGACTGGGCAACCAAAGAGTATGTTCCCGGAAGGTCCAAGAGTCGCGCATTCAGTTCACGCCACGCGCCCACCATGACTTCCACGGTTGTTCCGGGAGCGTTCATCACCGCTTGGCGGGAGCCCGTCAGGGTATTGAACAGCGTCGATTTGCCGACATTGGGATTGCCAACCAGCAGAATCGTCGGCTGTGGTTTCTGGCCGGGGACTTGGAGATCAACTTCTATCGGCTTCCCTGCCGACCCGGGTTGGCAGTGAGAGCTCACTGAACCATCTCCACTTCGAGTTGCCGGGCGCTCAAACGGTCAACGGCAACCCGAGTGCCTGACAGATTGATGATGAAACCACCAAACGCAGCGCGGGTGATAACCGTGAACTCAGCGCCTGGGCGCAGTCCCAATTCGTGCATGCGCAACGTGAATTGAGGATCAACCGCCAAACCGGTAAGACGCGCCTTGGTCTTCGGCGGGCACTGAGCAAGGTTCATATAGTGAATGTTAGCCTAACCTAAGTCTTAGGACATAGTTCTTTTGGCACCATTATCTTGTGAGAAACTCGTGTGCTGCGCCACCCTTCTGTCCGTGCAGGTCGGGGCTTCTGTTCGCGCAGGTCCGGGCACTTCTCTCTTGGCCTTCAGTCTTCGGTTGTGAGGACGACCTTGCCGCGGTGCTCTCCCGAATCGAAATATCGCTGCGCTTCAGCCGCCTCGCACAGCGGGAACTGGCGATCAACATGAACTTTGATCTCCCCGGTTTCTAAGAGAGGCCACACCGTGTCGAATGTTGCTTGCACAACCTGAGCCTTTTGCTCTGCGCTGCGTGAACGCAGGGCGGTGGCAATTACCCCGGCGCGTTTGCTGAGCAACTCGTTCAGGTTCAGCTCTGCCCGCGCCCCGCCCTGCAGACCGATGACGACTAGACGCCCGCCGTCCGCAAGCGCGCGGACGTTACTTGCCAGATACTTCGCCCCGACAACGTCAAGAATCACGTCCACGCCTCTTCCTTCGGTGATCCGCAGAGTCTCCTCAACAAAATCCGATTCCCTGTAATTCGCCGTGTACTCCGCGCCCGCTTGAAGAGCCCAGTCACACTTGGCCTCAGTCGACGCTGTTGCTATCGAGTGAGCACCGATCGAATTCAGGTACTGCAATGCAAACGTGCCTATCCCACCCGATCCTCCGTGAATCAGAACCCACTGTCCCTGCCTCACCCGGACGGTCATCTTCAGGTTCGATATGACCGTGCAGGCTACTTCCATGATCGCCCCGGCCTGATCCATCGTGAGAGCCCTGGGAACCGGGAGAACCTGATTCGCCGGCACCGCTACGTACTGGGCGTAACCGCCGCCCGAAAGCAACGCGCACACTTTCTGACCCACAAGTTCTGCGCCGCCCCCTGCCAATGCGTTGGCGTCGACAACGGTGCCCGAGACTTCCAGCCCGGGGACCTTGCTAGCGCCAGCCGGTGGATCATAGTGGCCCAGACGCTGGGCAATGTCAGCCCGGTTCAGACCTGCCGCTTCCACCCGGATCAGGACTTCTCCAACGGCGAGCTTGGGGACCGGCATCTCTTGACACCTGACGACCTCCGGACCGCCCACACCCGCGTAAACAATTCCTGTCATCATGCTGGGGATTTTGAAGGAACCTTTTCCTAACATGGCCTAATCCTGGCAGATCTGTTCACTTCCGTCACTGCTTGCGTGGTCAGCGTCCAGGGATGACAAAAAGGGCCGGAGCCAGCAAACCTGCCGACCCCGACCCTTTTTCCTGCCTAGATCAGGCTTCCATCACGCTTGCCCGGCCAGCTTCCAAGCGGGCCACCGGCACGCGGAACGGAGAGCAGGACACGTAATCCAGCCCAACTTCGGCGAAGAAGTGGATGGAGTCGGGGTCCCCGCCGTGTTCGCCACAGACTCCGAGCTTGATGTCCGGCTTCGTCTGCCGCGCGCGCCGCACACCTTCCTCCACGACGCGGCCAACACCGTGGACGTCAATGGTTTCGAACGGGGACACGCCGAAGATCGAGTGCTCAATGTAGTTCGGGAAGAACACTCCTTCAACGTCGTCCCGGGAGAAGCCCCAAACCGTCTGGGTGAGGTCGTTCGTTCCAAAGGAGAAGAAGTCCGAGGCGACCGCCAAGTCCTCGGCGGTCATCGCGGCGCGCGGCAGCTCAATCATCGAACCGATCGGGATATCAAGTTCAACGTTGTAGCGGCTGCCAACCTCAGCGATCGCAGCTTCAGCTTCATCGCGGATCATCTGGAGCTCACGTACCGAGCCAACCAGGGGAACCATGATCTCAGGTTGTGGATCAAGTCCCTTCGCCTTCAATTCGGCCGCGGCTTCAGCTAGCGCGCGGATCTGCAGCAAGAAGAGTCCTGGCAGGTAAATGCCAAGGCGCACACCGCGCAAACCAAGCATCGGGTTTTGTTCGTGCAGGCGGCGAACCTCAGAGAGCATCAGCTCATCTCCCGGGTCCACTTCCTCACCTTTCGCTTTCGCGACGGCGACCTTCACTTCCAAGCTGGTGAGGTCCGGGAGGAACTCGTGGAGAGGCGGGTCGATCAGGCGAACCGTCATCGGGAGACCATCCATAACCTGGAGCATGTCGAGGAAGTCGCCCTTTTGGAGAACCTCAAGTTCATTCAGTGCCGAGGCGCGGTCATCTGAGTCTGGCGCTGAAAGAATGACGCGCTCAACGAGTGGGCGGCGTTCCCCAAGGAACATGTGCTCGGTACGGCAAAGCCCGATGCCCTCGGCACCGAAGTCGAGCGCGCGAGCCGAATCTTCCGGAGTGTCAGCGTTAGTGCGGACGCGAAGCTTGCGCACCTGGTCCGCATGGTTCAGCAGCCGCTCGACGGACTCGACCAGCTCCACGACCGCTTCGTCACCCTCGGCCGCCGCAATACCTGCTTCTAGCCCCTCGGTCAGATAGGTGGTGACCGGTGAATCGGTGACAGCGACCTCGCCCAAGAAGATCTCTCCGGTGGAACCATCAATCGCAATGATGTCGTCTCCCGTCAAGGAGAATTCGCCCGCCGTTACGGTACCGGCCTCAGCGTCTATCGTGAGGGCCTCTGCCCCGACCACACAGGTCTTGCCCATTCCACGGGCCACGACGGCTGCGTGAGAGGTCTTACCACCGCGAGCGGTCAGGACACCTTCAGCTGCCACCATTCCGGGCAGGTCCTCTGGGTTTGTCTCCCGGCGGACCAGGACGCAGGGCACACCTTCGGCCGCGAATGCCTCCGCCTGCTGATTGTTGAAAGCGATGCGGCCAACAGCGGCTCCAGGGGACGCGGCCATGCCTTTTGCGACCAGGGTCTTCTCAGCATCCGCGTCAATCTGTGGGAACATCAGCTGCGTGAGCTGCTCACCGGTGACGCGTTCCAACGCCTCATCCTTCGTGATTAGCTTCTCATCGACCAGCTGAACAGCAATCCTAAAGGCGGCAGCGGCGGTCCGCTTACCAACGCGGGTCTGTAGCATCCACAGTTTGCCGTTCTCAATTGTGAACTCAATGTCACACAGATCCTGGTAGTGGGTTTCGAGCTTACGCATGATCGCGCGCAGCTCCTTATACGATTCTTCATCAGACTCTTCCAAAGCCGCAAGCGGCAAGGTGTTGCGGATGCCTGCCACAACGTCTTCCCCCTGAGCGTTCATCAGGAAGTCTCCATACACGCCGGAGTGTCCGGTAGAGGGGTCGCGCGTGAAGCACACTCCTGTGCCGGACGTTTCGCCCATGTTGCCAAAGACCATGGTTTGCACGTTTACGGCGGTGCCTAGGTCCTGAGGGATTCGCTCACGGCGACGGTAGATCTTCGCGCGCTCCGTATTCCAGGAGCGGAAAACGGCTTCGACCGCCATGTCCATCTGTTCACGGGGATCCTGTGGGAAGTCGCGACCCGTTGCTTCTTTCACGATTTCCTTGAATTTCGCCACCAATCCGCGCAGATCTTCTGCCGTCAGGTCGGTGTCCGCGCTTACTCCGCGGTCCTCTTTCAGTTGCTCAAGGGCATCGGAGAATAGGTCACCGTCTATGTCGAGCACGGTCTTGCCAAACATTTGGATCAGGCGCCGGTATGAATCCCAAGCGAAACGGTCGCTGTCAGCAACCTTTGCCAGGCCTTCAACTGACTCATCGTTGAGACCAATGTTGAGCACCGTCTCCATCATGCCGGGCATGGAGAACTTTGCGCCCGACCGCACCGATAGAAGCAGCGGATCCTCCGGGTCTCCCAGGTTCCGCCCCATTTGGTCTTCGACTTTGCGAAGTTCTTTTGTAACCTCAGTTTGTAGCTCTTCGGGGACCTCACCGGTTTCCAGGTAGGCCCTGCAGGCCTCCGTGGTGATGGTGAAGCCGGGGGGAACGGGCAGACCAAGCCTGGTCATCTCCGCCAGGTTCGCACCCTTGCCGCCCAGCAGGTCCTTCATGTCTTTGTCGCCCTGCGTGAAATCGTAAACGTACTTGACCATTGGTAGCTTTGGCCTCCACTTGAGTAGTTAGTGCCCCATCGACACGTCGAACTCAGCTTACCAAGAGTCGTTAGTCCTACCCCACTTCTTGGACATTGTTTGGCGCATGTCACCCGCGCCGTTAGCTGGGCATGTAAAGAAGGAAAAGGTGGCCCTCCGCGTCTGCGTGAGGGCCACCTTTCAAACTCGGTTCGCCGACTTTTCTAGTCGCCGTTGAAGCTGAATTCTTCCTTACCGTCAACGTCCTTCACTCCGACCGTGACAACGTCACCGGGCTTCACCGTGCCGAACAGGATCCGTTCTGAGATCGAGTCCTCAATGTCACGCTGGATGGCGCGGCGCAGCGGCCGGGCCCCCAAGACCGGGTCGAAGCCGCGCTCAGCCAACAGTTCCCTGGCGGGGTCCGTGAGCTGGAGCGACATGTCCTGATCCGCCATGCGCTCACCCAGTCGGCCAATCATCAGATCCACAATTTGGATGATGTCGTCGCGGGTAAGCGGCGGGAACACCACCACGTCGTCTACGCGGTTTAAGAACTCGGGTCGGAAGTGCTGCTTCAACTCTTCGTTGACCTTTGCTTTCATGCGCGAATAATCGTGCGTGAGGTGCTCTGCGGACTGGAAGCCAGTCAAGACGCCCTTATTGATATCCCGTGTACCCAGGTTCGTGGTCATCAAGATGACTGTGTTCTTGAAGTCAACCATTCGACCTTGTGAGTCCGTGAGGCGACCTTCTTCCAAGATCTGCAAGAGAGAGTTGAAAATATCCGGGTGGGCTTTTTCGACCTCATCAAACAAGACCACAGAGAAGGGCCTGCGGCGAACTTTCTCGGTGAGCTGCCCGCCCTCGTCGTAGCCAACGTATCCGGGAGGTGCACCAAACAGTCGGGAAGCCGTGTGCTTTTCAGAGAACTCTGACATGTCCAGTTGGATGAGCGCGTCTTCATCTCCGAACAAGAATTCGGCCAAAGACTTCGCCAGCTCTGTCTTTCCAACGCCAGTCGGCCCCGCGAAAATGAACGAGCCACCTGGACGCTTTGGATCCTTCAGGCCAGAGCGGGTCCGCCGGATCGACTGCGACAGTGCCCGCACCGCCTCTTCCTGCCCGATGACACGCTTGTGGAGCTCGTTTTCCATGGTGAGGAGCTTCGAAGTTTCCGTCTCCGTCAACTTGAAGACAGGAATGCCGGTGGACATCGCCAAGACTTGGGCGATTTCTTCCTCGGTCACCTCGGTAATGTCATCGTTCTCCCCGCCGCGCCAAGACGATTCCTTTTCTTGACGTTCCAAGGTGAGCTGCTGCTCATCATCGCGAAGGTTTGCCGCCTTCTCAAACTCTTGCTCGTCAATCGCTGCTTCTTTTTGGCGGCGCACGTCCGAGATCTTCTCGTCCAACTCGCGCAACTCAGGCGGCGCGGTCATTCTACGGATGCGCAACCTGGCCCCCGCCTCGTCCATCAGGTCGATTGCCTTATCGGGCAGGAAACGGTCCGAAATGTATCGGTCCGCAAGGGTTGCGGCTGCCGAAATGGCCTCATCCGTGATGATGACGCGGTGATGGGCCTCGTACCGGTCGCGCAGTCCCTTCAAGATTCCAAGGGTCTCATCGACGGTTGGCTCATCCACTTTCACCGGTTGGAAGCGCCGTTCAAGAGCCGCATCTTTCTCTATGTGTTTGCGGTACTCATCCAGAGTCGTCGCACCAATCGTTTGCAGCTCACCACGTGCCAACATAGGCTTTAGCATCTGCGCAGCGTCAATGGAACCCTCGGCCGCCCCGGCCCCGACCAACGTGTGAATCTCATCGATAAACACGATGATGTCCCCGCGGGTACGGATCTCTTTCAGGACCTTCTTGAGCCGCTCCTCGAAGTCACCGCGGTAGCGCGAGCCCGCAACCAGGGACCCCATATCCAGACTATAAATCTGCTTACCCTTGATGGTCTCTGGAACGTCCCCGCGAATGATCGCCTGAGCCAAGCCTTCAACAACCGCAGTCTTACCAACACCCGGCTCACCAATAAGAACCGGGTTGTTCTTCGTCCGCCGGGAGAGGACCTGCATGACACGTTCCATCTCGGTGTTCCGGCCGATGACGGGGTCCAGTTTTCCTTCACGAGCCGCCTGGGTCAGGTTACGGCCAAACTGCTCCAGCAGCGCCGAGTTCCCGCGTTCACGATCTCCACGAACGGGAGCGCCGCCGGTGCCCACCGATTCGCGACCGTCCCCCTGGGACTGGTAGCCCTGCAACAGTTGAATGACGGCCTGGCGAACCTGCATCGGGTCGGCGTTCAGCTGGTGCAGAACCTGCGAGGCGACTCCTTCGCCCTCTTTCAAAAGGCCCAGCAGCAAATGCTCTGTGCCAATGTAGTTGTGGCCAAGTTGGAGCGCTTCCCGCAAAGAAAGTTCAAAAACTCGCTTCGCCCGGGGTGTGAACGGGATGTGTCCCTCCACCGCGCTTTCGCCTTCACCAATCAGGTTCACGACCATGGCGCGGGCGTCTTCCAGCTTGATACCGACCATTTCAATGGCCTTTGCTGCGACGCCATCCCCCTCATGGATCAGGCCCAGCAGCAAGTGCTCCGTGCCAATGTAGCTGTGCTTGAGCCCGCGCGCTTCCTCCTGTGCCAACACCACTACGCGCCTGGCACGGTCAGT
The DNA here is from genome assembly GCA_964345595.1 of uncultured Actinomyces sp. Lineage (GTDB taxonomy): Bacteria > Actinomycetota > Actinomycetes > Actinomycetales > Actinomycetaceae > Scrofimicrobium. Next base: position 29,158 of record CAYFRL010000005.1, read on the forward strand.
AAACCGTTCGAACATGGGTGCCTCCTGGGGCCCGATTACCGCTTTCCTCCTCTAGAGTAGGGCGTCCTATAGCCGCGGTGGAGAAGTTTCGCTGAAGGCGTGGACCTCAGCTCTCAACCAAGACAGTAAACGGTCCAGAGTTCGTGAACGTCACTTCCATCTGCGCCCCGAAGACTCCCGTCGCTACTTTCAAACCGCGGCCGCGAAGCGCGGCCACAACGGCGTTGATCAGCGGCTCTGCCTGATCTCCCGCGGCCGCCGCGGACCAGGAGGGTCTGCGTCCCTTCTTGGTGGACCCATACAGAGTGAACTGGGAAATGACCATCACGGGCGCCTGCGCCTCTGTCACTGAACGTTCACCTTCCAAGATGCGAAGCTCAGCTATCTTTCTGGCGATAAGGGCCGCATCGGCATCTTCGTCTTCCCTGGCAACACCGACCAACGCGACCAGGCCCTCACCATCGAACTCTCCAACAATCTTCCCGCCGACGCTGACCTGCGCGCCCTGAGCGCGTTGCAACACCGCCTTCATCAGCCGCCCGAACCCGCACCGCGAGTGCGCAGATCGCGTCCGCCTAGGCGGCGCAATCCCGCCCCGGGTCGTTCCGCGGGTGAATGATCAGATTTTCCGTCCACCGGAACAATCAGCTCCTGCGCGGCCGCAACCTCCCCTATCTCCAACTCGGCTTCAGGATCTAGCCCGCGTTTCAACAGTGCCAGGGCAATTGGACCCATCTCCGCATGACGTGCAACGGACGTGAGAACGCCGACTTGCCGACCGCCAAACTCGACTGCATCTCCAGGGGAAGGAAGGTCGCCTCGTGACCCATCCAGTTGAAGGAACGTAAGCCTGCGCGGCGGTTTGCCCAAGTTGAGTATTCGAGCAATCGACTCTTGCCCGCGGTAACACCCCTTGTTTACATGAACGGCCGTTCTGAGCCAGTCCAGCTCCGCGGGCATGGCCCGATCATCAACTTCGGTGGAGACACGGGGGCGCCACGCGGCAACTCGGGTCGCCTCGGCCGCCATTGATCCGGCTAGAGGTAACCCAACCGCTTCGACAAAACGAGCGGCCTCACCTGTCGGAACCAGATACGAGACGAGGCGGTGCTCAGAGCCAGGGTGCCATCCCTGGAAGTAGCGCGCCCCACCTTCTTCGGTTCCCGGCCAAGGGTCTTCCCAGGTGGTTACGTCAGCGTTCGGCAGTCTCCCCACAGAACCAAAGGCGGTGTAGTCAGCTGAGACGTCCTCAACGCTTACTTGGGACATGAAGATCATCGATTCTAGGAACTTCACTAAGTCTGGTGCAACTTCCCGTTCCACCAGCAACGCGACCCCGTTTTCTTCATGGATCACTCCGGCAGCGAATTCGATTCGGCCGTTCGGGTCAAGTAGCAGAAGCTCCTGCGACACACCCGGCTGCTTGCCCGTGATCACCTGAGAAGAAAGGGTCGTGAGCCACGTATGCGAATCCGGCCCGCTGACGCGCACCACCCCTGCCGGGCCAAGGACAGCCAGTGCCTTCCCGGCCTCGTAAGCCAACTGCTCTCCAACCGGGTCTCCGAAGTGAAGTGGACGCTCCTGATCATCGCCGTAAACAGCTGCACTTAGGTATTCACTCATCGGAAGACTCCTGCTCCGAAGCCTGCTGATCCGAGGTCTCCTGCGGGTCCGCGGGCGCATCTACGGAAGTGTCGGCGCGCCGGAGCCTGCCGGAAAGCTCCACTTGCGGGTCTTCGCTACCCGTCGTGGTCTCCGCGGTCCAGAACAGTTCACCGCCCACCAGGCCAAACATGCGGTTCATCGCTTGGGCTTGCGGGGCATCAGCATCGCGCGCGATGACATCGGAAGCAAGTCGAATACGCGGCCCCATAGCCACCCCGACCCACAAGGCAGCCAAACCTTGCGTGTCCGCACTAGTGACTTGAAGTTCCCGGGGTTCCTCTCCTTCAGGAGGCAGCGCTGCAAGCGGCGTCGTGACTTTCCAGTACGAGGTTTCCTCACGAATCAAGTCACCGGCAGCGATTAAGGACAGTCCCTCTTGAGCGTTCATCTGCCAGTCGATCTTTCCGCCGGCGGCGCCTTCGTAAAGTCGCACCGTGAGACGCATCTGATCGTCCAGTGCCTCCGCGCGGATGTCCTGCAATATGATCTGGTCTTCTTCGCCTTCCGGCGTTGCCAAGGTTCCCCATCCCTGCCACCTGCCGAGTACCCAAGCCAGTGGGGCCAATTGCAACGGCAAATTCTCTGGAATCTCAAACATGCCTCTAGCCTAGCCCGCCCCTCGAAACTGTCCTAGATCAGGTTTCATTGCGGGGGTATGTTGAAAGCGTTACCTAGGACGAAAGGACCGTTATGAGTTTTCTGTCGGAGGAGACACTGCGCGCCATCCATGAACGTGCGCCCAAGTACGACCGGGACAATGAGTTTCCCTACCAAGACATTGAGGACCTTCGAGACGCAGGCTATTTGTCAGCCTACGTACCCGAAGACTTCGGTGGTGCGGGCCTCACTTTGGAACAGATCGCTGCAGAGCAGACACGCCTGGCGATGGCCTCTCCGGCGACCGCGCTTGCCGTGAACATGCACCAGATCATTGTGGGCGTCGGGCGGCACATGGTTCGGTCGGGCACCGCAGCGGGAGAACAGATTTTGCGGGACGCCGCAGCGGGACAGTTGATCGCCTTCGGAATCTCTGAACCAGGGAACGACCTGGTCCTGTTCGGATCAATTAGCCAGGCCCGTCCGGACGGATCAGGCGGCTACACTTTCCACGGAACCAAAATCTTTACCTCCATGGCACCCGCCTGGACAAGGCTTCTCACGTTCGGCAGGGACGATACAGACCCAGAAAATCCCAAATCCGTTTTCGCAATCCTTCACCGTGACGCAGGTGGGTTCACCATGAAGAACGACTGGAACGTGATGGGCATGAGGGCCACACAGTCGAACACGACAATCCTGGAAGGCGCCCCCGCAGCGGCCGATCAGATACTGACAGTCACGGACCCGGGCCCCTCAAACGACCCTGTCGTCATGGGGATCTATGCGAACTTCGAGATCCTGCTAGCCGCGACCTATCAGGGAATTGGACTGCGGGCGGTGGAAATCGCAGTTGACCATGTGAAGAAGCGCAGGTCGGTGCTACATCAGACAACTTATTCAAACGATCCCGATATCCGCTGGCGGATAGCCCAGGCGGGAATCACAATGGACGCGGTTGGGCCACAGATTCGCGAGCTAGCTAAAGCGTTCGATGATGGCGCCGATCTGGGGGACATGTGGATGCCGCGGCTCTCTGCGGTGAAGAACGCGGCCGCCGAGGCCTCTCTTTCCGCAGTGAACCAGTCCGTTCGCGCATGCGGCGGATCTTCATACTACGATTCGCATGAACTATCGCGCCTGTACCGCGACGTCGTTGCCGGACTGTTCCAACCGTCAGATCAGGAGTCTTTGCATTCGGGTTGGGCTAACCTGCTGCTTGGGCCTATCGAGAACTGAGCTGATCGTTGCTTCCGCGGGTGGCCCTGTGAGTTTTCGGGAAGGGATTCCCCACCCGAATTCAGCGTCGCCCCGCTTTCACCAAAGGGAGGTCAGCAGCAGTTCACGCGGGCCGCGCGGGTGGTCTACACTGAAGTTAGGCATCGGGTTCCATTGCCCCGGGCTCCAAACTTAGCCGCTACGAGCGGCATTAGCGCCGACAGGCGCATTGGGCCCGATGCTCCTAATCTCTCCGCTTCTTCTAGATCAGCCGACGTTCTCGAT
>CAYFRL010000005.1:33022-73146 GCA_964345595.1 uncultured Actinomyces sp.
AGCCAGTGTTCTTCTAAATCAATTCGTGTCGCACTATGGTGGCTTCCCTGGATTGCCCCACGCCGATGGAGGATATGCGGCAGCCAACCTGGTCCTCTAAGAACTCGACGTAGTCTTTGGCGTTCTTGGGCAGTTCTGCGAAGTCACGAATGTTTGTCGTATCTTCTTGCCACCCCGGCAGCACTTTGTACACAGGGCGCGCCTCAGCAAAATCGCATTGAGCCATTGGGACTTCGGTGACAATTTCACCGCCGACCTCGTAGCCCACGCAAACAGGAATTTCAGCGTATCCGTCCAGGACATCCAACTTCGTGAGGACGATATCTGTCAGGCCGTTCACACGCGCGGCATAGCGCACTATCAGCGGGTCGAACCAGCCGACGCGGCGCGGTCTACCGGTTGTCACCCCGTACTCTCCGCCCAGCTCTCGCAGGTGCTCCCCGTCGTCTCCGAACAGCTCCGTTGGAAAGGGGCCTTCCCCTACGCGCGTTGTGTAGGCTTTCGTGACACCGACGACCCGGTCAATCTTGGTTGGGCCGACTCCCGCACCGGTGAGGGCGCCGCCAGCGGTTGCGTTCGACGATGTAACGAACGGGTACGTGCCGTGGTCAATGTCGAGCATCGCTGCCTGGCCCGCTTCAAACAGCACGGTCTGTCCAGCGTCAAGAGCGTTGTTTATGAATAGGGAGCTGTCGACAACCATTGGCCTGAGTCGCTCACTATAAGCCAGGAGTTCATCGGCAACCTTGTCGGGATCGATCGTTTCCTGCCCGTAGACGGCGGCCAGCAGCTGGTTCTTCTCAGCCAGAGCGCCGCGGAGTCGCTGCCTCAGAATGTTTTCATCCAACACGTCCTGTATGCGCACGCCTATGCGATTCATCTTGTCCGCATAGGTCGGGCCAATACCCCGTCCGGTCGTGCCGATCTGCTGGTCCCCGAGGGACTTCTCAGTGACACGGTCAAGCAACCGGTTATAAGGAGCTATCACATGTGCGTTCGCGGAGACCAGCAGTCTAGAAGTATCCACGCCGCGCGATTCCATCAGATCAATTTCTTGAAACAATGCTTCCAGGTCGACGACCACTCCATTGCCAATAACTGGCGTCGCTTTTGGATTGAGGATTCCAGCGGGCAACAGGTGGAGCGCATACGATTCCCCGTCCACGACAACAGTGTGCCCGGCGTTGTTTCCCCCATTAAATTTCACGACCACGTCAACTGCTCCGCCGAGCTGGTCTGTAGCTTTGCCTTTACCCTCGTCCCCCCATTGGGTTCCGACCACGATTATTCCCGGCATTGTCCCTCACTTGGCAGTTCTCGGCCGTTACTCGTCAATCCTAGCGGCATGTGCGGGCGCCGCCTGTTTCTGCCCGTCAGCAGGACGGGGCGGGTGGCACGCAGCCAACCCGCCCCGCAAACCAGACCTGATTACAGGACTCCTACGCCCATTGCGCTGGGTGTGCCGTATCGGTGGGTGGTGACCGAGACTGCCTGCTCGTGAACGAACGGGATTATCTCGACCCGGCCAGCTGTAGTCGCAGGACCGTCCCACACCGCGAAATCGATCGGTGAGTCGAGTCTGCGCATCAGCTCGGCCCGCGGTGCGCCCAACAGTCGCACGCGACCATCGTGTTGCACATCAGCCGCATTCAGCCGACCAGAGAACTCGTCTGGGGACTCCACCAAGCACGCGAACCCGTACTTGTGTGCCCAATCTTGCACCCGGTCAGGCAGTGCTTCCGTGGTCGAAAGGACGAGTTGTGCCCCCTGATAGCCGAACGGCTCCTCATCCGTTTGTCCGGCAGCAAATCGGACCAAGAAATCGGGGTCGTCGGCGGATGGACGGTAGTCGCCTACCGCTACAGCAGCCATCGCCGCGGTAAGAATGTCCGCCAGTTCGACGCCCTTTTCGGCCCGCAGAACGGAACGGGCCGGAAGGTAACGAAGGACGTTCTTTTCGTACTTCAAATCCGTTGGATCATTCAGTTGGTCGAAATGGGTCACGCAGGCGTGCTCCAGGTTGTAGGCCGCCCGTTCGACACGTTCGGCATCCTCAGGGCCGAGTATGTCCCTGGCCAGGGAGACCGCCTCATTCAGCTGGGGTTTCTCGAGGTGGAGTTCCCTCTCGGGGACTTCAGGGTAGCCTTCACCACCGACGTCGCCCTTTTGCTGCTCGCTCTCCTCGAATGAACCCAGTCCGAACAGGTAGTTCGGGCCGCCCGCCTTTGCTCCCGGGCCCACGGCCGAGAGCTTCCAACCGCCAAACGGCTGACGTTGAACGATCGCTCCAGTAATTCCTCGGTTGACGTACACGTTGCCCGCCTGAACTCGGTCGAGCCAGTAGTTCACCTCGTCAACCGAAAGGGATTGCAGACCGGCAGTGAGGCCGAAGACGGTGCTGTTTTGCACCTCGATCGCTTCTTCTAGGGTGTCGACGCGAATCACACCGAGGATCGGACCGAAGTACTCCACCTGTTGGAACTCGCTGCCCGGCTCCACACCGGCGCGAACACCAGGACTCCAAAGCCGATCCGTATCGTCCAGCTTGTAAGGCTTGATAGCCCAGGTCTGACCCGGTTCCAATTTGGTGAGGCCACGCATCAGTTTCTCACCGGGTAGTTCGCTGAGCGGTCCCATTTCTTCGGACAGGTCCGTTGGCCAAGCCACGTGGAGCGAACGGACAGCGTCCAACAGCTGGTTGCGGAAACGCTCGGACTTGCCCACCGAACCAACCAGAATCACCAGTGACGCCGCAGAACACTTCTGTCCTGCGTGTCCGAACGCGGAGTTCACAACGTCTTTCGCGGCCAGGTCCAAATCCGCCGACGGAGTGACAATGATGGAGTTCTTTCCAGAAGTCTCTGCCAGCAGTGTCAAGTCCGGCCGCCAACCTAGGAACATCTCCGCGGTGTCAGACGAGCCGGTCAGGACGACCCGCTCAACGCGCTCGTCGACCACCAGTTCTTTGCCGACCTCCCGGTTTCCGGGAACGACCAGTTGGGCCAGGTCCGGATCCACCCCAGCAGCCCAAATGCATTCTGCCAGCAGTGCCCCGCAACGCTTTGCGGCCGAGGACGGCTTCAACATGACAGCACCGCCAGCGGCAAGGGCGCTCAGCGTCCCGCCAAGAGGGATAGCCAGTGGGAAGTTCCAAGGTGGAGTGACAACTGTGAGAGGCGCGGGAACAAATTTGGCTCCCGGCAGGCGATCTAGCTCCAACAGCTGCTGAGCGTAGTAGTGCGCGAAGTCGATTGCTTCCGACACTTCCGGGTCGGCCTGCCCGATCCCCTTACCCAGCTCGGCCGCTGCAGCCTCAAGCAGCTCAGCGCGGCGCAGCTCCATTTGAACACCAACACGGTGAAGCAGATCGGAACGTTCCTCAGGACTCTTTTCCGCCCACTTCTTTTGAGCTTCCAGTGCCCGATTCATGCGTTCATCAAGCTCTGCAATGTCGTCCACAGTGTTCGCGGCAACGGTGTCTTCACCGACGGTAGACGTCGGCACCCGGTCCATGATCTGTTTCGCCCACTCGCGGTTGGCGATCAGGGCAGGATCGGTGTTTGCGGTGTTCTTGAACTGCCAGTCACCGCCCGGTCCGCGCATGGAGGCCGTGATCATGTCTTCGGTTTCGGTCTGCCGGTTCTGGGTGCGTGAAGGGGCACAACGTTTCGTTCCCTCGGCCGCCACCTGCGTGACCGCTTTACGGAACCGGTCTCGTTCCAGCTCGAATACGCGCGGCTCCTCCCCAATATCGAACACGTTTGACATGAAGTTTTCGGGCGTGGAGTTTTCTTCCAGGCGCCTCACCAGATAAGCGATTGCCACGTCGAACTCACGTGGGTGGACAACTGGCACGTAAAGAAGCAGGTTGCCAACCTCGTCTCGAACCGCTTGTGCCTGAGCTTCGGCCATACCGGCCAGCATCTCGATATCGATTCCGTCCCGAACCCCGCGCATTTCGGCTAGTTCCCACGCGAAAGCCAATGAAAACAGGTTGTGACCAGCGACCCCAATTCGCGCAGCAGCTGTGCGTTCGGGGGTGAGCGCCCAGTCAAGGATGCGCAGATAGTTGGCATCTGAGGCCTGCTTGGATTCCCACAGGGCAAGAGGCCAATCGTGGATTTCTGCCTCCACCCTTTCCATAGCAAGATTGGCGCCCTTCACCAGGCGAATCTTGATGGGGGCTCCCCCGTCGGCAACACGCTTTTGGGCCCACTCAACCAGTCCTTGGTAAGCATCAAGCGCGTCGGGAAGATATGCCTGAATGACAATGCCTGCTTCCAAGTTCTTCAACTCGGGCCGGTCAAGAAGAGTCTCAAAGACCTGGATCGTGATGTCCAGATCCTTGTATTCCTCCATATCAAGGTTGATGAATTTCGGCTTCGAAGACTGGGCCGCGAATTCGTAGAGCGGTAAGAGTTTCTCAACCGCGGACTCCACGATGGCGTCTGTGTCCCAGTGGCTGCTGGGGCCGGTCACCGCTGAGACCTTCAAAGAGACGTAATCAATGTCGTCCCGCTTCAGGAGTTCAGCGTTGGCAGCTAGACGCCGGTCGGCCTCAGCGTCGCCGAGCACCGCCTCACCAAGCAGGTTTATGTTGAGCCGGGATCCGTCTGCGCGCAGCTTTTCGATGACAGGGCCAAGCTTATGATCTGTGACATCGACAACCAGGTCTCCGACCAGCTGAGAGAACACCTTGCGGGCTGCAGGTATGACAATTTCTGGGGCTAAGTAGCCGACAGCGCCGCCAACTTGGGCTGGGATCCGCAGCCAGGTGGGCAGGAAAGTGGGAGCCGTCTTGGTCAATTGATGCAGATTATTTGCTGCGACCCGGATATCTTCCGGTCGAACAACTCCATCAACAAACTCCACGGTGAAGTTCAAACCGTTGGGATCTTCCAGGACTGAGGCAAGAAGCTGCGCCGCCTTACCGTTTGGGTAGCGGGTTGAGAGTTGAGTCCACCTTTTTGCAGTCTGCTCGGCACGGTCGGCCGCCAGGTGCAGGTCGGTGTATTGATCAGCTGTTGTCTTCTTCGACATAAGGACCTCTTTTACATGAGCAACACGTGAGCACCTTCCAGCGTATCGCGTCCACACCAGAAAAGTCGCCCCTCGCGTTCGCTTGATTCCCAGGCTCGTCCATGGAAGACGTCTGCGGTGGGTGCGGACCTTTGCCGGGCAGACTGCGAATGCGGGCGGTAACGTCGCCCCGGTCAGGTCGGGTTTTGGACCTTTGCCTACGCTTCTGGAAGCACCTCTGCTCGCTGCCGCGCTATCTCGTACAACAAAATGCCCGTAGCCACGGATGCGTTGAGCGACTCCATGCCACTAATGGGTATGGAAACCAGCAGGTCGCACGTCTCTTTGACTAGCCGGGACAGTCCTTTACCTTCAGAGCCTGTTACAACCACCAGCGGAACGTCCGCCACAGGTAGGTTTGCCACCTGCTGCGATGCACTACCTTCCAATCCGACGACGAAAAAGCCAGCGTCCTGACATCTACGCAGGGCCTGCACCAGGTTACTCACGCGAGCAGCGGGGACTTTGGCTGCGCCACCGGCGGAGACTTTCCATGCCGTCACCCCGATGCCCGCAGACCGACGTTCGGGCAGAATCATGCCGTCCGCCCCAAATGCTGCGCCAGAACGAAGAACAGCGCCGACGTTGTGCGGGTCTGTGATGTGGTCAAGTGCCAGCAGTAGGCCCGGTTCGTCCTTGGGTTTTTCCAGAGCGCGCACCAGCAACTCGTCCAGATCCCAGTAGCTGTACTCAGCGACCTCTATGCCGATACCCTGGTGCGCAGCGCCCCCGCTGGCTACGTCCAGGTCCCGCCGCGTCACTTCCACGAAGGGAGCTCCGGAATTGGCCAAGGCGACAGTGACATCTCGCATGCGGCCGTCCCCCGGGTCGGAAGAGACAAACACTTTCTCGATTTGGATCCCGGCCTCCGCAACCTCAATGGCAGCATTCCGTCCGACAACCAACTCATTCCCAGGTTGTAATTTCACGCGCGTACGCTGCTGTGATTCAGCCCGTAGAGCCGCCTTCTCTTTGGATCGTTCGGCCATTTCCTTCCTGCGGTGGGCAGCGTGGTACGTGCGGTCCTCTGCCTTGGGTGTTGGGCCCTTGCCCGACAGGGAACGGCGGTGTTTACCGCCACTGCCAACAGCGCCGCCTTTACTGGTCTTTCGCTGAGCTCCCCGCTTACCCTGATTCCCTTTAGACACGGTCTACCTTCCACCTATTTTCCACGTGGAGCCCTGCGGACCATCTTCGACGGTGATGCCGGCTTCCGCTAGTCTTTCCCTCATCTGGTCCGCCCGTTCCCAGTCCTTCGCGGCGCGGGCTTGGTTCCTCTCCGCAATTGCGGCGCCAGCCAGCACTTCAAGCGCTTCTAGCTGTTCTTGTTCTTCGCGGCTACCGCTTGAACTCCAATGCCTTGAGCCAGGATCGATCCCCAGCACATCAAGCATGGAGCGCACCATGAGCAACCTGTGGGCCGCTTCTGCTCGGTCCTCGGAAGTGATGGCCTGCCTGCCCAGCTTCATTTGTTCGTACACGGCTGCCATCGCCTCGGCAACATTCAAATCGTCGTTCAAGGCCTCTTGGAACTTCAGCGGCAGTTCACTTGCGGGCAAATCGACACTGTCAGGTTCGCCAGCGAACGCGGTCGCTGACTCCACAAAGCTACTGAGCCGGTCCCAGACTTCGGCTGCGCGCGGAAGTGTCTGCTCATCCCACTCGATCATTGATCGATAGTGCACGGTGCCAAGAGCCAAACGGATCACAGAGGGCGAATAGTCAGCCAGCAGGTTCTCCAAAGCCAGCGTGTTTCCAAGAGACTTCGCCATTTTCTCTCCGGATTGCGTAACCCACGCGTTGTGCACCCACATGCGCGCAGAGTCCCATCCGGCAGCGTGCGACTGCGCCTGCTCGTTTTCGTGGTGCGGGAAGCGAAGATCCAAACCCCCGCCATGAATGTCGAATGTTTCCCCCAGGTACCTGTGCGACATGGCTGAACATTCCAAATGCCATCCAGGTCGGCCCCTACCCCAGGGCGCCGACCAAGCGGCCGTCTGTGGTTCATCGGGCTTGGCTGCTTTCCAGAGAGCAAAGTCGCGGGGGTCTCGTTTCCCTCCGGCCAGGTCAGCGCTGTTTTGTTGCGGGTCTTCCGTGGACTGTAAGTCATCTAACGCCTGATTGGTGAGGCTGCCGTAGTCAGGCTGGGAATGAACATCGAAGTAGACATTGCCGCGACCATCACCGTAAGCGTGGCCTGAGTCCAGCAGCGTTTGCACCAGTTCGATCTGATCGATGATGTGCGCGGTGGCGCGGGGCTCAAACGTCGGTGGCACCAAGCCAAGCTCATCGTAGGCCGCGGAGAACTCCCTTTCGTACCGGGCGGCAAGCTCCCACCACTCTTCGCCCGCCTCGTCCGCCTTCGCGAGTATTTTGTCATCAATATCGGTGATATTACGGATGTACGTTACGTCCACGCGTTGCCGCTTCAGCCACCGAACCAGCACGTCGAATGCAACTGCCGCGCGTAAATGCCCGATGTGAGGGGAGCCCTGGACGGTTGGACCGCAAAGATAAATGCCGACCTTGCCGGGTTCAACCGGGTCCAGTGGCGTGATTTTGCGCGACTTTGTATCGTACAGACGAAGCTCCATGCCCCAATACTACCGACCCGTGGTCCCCCTAGTTGCTAAGGATAGGCTTGGGACATGACACAAGATTTTCGGGTCGGTCAAGGAATCGACGTGCACGCTTTTGTCCCGGGCTCAATAGGGACTCTCCACCTGGCCTGCCTGGACTGGCCCGACTCGCCGGTTCTTGAAGGCCATTCTGATGGGGACGTCGCCGCCCACGCCGCCTGCGATGCGCTCCTGGCCGCTGCTGGTCTTGGAGACTTGGGATCCGTTTTCGGGACCGACGACCCGAAGTGGGAGGGCGCCTCGGGAACGAAAATGCTTGCCGAGGTCCTCCGTCTGTTGGACGAGGCCGGCTGGGAAATCGGGAATGTCAGCGTCCAAATTGTCGGCCAGAAGCCGCGGATTAGCGGGCGGATGGAGGAGGCGCGTTCGGCGCTATCAGCAGCGCTTGGCGGGGCCAGTGTTTCCCTTGGCGCCACAACGACTGACCGCCTTGGTTCCTTAGGGCGAGGCGAAGGGTTGGCCGCCCAAGCAGTCGCCCTGGTCCGGTTGCAGGTCTCCGCTTAACTGTCCAGGTGCTCAACCTTTATGGTCGTCCCGGTGCGAACTGGTAGAAGGAGTAGAAGCCCGACCAGGAGTACCACCGAGACACCCAGGATCCCAAACGGGGTGCCGTCTCCACCCGTGATGGCCGTCCCCAGGGCAATAGCTATTCCGTACAACATTGGGGCAAGAAACGACACGGCCCGGCCGGTTGTTGCGTACAACCCGAAAACTTCTCCCTCACGGCCTGCTGGGATCATGCGTGCCAGCATGCTGCGCGATGCCGACTGGGCTGGTCCTACAAAAATGGTGAGAAGTAATCCGAGTATCCAGAACACCGGCGCCCCCTGACGGTGGAAGACAAACACTCCCGTGGCAGCAATTACCATGCTCACCAGGGAAATGATGATCAGCCGCTTCGGACCCCACAGGTCGTCCAGGCGACCCGCCAGCATCGTGGAGATCCCGGCGACGACGTTCGCTACGATTGCGAAGATGATCACCTGGCCCGGAGTGAACCCGAATACGGCCCCTGCTATCACACCGCCAAAAGTGAAAACCCCTGCCAGTCCATCGCGGAATATTGCTGAGGCAATCAGGAACTTCAGTGTGTCTGGGGAATCTTTTGCTAAAGAGACGACCAAACGGAACAGTGCTCGGTAGTTCTCCCATAGTGTGCCCGCGCCCCCTTCTGCCGGTGCATGCGCGTAGCCTGGCGGCGGATTCAACAGCACTGGGAGTGCGGAAAGTGCCATCCACAGAGCAGCGAACAGCATGGCAACGCGAACATTCAGTCCGTTAGCAGAAGTGACTCCGAACAACCCCACTTCCGGGTTGATGAACGCGAAATACAAAATCAACAGCAGAACGATGCCGCCCAGGTAGCCGGCGCCCCAACCGATGCCAGAGACCCGTCCGCGGTTCTGAGGAGTGGATACGTAGTTCAGCATCGCGTTGTAGTTCACCGACGCGAACTCGAAGAAGATGTTTCCAAGCCCAAGCAGGGCAACCCCCAAGATGAGCGCGTTCTTCGCGCCCATAGGCGATTCCGGGGCGACAAAGAACATGGCTGCCAGGCTCGCGACCACCAAGAAGGTGAAGACGGCTACCGATTGGAGCCCTTTTCCGGCTCGGTCTGCACGCCTACCCGTGATGGGTGCCAAGAACGCCACCACCAGACCAGCGATGGTCATGCCGACTGCCAGGAACTGGTTCGCAGTGGCCGCTGAGGCAAAGATCCCCTCGCCCGTCAAATAGACTGAGAACACGAAACTGGTTGCCACCGCGTTAAAGGCAGCGGAACCCCAGTCCCAGGCCGCCCACGACCACACCTTATTCGCGGGGACTTGCTTCAGCTCTGCAGCCGACACTTCTTGCTTCGACGCCATCACAGGTCCTTCATTCGGGGATCCGCGCCCAACTTTGGGGCCATTCTTCAGAAGCTTAGTCCCCTGGCAATCTGCTCCGCTTGAAGAAGATCCGCTTTGGTCGTAATTTTCAGCGCCTTAGGGTCCCCCGGGATCAGCCAAACCGGGATGCCGCTTGCTTCCAGTAGCGCCGCGTCATCCGTTGCGGCGCCCTCTTCTGCTTCTCCGCGCGCACTGTCCCTAGCGTGCGATTCAAAGATCACTTTCCAGTGGAAAGCTTGCGGCGTTTGGATGCTGCGCAGCGCCGACCTGCGCGGGGTCTCCAACACTAGAGAGGGCCCGCCCGGATTTTCTTCCACCACCTTGATCGTGTCGACGACCGGCAGACCGGGAATAACTGCCGAGCGGCCGCCCCGCACTGTTTCAACCAGATCCTGGATGAGTTCTGAGGGCGTAAGGGGGCGGGCAGCATCGTGGATAAGTGTGGGAGTCTCTGCGACTAGCTGCCCACCTGCGGTGTCGTAGAAGCTAGCCAAAGCCTGCAATCCGCGGTAGACGGAGCCCTGCCTGCTGTCACCGCCGGCTACGACGTGAGCCGGAAACGGGTACTCGGTCTGACCCAGTTCCTCCTGGAACCGGCGCACGTCCTCCTTCGGAGCTGTAACAACAACTGCTTCTATTTCATTGGAAAGAACCAGCCCGCGCATCGCCCAGGCCAGCAGAGTGTGCCCAGCTAGTTCCACCAGGGCCTTCGGTTCTTGCGCTCCCAGCCGGGAACCGCTACCGGCCGCGGTGAGAACGCAGACGGCGCCCCTTCCCAACACTGGTCACTCCGATTCTTCAGGCATGCCCTCTTTGAGAACGGCGTCCAAGCGTTCACTGACTTCGTCCTCGTTAATGTCCTTGGCAAGAGCCAGCTCAGAAATCAGAATCTGCCGAGCCGTGGTAAGCATCCTCTTCTCACCAGTCGACAGTCCCTTGTCCGCGTCGCGACGAGAAAGATCTCTAACCACCTCAGAAACGCGAACAATGTCGCCCGAAGTGATCTTCTCTTGGTTTGCTTTGAACCGGCGCGACCAGTTCGAGGGTTCTTCGACATCCTGCGCCCGCAACACGTCGACAACTTCTTCAACACCCTCATCATCCACGACGTCACGCACTCCGACTTCGTCCACTTTGTCAGCCGGGACTTGGATGATCAGCTCTTTTTGCGGGTCCTGCTGTTGTGGCTGATGGATACGCAGCACCAGATACGTGGTGGGCTCCCCATTCAGCTCTCGAGTAGTGATCTCTTCAATGGTCGCAGCGCCGTGATGCGGGTAGACGACGGTCTCGCCGACTTTAAAAGTCATGTAAGCATGCTCCAAGTATTTGCAATTCGACAGATTCGCCTATTCTACCAGCCGCAAGTGAAATGCCCGCTCAGCTTATAGCTAAGCGGGCACACCTTTTAGTTGCTTTTTCTACTTGCCCTGATTGGCAACGGCGTCAATCTTTGCCTGCGCTTCGGGGTCCAAGTAGCGTCCGCCCTTCTTCACAGGCTTCAGGGTCTCCTCATCCAGTTCGTATACCAGCGGAATCCCCGTAGGAATGTTGAGACCGGCGATCTCCTCATCAGAAATGTCGTCCAGATGCTTCACCATCGCTCGCAAGGAGTTACCGTGCGCAGCCACGAGCACCGTCTTCCCGGTTTGCAGCGCGGGCACCAGCGTTCCTTCCCAATACGGCATCAGCCGCTCAAGGACATCCTTCAAACATTCAGTGTCGGGGACCGGCTCACCCGCGTAGCGGGGATCTCCGTCTTGACTGAACTCGGAACCGGGCTCGATTGCGGGAGGCGGCGTGTCATATGAACGACGCCAAAGCATGAACTGCTCTTCCCCGTACTTATCCCGGGTTTCTTTCTTGTCCAAGCCTTGAAGAGCGCCATAGTGACGCTCATTGAGACGCCAGTTCCGCTCTACCGGAATCCAGTGCCGATCAGCAGCGTCCAAGGCGATATTGGCCGTGGTAATTGCCCTGCGCAAGAGCGAAGTGAACAGGAGATCGGGCAGAATGCCCTCTTCCTTCATCAGTTCGCCGCCATGCTTGGCTTCTTCCCTACCCTTTTCAGACAGCGGCACGTCAACCCAGCCCGTGAAAAGGTTCTTTGCATTCCATTCGCTCTCGCCATGGCGGAGCAGTACCAGGGTGTATGTCATAGTCACATTCTGCCATCTTTTGAGAATTTCGACGGGCCATCAGTCCCGGGTCCTGGGCGGCATCTAACCGCGAAAATCCAGCAAGGAGGTCTACGAGCCGTGCACTTCCTTTTGGTATTGCTCTCTCACGGCAACTGGAATGCGACCCCTGCGGGCAAGCTCAATTCCGCGGTCCTTTGCCCATTCTCTGATCTGTGGCGCATCGCTTGGTCCGACACCGGTTCTGACTTGACGGGCCTGACGACGTGCAGGGACCCTTCGCGCGTGCTTAATCCACTTGTCTAAGTCTCTGTTGAATTCATCGATGTGCTGCAGATTCAAGTCGATCTCATATTGAGTGCGGCCAACGGCGAAGGTGATTGTATCCTTCGCGTTCGACCCATCAATATCGTCGATCAATATGTATTTGGCTTGAGTTGCCAATCTTCGCCCCCGTGCCTGTCAGTGCGATTCTCTCGCGTCTTCCTAGTATTCCGTGGTCGTTGAGCATATCGTTTCTCGACTGCTCCGCAAAACCCCCGACCAAATTGCGACTCGAATGAGTGCCGGTTTCCCGTTTTCTTTTTTGAAGAACCCTCGGGAAGAATATCTGAACTCGTGGTTCATCCAGGCCGATTCCCACACGCTTCTAGAATACCAGCACATAAGTGCACAGCGCTTTCCTGCGCGTCAATTGCTATGGGTCGATGGTCCCATTTATTCGGCAGTTCCAACTTAACCCAACATTCACCGACAGAGAACATTCCCGGTGGGCGCGTTCCAAGTTGGGTAGCTTGAAGGCGACCAGGCTCATCCAATTAGGCCAACGGGAGCGCAAATGCAGTTTGGAATTTTCTCCGTTTCTGACATCACACCCGACCCTGTGACGGGAAGAATCCCCACGGAGGCTCAGCGCATCCAAGATGTCGTGCGGATCGCTGAACATGCCGAAAGCGCCGGGCTGGACGTGTTTGCGCTGGGGGAACACCACAACCCGCCGTTCTTTAGCTCGTCGCCGACGACCACGCTTGCCTACATTGGTGCAAAGACGAAAAACTTGCACCTGTCCACGGCCACGACGCTCATCACCACCAATGACCCGGTCAAGATAGCCGAAGACTACGCGATGCTTCAGCACCTGGTTGGTGGCAGGGTGGATCTCATGCTCGGCCGGGGAAACACGGGACCTGTTTATCCGTGGTTTGGTCAAGATATTCGTAACGGCATTCCTTTAGCGATCGAGAATTACCGCCTTTTGCGCGAACTGTGGTCGGAAGAAGTGGTCACTTGGGAAGGTCCTTTCCGCACGCCGCTTCGCGGATTTACTTCCACGCCCCGCCCTTTGGACGGGCAACCGCCTTTTGTTTGGCACGGCTCAATCCGCTCCCCAGAAATTGCGGAACAAGCCGCCTACTATGGGGACGGATTCTTCCACAACCACATTTTTTGGCCGCCGGAACACACAAAGCAAATGGTTGCTCTGTACCGGGAGAGGTTCGCCCATTACGGACATGGCCGCCCAGACCAGGCGATTGTTGGCTTGGGAGGCCAAGTTTTCATGAGGGAACGTTCTCAGGACGCTATCAAAGAGTTCCGCCCGTATTTTGACAACGCTCCCGTGTATGGCGGAGGCCCGTCCCTAGAAGACTTCTCTCGCGACACTCCACTTACTGTCGGATCTCCACAGCAAGTCATTGAGCGCACGCTCCATTTCCGCGATTACGTGGGGGACTATCAGCGTCAACTGTTCCTGATAGACCACGCGGGGCTGCCTTTGAAGACAGTGTTGGAGCAGATCGATCTTCTGGGAGAAAAGGTCGTCCCTGTGTTGCGGGAAGAATTTGATCGTCTTCGTGCGCCGGGCGTTCCCTCTGACCCTCCGATCCACTCTGCGGTGTTGGCCGGGCCGGGATCCGCGGAAATAAAGGAGGGCGAGGGGCTGGCATCACAGCCGCTGCATGACACGGTCACAGGAGCCTCCTTCTATCCGCAGCAGCCAACAGCGGAAGACAGCGTGGATTACGCCGCGGGCCTCATCCGCGGGACGAAGAGACGCAAATGAACATTGCGGTAGTGAACGGGTCCCTTTCCGAAAGCTCAAGCGGGGCCGCGCTGGCGGGAAGACTCCTTGCACAAATCGAAGCGAAGCGACCTGCGGGCGAGTCACCTATCCAGGTCACCTGGATTAATCTGCGCTCCTTGGGTCACGACTTACTGGACAATCTCTATACGGGGGTTCCCTCGCCGAGTGTCCGCGCAGCCTATAGTGACCTTGCCGCCGCCGACCTGATCCTGGCCTTGACTCCAACCTACCAAGCCTCATATTCGGGGCTGTTCAAGCTCTTTTGGGATACATTGCCAGAGGACGCGATCCGGGGGAAGTACATTCTTCTGGCCGCCACAGGCGGTACGGGTAGACACGGCCTGATGATTGACCACACGCTGCGGCCACTCTTCGCATACTTGGGAGCAATGCCGCTACCGACAGCACTTTTTGCGGCCACCCAGGACTGGGGTGACCCTGGTCTGGAGGCGAATATCGGGGTGGATGAACCACTAGAACACCGGATTGACCGCGCGGCGAACGATGTTTGGTCCGCGGTGTCTGGAAGAGCCGCCGCGCCGGCGAGTTCCCCTGAGATTCCTGATCGCAAGCCCAGCGCGGCCGACGCTTTCCCTGGTTTCAAAGACTTCGAATCCCTGCTTGGACGTCGTCGAGAAGATTCTTGACTAGCCGCCACCAACCAGGTTCACCAACACAAGGACCAGGGGAACACTCAGGAACGTAAACGCGGCAGCGTTCAGTATCCAATGTCTTTGCAGCAGTGCTACAAATTCGCGTAACACCGCGCTCGACCAAAAGTATCGCGGCGTGCGGGCGCCTATAGCATTGCCCCGTATCCCTAGGTCGCTCATCAAGACAGCGGCGCGGAATGCATGGTAGTCGCTGGTTACAGCTAGCCAGGGGGTCAGGCCCGTGCCCACCAGTTCCCTTGTGTACCGCAGATTCTGCGCTGTTGTGGTCGAACGGTTTTCCTCAATGACCGAAGCTACCCCGCGGCCGCGAGCGTACCGGGCAATCGCCGCCGCCTCGGGAACCAGCTCATCTGGTCCCTGCCCGCCAGATGCGACCAGCACCGGATTGGCACCCCGGTTTTCAGCGTTCTGGTAGGCCTGGATCGCCAACTCGGTTCGCGCGCGCAGCAGCGGAGTGAGTTCCTGCCCATCCAATCCCGCGCCAAGAACAACTACCACTCTTGGCGCTTTAGCCCACTTCCGCACCCAGGACGAATAGGCCGCGCTGTACAGCAGGTAGGAAGTCAGCACAAATGCCAAGTACCCGGCGGGGAATCCGACAAAGATGAGGACTGTCACCAGCTGGTCCAAATCGAAGTACGCCGCAATTGGCAGAGCAGCAACGTAGACCAGAATGCCAATGCCCAGAACCAAGGCAAGACTGTGGGACAGACTGAAGGATTCTCTGCGAATTAGGACCAGACCCGCCCGGATTAACAAGCTCGCCAGCACAATCATTGACAGGAGGATTCCCGTGAGCATGGTGAGTAAGGCGTACGCCGCGGGGTCTGGCCCTATTCTTTCTAGCGCCCCAGTGACGGCTCCTATGACCGCGATGAAGATGTAGTTGACAGTAATGCCCCACCAGATTGCGCAGCGCACGCGTCTTGGATCTCGCAGAGTACTAACTGTCGAAATGGTTATTAGGAGTGCCGCGAATATCAATATGGAGAGCATTGTGCCTTCTGCCCCTCGCCAAAACTAGAGGCTTTCCAGCGCCTCAACAATGGGAGTATCCCCGGCCACGATATCAATCTCTTTGCCAACAGTTGCTTCCAGATCTAGGCAAGCCACGACGGTATCCGCGACGTCCGCACGGGAAATCTCGGCGCCTTCGGCAGCGGAATGAGGCAGAAGTAGTTCTGCTGTTATGCGGCCCGTCCCAGGTCCGTCTGTCAGGCGGCCAGGACGCAGAATAGTCCACTTAAGTGCGGTGCGTCGCAGTCGCTTATCTGCGTCTTCCTTGGCGCGGACGTATTCCCGCCACACGTCCCCGGCTTCGGGATCTATCGGCCGCTTCACGCTGATGGCGGAGATTTGGATGAAGCGAGGCACGCCGGCTTCAAGTGCCGCCTGCTGACTCAAAATAGAACCGCCGTAGTCAACTGTGCGCTTTCGCCGTGCCCCTGAGCCAGCGCCTGCCCCAGCAGCAAACACGACCGCATCGCAACCTTTGAGGGCGGGAGCAAGGTCGCGCGCATCCATTGCTTCTATATCAGCAACTACCGGTTCTGCTCCCAGGGCCTCAATAGTATCCCTTTGCTTCGGGTCGCGAATGATGGAGATTACGCGGACGCCGCCCTGGGTAAGGCTGCGTGTGATCAGTTGAGCGATCTTTCCGTGCCCACCGATTATCGCCACCGTTTTGGCTGTCTCCACCATCATCACTCCTTCAGCTAACTAGAATAGTCGCTCCCCCACAGTTCCAGGGAAAAGTTGTTATCCGAGTTTAGCTGCTCGGTGGCATTCGTAGGTGGTGCCACGCTTCGGATTACAGGATTACACCGGGTTGATTACTCCGTGCTAATTACTCCGGGCGGCTCAGGCGATCCAACCGCTCCAGCTCGCTTTCCGATAGGACGATCGACACGCCCTCGAACAATGCAGATAGCTGCCCCGCGGTTCTTGCCGATGCGATTGGGGCCGTCACGGTGGGCTGCGCAAGGAGCCAAGCAATTGCGACGGCCGCAGGCTCGACGTTGTGTCCGTCCGCTATCGACCTAACAGCTTCTACGACATCCCAGGTGCCAGGACCGAGGTAGCTGGAAACCATCTGTGCGCGTTCACCTGTAAGGGCTTCGTTTTGTGAGTACTTGCCGGTCAACAGCCCAGCGGCCAAGCTGAAGTAAGGCATGACCGCTAGTGAGTATTCGGCTGCAATGGGGCGCAATTCCTGTTCGAATTGTGCGCGCTCCAATAGGTTGTAGTGGGGCTGAAGGGCAACGGGGCCTGGAACTCCGGCGGTTTCGGCCCGCAGAACGCAGGAACGCACGGCGTCGGCGGAGTGGTTAGAAAGGCCGTAGTACCTGATTTTCCCTTCTGAGCGCAGCTCCTCATAGATTCCCGGATCGACCGGGTTTTCGGGATCCTCTGCGTGAGCGTAGAGCAGGTCAATCCTGTCTGTGCGCAGCCGCCGCAAAGATTCTTCAACAGCGCGCCTCACACTTTGCCGTGATTGGCCGGTATTGGGGGCGAGTTTGCCGGTTTTTGTCGCCAAGACCACCTGGTCCCGTCGGCCCCCTTTTTGCCACCACTGGCCAATAATTTCTTCGGACTCTCCCCCTTGGTTACCCTTTCCCCACCTGGAATAAACGTCGGCTGTGTCCAGAAAGTTCCCGCCCGCGTCAGCGTATTCATCAAGTACAGCGAAGGACTCTTCGGGCGTAGATGTCCACCCGAACGTGTTTGTTCCCAAACAGAGTGGGTAGACATCTAAATCTGTGTGTTCGATGGTTGCCATACGGTTAGCCTAGCGAAGCGACGCTGGGAGGATCGTCCCATGCCCGTCCCACATGGATGTGAGAGACGCCGCTGATGCCGGTCTCATGGAACACTAAGGCTGTGACAGATCTGATGACCGCTTTGAGTTCAGCGGCTGAGTGTGACGATTCGGCACGGAGACGAGCCGAGTATTCTTCGGATGCCTCGAATTACCGCGTGCTGCCACAGGTTGTCACATTCCCGCGTGACACGTCCGAGGTTCTTGCAATTCACGAGGTCAGTCGAGATCTTGCCGTTCCGATTACGTCGCGAGGCGGTGGCACCTCGGTCGCTGGGAACGCGGTCGGTCCCGGGATCGTCATCGACTACTCCCGCTACATGAACCGGATTCTAGATATTGATCCGGAGGCCGGCACAGCGCGGGTTCAGCCTGGCGTCATCATGAGTGATCTGCAAGACGCAGCAAGGCCAGCCGGGCTCTGGTTCGGCCCCGACCCCAGCACGAAGAACCGGGCCACGTTCGGCGGGATGATTGGAAACAATGCCTGCGGGCCGCACGCCCTGGCTTACGGACGCACCGCAGACAACGTTCAATCTCTCGATGTTGTCGACGGTCGTGGTCGGCGCTTCGAAGCGGCCTGTGACCTTTCGGTTGTGCCCGGCCTGCACGAACTGGTTCAACGCAACCTGGCTCCCATCCGCAAAGAGTTAGGCCGGTTTACCCGCCAAGTCTCCGGGTATTCCCTGGAGCATCTTCTTCCGGAAAACGGGACATCACTGGCTCGGACCCTGGTGGGAACCGAGGGGACAGCGGTCAGTGTTTTGGAGGCAACAGTCACGCTTCACCCACTACCACAACGGCCGCTGCTGGTAGTACTCGGTTACCCCGACATGGTGCGGGCAGCGGACGCGGTGCCCGGTTTGCTTCCCCTGAAACCACAAGCGATCGAAGGAATGGACTCGCGTCTGGTCGACGTTGTGCGCCGCCACCAGGGCACCGTTCCACCCTTGCCGCGGGGTAACGGCTGGCTTTTTTGCGAGGTGACCGGGCGAACCAGCGATGAAGCCCTGGTAAGAGCCCAAGAACTGATAGCGGCAAGTGGTGACGTACTTGATTCACGGATCGTCACCTCGCCCGCTGAAGCCGCCGCCCTGTGGCGAATCCGTGCCGATGGAGCCGGGCTTGCGGGAAGGACTCCGGACGGCAAGCCGACCTGGCCGGGATGGGAAGACGCCGCGGTGCCGCCAGAAGTGCTTGGAGCGTACCTGGCCGATTTCGAAGATCTGATGTCCGCTCACGGCGTGACCGGACTTCCTTACGGACATTTTGGCGACGGCTGCATTCACGTGCGAATTGACTGGCCGCTGGACAAACCAAACGATATTCCGCCATTCGGAGCGTTCATGGCCGACGCCGCGGAACTGGTGTCACGGTACGGCGGATCTCTCTCGGGCGAGCATGGTGACGGGCGCGCACGGTCGTCCCTGCTGGCCAAGACCCACTCACCGGAAATCATTGAGCTCTTTTCGCAGTTCAAGGGCCTGTTCGACCCCGATGACCTGATGAACCCGGGCGTCCTGGTTCACCCCGCGGAACTCACTGAGAATCTACGCCGCCCACAAGCCGCGTCCCTCAAGACAAGTGGGTTTGCCTTCCTAGAGGACGACGGAGATTTCACAAAAGCGGTCCATCGCTGCGTCGGGGTTGGCAAATGCCGCGCGGACAACGGCCCCACGGGCGGATTCATGTGCCCCAGCTACCAGGCAACGCGCGACGAAAAAGACGTGACCCGGGCCCGTGCTCGACTGCTTCAAGAAGTCGCCAATGGGACGCTGGTCACCGGTTGGGACGACCCGGCACTCGCTGAGTCACTGGACTACTGCCTTAGCTGCAAGGCGTGCGGTAAAGACTGCCCCGCCGGCGTCGACATGTCGCGGTACAAGTCCGAAGCGACCTACCAAAAGTACCGGGGACGCCTGCGCCCCATGAATCACTATGCGCTTGGTTGGTTACCCCGCTGGTCAAACCTGGTCACCCTCTTACCGCCGGTGGCGGCACTGGCGAACTGGGTCATGAGCATCAAGCCAATCAAGAATACAGTCTTCTCATTCGCAGGCCTAGATCCACGCCGCGACATGACGCGCTTCACGACAGAACGATTCAGCCGCTGGTTTAAGAAAACGGAAAAGGAGCGACGCGCGCGGCGATCCCCTGACGGCCGCGACGTTATTGTCTGGGCAGATTCCTTCAGCGAGACACTGGATCCGGCCCCTGCTCAAGCGATGGTGCAAGTGCTCGAGTCGGCTGGGTTCAAAGTGCGGATTCCATCAAGCCAGGCTGACAGCGGACTAACCTGGATCTCAACAGGCCAACTGGACGGAGCAAAAAGGCAGCTTCGAAGGCTACTCGACGTCTTGGGTCCCGCCGCGGAATCGGGGGTTCCAATTGTCGGGGTGGAACCGTCCACAATCGCTGTCTTGCGTGACGATCTTCTGGATCTTCTGCCTGAAGATCCGCGCTCTCATATGGTCGCGGGGAATGTCTATACGCTTGCGGAACTTCTAACCGATGATGAGCTCGGGCCAGGCCCGGACTGGCGTCCCCCCGTTTCTCTTGCAGGAACCCGGGTGATAGCTCAGCCTCACTGTCACCAACATGCAGTAATGGGGTTTGAAGCGGATGCGGCGCTGCTGGCCAGGTTCGGAGCCGAAGTTGAACAGCTGGCCGGGTGTTGCGGACTCGCCGGTAACTTCGGCATGGAAAAGGGCCATTACGATGTGTCTGTCGCCGTCGCAGAAAACGCCTTACTTCCAGCGCTGCGCGCAGCCGAGCCGGGGACAACACTGCTGGCAGACGGATATTCCTGCCGAACTCAGGCTGAGCAGCTGGGCGGCGTTGTTGGGGTGAGCTTGCCCGAGCTTCTACTAGGAATGCGCTGCCCGGGCCGCTAGCAGCCCGCCGAGCCGACCAGCAAGAAGGGGACGCCCCACCCGGAGCGCCCCCTCTTGTCAGAACTGGTTAGTCTTCCAGCTTCTTCACAACTCGCTCAACCGCGTCATCAACGCGTACGCCATCCTTATCGGCATCCTTCATCAGGTCGTCCACGGACTCCCCAATTTTCTCAGCTGCCTTCTCAACGTGGCGGGCGGCGGCCTCAGCGTCGCGCTCAAGGTGCTTGGCTTCCTTCTCCGCCAGTTTCTCCACGCGCTCTGCTTCGCGCTCCTCGACCTTTTCAGCGTGCTCCACCGCGCGCTCCACGCGTTTGGGGCTGTCGCCGCGCTCAGCCTTTTCCGCTGCTTTTTCGTAGGCGCGATCCACCCGAGCGCCAGCCCTTTCGGCGACGTTCTCTAGGTGCTCGACGTGCTTCTCTGCAAGAGCGGCATCAAATTCGACGCCCCTTTCGGCACGCTTAATTACACGCTCGTCATGCTCGCCCAGATGCTCGGCCTGCCTCTCAAGCCGCTCAACCTGTTCGTCGTAGACTTTACCGGCGTGCTCAGTGGCGTCTTCGACACCTTTGGCCCACTTCTCTGCCTTCTTATCGACGTTCTCTGTCATAATTCCTTCTCACTTTGGTTATCCTGCAAGATATGAGGTGCATGACACAGTCATGTGTTCTCTATCATCGCAGAGATCACATAGCCGTGCAGTCCGAACAGCTAGATATTCCTAAGAGCGGCCTGTAAAGCGGTCTTCTCTGTCGTCTTGTCGTCCTTCATCTTGACCACTCGCGCTGGCATCCCAGCAACCACAGCCCCCGCGGGAACGTCCTCAACGACAACGGCCCCAGCCGCCACCACGGCGCCCTTCCCGATCCGGCAGCCCTCCAATACAACTGCGTTCGCGCCCACCACGACATCATCTTCAACAATTACGGGAGTCGCAGACGCAGGCTCAATCACCCCTGCTAAGACAGTGCCGGCGCCGATGTGGCAATTGTTCCCGACCGTTGCCCGGCCCCCCAGGATTGTTCCCATATCAATCATGGTTCCATCCCCAATGACCGCGCCGATGTTGATAAGCGCACCCATCATGATGACCGCGTTCTTCCCAATCTGAACTTCGTCCCTGATGATCGCGCCCGGTTCGATCCGAGCATCCAGATCCTTGATATTGAGCAGTGGGATCGCCGAGTTCCTAGCGTTGTTTTCAATGTGGATATCGGCAATCGCCTCTACGTTTGCGTCCAAGATCGGCTTGATGTCCGCCCAATCCCCAAGAACAAGCATGTCCGTTTCGCCCAGCACCAAGGCGTTCGGGACTGCGCTGAAGTCGATCGGCGAAGTCGTCTTCAGATACACCTTCACGGGCGTGACTTTCTTTGCCGTCGAAATGTACTCAATGATCTCTTCAGCGCTACGTTGCATGAGTTTGGTTCTCCTTAGTGTTCGGTTATTGGTTGGGGACTTTCAGCAACTCCGCGAAGGTGTAAGTACCTTTGGAAGCTGAGGCGATCCTGCGTGCCATGGTCAAGGCCCCCTGGGCGAAGATCCTTCGAGAAAAGGCGGTGTGCGTGATCTCTAACGTTTCGTCTTCACCGAAAAAGCTAAGCGTGTGCTGGCCAGGGACTGTCCCACCTCGTAAAGAATGCACTCCAATTTCACGCCCATGTCGCTCTTCGTCCTCGGGGCTCCGCCCGTAAACGAGTGGGCGCTGACCTTCTGGGTCAACGCTTCGCAAAAGCAGACGCGCAGTGCCGCTTGGCGCGTCTTTCTTATACCTGTGGTGAGTCTCTGACAGTTCCACATCGAACTCGTCCCCTAAGAGAGCAGAAAGCTCCGAAGCAACCTGCGCCATCACATTCACTCCCACAGAGTAATTCTCGGAGTAGATGACGGGTGCGAACCGCCCCAGTGCTTTTACTTCTGCGCCCTGATCAGCGTATCCGGTCGCTCCACTCACCAGTCCCGTGCCAGTTCGCTCCACATATTCAGCTACGCGAGGCAAAAGGCCGGGGCCGGAGAAATCAATAAGGACATCCGCGTGAAAATTCTCAGTTTCAAGATCCTGCGCGTTGTCTATATCGATAATCCCCGCGATTTCTAAGTCAGCAGATTCGTCGATCAATTGGTGCAGCATCTTCCCCATGCGCCCATAGCCACACAGCAGGATCCGGACAGTCATTTCTTCTCCTTTGGCGCCACTAAGCGGTTTGTAAGGACGCGTCCCTGCAATTATCTCGCAAGGGTCGAAGACCGTGCGCCGTTGGTCACACCTCGATCATTGGACCTGGTCGCAATGATGGGTCCAGACCCCTACCATTGCGATAGCGACAAAACTGTGGAGGTGTCCGCGCGTGACCACACTGAAAGAATACCGCCGAGATTTGCACCAGATTCCTGAACTCGGTTTCGACCTGCCAAAGACGCTTCAGTACGTCCGCACGAAGCTGCAGGCCCTAAACGGGGAAGTTTTTGCGCCCGCCGAAGCGAGCCTTTGCATCTACTTCGATGCCGGAGCTGACTCAACCCTTGCATTTCGCGCTGACATGGATGGCTTGCCAGTTTCGCAATCCCCAGGGCGGGAACTGCGTTCGGGGCACCCGGGACAAATGCACGCGTGTGGGCATGATGGGCACATGGCCATGCTGCTTGGCCTTTGCGACTACGTGAGCGATAACCTGTCCGCTCTTCCCCACAATGTGCTGGCCATCTTCCAGCCCGCCGAAGAGACAACCGGTGGGGCCCAACCTATTTGTCAGAGCGGAGTCTTGCAGGATTATGGCGTTGACGCCGTCTTCGGACTGCACATGTGGCCGGGCTACGCAGCTGGGACAATCGTTAGTCGGCCGGGTGAACTGATGGCGCGCAGCAGCGAAATCACTGTGGAGGTGGGAGGCAATAGCGTTCACATCGCAAAGGCATCCCAAGGCCACGATGCACTACTGGCCGCAAGCCACTTGGTGAATTCGGTGCACCAAAAGGTGGCTACCATGCCGCATGAAATCCACCGCCTGCTCGCATTCGGGCTGTTGCGCGCTGGGACCGTGCGAAATGCAATTGCCGGGTCTGCGCGACTTGAGGGGACCATGCGCGCGTTTTCAGATGGGGTTTTCGAGGACCTGCGCGCAATCCTTTTGGACTCCGCCCGCGACGCTGAAAGAACAACCGGATGCACGGTAAATGTGGACGTTGCGGCCGGCTACCCCCCGGTCATTAACGACCCCGATCTTTTCAAAGAGATTCAAAACCAGGTGAGCATCCCCATCGTCACAATAGACGAGCCACAGATGACGGGTGAGGATTTTTCGTTCTACCAAAGAGAGGTACCGGGCGTGTTCTTCTTCGTTGGGACAGGCAGAGACGACGCGCTCCACTCACCCAGTTTTGATATGGACGAACGCGCTTTGAACGGCGGCTATGAGTTCCTGAAATCCCTGCTGCATATTCGCCTTTCCCCCGATGAGGAGTAATCCATGATGACGGAAAAGCAGGCACCGTTCAGCTCTGAAGAGGTCATCGTGGCCGCACAGAAGTATCCGACGCCCTTTTACCTTTACAGCAAGCGGATGATCCGTGAGCGCGTCCTGGAATTGAAGGAAGCTTTTTCGTGGAATGAAGGTTTCCGCGAGTATTTTGCGGTAAAGGCGCTGCCGAACCCGGAGATACTGAGAATCTTCAGGGAACTGGGATGTGGGGCAGACTGCGCTTCGGACACTGAGTTGACACTGGCCGGCATGGCGGGCCTGGGTGGCGATGAGCTGATGTTCACCTCGAACAACACCCCGGCAGCTGAGTTCGTCCGCGCTAGGGAGCTCGGTGCGATCATCAACCTAGATTCTTTGGAGATGGTGGATTTCCTGGCTGGAACGGCTGGGATTCCAGACACTATCTGCTGCAGATACACGCCGGCGTACGAGGTGGGGGCAGCGAACAAGATCATGGGCGAAGCCGGACAAAGCAAGTTCGGAATGACACGCGACCAGTTATTTGAGGCGTTCGAGCAGCTGCGCGGCCTGGGAGCCAAATCTTTTGGTATCCATTCGATGGCGGCCAGCAACTCCTTGAACCAGGATTACTATCCTGCGCTCGCTCGGGAATTATTCGATTTGGCGATCCAGGTGCAGGATCGCTTGGGAATCGAAGTGTCTTTCTTGAACTTTGCGGGCGGACTGGGGATCCCCTACCGCCCGGGCGAAGAAGCCTTGGACATCATGGCGATCGGTGAAGCTGTGCGGCTCGAATACGAGAGCCTATTGACTCCTAAAGGTCTGAAACCAGCCATCTTTACTGAGCTCGGCCGCTACCTTTCCGGACCCGCAGGTGCCTTGGTGACACGAGTGCGCCACTTGAAACACTCATATAAGGAGTATGTCGGTGTAGACGCGTCCGCTTCGGATCTGTTGCGTCCCGCCATGTACGGCGCATATCACCACATTTCTGCCGTCGGAAAAGAGTCGGCCGAGCGCAAAACGGTCGACGTTGTGGGATCACTTTGCGAAAACAATGACAAGTTCGCAATTGACCGCGAATTGCCCGCGGTCAGCAGGGGCGATCTGCTGCTCATTCACGACGCCGGCGCACATGGGTACTCCATGGGCTACAACTACAACGGGAAGCTACGCGGGGGTGAAGTCCTGCTTGAACTCGACGGGACACCCCGGCTCATCCGGCGTCCCGAATCCGATCAGGACTACTTCGCAACACTAAACGTGTAGCGCCTGGCTGCGGCATGTCCATTTGTTGGGATTGTCGCACCCATGCGAGTGGCATGCTGCACAGTAGAGGCATGGAACCGATCGCGCGTAACTTTGCCTTGGCAGATGCCAAGCTGCGCCTTCGAATGTGCTGCTCCAACTAATTCGCAAACCTGACCACTAGTTGTTGAGCCCTGCTCACATACGCGAACACGGAGCCCGCCATGCCCGGCCACCTGCCAGCCGATACATCCGCCGCACCCACTCTCTCCTTTGAACTGATGCCGCCGCGAACCCAGAAAGGTCACGAGACCTTTTGGGAAACTGTGGCCTCTCTCCTTCGCACCCAACCCGATTTCATGTCCGTCACCTACGGGGCTGGCGGTCACAACCGGGACACGGCCCACAGTGTCACCGCCCGCCTGGTTCGCGACGTCCCAACCAGGCCTCTTGCTCACCTCACCTGCGTTGGGGCGACGCGCCAGGAGACGACGGAGGTCGTCGACCAATACTTAGCTTCTGGCGTCCGGTCCTTTCTTGCTTTACGAGGCGACCCTCCGCTGGAACGAAAGCCCGCCTCGTCCTGTGAACTGAAATCGTCACTGGAGTTGATCTCTTTCATCCGCGAGCGGGAACAAATCCGGTCTGATCGCTCCCCCGCAGACAGCCTGCGCGGGGTGATCCGCCCGCTAATAATTGCCGTCGCCGCTTTCCCAGCGGGCAATCCGGCGGCCGGGACCGGCACGATGCAAGAAGTTGAGCGGCTTCTCTTGAAGCAGGCCGCGGGCGCGTCGTTTGCAATCACGCAGTTGTTCTACCGGCCGGAGACATACGTTGATTTTGTTGACCAAGCCAGAGCTGCTGGCGTGCGAATACCGATTGTTCCCGGCATCCTTCCCCCCACAAACCCGCGCAGGCTACGCCGGGTTGCTGAGCTCAGCGGTGTTGAACCCGATCCTGGGCTGCTCAGCGACCTGGAAAACGCCTCCGCAGAAGAAGCAACAGAGATTGGCACCGCCGCTGGCGCCCAGCTGATCCGCGAAGTGCTTCAAGCCGGGGCTCCCGGCATTCACCTGTACACCTTCAATCAGGCTGACGTGAACCTGGAAATCCTGGCGCGCGCAGGCCTGATTGGTTCCCTAGTTCCACCGGGGCAGCACCCGTGCCGCTGCCACTGGCGACCGCTCGAACAATCCTCGAAAGGCTTATCATGACAACCACATTTCCATCTGCCACGATCGTCGGATATCCCCGCATCGGGCCAAAACGCGAACTGAAACGCGCGGTTGAGTCCTACTGGGCTGGGCGAATCGACCGTTCCGAACTCGAAGGCGTAGCGAAGAACCTGCGCATCCAAACCTACGAAACGCTGCGGGAATTGGGGTTGACTGAAAAGGCAGCCATCCCCACATCTTTTTCGTACTACGACCAAGTTCTGGATGCCACATGGATGCTTGGCGCCATCCCGGAAAGGTTCGGTGATGCTGCCGGTCTAGAAGGGTATTTCCTGCTCGCGCGCGGTAAGGGCGGCACTGCCCCTCTTGAAATGACAAAATGGTTCAACACGAACTACCACTACCTGGTCCCTGAGATTGGACCGGA
Source organism: uncultured Actinomyces sp. (assembly GCA_964345595.1). GTDB lineage: Bacteria > Actinomycetota > Actinomycetes > Actinomycetales > Actinomycetaceae > Scrofimicrobium. The sequence goes on from CAYFRL010000005.1 coordinate 59,524, forward strand.
CACACCGATTTCTTTGGCGCATGCAACCCCGTTGACACAGTACATAGAAGCGGCAGAAGCAGGTTTCATCACGCGCCCGGCGCTGGTTGGCCCGCTCACATACCTGCTGCTCTCAAAGAGCTCAGAAGAGGGTTTCTCGCCGCTGGACAGGCTAGACGACGTCGTGTCTGCGTACGCGGATCTGCTCTCGCAACTGGGGTCCGCGCGGGCCCCCTGGGTACAGCTTGATGAACCCGGCGTTACAAGCGACAACCTGGGGATCGACCAAACCGAAGCGGCAGAGCTCCTGAAGCGCGTCTATAACGAACTTGGCGCTAGAGCAGACCGCCCGGCCATCCTGGTCACCACACCGTACGGGGAAGCATCGGCGGCTGTTCGCGCCCTGACCGAAACACCTGTGGAGGCGATCCATGTGGACTTGGTGCATGGGAAGGCACCAGCTCCAGGAGACTTCGCTGGGAAGACACTTGTTGCCGGCGCGGTGAGCGGTAGAAACATCTGGCGCGCCGACCTGAACGCAAAACTCTCAGAACTGGAAACACTTCGCTCGGAGCTACCTGAAGGTGCGGGCCTGTCCGTTTCTACCTCCACTTCTTTGCAGCACGTTCCGTATACGACCGCGGCGGAGGTGTGGGACGACGAATTGTTGAATCGGAACTTGCACCTTTGGCTCACGTTCGCCGAAGAAAAAGTGGGGGAAGTCGTTGCTTTGGCCCGCGGGCTGGCAGACGGGGCAGCAACAATTGAGCAGGAGCTGCTGTTGGCCGAAGAGGCACTGGCCTCAAGAGCGACAGACACCGGGGTTTCCGTGGAAAGAGTGAGGGCGCGCGTCGCCTCGACCACCCCGGAAGAACGCACCCGGCAACCCTACCCGGAGCGGGTCGCCGCTCAGCAGCTTCGACTGGCACTGCCCGCCCTTCCGACCACGACTATCGGCTCGTTTCCACAGACAGCAGAGGTTAGACAAGCGCGGGCTGCCCACGCGAAGGGCGCGTTGACCGATGCCGAATACAAGGCACGTTTGAAAGAAGAAATCGCACGCGTGATCCGGCTGCAAGAAGAACTCGACATTGACGTCTTAGTCCACGGAGAAGCCGAACGAAACGACATGGTTCAGTATTTCGCTGAGCTCTTGGATGGTTTCTCAGTCACCGAAAACGGCTGGGTTCAATCGTATGGAACGCGGTGCACACGCCCCTCAATCCTTTGGGGAGACGTGTCTCGACCCGCTCCCATGACCATCGAATGGTCAAGCTACGCACAGTCCCTGACCGACCGGCCCGTGAAGGGCATGCTCACCGGTCCTGTGACAATCCTGGCGTGGTCGTTCGTGCGTGACGACCTGCCGTTAGGCCAGGTTGCTGATCAGGTGGGCCTTGCGCTGCGGGACGAGGTTCAAGACTTGGAAGAAGCCGGAATTAGCGTGATTCAGGTCGACGAGCCAGCTCTGCGGGAGCTACTCCCGCTACGAAAGGCCGATCAGGGCGAGTACCTTGACTGGTCGGTCGGCTCATTCCGCCTTGCGACCAGCGGCGTCGAGCCGGGCACGCAGATTCATACGCACCTTTGTTACTCCGAGTTCGGGGACGTCATTGATGCGATTGACGAGCTGGGGGCCGACGTTACTTCTTTGGAGGCGGCGCGCTCCCACATGGAGGTCCTGCCCGAACTTGAAGAGGTGGGCTTCAGTCGTCAGATTGGACCCGGCATTTACGACATCCACTCTCCCAGGATCCCCACAGAAGAGGAGCTGACCACGCTATTAGAAGAGGCGGTCGCCGCTGTTCCGGCCACTCGTCTTTGGGTCAACCCTGACTGCGGTCTAAAGACGCGCGGATACGCTGAAGTTGAGCCTTCTTTGCGGAACATGGTGGCGGCCGCACACCGTGTGCGGGGCGCAGCCGACATCGAATACTGAAAACACCGCTGCCGCTATCACCCGGGGTGCCAGGCCCATTCCGGGTGATAGCCCATGCGGCCCGAACGGAAGTCTTCCCGGGCGTCTCATGAGGACTTGAGTTAGGGTTGCCGAACTTTTGATTTCGTATACTACAACTATGGGATCAACCGTTGATGATGCGGGGCATCAGTCGGGGCGCAAACATCACTTATTGCGCCGCTCTTCGAATGCTTCCCTCGCTGAAATAAACGCGACCATCCCCATGCCACCCAAGGACGCGGGTTTTTGGACCAACCTGGCCCGATTCTCTGGACCTGGGGCGCTGGTCGCCGTTGGCTACATGGACCCGGGGAACTGGGTCACCTCCATAGGAGGTGGTTCCAGATACGGCTACCTGCTGCTCAGTGTGATCCTCTTGTCCTCGCTGTTAGCCATGCTGCTGCAATACTTCTCCGCAAAACTTGGCATTGTGACCGGGATGGACTTGGCACAGGCCACCCGCGCCCACACTTCTAAGAGAATGGGGGTAGCGCTTTGGGTTGCCGCTGAACTTGCGATCATGGCGACCGAGGTAGCCGAGGTCCTGGGGTCCGCTATCGCCCTGCACTTGCTCTTTGGTCTGCCAATACTGATTGGCGTGCTGCTTACGGTCCTTGACGTCCTACTCTTGCTGGCGCTCATGCGCGCCGGATTCAGGAAGATCGAAGCTATCGTGGCCACTTTGATCCTCACGATCGTCCTTGTGTTCGCTTACGAGGTCGCGCTGGCCAATCCCGATCTGGCAGCAATCGCGGAAGGGTTCATCCCGAGTACCCAAGTACTCCAACCCGGGCAGCTGACAATGGCACTGGGAATCATCGGCGCGACAGTGATGCCCCACAACCTTTACCTTCACTCATCCATCGTGCAGTCCAGGGCGGTGGATCGAAGCAATCTGGGTGAAGTCAAGCGCGCACTTCGGTTTGCCACATGGGATTCAAACCTCCAGTTGGGCGCAGCGTTCGTGGTGAATTGTCTCTTGCTTCTACTGGGCGCCGCACTGTTCTACGGTGCAGGGCAAGATTTTGCCACCTTCACGGCCGTCTACGACGCTTTACAGAACCCGAACCTTTCCGGAGCGATTGCCAGCCCACTCCTTTCCACGCTCTTTGCCGTCGCTCTTTTAGCGTCGGGCCAAAACGCAACAATAACAGGGACCCTAACTGGCCAAATTGTCATGGAAGGTTTCCTGCGCGTCCGCTTGCCTCTCTGGTTGCGTCGCCTGGTTACTCGAGGCATAGCTGTCGTCCCGGTTATCATCTTGACGATCAAATACGGTGGGGACGAGGCGATGCTAGACAGCATCATGATCTACTCCCAAGTGTTCCTATCGATCGCGCTCCCTCTATCCATGGTCCCGTTGGTCTGGTTGACTTCGTCCGGTCGCATCATGGGAAATCGTTTCAAAAACAAGCGTTGGGCCAGTCTTGTCGGGTGGGTGATTACCGCCGTCTTGACCGCGTTGAACTTTCAACTCATTTGGGAATTCTTGCGGGGGGTAGCGGACTTCTAGGCGCCTGATGCTCCGGGATGCCTGCACAGAGCGGGTCGAGTTCTACGATTGAAACGTTTTACTTACATCTGAGCTGCGGCTATGATCAGGATCACCGAGCCCAACTAATCGACTACAAAGAGGTATGCCTTGAATAAGCCGGTCATTCCAGCAGAAGAGTTCGCATCACGTCAAGCGGCCGTGCAAGCAGCAATGAGAGAGTCGGGTCTAGACCTGATCATTGCTTATTCCGACGATGGGGCCGTGTTTGGCCAAGAGTACACCCGCTGGCTGTTCGATTATCAGCCACACTTCGAACCAGCATTAACGCTGATTCCCGCGGAGGGAGAATGCTGCATACTCACAGGCGTCGAATCGGAGGAGTACGTCTACGCCTCTTCCTACTGTCAAAATGTGCGGGTGGTCGATGCCTTTGTGTATGAATCCCACGAGTTCCCCTTCTCAAGCCCAAGTTCTCTTGGGTCCCAGATTCGCGCGGCCCTGGAAGGCGCCGACCTGAAAGAGACACGGGTTGCAATCGCGGGGATCGACCGCATCCCGCACGGCGTGTACGTGCAACTCCAGCAAATTTTTGACAGGGAAGAGTTCCCTTCAGCAGACGGAATCTTCATTGAGCTGCGCCAAATTAAGTCTCCAGCAGAAATCGAAGTGATTCGCTACGCCTACCACATCGCTCAAAAGGGCATAGAAGCCGCCCTTGACGCCCTTGAGCTCGGAAAGACGGAACGAGAGATTGCTTCCGAGGCCGAAAAAGTGATGCGAGCGCTGGGTTCTGAGGGGATGGGGATCGACACCATGGTCGCCTCGGGTGTGAAGAACAGTAGACCTATTATTGCGCGCACGACGCACCGGCCGATCGAAGACAATGAGCTGGTTGTCTTTACTTTTGCCCCCCGATACGAGGGATACCACGCCGCCATTGCGCGGCCGATTATTATCGGGAAACCAGACCCGCGCATCGTCAAGGCGGTAGAAACAGCCATCGCCGCTCAAGAAGCCGGCCGCGAAAAGCTCCGCGTTGGGGAGATCGGAAGCGAAGTCGACAAGGCAGCCCGCGGCGTAGCTGAGGAAGCCGGTTTCGGTGAGAACTTCGTATACACCGGAGCCCACAGCGTGGGGGTCGCCGAATTTGAACCCCCATCACTTGCATCCACCTATGACAAGCAACTCCGACCGAACATGGTTTTCTCGATCGATATCCCACTGTTCTTCGGCGACTGGGGCGGACTACGTTACGAAAGCGGATACCTGCTCACAGAGGACGGCCCGGAACCTTTACAGACGCTAAAGGATGAGGTGACGCGGGTGACGCTTTAGTCTTGCGCGTAGTGCGGGGCGATCAGAGCCGCCTAAGGGAATTGAACCCTTGACCTTCTCATTACGAGTGAGACGCTCTACCGACTGAGCTAAGGCGGCATCCCTGCCGCTCGAGCAGGTGACGGAGCTACTTTATCCTGACCCGGCACGCCGAGCAAACCAGGCCGTGTGCGGTCCGGCTCAATTGCACACGGTACCTTCTTGCGGAGTGATGCCGTCAATGAGATAGGCGTTTACGACCTCCAGCAGGCACTTCGATCCTCCCTGCTGGTATGCGCCGTGACCCCAGCCGTCGTAGGTGACCAGTACGCCTGAGCTTAGGGATTCGGACAGACTTTCGGCCATCACGTAGGGCGTCGCGGGGTCATGAGTCGTCCCAACCACCACGATCGGTGGGGCTCCCGGGGCGGTGACCTTTTCTCGAGATGCACGTGCCTCTGCGGGCCACGCAGCCAATCCGGCAGAGGCGAACCCAAACTGGTCGCCTAGCACCGGGTAGTCGGCAGAGAGTTGCTCAGCTAACTGCTCCCATTCTTCTGGCGTACCCACCGGCTCATAATCAAGGGCATTGACGGCGACGAAAGCGTCTTGGCTGTTGTTGTATGTGCCGTCATCTTCACGCCCGTTGTAAAAGTCTGCTAGCAGCAGGAGCACCGAGCCATCCCCGTTTTGTGCCATGCTCATTCCGGTCTCTAGCAAGGGATAACTTTCCGGGGAGTAAAGAGAACCGACGATCCCGGTCCGGGCTAGAGCTGCCGTGAGCGGGCGATCTGGTTCACCGGTCGGCAGCGGCTCATCTTGCAGTTGTTCCAAGAAAGCCTTCATTTGTTCTTTTCCGGAGTCTAGGTCCCCGGTGATTGGACAATCATTTGACTGTTGGCAGGTTTCAATCCAGTGATAAAGGGCTCCTTCCATTCCCCCGGCTTGCAGCGCGCTCAGCTCATTGAGATTCGTTTCCGGATCGAGTGCGCCATCCAGCACGAATCGGCCGACATGTTCCGGAAAGAGCTGCGCGTACGTTGCGCCAAGCGCGGTGCCGTAGGAGTAACCGAGGTAATCCATCGTCTCAACGCCGAAAAGTGCGCGAATCATGTCGAAATCTCTGGCGACTGAATCCGTGTCTGCGAAATGAAGAATATCGCCACTGCCCTCTAAGCACTGCTCATACAGGGCGCCCATTTCTTCATCAGCTAACTGAACGATTTCCTCTACCGACAGGTCGGAGCGGTTACTTGATTCCGAAAAGAACTCATCACGGCCAGCATCATCCCAGCAGGTGATCGGCGTGGAAGCGCCAACGCCGCGCGGATCGACTGCAACCAGTGAGAAAGAGTCGATCAGTGCCTCTGGCGCGATGAGCGTTGCGAAGGCCGATAGTGACTGCACTGCGTCGCCGCCGGGACCGCCCAAATTGTAGAAAAGTCGCGGTAGATCGCTTCTAGGATCTTTTTGATAGGTAGCGACAGCGAGCTCGATTGCTTCCGAGGCGGGGTCGTCCCAGTCGAGCGGAGCCTTCACTTTCGCGCACAAATAGTTTTGCAGATCTTTTGGCGCCCCCATTCGCGCCAACGTGACTTGCTCCCTGGAACAGCCCTCAAAGTTGAGGGGCTGCTCGTAGTATTCTGCGAACCCTTCGGGCGCATCGCTAGAAAGCGCAGGCAAGCTCTGCTCTACGGGATCGTTCTCTTGCTCAGCTGGGGTGCATCCTGAAAGCACGAGCCCGGCCATTACTGCGGTCGTCAGGGGGAGCAGAGTCTTTCGCATTGAGATTCCTAACTGGCTAGTTCGGGCCTGTGGAGCCCAATCAAGAGAGATTCGACGTTCAAGAGCGCGGCCATGTTCGTGTTCAGCCGTTCCCTGGCAAGTTGGATTGCGTCGATACGCGGTGGCAGGTCGCGCTCGGACACCCGCTTCGCCCAAGCGGCAATCTCCTCTTCCAGGTCGGGGTTTATCAACTGCACCGGGGATCCAGCTTGGAAAATTTGCACATCTCTGAAGAATCCGAGCAAATCGACGAAAATCCGGTCCAGTTCATCAGCTAGAGCACGTTTCTTACGGCGCTTTTGTTGGTCGGTGAGCTGCTTGATCTGGGACTGGAGTCCGCGCGGCAGTCGTTCCCCCTCTTGCACACCAAAATCGGCCAGCAGCTCTTTCACCTCCCGATCATGCTCTCTATCAAAACGCTCTTCTCCGGTCTTTTTGGCCGCGTTAACTAGCCGCGTTGCGGCAAGGACGGCCTCCCCGACTGAGCTCACACGCAGGGCAGTCATAAACAGAGCGATCTGATTCTGACGCAAGCCGGGGTCGCGAATGAGTGCCTTGGCATAGCCAATGTGGCTTTGAGAGATCTGCGCGGCCGTATTAGCGGCTTCGCTCGACGCGCCCATCTCTTCGGATAGCAGGGCTGCAACCGCTTCCGCAGGTGGTGTTACCAGGTTCAAGTGTCGGCACCGAGAGCGCACCGTGATGAGCAGATCGCTAGCCCTGGGAGCGCACAGGAACCAGAGGGTTCGCGCGGGCGGCTCTTCCAAGCTCTTCAAGAGGGTGTTTTGACTATCGGGTCGCAGTCGGTCGGCATCTTCAATCAGCAGCACGCGCCATTTTCCCAGCGACGGCCCTGCGTGCGAAGAGGGAATCCACTCTTCCCTGACTTCTTTGATGTCGTACATCTGAGCGTCCGTGGAAAACTCGTGCACATCCGGGTTGGATCTGGCCATCACGGACCGGCATCCGGAGCACTCTCCGCATCCGGGGACCACGCCGGTGCATTGCAGAGCGGCAGCTAAACATCGGGCCGCCACGGACCTGCCCGAACCGGGCGGTCCGGTAAACAGCCAGGAGTGGGCAAGTGTCCCGCCTTCTCCGGCCAAGATCCGTCTTGCCTCCTCAGCCGCCGCGCGCAGTTGAGCTACCGCCGTGGACTGGCCGACCATCTGTTGCCAAACGGTCATCGTGCCACCTGAAGTACATCAGCCAAAGTGGCAATGATTCGGGCAAAGGTCTCTTCTACGCTGCCGCTGGCATCAACAACTCGGTAACGATCCGGGTGTGCTTCGGCAGACTTCAGGTACTGTGCCGCCACCTTCTCGTGGAAACCGGCCCCTGCCCGTTCTAACCGGTCCTTGTCCCCACCCAACCTGCTCAATCCAACCGCTGGCTCAACGTCCAGGACAATCACGAACTGCGGCAGCAAGCCCCCGGTTGCCCACAGAGAGAGCTCTCGCACGGCGTCTTCCCCAAGACCTCTGCCTATTCCCTGGTAGGCGACGGAGGAATCTATGTATCTGTCGGTAAGGACGCTGACTCCCGAAGCAAGTGCAGGCTTGATCACGGTCGCGACGTGGTATGCACGGTCTGCTGCGTACAGTAGCGCCTCTGTCCGCGCGTCAACGTCCTCAGGTCCGTGCTGTACCAGTTCCCTCAGCTGAACGCCCAGCTCGGTGGCGCCTGGCTCAAACGTCACCAGAAGCGGGACCCCGAGCTCCTGCAGCCGCTTGCCAAGCGTGCGTATCTGGGTGCTCTTTCCGGACCCATCGCCGCCCTCAAACGCAATAAACAGGCCCGGGGAGACGCCCTTCAGACGTTCAGCTATCCCGCGGAGCAGTCTTTGCGTTTCCTCAGTCATTTCTTCTTACTGGTCGAGGTCTTCTTGGCGGTTGTCTTGCGTGTCGTGGTTTTCCTGGTGGCGGGTTTGCGTGCAGCGGTCTTCTTCGGCGCGGGACCTTTGGCACGCTTATCAGCAAGTAGCGTGAAAGCTCGTTCCTCCGTGAGTCCCTCCACGGTCTCTGCGCGCGGAACAGTCACGTTCGTCGTACCATCCGTGATGTACGGTCCAAACCGTCCATCCTTCACTGTCACTTTCTTACCAGAAATCGGGTCGGCTCCGAACTCACGGAGTGGTGGCTTTGCCGCACCGCGTCCTCGCTGTTTTGGCTGTGAGTAGATCTGAAGGGCTTCTTCCAAGGTGATAGAGAAGAGTTGCTCTTCGGATTCCAGTGTGCGCGAATCGCTGCCCTTCTTCAGGTAGGGGCCGTACGGACCGTTCTGCGCGGTGATCGGCTCGCCTGACTCCGGATCTTTACCGACTTCCCTGGGCAAAGAAAGAAGCTCTACCGCCTGGTCCAAAGTGACCGTCTTCAGGTCCATGGATTTGAAGAGGCTGGCCGTGCGCGGTTTCGCCTTCGCTGCTTTTTTCTTCCCCGCTGCGGGTTCTTCTTCGGGCAAAAGCTCCGTAATGTACGGGCCGTACCGACCAGTCTTTGCGACCAGCACGTTTCCACTTTGCGGGTCAACTCCGAGTTCGCGTCCATCAAGCGCAGCTTCTTCCAGCAGCTCTGTCGCGACGCGGCTATTCATTTCGTCCGGAGCGATCTCGGGTGGAACAGATGCGCGTTTCCCGTCGGCGGTCTCCAGGTACGGGCCGTACCTGCCGATTCGCAGCGTGACACCTTCAGCCACTGGAATGGAGTTGACCGCTCTGGCATCAATTTCGCCAAGGTTTTCTACGGTGTTCCGCAGTCCTCTTCCTGCGAATTCTTCCGCACCCAAGTCTGAATCACCGAAGTAGAACGCTTTCAGCCAACTGCGGCCGTCAGCATCGCCGGCGGCGATCTGGTCTAGCCCCTGTTCCATTTCAGCGGTGAAGTCGTAGTCCACCAGGTCAGCCAGGTTCTCTACCAGCAGTCGTGTCACGGAAAAAGCGAGCCACGTTGGCACCAGGTATTGGCCCCGGTGGGTCACGTATCCGCGATCAGAAATCGTTTGGATCGTCGCGGCGTAAGTGGAGGGCCTACCGATACCAAGATCTTCCATCATTTTCACCAAGGTGGCCTCGGTGTATCGGCCTGGCGGCTGCGTCTGGTGCCCTTCGGCCACAGCTTCCCGGGCCGTGACCGCTTCCCCTTCGACGACCTGGGGCAGCTCGGTCTCGCTTCGGTCCTTCTCGTACCTGCGCTTGTCCTTACTCTCTTGGTATAGGCGCCTGAATCCTGGCTCCGTTATCACAGTCCCCGAAGCTGAAGCTTCGACAGTGTGGGACTCACCGTCTTGACCAACCACGTCGGCCTCCACTCGCGTGGTTGCGGTGTACCCCTGCGCGTCAATCATTTGCGAGGCCAGGGTGCGTTTCCAAATGAGGTCGTAGAGTGCAATTTGCTGAGCTGAGAGTTCACCGTGGAGAGAGTCGGGGTGGCGGAAGTGAGCACCTGAGGGCCTGATGGCCTCGTGCGCTTCTTGTGCCCCCTTGGAGACTTTTCCGTAAAAGCGCGGCTTCTCTGGCAACAGACTTGGGCCGTAGGCCTCTGCTACCTGTTCTCGCGCCGCGTTCAACGCCTGACCAGAGAGGGCCGTGGAATCCGTTCGCATATAGGTGATATGCCCGGACTCGTAAAGACTTTGAGCCACCCGCATGGATGTGGACGCGTTCCATTTCAGTTTTCGGGACGCCTCTTGCTGCAAGGTGGAGGTGGTGAACGGCGCGGCAGGTCTGCGCCTATACGGCTTCTGGGTTACTGAGGACACCACAGCAGAAACTCCCGAAAGAGCTTCTGCCAAACCGGTTGCGGTCGCTTGGTCAAGCGCCACCGCGCCCGCCCGGGACGCCTTTTCTTTAAGCTCTCCATCTTCACCGAAGTCAGAACCGGTTGCCACGGGACGGTTTCCAACGGAGATGACTTTTGCGGAAAAAGACCCGGCTTCGGCTTCAATCTGAACGTCGATCGACCAGTACTCAGCGCTCACGTGGCGCATGCGCGCGCTCTCCCGGTCAACAACCAGTCGGGTGGCAACTGACTGTACACGCCCGGCCGAAAGGGACGGGGCGACTTTTCTCCAAAGAACCGGGGACACCTCGTACCCGTAAAGTCTGTCCAGGACACGGCGAGTCTCCTGAGCGTCGACCAGGTTCCGATCAATCTCCCGCGTGTTTTCCAGGGCCTGCAGGATCGCTTCCTTCGTGATCTCATGGAACACCATGCGCTTCACGGGCACTTTCGGTTTCAACACCTCAAGAAGGTGCCAGGCGATCGCTTCTCCTTCTCGGTCCTCATCTGTTGCCAGATAGAGCTCATCGGCCTCTTTCAGAGCCTTCCGAAGTTCAGCGACCTTTTTCTTCTTGTCAGGATTCACTTGGTAGTACGGCTTAAATCCGTCGTCGACATTGACCGAGAACTTGCTGTACGGCCCCTTTTTCATTGAGGGGGGAAGCGCGGAAGGAGTTGGCAGGTCTCTCACGTGACCGACAGAGGCTTCGACAACAAACCCGTCTCCCAGGTAGTTCCTAATAGTCTTGGCCTTGGCCGGGGACTCCACAATTACGAGTTTCGTTCCTGCCACCCTGTTCAATCCTTCGTTACATTAATGCCCGTTTGGGCGCGATCCTACGGCTGACGATATACCTTAATCCCACGGGAACCGAAACTTGGCCGGATTTGTGGAAGGCCTGGTGCTCACTACCGCCAAAATCGCACCATACCCGTCCGAAGCAGCTGAGGCAATGAGGTAGCCACCTCTTCCCACACCGCATGGGTAGGTTTATCAGTGAGGGAACTTATCGCGCCGACCACTTGGGAGATGCTGAGTTCACCGTCTGCCGTTCCGACCAGTGCGGAAGTCGTCGTCCCGACCTGGATTGTCCTTCCCATTCCGGCGCCTTGCGTGAGCTCCACTATTTGCGGGTCCGGCTCCCCCGGGACGTAATGGCGCTTTTCTCGCACGTCGGCGGCGCGAATCAGGGAGCGTTCCTTCCAATCTGGCGGGAGGACGAGGTTATCTAGCGCGGCCAGGACCGTCTCCCCGTCGGGAAAGTCGCCTTCAAGTACCTCGTCAGTATGGAAGCGCAACGCGTCACCGCTTGTGGCCCGCACCGCCAAGAAGCCCATCCCGATCTGCTGCGTGCGGGTCTTAGCGAACCCGTCCACCCACTTCTTGAAATCGCCTTCCCACCTCGCGCGACCCAGCAGGCTACCCCCAGCATCGCGGAGCCACATCTCCGAGTATTGGGCCGTGTCCAACGCGTCGCGTTGAACCAGCCAGGCATCCAAACCAGCTGGCGCTATCTGCTGCTGCGCCGCGGCTAACCAGCGGCGAACGGGAGCTGCCCATTCTTCCTGGTCGACTGGATGTTCCCAATTGAGCAACATCTGCAGTAAACCGCCGCCACGAAGGTGCGACGGACCGTCCTTTACCACCAGGGCTACCAGGTCGTCCCGATCCATGCCCGCATCACGATAGTCCAGCGTTTCGTGCCCGCGGGCTCCAGGAGGGGTGATCACAAACGGCGGGTTTGAAGTGATCAGATCGAAATGTTCGTCCCGCACGGGATCAAACAGGGATCCTTGGCGGACATCTATTCCGGCTTCGTTCAAAGAGGAGTTGAAACGTGCGTAGGCGCACGCGCGGGCGGAGACATCCGTCGCCACTACGCTTCGTGAGTGAGTCGAGAGATAGAGAGCTTGGATCCCGCAGCCCGTGCCCAAATCCAGTGCCGAGCCCACCGGGTTCCTCACCGTCATTCGCAGCAGTGAAAGTGTTGCGGGCCCAATGCCAAGAACGTGGTCGGGGCGCAGCGGCTGCCCCGTCTGCATCTCGCATCTGTCAGAAGCGACCCACCACTGGTAGCTTCCCGAAGGCAGCTGGGCGCCGTGGGGACGCAAATCAATGAGCGGGTTCTGCTGCCCATCGATGATTCCCAGCTCTTCTGCACCGTCCAGCCCAAGCGTAGGCAATGCAGCCGCCAGGTCAGTTTTGATCCCCAGAATGAACGCCTTGGTCAGCTGAGCAGCAGGTGAGGATTCGTCTTCCAGACGCACTATCGCGGGGACCCGCTGTTCGCGAGCAAGGGCGGCGCTGGCTACCGGCCCCAAGATCTGTCCAACCGTTTCAACCGTCCAGTCGGCCGCCAGAAGATCGTGACGCAGCCTGGCGATCAGCTCCACGTTGAGGGCTGGCGCAGGATATTCGCCGTTCACAGCCGGATCCACGCCGCGGAATTAGGGGCCAACCATATGCTCCCATCGCGCTCCACTGTTTTGCCTGTGCTGAAGAGAACTGTTCCGCCAGCGCTCACTTCTCTTTCTCCGACCCCCAAATTCAGCGCGGTCAATATATCGCCCGCTCTTACAGCTACTACGTCCGGGTCGGAACGTAGCACTTCCCAGTCGCCGGTCCCAAGGCCCAGCTGGTCTCGTAACCGCAGCATCTCCCGGTATCTTGATAAAGGAGAGGACGGGTCCTTTTCTTGCGCAGCCGCCGCATAAGCTTCCCAATCCTCTGGCCACGGGAGCCACGGTTTCCCGCCCCAATCGGCATCCACGTCTCCGGTCCAGGGGAGCGGGACACGGCAACCATCACGCCCGTATGCGCGTCCTTTTGTGCGAGGCCAAGTCGGGTCACGACGCGCGTCATCCGGCAGGTCTAGAACCTCTGGCAGCCCGAGTTCCTCTCCGTTGTAAAGGTAAGCCGAACCCGGCAGAGCCAGCAAGAACGCCGTGTACGCAATGGCGCGTTCCAATCCCACTACTACATCGGGGCGCGGATCGGAAGGTCCTATCCCGCCTTCAAAAATCGCTCCGCGCGGGTAGCCGAGCCTGGTTGCGTGTCGCACGATGTCGTGGTTCGACATAACCCACGTGCTAATCGCCCCCGTCTGTGTGTGCACTTCTTGAGCTCCCGAAAGAGCGTAACGAAGACGTCGCGCATCCCAGCCTGCATCTGTCACGGTGAAAGTGAACGCCTGATGCATTTCGTCCGGACGGAGATACCGCGCACGTCGGAACGGATCATCCAGGCTGATCTCTCCGATCATGATGCGATCCGGCCCGTATTCGTTCAGAATCTGGCGCCAATTCCGATACAC
>CAYFRL010000006.1:0-2612 GCA_964345595.1 uncultured Actinomyces sp.
TTTGTATGATGAGAAATATCCAGAAAAGGCTCATATAGAGGGTAATGATGGTATAATTAATGTCTAATTATAGGAGAAAATAGAAATGAAAAAAAGTTTAAAAATTTGTCTAATTACTTTAATAATAGTTATAATATTTTCATTAGTCATAGTACTTTTATTTAAAAATATTAAAGTAAATTCATCTTTGAATAATAATGACAATTCAAGTTCGGAAGTATATAAAAATGAAAACATTATGTCTTTTTTAAAAGAAGAAAATGTAATCAAATCAGACGATATTTATATGGGATATGATAGAGATATTGGAATTTTCGGGCCAGAAGGAAACAAAAGATATGTTTATAAAAGAAGTAGTGAAACTTATTATTATATTGAAATTATGGAATTATCATATACCGTAGAAGGAAATTATTCAGGGTATAGTTACAAACCAAATGAAATATTTTATAGATTAGATATTCAAGATTGCACTTATAATGAGTCAGCAGAATATATGGATAATGTAATTTTAGAAGAAGTGGGAGTTATAACTTTTTATATTGTTAGTGAGCAAAATGGCAATTTAGAATTAACTAATATCCTACCATAATACAATATATGTGAATTTTAAGAGACAATGCTAGTTTGCATTGTCTTTATCTATTTTATCTGGAACTAAATAATACTCTTTTATATTTCCCCGATTGTAAAGCCGCGTCGAACGGAGAGAGCGTCAGCGTGCTGCGGACAAGCAGCACCGGTTCTGAGCAGACGGGGAACGGTTTTTCTTCACCTAGCCTCTATTACACGAGCGGCCCACAAGCGTTCGCCGGACACGAGGGCATGGAAATCAGCTTGCCTGTCGGCGGCCAACTGATTGCGTCCGAGCCTTTGGAACTCGCCTACAACCCGGAGGTCTGGGAAGAGTTTCCCGATCACACCATCGGCGTGTTTACGCCCGGCAAAAAGCCGGTGTTCGCGGCAGCATTTTGAATTGCAGTGAGGGCCTGTCTGGGGACCAAGATCACGCCCGGGTCGCTGACCCCCGCTAACGTTCTGGTGGCCTGTCCCGTAAACTAATCCCTAGTGTCTGCGCATGCGGACTGTAGTTGTCGTCCAACCGATTGGAAGAAGGCCCTGTGAAGAGCACCGTTGAGACCCTGGAGCCCACGCGCGTAAAGCTCACCGTTGAAGCAGACTATGACGAGTTGAAGCCGCACATGGACGCCGCCTACCGTGAGATTGCCCAGCAGGTGGAGATCCCGGGATTCAGAAAAGGGCACGTCCCGCCTCGAATCATCGACAAGCGGTTTGGCCGCGGTGTTGTCATTGAGCAGGTTGTAAACCAGGTCCTGCCGGATCTCTACGGCAGCGCCATCACGGAGAACAGTCTGCGCCCCATGGCCCAGCCAGATGTCGACGTTGTGGAGGTTCCCGCAACGGAAGGCGAGCCGGGCGGACAATTGAAGTTCACCGCCGAAGTGGATGTGGTCCCCGACTTTGAACTGCCTGACTTTCAGGGTCGTGAGGTCGTGGTTGACGTTGTAGAGGTCGAAGACGACGCCATTCAAGCTGAACTTGATGAGTTGCGCACTCGATTTGCCACGCTGAAGACGTTGGACCGGGCAGCTGAGGACGGCGACTATCTGACACTCGATTTGCAGGCCAGCGTCGACGGCGAAGAAATTGACTCTTTGTCCGAGGTGTCTTACGAACTCGGTTCGGGGAACATGCTGGACGGCCAAGACGAGGCCCTCCGGGGTGCCGAGGCGGGCCAAGAAATTACTTTCACTTCTGAGGTTCGCGGGGGAGAGCACGCCGGAAAAGAGGCGGTCATTGACGTACGGGTGATCTCTGTGAAAGAAAGAGAACTGCCCGAGGCGGACGATGATTTCGCGCAGATGGTGTCCGAATTCGACACCGCCGAGGAACTTTGGGAGGACCTTCGCACTGTGGTGCAAAGGCGCGCGGTTTCGACGCAGGCACTGGAGGCGCGCGACAAACTTCTTGGTCAGCTGATCGAGGACGCAGAGGTTCTGCTGCCTGCCTCGGCCGTTGATCACGAACTGTCTCACCGGGTTGGTGAGGACGTTTCGGATGAAGACAAAGAAGAGATCCGGGCCGCCGTCGAAAACGACCTGCGCCAGCAGATTCTGTTGGAGTCACTTGCGGAGCAACAAAAGGTGCAGGTCGGGCAGCAGGAACTGTTCGACTTCATTATGCAGACCGCGCAAAGCTTCGGGATGGATCCGTCGCAAGTGTTCCAAGATGAGCGTCAGATCCAAGGGATGATGGCAGAACTTGCCCGCACGAAAGCACTGGTTGCGGTGTTGCGCGGAGTAACCGTCAAGGACACTAACGGCGATCTGGTGGACATCAGCGAGTTCACTGCAGACCCTGCGGAGGCGCCTGCACCCGATCAAACCGGTGACGTGATCATCGAAGAGTTTGAGGCCACTGAAGAGTAGCCCCAGTCGACGCTAAGTTGGAATGTGGGGACTCGCCAAGACGGCGGGTCCTCACGTTTATGTCGGCCGCGCAATTCGAGTTTTGTCTGCGCCAACAGCGAAACGTGGCGGTGAAAGCTCCTAGCGGCGAAGGTTAGGGTCTACGTTAGTAGCTGAGAAGAA
>CAYFRL010000006.1:2712-37449 GCA_964345595.1 uncultured Actinomyces sp.
GGTCTACGTTAGTAGCTGAGAAGAATTCGTCTGCTAGGCACTGCGTGCCCATAAGGCTTGAACAAGTTGTAGCTCCGGGAAGGGACTGGCAAATATGACTGATCCGAAGGTTACAGGCCAAGATCTGCAAAACCCTGCAGGCTTGGGCGATAGCGTCTACCAAAGACTCCTGAAAGAGCGAATCATATGGCTTGGGGGCGAAGTAACCGACGACAGCGCGAACACCGTGTGCGCCCAACTGCTGCTGTTGGCCGCGGAGAACCAAGATGAGGACATCTACCTCTACATTAACTCTCCGGGCGGGTCCGTCACGGCGGGGATGGCGATCTACGACACGATGCAGTACGTGAAGCCGGACGTTGCGACCGTGGGCATGGGCCTAGCGGCTTCGATGGGGCAGTTTCTACTAACCGCCGGAGCTCCTGGCAAACGCTACATCACCCCGCATACGCGCGTCCTGATGCACCAGCCATCTGGCGGCGCAGGCGGCTCAGCAACGGATATTCGGATCAACGCAGAGCTGATTTTGCATATGAAACGGGAGTTGGCGCAGATTATTGCTGCCGCCACGGGTAAGTCAGTTGAGCAGATTGAACGCGACTTTGACCGCGACAAATGGTTCACCGCTCAAGAAGCGCTAGAGTACGGTTTCGTCGATCAGGTTGTTTCCGGTCAGGCAGAGATCGCGAAGAACGCGCAGCAGGAAGACGGAGATAAGTGAAGATGAGCTCAAGCAAACCCTACTTCGAAGGCATTGCCAACCAGTTGCCACAGGCACGGTACGTTTTCCCCACGTTTGAAGAGCGCACCGCCTACGGTTACAAGAGGCAGGACCCCTACGCGAAACTTTTCGAAGATCGAATTGTTTTTCTGGGCGTTCAAGTTGACGACGCTTCAGCCGATGACGTGATGGCGCAGCTTCTGGTGCTTGAGAGCATGGACCCCGACTCTTTGATCACCATGTACATCAACTCGCCGGGTGGCTCATTCACCGCAATGACCGCCATCTACGACACGATGCAGTACATCCGGCCACAAATTCAAACGGTGTGCCTGGGGCAGGCAGCGTCAGCTGCCGCGGTTCTTTTAGCTGGCGGATCACCGGGAAAGCGGCTCGCGCTTCCAAACGCGCGGGTACTGATCCACCAGCCGGCCATGGATGGGGTTCGCGGGCAAGCCTCTGACATTCAGATCGTCGCTGACGAGATTGACCGGATGCGCGAATGGCTAGAGCACACGCTTGCCCACCACTCGAACATGAGCGTTGAACAGGTGCGCCGCGACATTGAGCGGGACAAGATTTTCACGGCCGAGCAGGCTAAAGAGTACGGGCTGATAGACCAGGTCTTGGACTCTCGCAAGATGCAGGACTAAAGGCGCTACCGGCCGGTGAGTCTTCTATAGCAAATGCGCGGCGTGCACTATTCTGACAAAATAGTGTGAGCCGCGCCAGCGCAGCAAAAGGAGGAGCTCCGTGACGCGATTAGCTGAAGGTACCGACCTACTGAAGTGTGCCTTTTGTGGCAAGACTCAAAAGCAGGTTCGGAAGCTTATTGGCGGAGCCGGTGTATACATCTGCAACGAGTGTGTTGATCTTTGCCAAGAGATTTTGGATGAAGAGCTCGACGATGAGGTTTTGCCGCGTCAGCTGAGCCTGCCCAAGCCAAAGGAAATTCACGAGTTCCTCGATTCGTGGGTGATTGGGCAAAACGCCGCGAAGAAGGCGCTTTCCGTGGCCGTCTACAACCACTACAAGCGCGTGCGGCACAAAGAGGCCGGCAACAAAGAAGAGATGGTAGGGACCAAATCCAACATCTTGTTGCTGGGGCCGACAGGAACCGGGAAGACCCACTTGGCCAGGTCCCTGGCACGTCTTCTCGAAGTCCCGTTCAGCATTGTGGATGCGACAGCGCTCACTGAGGCCGGCTATGTGGGTGAGGATGTGGAAAACATTCTCCTGAAACTGATCCAGGAAGCCGACGGCGACATCAAGAAAGCCGAACGCGGCATCATCTATATTGACGAAATTGACAAGATCGGGCGGAAAGGCGAAAACGCCTCGATCACCAGAGATGTTTCCGGTGAAGGTGTCCAGCAGGCCCTTTTGAAGATTATTGAAGGCACGCGCGCCTCCGTTCCGCCGCAGGGCGGAAGGAAGCACCCGCATCAACAGTTTCTAGAGATCGACACCTCGGGGATCCTCTTCATCGCGGCCGGTGCATTCTCGGGAATTGAGGAAATTGTCCGTCAGCGGCTCGGCAAGCGGATCACCGGATTCGGTACAGATCTGCAGGCGGCGGCCGAAGTCAGGGACTACTACGGCCAGGTCACCGCTGAGGACCTACACAAGTACGGGATGATTCCTGAGTTCATCGGGCGGCTTCCCGTTCTCACGTCCACCGCTGAACTGACCGAAGACGACCTGTGCAGGATCCTGACAGAGCCAAAAAACTCGCTGGTCGCGCAGTACACGCACCTGTTTGATTTGGACGAGGTGGATCTTGAGTTCACGAAGGACGCCCTGGTAGCAATCGCGCAGCTTTCCATGGAGAGGAAGACCGGCGCCCGGGGACTTGCGTCCATCATGGAGCAGACCCTATCGGACCTAATGTTTGAGGTGCCGTCCAGACCTGAAGTTGAACGTGTGGTTGTGACCGGTGAGGCTGCCCGCGGCGAGGCGGCCCCGTTACTATACGTGGACACGTCAAAAGAGACTCGCAGCGCTTGACGTAGCCTTGCCTGAGGCAGAGGCGGCTGCGAAGGGAACCGACGATGAGCGCAACTACAGGCCCCGATCAGGGAACCCCAGGTCAGGTAATCCCAGATCAGGAAATCATGCACGAGCTGCTCCGTGAGCGAAGCGCGATAGACAATTTTGATGCCGCTTTGATCCACGTCTTAGCAGAACGTTTCCGCTGCACTGAGCGGGTTGGCCATATAAAGGCCCGCGGCGGACTCCCACCAGCTGACCCGCAGCGAGAGGCGGAGCAGGTGCGCAGGTTGCGCGCCCTGGCGGAAGAATCTGGCCTGAATCCCGACTTTGCGGAAAAGTTTCTTGGCTTCATGGTGACCGAGGTTATCCGCCACCACGAGGTCATCAAGGAAGAGTACAGGGCCCAGTGAATGCGGGCACCTTAAAATTTGAGAAGTTAGCATGGGTACCGAAGTTCGCGCAGTGCCAGAGAAGCACATTTACCAGGTGCTGGTGGATGGAAACGAAGCCGGCTTTGCCAGCTACTTCGTTAGGGGGAGCGAGGGCGAGCAGCCGGAAGTATGGGTGTTTGACAGTACGGAAACTGACCCGGCGTATCGGGGACAGGGCCTCGCGGGAATCGTCGTGCAGGCTGCGATGGACGACGCAAGACGAAATGGTGTGCTTGTTCAGCCGAGGTGCTCTTACGTCGTCCACTGGTTCAAGAAGAACCCGGAGTACGCGGACCTGCTGGCGCCTGACTATAATCCTGACTCGGCCTGAGAACCCTAGTCGAGTGGGCCGCCGTACATGCGGTCCACGACCGTCCCGAACTTCTTCAGCACGGCACCCCGCTTCACTTTCAGTGAAGGCGTGAGCATCCCGTCGGCCTCGGTAAGGTCGGTTGGCAGGATCTCATATTTGCGGATCGATTCGGCCCTAGAGACGTTCTCATTGGTCCTTGCTATGGCCCGGTCAAGCGAGGCCCGAACTTCAATGCTGTTGGCCGCTTCAGCCGCGGACATGGGGGGTAGCCCCTTGTTCTTCAACCAAACGGGGAGCATCTCGGTGTCCAATGTGATGAGGGCTCCGACAAAGGGCCTCTTATCGCCTACAACCACGATTTGGCTTATCAGAGGGTGCCCGCGAAGTTCGTCTTCGAGTGCGCTTGGAACGACATTCTTCCCGCCTGCGGTGACGATTACTTCCTTTGCCCGGCCAGTGATCCGCAGGTATCCGTCTCGATCAAGAGACCCCAAGTCGCCTGTGGCGAACCAGCCGTCTTCCAGGACTTCATCGGTGAGTTCTTGGTTGTGCAGGTATCCCGTGAACACGGAAGAACCCTTCACCAAGACCTCTCCGTTATCAGAAATCCGCACTGACATGGGCGGAAGTGGCGGTCCAACGGTGCCGATTTTGTTGAGCCGGGGAGTGTTCACCGCAATTGGTCCAGTCGTTTCAGTCAGGCCATAACCTTCCAGAACGGGCAGCCCCGCGCCGCGGAAGAAATGAGATAGCCGTTCAGAAAGGGGTGCGCCCCCGGAAATGACGAACTCTGCGTTCCCGCCGACCATATCGACAATCTTTGACAAGACCAAGGCTGAAGCTGCCTTGTGTTGGGCTTTCAACGCTTTAGAGGGGCCCTCTTCCGTATCGAGTGCCTGTGAGTACTCAACCGCGGTGTTCGCGGCCCAGCGGAACATCCGGTTCTTTACCCCGGCCCCTGTCTTAGCGTCAGCCGAGTTGTAAATCTTCTCAAGCACCCGCGGGACAACAAGAAGCCAGCTCGGCTTGAACGAGGCCAAATCTGGCAGCAGGTTCTTTATGTCCGGACTGTGTCCCATCACGCCCTCACTGCAGACCTGGTAGACCTGCAAGAAGCGAGCCAACATGTGAGCCAGCGGCAAGAACAGGAGCATCCGAGACTTCGGATGGCTGGAGACCTCCGGCATCCACAGGTAGGAGTTCACCGTGAGTTCGGTGAAGTTTCCGTGGTTGATCTCGACACCTTTGGGCCGCCCGGTCGTGCCCGACGTGTACACGAGCGTTGCCAACGATTTGGTTGTTAGACGGTTTGTGCGGGCGGACACCTCTGTCGCAGGGACTGTTCGACCCGCATCGACAATCGTTGCTAGAGCCTGGTTGTCCAAAGACAAGACCACCACATCAACGTCCGCCATTTCGGCCGCGGCGCGCACCAGGTTCGCATTCGATATGGACTCGGTGACGACCAGGCTCACCTGCGCGTCCTTCAAGATGTGTGCGATCTGGCCCGCAGAAGACGTCTCATAGATGGGCACGGGCGCAAGCCCTGCGGCCCAACCCGCAAAGTCCAAGAGCGTCCATTCGTAACGCGTGTGAGACATGATAGCGAAACGGTCCCCGAACTGGAGTCCCATTCCGATTAACCCAGCGGCAAGCTCTTGGACTTCTCTCCAGAAGTCACCGGCTCGGATTACCCGCCAAGAAGAGCCCATTTCCGATTTCACTTCAATTATCGGGGCCCTTGGATCGCGCGCCACCCGTCGTTGAAGCAGAGCTGGGATCGTCAGGTGATCATCGATCCGTTCAAGTACGGGGGCTGTCCATTCGAGTGCCTCAGTTGAGTTCGTGTCGTCTGACTCAAGAATCGGTGTTGGCACCGCTTCCAGTTCTGGGGACTGGTCGGCCACGGGCTTCTCCTTCGGTTCGGGTGGGTAGGGGCCGGCGCTAGTTCTTTCTACGTTTGGGGGCCTCGCCCAACGCGAACGAGTCTACTTGGAACCGGTCCGCTCCGGCCTTCCAAGTAATCGGTGCTGCTGCGTGGATTGTCGCCTCCAGGTCCGCTGTGATGGATTTGGCTAGCTCCACCGATCCTGCCGGCCCCGACACGGTCACTTCCAAGAGCGGAGTCCGCGGCGACACCTTCGCGTCCGACTTGATCCTACGAAGCTCGATGAGAGCGGCAGACGCAGCTTCCATTAGTTCGGGGTCACCCGATGCCGCCTCGTACTCAGCCGCGTTTGGCCAAGGCGCCAGGTGGACTGACCCATCCCTGTACCACGACCAAACCTCTTCTGTACTGTACGGCAGGAACGGGGCGAACAGACGGATCGAGGCATCGACTATGAGAGCCAGTGCCGTTCTGGCCGACTGAGCGTCCTCTTTCGACCACTTGCCTTCCCTGTTGTAGGCGCGCTCCTTTACCAGCTCGATGTAGTCATCACAGAATGTCCAAAAGAACGTCTCCGCGACCTCAAGAGCGCGCGTGTGATCGTAATTCTCAAGTGAGCGCGTGGCCGTTTCAATCACCTGGCGTAGGTGAGCGATTTCCGAGGCGTCGAGCGGGTTCGTGATCAGCGACGGGTCAAGGAGAAGCTCAGCGCCCGGGTCACCCATAGTGAGCGCGAACTTCGACGCGTTCAGTACCTTGATAGCCAGGCGGCGACCGATCTTCATCTGGCCTTCATCAAAAGCGGCATCAGTGCCAAGTCGCGCCGAGGCCGCCCAATACCGAACTGCGTCCGAACCGTACTGTTCCAGCAAAGCCATAGGGGTGACCGCGTTGCCCTTCGACTTCGACATCTTCTTCCGGTCCGGGTCCAGAATCCACCCCGAAATCGCGGCGTTCGTCCAGGGCAGTTCGCCCCAATCGCTGACCGACCGCAGCACCGTTGAAAACAGCCACGTCCGGATGATGTCTTGGCCTTGGGCGCGCAAGTCCATCGGGTAGACGCGGTGGAACAGGTCCTCATCGGTCAGCCAACCGGTGGGAATGCGGGGAGTGAGGGACGAAGTGGCCCACGTGTCCATGATGTCGACCTCAGGTGTGAACCCGCCCGGCTGGTCTCGCTGCGACTCTTCGAAGCCAGGGGGCGTGTCAATCGTCGGGTCGACGGGCAGCTGGCTCGAGTCGGGCGTGAGTACTCGGTCGTATTGAACCGCGCCGCTTTCATCAATTTGATACCAAACCGGCAGTGCAACACCAAAGAAACGCTGGCGGGAGATGAGCCAGTCGGTGCTGAGCCCCTGTACCCAGTTTTCGTAGCGGACTCGCATGAAGTCCGGGTGGAACTTCAATTTCCGGCCCGCCTCAAGAAGCTCTTCCCTGAGGTCGATTTCCTGACCGGTCCGAGTGAACTCTTTGCCACCGTTGCGTATGTACCACTGACGGGACGCGACGATTTCGAGGGGCTTGTCGCCTTTTTCGAAGAAGTTGGTCATCCTTTTCGTTGGGACGGGCTCGCCAAGCATCTCTCCTGTCGCGCCCAAGGCTTCGGTTACTGCTTTGCGCGCCGAGAATGTCGTCTTGCCCTGGATCTCTTCGAACAAAGAGACACCGGACTCGGGGAGCCACTCGGGAGTTGACCTGGTGATACGGCCATCCTTCTCCAGGATCGCGCGCATGGGTAGCCGTAGGTCTCGCCACCATTCAACGTCGGTCAAGTCGCCAAAAGTACAGCACATCGCTATGCCAGCGCCCTTATCCATCTCAGCAGCGGGATGAGCTAAGACTGGAACCTCTACACCGAATCCGGGCGAGGTGACCGTGGTGCCGAACAAGTCCTGATATCGCTCATCGTCCGGGTGAGCAATGAGCGCCACACACGCCGCAAGAAGTTCCGGTCTGGTCGTCTCAATGACAACGTCGCCTTCTTGCCCGTGGAAAGCCAGCGAATAATATTCGCCCGGATACTCACGGGACTCAAGTTCTGCCTGAGCAACCGCGGTCTGGAACGTCACATCCCAAAGTCCCGGGGCTTCCGCCTGATAAGCCTCGCCCCTGCCTAGGGAATCCAGGAAAGCGGCTTGTGCTACACGGCGGGCATCATTACCGATCGTCTGGTAGGTGAGAGACCAGTCCACGGATAAGCCCAGCCTGCGCCAGAGCTCCTCGAACTGCGTCTCATCGGCCTGGGAGAGCTTCATGCAAAGGTCGATGAAGTTCTGCCTAGAGATTGGCTGCTGGTCCGCAGCACGCACTGATTTGCCTTCCCCACCTTCTTGAGGCGGTGCAAAGTCTTCCTGGTAGGGAAGCGACGGATCACAGCGCACCCCGTAGTAGTTCTGTACCCTACGTTCTGTCGGCAAGCCGTTATCGTCCCAGCCCATCGGGTAGAAGACTTCCTTACCGCGCATCCTTTGAAAACGGGCAACGGTGTCCGTGTGGGTGTAGGAGAAGACATGCCCCACGTGAAGGGAACCTGACACGGTGGGCGGGGGCGTATCGATTGAATACACGTCTTGTCGCTGTGCGGTCCGATCAAATCGGTAGATGTCGTCCTTTTTCCAGGACTGCTCCCACTTTTCTTCCAGCCCATCTGCACTTACCCTGTCAGGGACTCTTGCCGGTGGAAGGCTGTGGGTGCTTGAGTGGGCTGGGTGATTCATAGGTTCTTCTCCAAAAAGGGGGGACCGGCCACAAGCCGGATTCCAAAGTATCCAGTTTAACGTTAGCTAGGTGTGTCGCACGCACAAAGCGGTAAGCGTGTGAGATTAGCTGGCCGACTGCTTCTACTTCCCGCTGAGCTCGTTATCTTTGGCGACCGCGGCGTTCACCGCCGCCACCAGAGCAGGTCCTAACCCCGCGGCTTGCGCAGCAAGCAGTCCGGCCACTGTGGTACCACCCGGAGAGCAGACGCGGTCAATCAATACTGCTGGATTGTCGCCCTCTGAGGCTGCGGCTTGAAGCAGGCCGGCAGAGCCGAGCATCGACTGGGTGACCGCTTGCAGCGCTTGTTGCTTCGTCATTCCGTGCGCCACCCCAGCTTGAGCCAGCGCATCTGCAATGTGGAAGAACCAGGCGGGGGAGCACCCGGCAAGCGCGGAGTAGACCGGAAATAGTTCTTCTGGAAGCTCCATGACATCCCCGACTGCGGAGAACACCGCCAGCGTGTCCTCAACAGCACGGCGCGTTGCGGTCTTCGCGCCGGCCACCGCTGACATTGATTGACCAATCGCAGCGTTCATGTTCGGCATCACTCGCACAACCGAGGGCACCAGAGCAGCCGCTGCTAGGTCTTCTTCGATGCTTGAAAGCGGCCGACCGGCTGCTATTGAGATCAGCGTTGGCTGGCAGTCGCCAGTAAGATGCGGCGCAAGTTCTTCCAGCACTTGGGTTTGCACGTTCGGTTTCACCCCCAAGACGACGACATCGCATTCGCAGATCAGATCTGCCGCAGAATCGGCGACCTGCCCCCCGACTTCTTCCGCGAGTGCGTGGGCGGCGGCGGGGAAGCGGTCAAACAGGTACATGTCAGCGTCCAGGTTCCCGGAAGCGTGGACGCCGCGTGCAATCGCCCCGGACATTGCTCCTGTACCGATGAATCCGAGTTTCATGTGGTTCTCCGCTCTTAGCGATTCGTGTTCTAGCGCCCGCCCCAGACAGGGGGCAGCGCTGACCATCTAGCTGACCATCCAATTGTGCCACCATC
Organism: uncultured Actinomyces sp.; assembly: GCA_964345595.1. Taxonomy (GTDB): domain Bacteria; phylum Actinomycetota; class Actinomycetes; order Actinomycetales; family Actinomycetaceae; genus Scrofimicrobium. The sequence goes on from CAYFRL010000006.1 coordinate 11,818, forward strand.
CGATTTTCAAAGCCCGAGCCGCCGCACCCTGGAGACTCTGCGACATTTGAGGCACCCTGCCGGTCCACAGGTCTTCACCAGTTGGTAATCCACAGCAAATCCCGAGCGGGAAAGCAAAAGCCTGGATCATTCATAGTCTGGGCCAATGAAGCTTCCACTGCGCGCGGAGCGCCACAAGCACACGGGCCAGGACAGGTGGTCTCTCAATCTGCGCCAGGCAGCCATTGTTACTGTCGCACTTCTACTAGTTGTCCTTGCCAGTTTCGGCAAAGACGCTGCCGCCAGTTTGCTTGTCGGACAGTCGGCGGAAGAAGACCTGTTGGAGTCGATTGGGGCCAGCACAGAGGACTTGGGTTTGGCGGCCCAAACAGGTGCGGTGCCCAAGGGCTCTGAGTCCGCTGTTTCCGAAGGGCAGACACCGGAATCCGCGAGTGCCACAGCGGAGGTGCTGGTCTACGTTTCGGGAGAAGTAGTCAATCCCGGAGTTGTGTCTTTGCCGGTGGGATCAAGAGTTGTTGACGCGCTGGAGAAGGTCGGTGGGCCGAGCGAGGATGCCGACTTGGAGACTACAAACCTGGCCAGGGTGGTAACTGATGGGGAACAGATCCACATTCCCTCGGCAAGCGCGGCCAGTACGGCCACCGGGCCTCAAGCGCCAGTCGAACAGGCGCCGCCACCGTGCATTGACGTAAATGTGGCCACCGCGCAGGAATTGGAGCAGCTGGTGGGTATTGGGCCCGCGCTTTCCCAGCGGATCGTGGACCACCGAGAACAAAACGGCGCGTTCTTAGCCAAGGGGGACCTGCGCTTGGTAGCCGGCATCGGCCCCAAAGTCTTTGCCGGAATAGAGGCGGACCTTTGTGGGCCGTAGGAGCACCAGGCCGGAAGACTGGCGCCTGGCGCCGACGGCCGCAGGGACTTGGGCGGGAACCGCACTCGGAGTTTCGGGAGCCCCGCCTTGGGTTGGAGTGGTTTCAGCGGCTTTGTTGGGAGCCGCTGCGGCGGTTGCATTGCCTAGAGCGAAGCTGAACGCCGCTGTGTTTGTGCTCAGTGCGGTGCTGGGCGTCTACGTGGGTGGCATGGCGCTTACCGCTCATCTGGCCGACCCGGCGTCGAACTGGGAAGCCACTGGCGGACACATCCAACTGGTGGGTCGCTTGATCACGGACCCCGGACTCCAAAAGTCTCCGTGGGGGGAAGATACCGCTAACGTCACAGTCCAGATTGTGCTTGTGCGCACAGGGACCGATTGGGTTTCGTCCTCTGCCCAGGTCAGGGTCACAAGTTCTCCAGAGGCGCTAGACAGCTTGACCGCGGGCGATACCGGACTGTTCGCCGGGAAACTCTCAAGTGGTTTTTGGGACAAGCCACCGATGGTTGGTCAAGTGAGGGCCGTCAGCGTCCACCCGGTTGAGAGCGCCAACCGCTGGCATATCCGCGCCGCGGGTGTGCGTGAGGGAATGGTCGAGCTCGCTGGCCTTCTCCCCGAGCCAGCGGGTGGTTTGATCCTGGGCATGTCCGTGGGCAACCTGCAGCTTCTGGATACCGACACCAAGCAAGCAATGCGCACCGCATCTCTCACCCACCTAACAGCGATCTCGGGCACGCATATCAGCATTGCACTGCTGGCGCTAGCCCTAGTCTTTCCTGGCGGTGTGCTGTGGCGCCCCCTTGCTGGGGCAGCTTTTCTGGCCTTTCTGATCAGTGTTGTCGGGCCATCGCCCAGTGTTCTTCGATCAGCCAGCATGGCGGCTGTTGCAGGGGTAGCCCTGGTGATCAAGCGCCCGCCTCAACCCCAAGTGGCTCTGGCCGTTGTTGTGATCATGATGGTTCTGCTGGACCCATGGAAGTCTGTCCGACCAGGGTTTGCTATGTCGGTTCTTGCAACGGCGGGGATCTTGCGTTCTGGGCGTCGGTGGGCCAGAAAACTGCGCCGAAGATTGACTGACAGGCAGACGTCCGGGCGGGTTGGTCAGGTCACCGTTGCTGCTTCCCAGGCTGGCGCAATCGCTGCGGCAGCTTCTCTTTGGGTTGCCCCAATCCTGGTGGCAATGACAGGAACGGTCCCCCTATTTGCCGTGCCCGCTAATGTGCTGGCGGCCCCAGCGGTTGGGCCCGTAACGCTGCTGGGCCTACTGGCCGCCATTCTTGTCGACCACCTGCCGGGCTCGGCTTTACTGCTGGTTTGGCTAGCAGTTCCGCACGCGAACTGGATTGCGGCGGTCGCGCAGGTGACGGCCAACATTCCCGGAGCAACATTGGGGTGGCCAGAGGGTCCCTTTGGGCTGATGGTGATAGTAACCCTGGTAGGTTTGGTGTTGGTATTTGATGAACTGATGGATTGCTGGGGCGGTGAACGGAGTGTCTGCGGCACGAACAGGTAAAGGGTCTACTGGTAGTGCGCGCCCGCCGATTGCCCTTCGCGAGCTTCGAGCTGCGCCCGTGGTTTTGTTTCGCGGACCCAATCGCGCATTGGCGGACAGAGGCATCCGCTATCTGCGCAAGGAAATCCTAGCGTCCAAACCAGAGGTGGAAGTGCTCGAATACGACGCGTCGCAGTGCCACCCAGAGCAGGTGGCGCTTTGGGTTTCTCCCTCCCTTTTTGGCGAGGAAAAACTCGTAATCCTGCGCGGGGTCGATGAGGCTAGCCATCCTCTAGCGGACCAACTCGTCCGAGCCATGGAAAGCACGCCGGACGGCGTGACATTTTTGCTTTACCACCGCGGGGGAACCGCACATCGCAAACTTGTGGACACCATACGTAAATCCAATTACCCGATATGGTCGGCTGAAGAACTGAAATATGAAAGCCAGCGGATGTCATTGGTGCGGGATGAAGTCGACCAGCTTCAGGGCCGGCTCCTGGGCAATGCGGCGCAGATGCTCATTGAGGGAGCCGGGGCAGACCTGGATGAGCTGCTGGGTGTGACTCGCCGACTGGTCGAAGACACGGGTGGCCAGGTAAGCCCGGAAGCGGTACGAGATCACTTTGCTGGGCAAATAGAAACCGACGGTTTTCAGGTTGCTGACGCCATGGTCAAAGGGCAGGGACCCCGAGCTGTCGTTCTTGCCAGGCGGGCATTTGCGTCGGGTGCTCAGCCTGTGATGGTCGTCGCAGCGCTTGCGTACAAGCTCCGCGCACTAGCGAAAGTCTCCGTTCCTGGGGTCGGCCAGCAAGAGCTGGGCATGTCGCCTCAGGCCGCCAACCATGCGCGTTCGGATCTGCGGAGCTGGACCCCGGAAATGCTTGGCAGGGCGATCTGCGCAGTGGCGCGCGCAGACGCTGATGTGAAAGGTGCATCAAAAGACCCAGAGGGCGCGGTGGAACGCTGCCTTATTGAGATCTCCCGAGCACGCGGAGCTTAGTCGACTAGCTGGTCGACTAGCTAGTTTTTCTGTTGCCCAAACGATATTTGAGCTAAACGCAGTTAGGGAGAGACGGATTCCGTCCCTCCCTAACTAAAGCTTGCTTTTTTGGACTAGCTGTCCATCGCGTTGACTCTGGCAGCCAAGCGAGACTTACGGTTCCTCGCCTGATTCTTGTGAATGACTCCCTTGGAGACAGCCACGTCAAGCTTGCGTGATGCGACCCGCAGACCTTCTTCAGCGGCCTCGCGGTCCCCGGCCTCGACTGCCTCACGCGTCTTGCGGATAAGAGTTTTCAGCTCAGATTTCACCGCCTGGTTGCGGATGCGACGCTTTTCGTTGGTGCGATTACGCTTGATCTGTGACTTGATGTTTGCCACGTACGGACTCTCCTCATGTTTCTACAAACTAATCTGGTCGGTGAGGGATGAGCCAGTGTCGGGACTGGGGCGTGGGGCACCCCGCAAACGACCTGATCAAGATTCCAAGCCCGACCCGGTTTGGAATCCAACTAAGAACTCTACCAGTTCCGAACCTCCGCAATCGAGCGGCCTTCCTCTCCGTTTGGGTGAAGGTCATCACCAAAAGCTGTCCACAGGACGCTATCAGCTTGGAATCCACAGACATTTGGCGATCGTTCGCAAGGGTTTTCGGGGCAGACGATATTTGATGCCATAGCCGAAGCAACACGGGGCCTCAATCTACTTTTAGGAATGGCAGTGGACGTAATTTTCAGCTCGATGCACATGTGGGATCGGCACGAAGCAATGGAAGAGTACTTCAGCGTCGTAGAGCTCGTGGAGCAGAGTCCACCCGAAAAGGGCCTGCAGCTTATTGACCTGCATTTGTCGGCGGATCCTAGCCCGGATGTTCGGGTGCTTCTCTTGCGGGACACGGCGCCGCTCCTCATCGGTCTAGGAAGACCGGATGAGGCGCTTAGGAGACTTGATCGCAGCGTCGCTGAGAGCACCGCACTTTGGGGCGGCGCCGACGCGAGAACGCTGCTGCTCCGCAATTCCCAAATGTACTGGGCAGGAAAGACCGGTATGCGCCGCCGGGCTGAGGCGCTTGCTGAGGATCTACTTGCGGACGCGCGAAGGCACCTGTCTCGAAAAGAAGACCTCTTTTGCGTTATCCGCAACAATGTCGCCCGGATCCTTGAATCGGGAACAACTCCGGAAGTTGCAGATGCGCTCTACAAGGAACTTCTTGAAGACCTGGACGCCTGGGGTCAGCAGGGTCGCAGCTTCGCCTTGTCGGCCCGCCACAATTACGGCGAGTACTTACGAGACTCCGGAGATCTTGACGGGGCTATCGTTGTCTTCCAGAAACTTCTGCTCATCCTCACAGAGTTCAGAGGGATAGCCTCGCGAGACACCCTTGCTGTACGCAACGATTTGGCGGCGGTTCACTCGCTGGCTGGGAACAGAGAACAAGCCCAAAACATATGGCGCGCGCTACTTACCGACATCAACCGGTTCCTGGACTCGGGGGACCCTTTGGAACCGGAGGTCCTGGGCTCCCTGCTCACAGAAGCTGTGGAGGCCGAAGACCGCTCTGAAGCGATAGCTTGGGCGGACAGGCTCCTCGAAATCTACCGGGAAATTGATGAGCCAGCCCTGATGGCTGCCCTGGTGGAAATGCGCGGCCAAATAGTTGAGTCAAATGCGTGATAGCTCACCAGAAGCAAGCAGACTTTCCGGTCTGGGTCTGAACATGGGACGATAGCGGGGAGCTATGAGATAGCAGAACCGGAAAACTGGAGGTCCCTGGCAGTGTCCGTGCCCACGAAGGATGAACTGGAGCAGATCAAGCCCGCGCATACCCCGCAGAACAAGATCCGCAATTTCAGCATCATCGCTCACATTGACCACGGGAAATCTACCCTGGCGGATCGGATGCTCCAGCTGACCGGTGTGGTGAACCCGCGGGAGATGCGCGAGCAGTTCCTGGATCGCATGGATATTGAAAGAGAGCGCGGTATCACCATCAAAAGCCAGGCGGTGCGGATGCCGTGGGCTGTTGACGGGGAGCCATTCGCGCTCAACATGATCGACACTCCCGGGCACGTTGACTTCACGTATGAGGTGTCAAGATCTCTGGCGGCGTGCGAAGGTGCGCTACTCCTAGTAGATGCCGCACAAGGCATTGAAGCCCAGACACTGGCCAATCTCTACTTGGCTATGGAAAATGACCTGGTCATCATCCCGGTTCTGAACAAGATTGACCTGCCTGGCGCACAGCCAGAGAAATATGCTGAAGAGATCGCTGCCCTGATTGGAATTGAGCCAGAAGAGGTAATGCTGGCGTCTGGCAAAACCGGTGAAGGCGTCGATGCCATCTTGGACCGCATTGTTCGAGAAGTCCCGCCTCCAACCGGTGACCCTGACGCCCCAACGCGGGCGATGATCTTTGACTCCGTTTACGACTCGTACCGCGGCGTCGTCACCTACGTGAGGGTGGTGGACGGTGAACTGAAACATCGGGGGCGGGTGAAGATGCTCTCGACAGGGCTGGTGCATGAGGTCCTAGAAGTCGGTGTTATCAGTCCCGACCCGGTCCCTGAGGAAGGACTTGCAGCAGGCGAAGTTGGGTACCTAATCACCGGTGTGAAAGACGTCCGCCAGTCTCGAGTGGGAGACACGATCACCACGGCCGTCCGGGGGGCCGAAGCGCCACTCGAAGGCTACCGCGACCCGAAACCTATGGTATTTTCTGGCATTTATCCGGTCGACGGTTCAGATTTCCCTGACCTGCGAGAAGCTCTGGTGAAACTTCAACTGAATGATGCCGCGCTCACCTATGAACCCGAATCTTCGGTCGCGCTTGGTTTTGGTTTCCGTTGCGGCTTCCTGGGGCTACTGCACCTGGAGATTGTGAGGGAGCGGCTCGAACGCGAGTTCAACCTGGACCTGATTGCCACGGCGCCGAACGTTGTTTACAGCGTGGAACAGGAAGATGGAACCGAGGTGCAGGTTGAGAACCCATCGGCCTTCCCGGAGGGGAAAATCAACTCGGTGAGAGAGCCGATGGTGGCAGCAACCATTTTGGCTCCGGCCGAATATGTCGGCGCAATCATGGAACTGTGCCAAGACAGGCGCGGGACGCTGGGCGGCATGGACTACCTGTCCACGGAGCGGGTGGAACTACGCTACAGGCTGCCGCTGGCGGAGATCGTCTTTGATTTCTTTGACCAACTGAAATCAAGAACGAAAGGCTATGCGTCTTTGGATTACCACGAAGACGGGGATCAGGTTGCCGATCTTGTGAAGGTGGACATTCTCCTAAACGCTGAGCAGGTAGACGCGTTCAGCGCGATCGTGCACAAAGACGCAGCCTACGCCTATGGCGTGAAAATGACGAAGCGCCTGAAAGAACTAATACCCCGTCAACAGTTCGAGATCCCCGTTCAAGCTGCGGTGGGCTCCCGGATAATTGCCCGTGAAACGATAAAGGCACTGCGGAAAGACATGCTAGCTAAGTGCTATGGCGGCGATATTTCCCGGAAACGGAAACTGCTGGAGAAGCAGAAAGAAGGAAAGAAGCGGATGAAGTCAATCGGGCGTGTTGACGTCCCGCAAGAGGCATTCATTGCTGCGCTTACCTCCGATGCCCCAACGGGGAAGAAGTAGCGGTGTCAGAAGAACCTCTCTTCCAGGCGCGGACAAAATCGTTTGTTAGGCGCTCTCGCGGAATGCCCGCGAACCTGGCTCGCGTGCTCGAAACCCATGGCGATCAGTACATCGTCCCAGTTACGTTCGCTGGATCTGCGACAACCATCGACCCGTCGCACGTTATCGACTTACCTACCCTGTTCGGCAGAAAAGCGCCGTTGGTTGTTGAGGTCGGCTCCGGTAATGGGGAGCAGCTTGTGGCACACGCGCAGGCCCACCCAGAAAATGACTACCTGGCTTTTGAGGTGTGGCGGCCGGGTGTAGCGAAAGCGATTTCCCGCGCTGTCGCAGCTGGTGTGGAGAATCTGCGGATAGTGGAGGCCGACGCCGCTCAGGCGCTGCCGATCTTGTTGCGGGCCGGCTCGGCCCGGGAAGTGTGGACGTTCTTTCCTGACCCATGGAGAAAGAAGCGTCACCACAAACGCCGCCTTGTGGACACGGAGTTTGCTCGGGCGGTGGCAGACTCCTTGGAAGAAGACGGTTGTTGGCGCCTGGCAACGGACTGGGATGATTACGCTTGGCAGATGAGGGACGCTGTGGAATCCGTGCCGACCTTTGTGAACCCGCACGCAGGCTCACGTCCGGACCCGAAGGACCCCCAGCCATCGCGCGGCGGATTTGCGCCGCGTTTTCCCGGGCGGATACTCACCAGATTTGAAGAGAAAGGCCTCTCTTCCGGAAGAAGAATCCACGATCTCACGGCGATAAAACGTGCGTTGCCCGAGGGTGAGTAGCGGTGCCCAGCCAACCGGATGGAATCCCGTGGCCACCTGATTCCCATATTTGGGAGCGGGCGAGGCGGGAGGGGGCTGGCATTCCATTTTCGGCCTATGTCCACGTCCCGTTTTGTACGGTCCGGTGCGGTTACTGCGATTTCAACACGTACACCACGGGTTTTGGGCAGGGCGCGGACTTGGAAACCTACGCTAGCTCAGTTCATTTGGAGATCGCGCAGAGCCGAAGGCAGCTGGGCGACGCAGCCCGTCCCTTTAGCACCGTATTCTTTGGTGGGGGCACACCGACCCTGTTGACTCCCGCTGCTTTCGGGCAAATCCTGGGGTCCCTTTATGACGAGTTCGGTGTCGCCGCAGATGCAGAGATTACCGTGGAAGCGAACCCTGAAACGTTAACCAGAGAAGCGTTGTTTGCTCTGCGGGACCTGGGAGTGAACCGCCTGTCAATCGGCATGCAATCATCGGTGCAGCGAGTCCTGGATGTTTTGGACCGCGTCCACAATCCAGGAAGTGTGCCGCAAGCTGTTGATTGGGCTAGAGAAGCAGGACTGTCTGTATCGGTCGATCTGATATTTGGAGCGCCGGGGGAGTCCCTTTCCGACTGGCAGGCGAGCCTGCAAAGTGCGATCGGTATGGAACCGGATCACGTGAGCGCGTACTCCCTGATTGTCGAGCCGGGGACGAAACTGGCGGCCCAGATTGATAGGGGCAAGGTCGCCTCGCCAAACGAAGACTTGTCGGCCGACAAGTACGTGATGACAGATGAACTACTTGGCGAGGCGGGCTATCGCTGGTACGAGATTTCAAATTTCGCGAAGGTTGGGCCGGGGGAATCCGAAACGCCCGGGACGCAGTTGAGGAGCGCTTCAAAGCACAATTTGGCCTACTGGCGGGATTGGAACTGGTGGGGTTATGGGCCGGGCGCTCACTCTCACTGGGGCGGACTGCGCTGGTGGAATGTGAAACATCCGCTCGCATACGCGGGCAAGCTGGCTTCAAAGCAAGAGCCGGGCATTGCGGGCGAGCAGCTGGATGACGATACACGCCGACTGGAACGCCTGATGCTGGGTATCCGCACCGCCGAAGGTGTGCCCATCGAACCGTGGCTGGCGGGCACGGACCGACTAGTTGAAGACGGCCTGCTGGAAGAAACAGTGCCTGGTCGCCTAGTCGCGACTTTGCGCGGACGCCTACTAGCCGACCACGTGACCCGCGTGCTGGCAGGGTGGGAAGAGCGAATCTAAAGGGTCTCTAGCCCGTGCCAGCTCCGCCAAAAGGTCAGGGCGGAAATGACAGAGCCGGCCAGCGCCAACGAATGAACTGCCAAATAATTGTTGATTGCGAAGTCCGGACTGCCTTGCGGGACGCGGTACCAGTTCAGCAGCGCCAGGACGACACCGATGAGCAACGCGCCGGCGCCGGTGACAGCGAAAAGCCAGGCTAGTGCAACGCGCAGAGGGTACCGTTTCGGCGGGGCAGGTTTGACCTTGCCACCCTTCAGCAACCAAAGTGATGCGGCCGAGGCGACCGCTAGGGCCACCGCGTTTGCTCCAAGAGTGTCGCTCAAGCGGTGCCAGTGAGCGGCGACGGTGAGAGCCCCGATGCCAGTAGCCCACCCAAGCGTCACTAGCATTGCGAGCCCGCGCCACCTGAAGGGAACAACCAAAAGAAGTGCCATCAAGAAAGACATGGCAATCGTCGTGTGTCCTGAAGGAAACGAGTTGTGAAGGATGCCTTCTTGCGCGCCAACCAGGTCAGGCCGCGGCAAAACGTAGTGCTTCAACACCTCTGCGATGCCGACACTCAATATTATTGTGCCGGAGCCAGCCACCCCCAGGCGCCAACCGCCACGGACGTAGCCGATGAGGGCAACCAGAACGATAGCAATTGCCAGGGAAGAAACAGATATCACCCGTAACTGTGCATCATCCACGGCCAACAGGTTGTTCGGACTGAGCTTCGAACCAACCAACGCCGAGTTCTCAAACAACTGTCCAAACCGGGTGAGCACCGCAACCGCGTACACTGCGAAGAAGAAAATCACTGAGCCAAAGAGCAAGGACCGCCACGCAGTTCTCGCCCGCGACATGTCCTGCTTGCCCGGTAGCGAAATAGTTCCGTTTGGCTGGTTCATGGACTCATGATGCCTGGGGCGAAGATCGCTTCGCAAAGCAGTCTGCTACTTGTAGTGACGCACTGCGCGCAAGGGCCGTGTTCAACCGGTCTGAGGGAGACTAAGATTAGCAGTACGGAATGAAGAGTGCTAAAGAACAAAAGATACTTCGACTAGGAGGATTTAGGTGGCACGGGGCAGACAGCTAGAGATTCTGCGTACCATCGTGTCGCATTACGTTGACACCCGAGAGCCGGTGAGTTCAAAAGCTGTGGCATCGGTCGGCCAGATGGATGTCTCATCCGCGACCATTCGCAATGAGATGAATGTTCTAGAGCGTGAAGGTCTGATTTTTCAGCCGCACACCTCGGCGGGTCGCGTGCCAACAGAGGCCGGTTACCGAACTTTCGTAGACGGGCTGATAGATCTGCGCCCGCTTCCCGAACCCCAACGCAGAGCGATTGAAGAGTTCTTGGGTGAGGCGGTTGACTTTGAAGAGGTCATTGCTCGTACCGTTCGTCTTTTGGCTCAACTCACCCGAAGCGCCGCGGTCGCACAGCTGCCGGTGCGGGTTGCATCCAGGTTGCGCAGATTGGACGTTGTCGACCTGGGATCACGCTGGTTGGTCGTTGTCGTCATCACGGAGGACGGTCATGTGTTGGAACGGCGCATGAAGGCCGAAGACGCTGTGGACCAAGATGCTCTGACCGAGTTGCGTGACCGTTTGAACCTTGAACTTTCCGGCGCCACCGCGAACATCATTTGTGATGGGTCCTCGCGCATTTCTGAGCGTTTCTCACCGGAGAACCGGGCGGTTGCTAAGCAGGTCATGAAGTCGGTGGCCGAATTGCTTAGCGCTGAATCACCTTCGCGGCTGCTGGTTGCCGGACTTTCAAATCTTGCGCGCGTCGGGGAAGACTTCACTGACGTTTCTGGGGTGCTTGACGCTTTGGAGCAGCAGGTTGCTCTTCTGCGGCTATTCAGTGAGGTCCACACCGACCGACTGCACGTGTCTATTGGGACCGAGAACAGAGATCAGGATTTGGGGGAAACCTCGATCATTTCTGGGACGTACCAGTTAGGCGAAGAGGGGAGGGCGCATGTGGGCATTGTCGGGCCTACCCGCATGGACTATCCGCGTTCGCTGATAGCTGTAGAAGCAGTTTCCAGGTACCTTTCACATCTAATCTTGGAAGAGCAGCAATCTTGAGCGGCCCTGCGCTATCTCCCACAACGCCTTGTTTGTGGCTGCTAGGGCGCATATAGTGCGAAAAGAATGAGCTGAGGAAGAGACAAATTGACCGACTATTACGAGATCCTTGGGGTCAGCCGAAACGCGAGTGCCGAAGAGATCAAAAGGGCATACCGGAAGAAGGCGCGCCAACTTCACCCTGACTACGCCGGGCCGGGATCCGAAGAAGCATTCAAGGAACTGTCTGTCGCGTACGAGATACTTTCAGATCCAGGTAAGCGCCGTCAGTACGACATTGGCGGTCCCGCAGCGTTCACCAACGGCAGCGGATTCGGGGCTGACTTCGGCTTTGCGGATCTTTTCGAAACGATGTTTGGCGCTCGCGGTGGGTTTGGGGCTCCTACCGGCCCCGCTCAGCGGACCAGGCGCGGGCAGGACTCACTGGTTGCAGTGGAACTCACGCTTGAAGATGTCGTCTTTGGAGCTCACAAAGAGGTTCGCGTGGACACCGCAGTTGAGTGTGCAACCTGCGCTGGGTCCTGCTGCCAGCCTGGGACCAGCCCGACCCCTTGCACAACGTGTGGGGGAGCTGGCTCTGTGATGAGCGTTCAACAGAGTCTGCTTGGGGCCATTCGCACCAGTTCGGTTTGTCGGGATTGTCAGGGATACGGACACACGATTGATAACCCCTGTGAAGAATGTGGGGGAGAAGGCCGCGTGAGAGCCACCCGCACCGTTGCCTTCGACATTCCCGCCGGTGTGGAAAACGGGACGCGGGTTCGTTTGTCGGGCAAGGGACAAGCTGGACCTGCTGGCGGCCCGCCTGGTGACCTGTATGTTGAAATTCGGGAAAAGGCGCACCCGCTGTTCGCCCGTCAAGGCTACGACCTGCACACGCGAATTGAAGTCCCAATGACACTTGCAGCGCTTGGCACAGTCTTTTCGCTCGACACGCTGGATGGGGACCAAGAGTTGATCATCGCACCGGGCACACAGTCAGAAAGCGAGATTGTGCTCAAAGGTCTTGGCGTTGGCCGCCTAAGCGGCGGGGGACGCGGAAACCTACACGTACACGTGTCGGTCCAAACCCCAACGGCTATGGACCCGCGCCAGCAGGAGCTGCTGGAAGAACTAGCGGAACTGCGCGGCGAACAGCGCGTTGAACCCGTGGGGGCAGCGCCAGGCCCGCTGAAATGGTTTAAGGACAAGTTAGGCAATCGTTGACCAGGCCAGTATTTTTTGCCGAATCTGAAGACCTTCCAAAGACGGGCGAGAAGTTTGACTGGTCAGGCCCCGAATCCGACCACGCGCGCAGGTCTATGCGAATGGGTCCAGGTGACGAACTGGATCTGGTGGACGGAGCCGGGACACGCGTGACCTGCACTGTATTGCCGTCCAGCGACAATGTTCTTCTCCTCGAAGCAGTCCAGCTGAGCGCAGAAGCCCCGCCGAAAATCTCGGTAACGCTCATGCAGGCTCTGGCAAAAGGTGGCAGGGACGAGCAAGCCATAGAAATGTGCACGGAGCTCGGGGTGGATCGCATAATCCCGTGGCAGGCGCAACGTTCCATAGTGCGCTGGTCAGCGCAGAAGGCCGATAAAGCAAAGCGGAAATGGGTGAACGTCGTCCGCGCCGCAGTGAAACAATCACGCAGAGCATTCGTCCCCGCGGTGGAAGACTGCGTCTCTCTCAGCGAGTTCTTAGCCAGCTCCGACGGTTTGATCCTGGTGGCTCACGAAGAAGCATCCACGCCCATCTCCGCTGCTGTGGAGAACTGGACCAACCTTAACGACGCCGGTCAAGTGACTGTCCTGATTGGCCCCGAAGGCGGCGTCAGTGAACAGGAGCTTCAAGCACTTGACGAAGCAGGTGCGGTCCGGGTTCGCATTGGGCCCAATGTTCTTCGTTCTTCAACAGCGGGGGCCGCAGCACTTAGCATCATCAATGTTCTCACCGGCCGCTGGCGGTAGACTGTGAGAAAAAGTGGGCGGTCGGCGCCCAACACACCGGGCAACATACCGGGCAACACACCGGTGAGCGGCCTCTAGTAGAAAGCGTCTTTGATATCGCTACCCAATCACGTTCCCCCCGGCTGAGCCGGTACTTCACGATTCCCCCGGACGTGAACCCACTTGTGCTCCTTGGGTCGGCGGACCAGGTATTGAGAACAATCGAACGCGGCTTCCCAGACGTGGAAATCGACGTTGAGGACCATGAACTACGGATCACGGGGCCGCGCGGTCGGGTCGGGTTGGTCGTGCCTCTCTTGGAAGAGCTAGTGGCAGTTGTTCGTGAAGGAGAGGCCGTCGATCCAGAGACGGTGAAAGAGATCATTGAACTGCTGCACACGCCAGGCTCTGGCGACCAAACACCGGCGCTTCACACCGGGCGTGGGAAGACAATTAAGCCGAAGACGCCTGGGCAAGACGCGTACATGCGCGCTCTAGCCATGTACCCGGTTGTCTTTGGTATCGGCCCTGCGGGAACCGGGAAAACGTACCTTGCGATGGCCGAGGCGGTGGCGGCGCTTCTCGAGGGACGCGTGAAACGCCTGGTGCTGACCAGGCCGGCAGTGGAGGCGGGCGAAAACCTCGGATTCCTGCCGGGCAGTGCAACAGAGAAGATCGACCCCTACCTGCGACCTCTGTTCGACGCGCTTGATGAACTGCTTGATGAGGGCGCACTCCCGCAGCTTGTCGCTACGGGAGCCATCGAGATTGCCCCGCTTGCATACATGCGCGGGCGCACACTGAATGATGCCTACATCATTTTGGATGAAGCTCAGAACACGACGCCAGCGCAGATGAAAATGTTCCTCACCCGCCTTGGCTTCAACTCCCACATGGTGGTAACCGGAGACGACTCACAAATAGACCTGGGGCGGGGCAACACGTCTGGACTGGTGCTTGTGCAGCGCATCCTGGATGGGATACCGCAGGTGAACTTCAGCTATTTGACCAGTGCCGATGTGGTGCGGAATCCTTTGGTCGCAGAGATCATCGACGCGTACTCCCGCTGGGAAGGCGATGAGAACCGGCGCAGCGGCGCGGAAAGGAATGCAAGTGAGCGTTGAAGTGTTCAATGAAAGCAACTTTGAGCTTGAGCTCACCGAGTTTGCCGCCCTAGCGGAATACGTCTTTTCTGAAACGAACGTTGGTTCAGCCGTTGAAATGAACGTTTTGTTCGTCGAACCCGAAGTGATGGCCAGCTTGCATGAGGAATGGCTTGGACTGCCCGGCACGACGGACGTGCTGAGCTTCCCGATGGACGAGCTTCGTCCAGGTACGCAGTCGGAGCCGACTTCCTCCGGCTTGTTGGGAGACGTTGTGATCTGCCCACAGGTTGCCGCGGAGCAGGCAAGATCGGCCGGTCACAGCGCCGTTGAAGAGATGCTTCTCTTGGAAACCCACGGGATTTTGCACCTGCTGGGATACGACCACGCGGAGCCGGAAGAAGAGGCGGTCATGTTCGCCTTACAACGCAGGCTGCTGCTCACGTTCTTGGCTCAGGCATGACCGCCGCAGCGCCCCTACCCCTGATCCCGCTATTGATTGTGGGCTTGGCAGGCTTGGCGTTCGCCGGTTTCTTGAGCGCTATCGAGATTTCTTTATCCTCTCTTTCCCGCGCCTACGTGGAAGACCTGGTGGAGGACGGAGTGAAGCGCGCCCGGCGCCTGGAAGGAGTCTTGGAGGAACGCGGACGCGCCATGATTGCTCTTCATGGGGCCCGAGTTGTGTCGCTGACAATCGCAGTCCTAGCGGTTACTTTGGCTGCGCTGGATCTGCTGCGGGACGCGGGTCTGCCCTGGTGGGTGGTCTCTTTGCTGGTGCTTGGCGTCATGGGCGCTATAGAAGTTGTGATGGTGCTGGTCCTTCCCTGGATGATGGTCTCGCGCAGCTACCTTGCCGTCGCGCTGGCAGGCAGCGGCATTGCGGCGGAACTGGTCCGAATTACTCATTGGTTTGACCCGCTCATCCGCAAAGCATCGGCTCGCCTCGTTCCCGACCAGAGATGGAACGTTGCCGAGGATCTTCGTGAATTGGCCGACGAAGTTGGGGAAGCGGAGAACTTTGATGAAGACGATAAAGAGATCGTCCGTTCCGTCTTCGAAATGGGGCAAACTCTTGTTCGCGAGGTGATGGTTCCCCGAACGGCAATGGTCACCATTGAGGGCGAAATGCCGCTAATGAAGGGCCTGCAGCTCTTCGTGCTATCGGGCTTTTCACGAGTGCCGGTGGTCGGCAAAGATATCGACGACGTGATTGGGATCCTCTACTTCAAAGACGTTGTCCGCCGCCTGCTTGATAACGAAGACCTGGCTGACAGTCCTGTCCGATCGTATGTGCGGCCTGCCGTTTTCATTCCAGAGACGCGCCTGGTGGATGACGAACTGCGTGAGATGCAGGCAAACAATACCCACCTCGCCCTGGTCATTGACGAATACGGAGGGATAGCGGGTCTCGTGACCCTGGAGGACCTGCTCGAAGAACTTGTCGGCGAAGTCGTGGACGAACACGACAGGGCGGAAATGGAACCGGAACAGCTCGGACCCCAAGTCTGGCGAGTACCAGCTCGCTATTCGCTGAACGACTTGGAAGAGCTGCTCGATTTGGAAATTGACGAGGAATCTGTCGACTCGGTCGGTGGCCTACTGACGCGGGCTATCGACCGGGTTCCCCTTCCCGGCGCGTCGGCTACCGTCGGTCGCTTGCACCTAGCGGCCGAGGGCATGGTCGGCAGGCGAAAGGAAGTAGGATCGATTGTCGTGTCCGTGATCGAAGCGGATGCCAACAATAGCCAGGAGGAACCGGTTCAGTGAGCGACCAACAGTTGCCAGCAGATTATCGCGCGGGGTTCGTTTCGATTGTGGGCAGGCCCAACGTCGGCAAGTCAACGCTCACAAACGCGCTGGTTGGGCAAAAGGTAGCTATCACCTCGCTACGGCCGGAGACCACTCGACACAATATCCGCGGCATCGTCAGCCGACCAGACGGCCAGCTGATACTGGTAGACACTCCGGGCTACCACCGTCCAAGAACGCTGCTTGGTAAGCGCCTGAACGACATGGTGCGTGAGGCGCTAGCGGAAGTGGACGCGGTCGCCTTTTGCTTACCTGCCGACCAAAAGGTGGGTCCGGGAGACCAATTCATTGCCCGCGAACTCAAAGGTATGCGGGTCCCCGTGATTGCCGTGGCAACGAAGATCGACAAAGTAAGCAAAGATCGGTTAGCGGAGCACTTGTTGGACATTGACGCGCTGGGCGATTGGGCTGCGATCGTGCCTGTGTCGGCCCAAAAGGCGGACAATCTGCAGACCCTGGTTGAAGTGCTACTGCAGGAAATGCCGGAATCTCCACAGCTCTATCCAGACGGAGAGGTGACCGAAGAATCTGATGAAGTTCTGATCGCCGAATTTGTGCGGGAGGCCGCCCTTGAAGGCGTCCGTGAAGAGCTGCCGCACTCGCTAGCGGTGCAAGTTGAGGAGATCATCCCCAGGGAACATGAAGAGGGGACCGGTCGCCCACCACTACTGGACGTGCACGTGAACATCTTCGTTGAGCGCGAGTCGCAAAAAGCCATCATTATCGGCAAGAAGGGCCAGCGGCTGAAAGAGGTGGGCACGCAGGCCCGCTTGCAAATAGAGAGCCTATTAGGTCAGCGCGTTTACCTGCACCTACACGTGAAAGTCGCCAAAGACTGGCAATCCGACCCGAAGATGCTCAGGCGCTTCGGTTTCTAGAGAAAGAGACAGTTGAAACTCGTTCCTTCCCTTCCTTTTGATCTTGTGGCCAGCGATTACGATCTCACCTTGGCGACGTACCCGGGTGGGATCGTTGGCACCAGGACACTTGACAGGCTCCGACAAGTGCGGGAACTGGGCGTTCACCTGGCCGTCATCTCCGGACGTGCCACCGCTGGACTAGTAAACAACCTGCGCAGGCACGACATCGATTTTGAGGGGCTCTACGTTGTCGGCTACAACGGAGCCGAAGTCACGCAAGGCTGGGATGAGCAAGTGATTGCGTCCTACACTTTCGGCGCAGACGTGGTTTTGACCGTTATGGAAGAACTCGCGGGCAGTCCCGTCCAAGCGATAGTGCCGCACGGGCAAAAGGTTTACACGGTGGACAGTGACCCGGTCTTGGCACGCCATGAGTCAAAAGACAACAAGACCCGCATCGAGTACTTGCAGTCCTGGGATGAGCTCCCGATACTGCCGCACAAGATCCTGATGGGGGGAGAGACGGAGCAGCTGCAAGAAGCGGCCTCTCACTTGCGCGACATGGTGGGGGATCAGGTCGAAATCGCTTTTTCTGCACCCATGCTGGTAGAGATCAACGCAAAGGGAGTTTCGAAAGGCCTTGCTTTGCAGGCACTCGCGGACCACTTGGGCGTTGACCAGGACCGCACTCTGACGTTCGGGGACAACGAAAACGACATCCCTTTGCTGAGCGCGGCCGGGGTCGGCGTGGCGATGGGGAACGCGATCGGATCTCTAAAAACTGTTGCTGACCGGGTGACGACCTCGGTTTATGAAGACGGCGTTGCCGACGTTCTAGAGGAGTATTTCGCGCTTGCGTGAATGAGTGGGTCAGCTGGTGGAACCGTGTTGCAGTGCGGGAGCTCACTCGCTAGATTGCCGATATGAACTTCACGCTATTTCCCGCCCTACTTCGCCGCCGCGGTGAGGCCTAAATCCGGATCGGAGGGCGCGCCGCGGAGTGAGAAATTCTGATCACTCGGAGCAGCAAAAAACTAGGGAAGTAGCGATGAAAACCTCAGGCAAAGTTACTGCGCAGCGACCATCCGGAATGCCTTTCGGAAAGTACCGACCCGCGCTAGACACAAACCCGATCGACCTTCCTGACCGGACGTGGCCAGATCAGAGGATTGTGCGCGCGCCGCGGTGGCTAAACACCGACTTACGCGATGGGAACCAGGCCCTTGTGGAACCTATGGACCCCGCGCGCAAACGAACAATGTTTGACCTGCTGGTCAAGATGGGATTCAAAGAAATCGAGATCGGTTTCCCCGCCGCGTCACAGACCGACTACGACTTTGTGCGCAGCCTGATCGAAGACGACGCGGTTCCCGAAGATGTCACCGTTTCGGTGCTGACTCAGTCTAGGCAAGCGCTAATTGAGCGCACCGTTGAATCACTTGTTGGTTTCCCACGGGCAAACGTCCACCTCTACAATGCGACGGCCCCCTTCTTCAGAGAAGTAGTGTTCCGCAACGATTGGCCGGCAACGATCGACCTGGCGGAAAGTGGGACGCGAGAGGTGATTGCCCAGGCTGAAAAGAGACTCGGCGACGAAACCATTTTCGGTTACCAGTACTCTCCGGAAGTCTTCATCGATACGGAGATTGATAGGGCTCTCGAAATCTGCGAGCGGGTCACGGACATCTGGGAGGTGAACTCTGATAAAGAGATCATCTTGAACCTTCCCGCGACGGTGGAGCGCACGACTCCCAACGTGTATGCAGACCAGATAGAGTACATGGTTCGCAACCTGAGTCGGCGCGAACACACAACCATTTCTGTCCACCCGCACAACGATCGGGGCACCGGGGTGGCATCCGCAGAGCTGGCGCTCTTGGCTGGGGCTGATCGCGTAGAGGGGTGTCTGTTCGGGCAGGGGGAGCGCACCGGTAACGTCGACCTTGTTACGGTCGCCCTCAACCTTTACACCCAGGGCGTGGATCCTCAACTGGATCTGTCGGATATTGATGAGGTTCGCCGAATCTCCGAATACTGCACGGGGATGCGCGTGCCGGACCGCACTCCATACGCTGGGGACCTGGTCTACACATCCTTCTCAGGGTCGCACCAGGACGCGATAAAGAAGGGATTTGCCGTTCGCGCCGAACAGTTGAAGGCTGGCGCAGATGAAAGTGAGCTGGCTTGGCAGATCCCATACTTGCCGATAGATCCGCACGATGTTGGTCGCTCATATGAGGCGGTAGTGCGGGTCAACTCTCAGTCCGGCAAGGGCGGCGTCGCATACCTCATGGCAAATGCTCATTCACTGGAATTGCCACGCCGCTTGCAGGTGGAGTTCTCAAAGCTCGTGCAGAGCCATTCAGAAGGCGCGGGCGGGGAAGTGGACTCAGAGGCCCTGTGGAAGATTTTTGCAGATGCTTACTTGCCTACCGATTCGGCTCCGGGCTTGCAGCCATGGGGACGTTTCGTTCTGGGGAAGACGACAGTCACGGCGGACAGGGACAGTGCGCGGCTACAGGCCGAAGTGTTCGACTATGGGCAGCAGGTTATTCTGTCAGCCACGGGTAACGGACCCATTGATGCGTTCGTGCGCGCGCTCGCCGAGAAAGGATTCCCTCTGCGGATCCTGGACTATGCGGAGCATGCACTCACGCACGGAGAAGATTCCGAGGCGGCGGCCTACATTGAAGCTGACATAGACGGTCAAGTGGTTTGGGGAGTGGGAATTGACCCGTCAATTGCTCGCGCCTCTTATAAGGCAGTGATTTCGGCACTGAACCGAGCGCTCCGATAGGACACCATTCTGGCTGGCAGCGAACTGGATGTTTTCTTGCCGAAGCAAGTCAGCGGTGGTGAGACAATAGGAATATGCTGCGCACCTACCGGGACCGAGGGATCATCCTTCGCACGTATAAACTGGGTGAAGCAGATCGGATCGTGATCATCCTTGGCAAGGAAAACGGGATCATTCGGGCCGTTGCAAAAGGTGTGCGAAGGCCGACCTCTCGGTTTGGGGGCAGTCTGGAGCCGTTCAACGTCGCCGACCTGCAACTGCACAGGGGTCGTAACTTAGATACGGTCACTCAGGTACAGCTGCACGCTGGGTATGCGGGCCAACTTGGCGCAGACTACGAGGCGTTTACCGCTGCAAAGGTTCTGGTGGAGACCGTTCAAAAGCTGGCGCAGGACGTACCTGAGGCTGACGCGTCCGTGTTCACCTTGCTTCACGGGGCTTTAGGTGCTTTAGCGGGCCGCAGGTACGACCCGGACCTTATTGTTAGCTCGTTCCTTCTGCGCCTCATGCGGTCCGCAGGCTGGGACCCCGTCCTGGACGATTGTGCAAGCTGTGGAGCACTTGGGCCGCACCGGGCTTTCTCTGCTGAGTCGGGCGGGGTTGTGTGTGCCTCCTGCATCGGGACGGCCCGAATCGACTGCGGGCACGGGACTCTCGCTCTGGTGGGAGCGCTCATAACCCCAAACTGGGAAGCGGTGACGGGCTTTACCGGGCATGAGCGTGCACTGGCCAGGCAATTATCCGGCGTGTGGGCGCAGTATCATCTAGAGCAAAGATTGCGGTCATTGCCGTTCTTGCCAAGCGCAGAGGAGCCCCATGAGCTTTACTGATCCGATAGCGGCACCCGGGGAAGCACATGTAAGCGTTCCAGCAGGTTTGGTCGGTAAAGGACCGCGCCATGTTGCCGTGATCATGGACGGAAATGGGCGCTGGGCCAACGCGCAAGGACTTCCCCGGACCGAGGGACATAAGGCCGGGGAACTCGCGCTGATGGACACGGTCGCCGGAGCGGTAGAGGCGGGCACCGAGTATATTTCCATGTACGCTTTTTCAACCGAGAACTGGAGCCGCTCACCAGCCGAAGTTCGTTTCCTGATGGGGTACTCCAGAGATACGATTCGCAGAAGAGCCGCGCAGCTAGCCGATTGGGGGGTGCGGATCCGGTGGGTCGGTAGAGCGCCACGCCTTTGGAAGTCCGTCATCAATGAGCTAAAAAATGCCGAAGAACTCACCAGAGAAAACCAGCGAACCCAGCTGCTTCTTTGCGTGAACTACGGCGGACGCGCGGAGATAGCGGACGCCGCGCGCAGGCTTGCCCAGGAAGTGCAGGAAGGTAAACGTAAGCCCAGCAGTATCAACGAGCGATCTTTGGCGGCTCACCTTTACGCCCCGGATGTCCCGGACGTCGACCTGCTCATCCGCACCTCAGGCGAACAGCGCATCTCAAACTTCCTACTCTGGCAGCTCGCATACGCAGAACTTGAGTTCACCGACGTGCCGTGGCCAGAGTTTGGCAGACAGCGGCTGTGGGAGATCCTTGCCGAGTACGGGAATCGTCAGCGCCGGTTCGGCGGAGCTGTTGAACAGCCACGTAATGACAAGTGAGCTGGTACCTGCACGTCAGATTGACTCAGATTTACGGGGTTCAGCGGGTCCTTCTAAGAGTCTGGCGGCCTGCTTCTTCTTGAAAACCTTGATGAGGTACAAGGCGCCCAGCACACCGACTAAGGCAACGTACGACCACGGATTTCCCGCGAGAGCCGTAACAGCTGCCGTCCATATGGCCAGCAAGCCGAGTCCGTAAAGGAATGCCCAGGCAACAGCGCCCGGCAACATGGCGACGGTGAAGCGCCGCCAATCCATCTTCACGATCCCCGCCCCCGCTATGACCGCTGTCTGCACTCCCACCGTAAGGAAGCAAAGCGGCAGCACAATGATGCCCCACTTTTCTAAGAGTGCAGCGCCCTTCTTCGGGGTTGGCCCAGCGAACCAACGAGCTAAGGACCCGCGGATCCCACTGTTGTCAGACTGGGTGGCGGCCAACGCGGGAAGTGACCGCGCTAGCCAATACGTGCCTTGCGCACGAAAGAAAACGACAAAGAATAAGAATCCAATAAGAAGCGGTCCTGATTCGGCCCAGCTTGGTGCGGTCATCCGCGTACTCCTTCATCAAGTGGTGCGCTGCTGTGCAGCGGCGCCTTCGAAAGGCAATCGCTGCATGTGCCAAAGATTTCTAGGAAGTGGGTAGGCTGATGATAGCCGTGCTCGGCAGCCAAACTGCGTACCCATCCTTCCAGCTTGTCCGGGGTTATCTCAGTGACTTTTCCGCATTCGCGGCAGATCAGGTGATGATGGTGAGCTTCTTCCGCACAGAGCCGGTAAAGGACTTCTCCTTCGGGACTGTGGACCGTGTCCAGCTGGCCTGACTCAGCCAGGATCTGCAAGTTCCGGTAGACGGTTGCCAGGCTCACCCTATGTCCCGCAGCCGTGAGATCATCGTGCACCTGCCCGGCAGAGCGGAAATCGCCCAAACGACTGAGCTCTTCCAAAACGGCTGCACGCTGACGCGTCATGCGCTGCACGACCTCTCCTCTCTTTGCCGGAGTCTCCTCTTAGATCCTGTGTGGACCTAGAATCCTGTGCCGACCTAGAACCCTACGCTGGCCCAGATGCCGCGCCGACGCCGGTTCTTATCCGATACCATGCGGAAAACCGGGCGGACCGAAAAGCACCGAACCGGCCTGCACATGCCAAGGCGGAGCATCTTTAGGCTAGCCGATCTTGGGCGAGAATCTAGTGTGTTCTCTATTGGGGCGATCTTTGCGCCCTCTGGGGCGTAAACGTCTCCACTGTCCCACCCCTACGAACGCTACTCCGTAAATGAAAATGGCTAGAACAACAATCATTGCTCCCGGAGAAAGGTCGACACTCGCAGTGATACCGAGACCAACGGCACTGACTCCTGCCCCAAGAAGGCTCGCAAATAACATGGTCTGTTTGAAAGAGCGTCTGAACAGCTGCACTACTGCAACGGGGATCACCATGACCGCGGATACCAGCAATGCCCCAACGACACGCATGGAGATCGCAACCGTGAGCGCAGACAGTACAGCGATGAGCATCGAAAAGGCGCGCACGGGCAAGCCGGTCGTCTGCGCAAAATCTTCGTCATTGCAAACTGAAAAGAGCGCTGGACCAAGGCCAGTCCCCAAAGCGATGATGACAGCGGCCAGTGCACCAATTATCGTGATGTCCCACCAGCTGACTGTTGCAAGGGAGCCGAACAGGTACGAGTTCAGCTGCGTTGAGGTGCCACCCGCGATGCCGATCAGCAGCACGCCGCCCGCTATGCCGCCGTAAAACAGGATTGCTAGTGCCACATCGGCAGAGGATCTGCCCGATCTGCGGACCAGCTCAATGGTGACTGCGCCGGCGACCGATGTGACGATGGCTCCGGGTATAGCCAGGCGGTCAACGGGGACCAGGTTCGCCATCGTTCCAACCAGCCAACCAAGGGCGACTCCTGTCAGCGCGACGTGTCCGATCCCGTCGCCCAACATGGCGAGCCGTCTTTGGACCAGGTACGTCCCGACGACAGGCGCAGAAACGCCCACTAGGATTGCGGCCAGCAAAGACCGGAAGAGCAGGGGTGAAGTGAAGAATATTGCTAGATCACTCATTGCGTTTCCAATTGCCAAGATGGCGTTGAAGAGCGGTGGATTGGTTCGTGGTGGTAGTCGCTGTGAGCATCCTCGCCCGCAGGTAGATGGGGTCCGTCGTGAGAAATATGTCCAGCGGAGATGTGAAGCTCGCGGTCAATTAGTGGAGCCAATTCACCGAGTTCGTGCAGGACAATCAGAGAAGTGTGCCCAGCCTCTTTTTCTTCCCCGATGACGCGGGCCAGCACTTCGCGGTTGTGCCTGTCCAACCCGGTTAAGGGCTCATCAAGTAGAAGCAGGTGCGGCGTGCGAACCAATGCTCTTGCAATTAGCGTTCGCTGTTGCTGACCCCCGGATAACACCTGGAAGATATCGGAGCTTCTGCTGCTAAGTCCCACCTGGTTTAGCACATGGTCCACGCGGGATTTTGAGCCGCGCGGTAGCCACCAAGTCCGCGGTCCGAGGAGTCCGGTTTCAACGACTTCCCTCACGGTCGATCCAACGCCGCCGCCGATGGTGTTTCTCTGGGGAACGTAACCGATCTTCTTCCATGGCACAGCGGGATCCGGTCCTGGTTCTGACGGAAGAAGTTCACCAAATAGCCGAATCTCGCCGGACTGGTGGGGGATCAATCCGAGCAGGGCCTTCAGCAGCGTCGATTTGCCTGAACCGTTCCCCCCGGTTATCGCAACGCAGGATCCAGCCTGAATGGTGGCACTGATGCCATGCAAGATGGGTGCGGAGCCATAACCGACTTCTAGGTTCTTGAAAGAGACGGGGGAAGCAGCTGTCATGTTCCAAGTGATACCGGTATTGAGAATCGATGTCAATAGAGCGTGGAATGGGTCACGCGGCAGTCTTAGCTGATCAATCGTCCAGAGTCGACAGATCTCCCTCATCCTGACCCAGAGCCCGTGCCCGCAGAACCCTGCGCATTATCTTTCCGGAACGGGTCTTTGGCAGCTCATCCACATAGTGCACCTCTTCAGGTTTAGCTATGGGGGATAGGTGTTCGCTCACGTGCGCCCGAATGTCTTCGGTCATTTCCCGGTCACCTTGAAAGCCCGGTCTCAACGCGGCGTAAACGTGTATAGCATTCCCCTTTACGTCATGAGGCAGTCCAATAGCGGCGGCCTCACCAACTGCGGGGTGAGAGGCAATGGCTGCTTCAATCTCTGCCGTACCCAGTCTGTGTCCCGAGACTTTGATGATGTCGTCCGTGCGACCCAGGACCCAGAAGTAACCATCTTGATCGCGCCGCGCCGCGTCCCCCGTCAAATAACGATCCCCTGAGAGCGTCCAATACGTCTCCAAGTACCGCTGATCGTTCTTGTACAGGGTCCGCATCATAGCGGGGGTGGGGTTCTTCAGGGCCAGGTAACCCTCCGTGTTGTCCGGAACCGGATTACCTTTGGAGTCGACCACTTCCGCCTGCTGCCCGAACACGGGTTTCCCAGCAGAGCCCGGCTTTTGAGGCATTGTCGGAACTCCGGCAATTTGGAACATTCCCGTTTCCGTTTGCCACCAGGTGTCCATGAGAGGCGCCTTTCCGCCGCCAACGACCTGGTAGAACCAGCGCCAAGCCTCAGGATTGATTGGTTCTCCCACCGACCCAAGTAGGCGCAGGGAACTAAGATCGTGGCGGTTCACCCAGGCGTCACCAAAACGCATCAGGGATCGGATCGCGGTGGGTGCCGTGTAAAGGATCGTGATACCAAAATGTTCGACAAGTGACCACCAGCGATCCGGGTGCGGGTATGTGGGGCCGCCCTCGTACATGAACACCGTCGCGCCGTTCAGCAAGGGCCCATACACCAGGTAGGAGTGGCCCGTGATCCAACCGGCATCGGCTGTGCACCAGTACCTGTCTTCATCATGGATGTCGAAGGTGTCCCGCAGGGTTGTGTAGGTGCCAACCATGTAGCCGCCGTGGGTGTGCAAACTGCCTTAGGCTCGCCGGTGGATCCGGACGTGTACAAGATGAACAGAGGGTGCTCAGAGTCGACCTGCACCGTTTCGCATCGACCTCGAGCAATGGGAAGAGCCGTCAAGTCGTGATACCAGTGGTCGCGCAGCGGATCCATATGAACGTCGCTACCAGTGTGCCTAACAACCACCACGTTTTCGATGGTGGGAGAAAACCGGACGGCCTGGTCAACGATATCCTTCAACGGGAAGACAGAACCATTCACCCAAGACCCGTCAGCGGTGATGACTATCTTCGATTCAGAATCATCGATTCGCGAGGTGAGTGCGTCGGCCGAAAAGCCGGCAAATATCACGGAGTGCACCGCACCGATCTTCGCGCACGCAAGCATCGCGAAGAAGACCTCAGGTATGCGCGGCAGATAGATTGTGACCCGATCTCCTTTTGTG
>CAYFRL010000006.1:37549-65003 GCA_964345595.1 uncultured Actinomyces sp.
GAAGAAGACCTCAGGTATGCGCGGCAGATAGATTGTGACCCGATCTCCTTTTGTGACGCCCATAGCTTTCAGCACGTTCGCCATCTTCTCCACTTCCCTGTTTAAGGAGAAGTACGAAAACGTGCGGGTCTGCTGCCCGTCTTCAGACATCCACAGCAGCGCGAGTTTGTTCTTGCGGGGGCCGCGAGTGTGCCTGTCGACCGCGTTTGTGACAATGTTCGTCTTGCCGCCGGTGAACCACTCATAGAAAGGTTTCTTGGAGGCGTCCAAAACCTGTTCCCAGGGTTTTGACCACTCGAGCTCTTCAGCTTGTTTTGCCCAATAACGTTCAGGATCAGAAAGTGCGGCATCCGCCACGGATTGCCAGTCACGAATTCGTGCCCTTTCTATCACTTCCCGGCTCGGGTAATAGACCTCTTACTGATTTGCTCTGTCATCCACAGTGATACCCCTCACGTCGTTTGCATCCAAGAATGACACAAAGTTGGGACGTTTGTCCCGGAATGCTTCGGGATTTCAAACTGTGGGCCAGCGCCGTCTGCGGGAATCAGCCGTGGGCGGCAGCTAAGGCTTCTCGCAGCACTTTCCGTGCCGTCGGCGCGTCGAGTGAGCCCGCGGTTGCAAGTAGTGCAGGGCGTAGACCTTCTGGAAGGTTATCCTCACGATAGGAAAGGTTAAGGACGCTCCCGCCAGCCATTTTCACCAAGTGAATTCCAGCGGCGACGTCCCACGGGCCAAAAGACGTGCCCAGTAGCGCGCCCTGCCATCCAGCAGCTACTTGGGCTAGGTCCAGAGCTGATGCCCCGGTTCGCCGCACCACCATGAAGTTCTTAGTTAGAGCGGTGAGGTGCTCAAGCGATAGGTCGGGATGGTTTTCCAAGGACCAGCGGCCCGGGTAGTAGCTCACAAGTAGGGCTTCTGCTTCTTCATTGGGTCCTGAACACGTCAGGGGTCTGGGCACGTCATCAGCCTGCTGGTACCAAGCACCTTCCAGGTCGGCGTAAAAGACCTCCTCCGTGCAGGGAATGGTTATGGCCCCCGCCACGACCTCCCCGTCCAATTCGGCCGCTACAGACGTACCAAAGTAAATAGATCCCGCGGCAAAGTTCGCCGTTCCGTCCAGGGGGTCCGCGATCCACCGAACGCGGCTACCAAGGTGCCCCGCCGCCTCGTCAACACGTTTCTTCGGGTCCCCAGAAAGAACCTCTTCCCCCATTTCTTCACCCAGCAGCAAAGACTCAGGGACTGCCGAGCCAAAGAACCGCCTTAGTGAAGATTCCACAAAACGGTCATGCTCGGTGACAGGGTCGTGCAAGTCCCGTTTCGTCTCATACGTTGGGATCGTTCTGGCGACGCTGCGAAGATACGGCGCCACACTGAGGGCCCCCGCCTTACAGAGTCGGCCTAATTCGCCCGCCAATTCCTTCTTAGTTGCCTGCACTCTTCACCTTCCCGTGTCTCTTTCATCCATTCTGTAACGAATCGGCGACAAAGAATAGCGGTAGCCAAGCCAGCCCGTGACCAAGTCCACGCGCTTTCCTGCAGCGCAGGCAGCGGAGCGGCTTCGCTACAACGGGTGGTTCGTGGCAGAATAGGGGACTGTACTCAGCCAGATGGTGCCCTCTCTTCCATCGGCTGTGTCCGGGGAAAGCAGACGGCACGTGACCCACCGTACCGAAAGCAAGTACCAAGATAAATTGAGCTAGGAGTACCACTAAAGTGGCAGTTCGCATCCGTTTGAAGCGTATGGGCAAAGTCCATGCGCCGTTTTACCGCGTCGTCGTCGTTGATTCCCGTAAGAAGCGGGACGGCCGAGTAATCGAAGAAATCGGGATCTACAATCCCATCCCAAACCCCTCAATCATCGAGATTGAGTCGGAGAGGGCGCAGTATTGGCTGGGTGTTGGCGCACAGCCTTCCGACTCGGTTCGTCGCTTGCTGGTTCTAAGCGGTGACATTGCTCGTTTCAACGGTAAGGAAGACGCGGTCAGCCGCATCCAAGTTGCCGATGTGGATCGCGCTGCAGAAACCAAGGAAGCCGTGCAGGCAGCTGAGGCAACCGCACAGAAAGCGAAAGCTAAAGCTTCCGAAGAGAAGGCGAAGCAGGAAGCAGCTGCCGAAGCCGAAAAAGCTGAGGATAAGGCCGCTGAGGCCGACGCCGAAGCCGCAGAAAGCGAGTGACCATGCTGGCCGATGCACTTGAGCACCTGGTTCTTGGAATTGTTGACCATCCTGAAGACGTGCGCGTCTCGTCCAGACGGCAACGCCGGGGGCAGCTTCTAGAAGTTAGAGTGAACCATGAGGACCTGGGGCGCGTAATCGGCCGGAATGGGCGCACAGCACGGGCGCTACGGAAAGTCATTTCCGCGCTCAGCACCGGCGGGTTTGTCCGCGTCGACGTGGTTGACGGTGACGGCCGCTAAGCGCTGCTCGTAAGCAAAGCATGTGGCGGGTTCGAACTGATTCGAACCCGCCGTTTGCGTTTCAAGGATGCGCTGCGCGGGCGACCGATCGCAGCCGAGGTGGGAGAGACAATGGCGGAAGAACTTTTGGTTGCAGGGGTGGTCGGGGCTGCTCGCGGGCTTCAGGGCGAAGTGAGCATCATTTTGCGCACGGACGTGCCAGAACAGCGATTCTTTTCGGGAGCGAATTTGCTCACCGACAATAGCGAATTTCCCGAACTCACCATCGATTCCGTCAGGTCTCACGGGGACCGGTTCTACGCCACGTTTGTGCAGATAGCCAGCAGGGAAGAGGCGGAATCTTTGAAACATACCGAGCTGTTGGTGCGTCCACTCGAAGAAGAGGGCGCTTGGTACCCGCACGAACTGGAAGGTCTTGAAGTCTTCAACTCCGAAGGTGAACTGCTTGGGACCGTGACCGGTATGCAGACCGGCCTGGCCCAAGATTTACTGCAAGTCGATGCCGCCGGACAGACAGTGTTGGTTCCAATGGTTGAAGAAATCTTAGCGAAAGTGGATTTGGCGGCCGGTCGCGTGCTGCTGACGCCGCCCGAAGGGCTCTTTCCAGACCTGATGGAGAACTGAAGTGCGGTTCGACGTCATTACCATTTTCCCGAACTACTTTGATGCACTGGATATTTCTCTTCTCGGGAAAGCGCAGCAAACCGGGGCGCTAGAGGTGCGCGTGCACAACTTACGCGATTGGGCCCGCGGCAAACATTTGAGTGTGGATGACACTCCCGCAGGGGGCGGCGCAGGCATGGTCATGCGGCCCGACGTATGGGGTAGCGCGATCGACGCGGCGCTTGCTGCCCCGCTGGCACCGGCTATCGCCACGGACGAAAGTCAGGACGTCGGCCGCGGCGGAAGAGTGGTGGCGATTCCGACGCCCGCAGGGGTCCCGCTCACGCAGGCGAAACTCAAAGAGCTAGCCACCGCTGATCAGGTCATAATCGCGTGCGGCAGGTACGAAGGGATTGATGCCCGTGTTGCGCAGTACTACCGGCAGCAGGGAACCGAAGTCTACGAATTCTCACTTGGCGACTATGTGCTAAACGGTGGTGAGGTTGCTGCGCTAGCCCTCATTGAGGGTACCGCGCGGCTGCTCGAAGGCTTCATGGGGAATCCGGACTCCCTTTCGGAAGAATCTCACTCGGCCGAGTCGTTGCTTGAGTATCCCGTCTACACGCACCCGCGCACATGGCACGGCCTGGAAACCCCAGCCGTCCTGGGAAGCGGTGATCACGGAAAAATCCGTGCCTGGAGACGTGAAGAATCGCTCAAGAGGACTGCTGCGGTCAGGCCCGATCTGCTCCGGGCCTTGGACGTCGGGGCACTAAGTGGAGAGGATCGCGCCTACCTCGCCTCTCTTGGATATTTGCTCACCCCAGAGTTCGATCGCGTGACGTACCGAGCAGCCGAAGAACAG
Organism: uncultured Actinomyces sp.; assembly: GCA_964345595.1. GTDB lineage: Bacteria > Actinomycetota > Actinomycetes > Actinomycetales > Actinomycetaceae > Scrofimicrobium. The sequence continues at coordinate 41,441 of CAYFRL010000006.1, forward strand.
GACCTGGATCAACTGAGCGCATTGGCCCGCCGGACTTTCCCGGACGCATGCCCGCCTGAGGTAACAGAAGAAGACATCGCGGTCCACGTTGATAGAGAGTTCTCAAAGGATAAGTTCCGCGCGCATATGAATGACCCGCAGGCCGTGCTCTGGGTGGCATCAACTTCCAGTGGCCTGGCGGGCTACTGCCTGATTTTCCGGGAGGCGCCTCAGGGCTTCCCAGAAGTATCAAAGGGCGCCGGCTACGTGTCCAAGTGTTACACCGATGAGCGCTACCGCGGCTCCGGACTGACCGCCGCACTGCTCGAGTCGTCGATCGCCGAAGCTCGAGACCGATGGCATTTGCCGTCCCTGACGCTCGCGACGCACATTGGCAACAAAAGGGCGGCGCGATTTTATAAGAAGCGGGGCTTCAAGAAACGGGGCAGGCGGCACTTCCTGGTGGGTGAAACTGACAACATCGATGATGTTTTCGTGCGCGAATTCACGTAGAGAGCAGGCCAGACAACGCGAATCTGCTTGGGTATATCCGCTGCCTGTGGCAAAATTGGCTGGTGGATCGCTCCGCGTAACCTGCCGCAGGGGGACGCAGCAGGGGCGACCAACCCAAGGTAGCGGCGACGTGCTCATCTGAGGCAAAGGCCGCCTGATCGGCGTAGTTGACCTGCGGCAGCTATGTTCGGGAGTTACAATGCAAAAACTTGATCCAGTAGACGCGGTGTCGTTGCGTGAGGACATTCCTCCTTTCCGGCCGGGTGACACGGTGAAAGTCCACGTGAAGGTCATTGAGGGCAGTCGCTCACGTATCCAGATTTTCCAAGGAGTCGTTATTGGTCGGCGCGGTCACGGTGTTTCGGAGACTTTCACCGTCCGGAAAGTATCTTTTGGCGTCGGAGTTGAGCGTACTTTCCCACTGCACGCGCCCACTGTAGACCAGATTGAAGTGGTAACCCGCGGTGACGTCAGGCGTGCCAAGCTGTACTACCTGCGCGATCTGCACGGAAAGGCAGCCAAGATCAAAGAAAAGATCTAGGCTCTCGCCCGAGATTTCAGTGAAGCCCTTGGCGCCTTTCTTGGCTCCAGGGGCTTTCTGATGGTTCGGCTCCTGCCGGTAACCCCTCTTGCCTGAGCAATCATGCTCCACCGTTGGGGCTAGACTTACTGGCATGACTTTAAGCAACCTGCCCGCCCAGCATCGTGCTGGTTCGGTACAGAAGAGCCGTCCCGGGTGGCTCAGCTGGCTTCGCGAGATGGGATTGGTGGTCATCCTGGCGCTGGTCATCTCCATGTTGCTTAGACTGTTCGTGGTTCAGGTGTTCTCCATCCCTTCGGTGTCAATGGTCCCAACTCTGGAAGTGGGAGATCGGATTCTTGTGAGTCGTTTGCCGGGCGCGACCAGCGGGATTCAACGGGGCGATGTGGTCGTGTTCGAGGACTCGCAAGGGTGGATGGAAGAAGTACCAGCGGAGGGGCGTTCGTTCCTTCGTCCCGTGGGTGAGTTTCTTGGCATCATCCCCGCAGATGGCCACCAAATAATCGTGAAGCGGGTGATCGGCGTTGGTGGCGATGAGGTCTCCTGTTGTAGTGCCAATGGGAAGCTCACCGTCAATGGGACTGAAGTTGATGAAGATTACTTAGCCGAGCCGGGGCGGGTGGCTAGCGGCCCGTTCACCGTGCAAGTCCCCGAAGGTCACTACTGGGTAATGGGTGACAACCGAGACAATTCAGCCGATTCGTTGCGGCATTACATGATGGGTGAGCAGCCCTTCATTGCTGCGGACGACGTGGTTGGGCCCGCCCAATGGGTCATTTGGCCATTTTCGAACTGGTCTTCGGTGGCGCAGAGAGACTCATTTGGTGACGTTAGTGAGCGTTGAGCGGTGATAGAGGAAGAACTGGTCGCCCGGTACGGCACCGTCGCGGGAATGGACGAGGTGGGACGGGGTTCTTTGGCCGGGCCCGTCTGCGTCGGAGTGGTGGTAATTCGATCTAGATCCGAGGCGCCCGACGGATTGACCGACTCAAAGTTGCTTTCCGTGAAGAAGAGGAATGCGCTCTACCCGCAGATTCAGAAGTGGGCTCTTGCGGCGAAGGTGGGGTGGGCCAGTCCGCAAGAAATCGATGCATGGGGACTCACCCAAGCTCTTCGAGCGGCAGGCCTGCGCGCCTTTCACTCCGCAGTTGGCGCACTGGTGGCCCGGGGACTTGAAGCTCCCGGCGTGGTGCTACTAGATGGGAGCCACAACTGGCTTCTCGCTGAACCCGCGACACTCTGGGACGCGCCGGAAGAGAACATACGGGTGCCACTTCCTCCCGTCGTCACGAAAATTAAGGCCGACCTCACCTGCCGGGCAGTGTCGGCAGCATCGGTGATTGCGAAGGTTGAACGCGACGGGTACATGGAGGGAATCCCTGACCCCGGGTACCATTGGTCCAGCAATAAAGGCTATGGGTCTGCCGAGCACCGAAGAGCCATCTTGAGGCTAGGGCCAAGCGAGCACCACCGGAAAACCTGGAACCTATTTGGAGCGGAAGACGCGGACCAGAGGAGAATTGGCGTTGGGTAGCGAGGATATAGAGAACTACGAGAACAGTCGGGAGCTGGAACTGTTTCGCGAATACCGCGACGTTGTCGGCCTTTTCAATTATGTTGTAGAAACTGAGCGACGCTTTTACCTGTGCAACCAGGTCGACGTCCAAGCCCGACCAGCCGGCGGAGACGTGTTTTTTGAGTTAACTCTGACCGACGCGTGGGTGTGGGACATTTATCGGCCATCACGTTTCGTGAAATCCGTTCGGGTTGTCACATTCAAGGACGTAAACGTAGAAGAACTAAGCAAGCCTGATCTGGGTATCCCCTAGAGCCAGCTACTTTCCACAATGGCGCCCGGCCCGGCTTATCAACAGATAGCCGGGCCGGGCTTTATCGGCCTGGACACATCACCGATCCTGTGAGGTATGGGGAAGAGAACGCATGTACTAGGGCACTGGGGTGAGCGGTTCGCCGAGCAATACTTGAATTCGCGGGGCCTAACGACTGTTGAACGGAACTGGCGTTCGGGAAAGAAGGGAGAGATAGACCTGGTCATGCGCGATCGCGACTCGATCGTGTTTATAGAGGTAAAGACCAGACGCGATCCGAATGCGGCTACCGAGACAATCGACCAGCGGAAGCTCCAAAGGCTGCGCGGACTTGCGGCAGCTTGGCTTCGGGGCGCCTCTAGCTACTTGGACTATCGCATCGACTTGGTAGGAGTCGTCCCCTCTCCAAGCGGCGCGGCGGCGCAGATTCACTGGTGGAAGGGGATCGATCGGTGAGTGCGATAGCCAACGCGATCTCTTTGAACGGAATCACCGGGGTGCCTGTGCGGGTTGAAGCCCAAATCGGTGCGGGTCTTGTTTCCACCAGGATCGTGGGACTTGCCGATACCGCTGTGCGGGAGTCGAAAGAAAGACTACGCTCAGCTCTGCTCAGCTGCCAAATTCCGTCACTAAACCGGCGATTGACTATTAGCCTTTCTCCGGCGTCGCTACCAAAGAACGGTTCGTCGTTCGACCTTCCCATCGCGGTGGCAGTCTTGACTGTTCGCGGCGCGATTGATCCCGCCGTCCTCGAAGAGACGGTCTTTGCGGCGGAACTTGGGCTTGATGGCACAGTGCGCCCGGTGGTCGGTGTCTTAGCGCAAGTCTGGGCAGCACGCGAAAGGGGATTCAAACGGATAGTTGTTTCGGCTGAGAGCATGGCAGAGACGCAAGGCGTGAAAGGAATCGAAGTGATCGGCTGCTCTCACTTGAGGCAGCTGCTTACTGCGTTTCCAGTGAGAAAGTCCGATTCTTTCGTGACGGGCTGGCAAACTCTGCGCGAAGGGGGCCAGCGGACCGCGCTTCGTGAGCCGCCGGATATTGAGCCCGGCACGCCTAAGCCCGACCTCCTAGAAGTGCGCGGGCAGCCCCAAGCTCGTGCGGCAGCGCTGATCGCAGCCGTAGGTGGGCACCATTTGCTGCTATTTGGAGCCGCTGGGAGTGGGAAGACGATGATTGCGGAGAGGATCGGAACCATTCTGCCGGCTCTCGCCAGCGAAGAAGCCATGATTCTGGCTGCGATGCGGTCAGCCGCCGGGATGACAGAGACGCCGGGTCCGGTGTCCCTTCCTCCAATCCAAATTCTCTCGCCAACGACCACTGAAGTAGCGCTCCTGGGTGGCGGGCAGAGACAAATAAGACCCGGCCTGGTTTCTCTGGCTCACGGCGGTGTGCTCGTGCTGAACGAGGCTCCCGATTTTGCACCGCGCGTTTTAGACGCATTGCGCGGGCCACTAGACGATGGTCAGGTGACGCTGCGCCGGGCGGCTGGAGAAGTCACCTTCCCAGCACGATTCCAGCTCGTGCTCACGGCAAATGAGTGCCCCTGCGGCGGCGGCGACCAAGATGGACGCTGCGAATGCGCGCCTCACCAGCGCCGCAGATACCAGCAAAGACTCTCAGGACCTCTTTTGGACCGGGTCGACATCCAAGTGAGAGTCAGCCAGCCCACCTTGGCTCAGATTCAAAACGACGAACCCCTCGACTCTGCGACCGCAAGTGCGCTGGTCGCCGAAGCCCGCGAGCGAAGCACTCATCGTTGGGCGGCAGAAGATTGGCAGACGAACTCCCAGGTCCCTGGCAGGACACTTCGAGCCATGCCCGGGCTTCCCCCCGGCTTTAGCGATCTTCTTGAGCGCAGCATCGCGCAGGGCAGACTGAGCCTGCGGGGCGCGGACCGGATCCTGCGGGTGGCATGGTCAGCCGCTGACCTAGCGGGCCATCGCGTCCCCACGACAGATGATTTGAGCGAGGCCTTGGCCCTGCGCACCGGTACGAACTGGGGGAACCTATGACTCAGACGCAAATCCCGCTGCCGAACCAACTGCCTTTCGATGTGGAAGATCCGATATTGAGGGCCGTAGCCTGGTCGGGGATTATCGAACCTGGCGATCCAGCTCCAAGAAACCTGATCGGTCTTCTGGGAGAGGCGAATGCGCTTGCCTGGGTTTTCTCAGCGCATCCGCAGGATCCGCGCGCGCTGGCGGCCACAACTGATGACAGCCCCGACGATCAGCAAACGGGGGAGCACTTCCCTTGGCTGAAAATGCACCAAAGATGGCACCCGCGTGCCTTAGAGCTGGACTTGGCGGAGTATCTGCGGATGGCGCAGAAGCTCGGTGCTCGGGTTTTGGCCCCCGGCGGGCAGGAGTGGCCGGAAAAGCTCTCCGTGCTTGAGGATCGGGAGCCGCTGGCGCTTTGGATACTTGGGGACGGACCGATAGAACAGCTGAGTTCGCCCAGTGTGGCTTTAGTCGGGGCGCGAGCTTCTACTAGCTATGGAAACCGTGTTGCTGAGACGTTTGCGTTCGACCTTGCATCGGCGGGCTACCCAATTGTCTCTGGCGGGGCATACGGCATTGATTCTGCAGCACATCGGGGCGCACTGTCCGCTCCGAGTGGGTCTCCGAACGGAGTTTCTGTGCTTTGCGGTGGCGTCGGTAACCTGTATCCGGCGGGGAACCAGAGGCTCTTTGACCAGCTCAAACAGGGGGGTCTCATTGTGAGTGAAGTTCCGCCTAACTGGAGGCCCGCCCGTTGGCGGTTCCTGGAAAGAAACCGCGTCATTGCCGCGTTGAGTGATGTTGTCGTTGTCGTGGAGGCTGGAATCAGGTCGGGGGCGATAGCTACAGCGAACAGGGCACTAGAGATTGGTAGACCAGTTGGAGCCGTGCCGGGACCAATCACAGCGGCGGCTTCGGCAGGTTGTCATGAGCTCATCAGGGACGGAGCCGACCTTGTGACCAACAGCGAAGACGTCGTTAGGATGCTCCAGGGCATTCCACTTGGTGAGCCATCCGAAGGTGATATGGCTCCATTTTCTCTGACCCCGCCTGCCAAAGTCGTCTGGGCTGCGTTTCCGCTCTCCAGACGCGCCTCAGCCGAAGACCTGGCGAAGAGTTGCGGCCTGACCAAAGAAGAGGTGGAGGTGGCGCTGCTTGAGCTGCAGTTGCGTCAACTCGCCACCTTCAACGGGAAGTTGTGGGAACGCGGCGGGTTACAATGAGCCACGCCGCACTGGAAAGATGAGCATCCATGGAAGCTATCAAGCTGCGAGAGGCAGCTGCAAACTGGGAGCGCCACCTGGTGAGCCGTGAAGGATTCTCGGCTGCCACGGTCCGTTCCTACCTGAGTGATGTGATGGCCCTTGAAGGCCACTTATCGGCAAAACTGGGCAGGGAGCCGGTGCTAGAGGACATCACCGATCGGACGCTGCGCGGATGGTTGTCGAGCCGCGTTGGTGGCGGACTGAGCCGGGCCACCGTCGCTAGGAATGCAGCTTCAGTTCGCTCTTTTGGTAAGTGGGCGGTGGAGGTGGGGTACCTGGACCACGATCCCGCTGCTGCTCTTATCACGGCGGGGAGCTCTAGCCGCTTGCCTGCCGTTCTCGATTTGGCTCACGTGCAGCGCCTCCTAGATACCGCGCGCGACCGAGCCGAAAGCGCCCAGCAAGAGCAAAGAGCGCTACACGCCCGAGACTGGGCGATGGTCGAGCTGATGTACGGCGCGGCGCTTCGTGTCGGAGAGCTGACGGCCCTTAATCTGCAATCTATTCAGAGCGGAGAAAACCGAGTCCGAGTGAAAGGAAAAGGGAACAGAGAACGCGTAGTTCCGTACGGCCTACCGGCAGCACAGGCCCTGGCATATTGGGATCAGCACAGATCGCAGCTTGTCCGCGCGGATGAGCAGGCGTTGTTCGTCGGCGCTCGTGGCGGTCGAATCAACCCGCGCGTTGTCAGGCAAGTGGTTCACCGGCTGACGGTGCTTGCGGGGGTGCCTGACTTGAGTCCCCACGGTTTGCGGCACAGTTCAGCTACGCACTTGCTAGAGGGTGGCGCCGACCTGAGGCACGTGCAAGAGTACCTGGGCCACAGCTCCCTACAAACCACTCAGCGTTACACTCACGTTGACGCCGCCCGTTTGGGCCGCATCTACCAACAGGCTCATCCAAGGGCCTAATCCCAGGGTTTCAAGCGAACGGGACCCAGCACCAGGGTCAGCGGATCTATGTACTGATCCACGGGCAACTTCGCACCCCAATGAAGGGCGTCTTGTGCGTGTCCCCCAACCAAAGTGCCGAGTACTTGGCCGCGACTCACTACCTGCCCCTGAGCCACAGATGGTTCTACCGGTTCAAAAGTGAGTCTAAGACCCGACTCGTGCTGCACGGAGACAACCGGCCTGTCGACCAATATTCCTGCGTAGATCACTGTTCCATCCGCTGGCGCCAGAATTTCTGCCCCCACAGGAACCGAAAGGTCAATGCCCCTGTGTCCGGGCAACCACCGCTGTGCCGGGGGGTCAAAGGCTCTCAACACTGGGACAGGGCCGCCGGTTGGCCACAGCCAGTTATCTTGGGGCGCAACTTGTGGAGCTGCTGCGGCCGGTAGGTTGAGCACCAGGGCGCCGACAAGTGCCAAAACGGCAATCACGCGCCGACTTCGAACGACGTTGGAGATCATTCCACAACTCTCACCGGCGTGGAGGTGCCAGACAAGTGAGGAGAGACCCACCGGTGGATGAGTCCGCTAGCGTCGCCTGTGGATAGGAAAAGTCGTTGCGCATCACAACCCGGGCGCTGTGTCGGCGCGATTTCGTCCTCTACAATGGGTGATGCACTCATATCGATGGGTGACTTCGCGTGCCATTCGCGGGGAGACTCGTGGTTTCGTGGCGACAGTCCTACGGGCGTCACGGACCTTGGCACCAGGACCGGTCCCTAGCTGGAGCCGGTGACAACTGAAATTTGGGCATTAGCCCCTGAACCTGCTGTGTAAAGCAGCGAAAGGACGAACATGGCTGTCGTAACCATGCGTCAACTCCTTGAAAGCGGAGTGCACTTCGGACACCAAACGCGCCGCTGGAACCCGAAGATGAAGCCGTACATCCTCACGGAACGCAACGGCATTTACATTATTGACCTTCAGCAAACCGTTGCAGACATTGACCGCGCCTACGACTTTGTGAAGGGAACGGTTGCCCGCGGTGGCAGCGTCCTATTTGTTGGCACGAAGAAGCAGGCGCAAGAAGCTGTAGAAGAGCAGGCTCGCCGCGTTGGAATGCCCTACGTGAACCACCGCTGGCTGGGGGGTATGCTCACGAACTTCGGCACCGTCGCTAAGCGTATCCAGCGCCTAAAAGAACTCGAAGCAGTGGATTTCGATGACGTTGCAGGCTCTGGCTACACGAAGAAAGAACTGCTCATGATGCGCCGCGAGAAGGATAAGCTGGCGCGCACCTTGGGCGGAATCCGCGACATGAACAAAGTGCCTGCGGCCGTGTGGATTGTTGACACCAATAAGGAGCACCTGGCCGTCACTGAGGCGACTAAGCTCTCTATCCCAGTCATCGGCATTTTGGATACAAACTGCGACCCGGAAGAAGTCAACTACGGGATTCCTGGAAACGATGACGCTATTCGCGCTGTAGACCTGCTTACACGTGTCGTCGCGGATGCTTGCGCGGACGGGCTGCTGGCCCGCTCAGGACCGAAGCAGAACGATCCAGAAGTTGCTGACGTTGAGCCGCTCACCGAGTGGGAGCGCGAACTTCTTGAGAAGAACACTGAAGAGGCCGTTGCTGAAGTTGATCCCCAGCTTGACGCGCCCGTCCAGGAGACCGCCGAGATCGTTGAAGAGTCTGTCGAGCAGACCACTCCTGAGGCGTAACCTCATCCAAATCCGAGTTCAGAACTAGGAAATAAAGGACCAAACTGTATGGCAAACTTTACTGCTGCCGACGTAAAGGCGCTGCGTGAGGAAACCGGCGCTGGAATGATGGACGTCAAGAATGCTCTGACCGAAGCCGACGGCGATCGGGAGAAAGCTCTAGAGATTATTCGCCTGAAGGGCTTGAAATCTCTTTCCAAGCGTGAAGGCCGCGAGGCACTCGCCGGCCTGATCGTCGCTTCCGTAGCGGAGGACGGCAAGTCAGGCACAATGATCGAAGTGAACTCCGAAACAGACTTCGTTGCGAAGAACCAGAAGTTCATCGATTTCGCCAACCAGGTACTAGCGGCTGCTGTCACGGCAGAGGCCGCGGACCTGGAGTCTCTCCTGGCGGCGCCAGCCGATGAGGAGACAGTGCAAGACTTGGTGAACAACATGGGCGCCGTTGTGGGGGAGAAGACGCAGATCCGCCGCATTGCCCGGGTTGAAGGCGAGAACGTGGACCTGTACCTGCACCAAACGAATCCGGACCTGCCGGCGCAGGTTGGTGTCTTTGTGGTGACGGATGCTAACGCCGCCCCCGTGGCTCACGACATCGCTATGCACGTCGCAGCGTTCCGCCCCTCCTGGCTTGACAGGGACTCAATCCCCGCTGAGACCTTGGAGAAGGAACGGGACACGCTCACGAAGCTGACTCTGCAGGACGGCAAGCCAGAGGCAATCGTTCCGAAAATCGTGGAAGGACGCCTAAACGCCTTCTACAAGGAGAACTGCCTTGTCGACCAGGACTATGCCCGTGATCCGTCAATGACGGTCGCGAAAGTCCTGAAGGACAATGACGGAAGTGTTTCCGAGTTTGTGCGCTTCCAAGTAGGCGCGTAAGCAAGGCTGTGTGGCCCCGCTCCAAAGGGAGTGGGGCCACAACTACAATCGACGCAGGCGAAAAGGAACCACGATGGGTGACCGGGCATTACGAGAAGCACCGCGCAGGGTGCTGCTGAAGCTTTCCGGCGAAGTGTTTGGCGGAGGCAAAGTCGGCCTCGACCCGAATGTTGTAGCTGGCGTTGCTCGGCAGATTGCCGAGGCGAACCGCGAAGGAGTACAAGTCGCGATCGTTGTTGGCGGGGGAAATTTCTTCCGCGGCGCTGAGCTTTCTCAACACGGCCTGGACCGGTCTAGAGCTGACTACATGGGCATGCTGGGAACCGTGATGAACGCGTTGGCGTTGCAAGATTTCATCCAGCAGGCGGGAACGGAAGCCCGCGTTCAAACGGCCATAACAATGCAGCAGGTAGCAGAACCCTATATTCCGCTTCGAGCAATCCGCCACATGGAGCTGGGTCGAGTTGTCATATTCGGGGCAGGCTCGGGCATGCCGTACTTCTCGACAGACACGGTAGCTGTCCAGCGGGCCCTAGAATCTCACTGCGACGAACTTCTGGTCGGCAAGAACGGCGTAAGCGGCGTCTACACTGCCGACCCACACCTCGACCCAGATGCCCGCCTTCTGCCGCGGCTGACGTATACAGAGGCACTTTCACAGAATCTAAAGGTGATGGACGCCGCCGCCTTCGCACTGTGCCAGGAAAATGGCCTGAACACGCGGATCTTCGGAATGGCCGAGCCGGGCAATGTTGCTAGGGCCCTCAAAGGTGAGACAATCGGATCACTTGTAACCCGCGATTAAGACAGGGACATCCCATGATTGATGACATCTTGCTCGAAGCTGAAGACAAAATGGACAACGCGGTGAACGCTACCGCGGCGGACTTCGCGAACATCCGGACCGGACGGGCTAACCCCGGTATGTTCACGGAACTTCTAGTCGAGTATTACGGGGCGCCGACGCCTCTCCAGCAGCTTGCCAGCGTGAATATTCCAGAGGCGCGCACAGTTCTCATCACGCCCTTCGATCGCAGCGCGACCAATGACATAATCGCTGCGATTGTTGCCGCAGATCTTGGAGTGAATCCCAACGATGACGGCAAAGTCATTCGGGTGACGCTGCCTGTGCTCACCGAACAGCGCCGCCGCGAATACGTGAAGCAGGCGAAGAGCCGCGCTGAAGACGGCCGGGTCCAAATTCGTGCTGTGCGCCGGAAGGCGAAAGATGAGCTGGATCGCATGAAAAAGGACGGCGAAGCGGGAGAAGATGAGATCGAACGGGCGGAGAAGGCCCTAGAGGCGACAACGCGTGAGTACACGGACCGTGTGGATCAGCTCCTCGCGGCCAAAGAGTCGGACCTGATGGAGGTCTGAGTCCGGCTCATGTCCAAAGCACCAGCTGCAGGTGTTCGCCGGTTCTTGGTGGCACCTCCCACCGAGAACCGGCCGCCACTTAAAGCGTCAGGTCGCGCTGGCAGGAATATGCCGGCCGCCGTGAGTTCTGCCCTTATCCTCATCGCTGCACTCGCGCTTGCACTGCTTTTTGCGAGGCCCGTGTTCATCGCATTCGTTGCGCTGCTCATGATCGTTGCTTCGTGGGAGGTCGCTGGGGCGTTCGCCCGAAAGGGCATCACAGTTATGCTTCCGCCTATCTACTTTGGCGGAGTTGCAATGGTGCTTGCCGGCGCTTTCATCGGTTCTTTCTGGGTCATGGCCAGTCTTTCCCTCACCTTCGGACTTATTGTTGTGTGGCGGCTAGCCAGCCGAGACTTACCGGGGCCCGCGATAACAGACATAGCGCTGTCCGTGTTTGTGGCCGTATACATTCCCTTCACGGCCTCATTTGTTGGCCTGATCTCTGCCCAAGCCAGCACAGTTTGGCCGGTGGCTTTCTTCGTGATCATCGTCGTGTGCAATGATTTAGGGGGCTGGCTAGCGGGAATCATGTTCGGGCGTCACCCAATGGCCCCGCACCTGTCCCCAAAGAAATCTTGGGAAGGCTTTGCGGGCTCGGTCTTCTTGACGACTGCGGCCGGAATAGCCGCGACATTCGTCTTTGCTGTGCCCTGGCCCTGGGGTATCGCCTACGGAATTGCGGGCGCCGCGCTGGGCACTCTTGGCGACCTGTTGGAATCACTAATCAAACGTGAAGTGGGTTTGAAGGACATGTCTGCGATCGTTCCGGGCCATGGCGGGCTGATGGACCGGCTCGATTCTTTGCTTTTTGCCGCCCCCGCCTTTTACTTCCTATTCGCGCTCTCTCTTGGATGGGTCTGATGGCTGGACAAGCTCCTGCTCCTCGAAAAGAAGTGCGGCCGACGGACCAGGCTCCCGAGGGCGCAAGTAGTCCAGACGCACGCCCCGTCCTGTCCTTTACTGCGAAAAGTCGAGGCAAACCGCCTGCGCATCTTGCAGACGTGTCCGCAGAAGAACGCCGTGAGTGGGTGAAGGAGTTGGGCATGCCAGCGTTTCGCGCTGATCAATTGTCCAAACACTACTTCACGCGTAACCTTGCGGACCCGGCCGAAATGACGGATCTACCGCAAAAGCTTGCCCAGCAAGTGGAGTCAACACTGCTTCCTCAGCTGGTTACGCGCGTAGCTCGCCAAAGCGCCGATGGGGGAGAGACCCTCAAGGACCTGTGGAGTCTCTATGACGGCACCAAGGTCGAGAGCGTCCTCATGCGGTACCCGGAACGCACGACTCTTTGCGTGTCCTCACAAGCCGGGTGCGGAATGGCGTGTCCGTTTTGCGCCACGGGACAAATGGGTCTCACTCGGAATCTTTCCACGGCGGAAATCATCGAGCAGGTGCGTAAGGCACGTGAGGCCTGCGAAGCTGGCGACCTTGGCGATCCGACAAGACTCACTAACGTGGTTTTCATGGGAATGGGTGAGCCTCTTGCCAACTTCAGAGCGTTGAAGGAATCCCTGCACCGACTCATCGACCCGGGTCCCGAAGGTTTCAACATGTCGGCCCGAAACGTGACGGTTTCCACTGTGGGTCTGGTCCCCGCAATCGAGAAGCTAGCCAACGAAGGACTGCCGGTGACTCTAGCCGTCTCCCTCCATGCCCCTGATGATGACCTGAGAGACGAGCTAATACCCATTAATTCCAGATGGAAAGTCGGCGAACTACTCGACGCCTCGCGCGTTTACTTTGTGAAGACAGGAAGGCGTGTCTCCATCGAGTACGCGCTCATTAAAGATATGAATGATCAGCCTTGGCGCGCTCAGCTTCTAGCTGACGAGCTGAACCGCAGGGGCAAAGGATGGGCCCACGTGAACCCGATTCCTTTGAACCCCACGCCCGGAACGATCTGGACGGCGTCCACCCGGAAAGCTCAAGATGAGTTCGTCTCTGTGCTTCGTGCAAACGGTATTAGAACGACGATTCGTGACACGCGAGGAGCCGACATAGACGGTGCGTGTGGGCAACTTGCCACCTCGTGGGCTGAGAAACAGGCAGAGAAACCGGGTCAGCCAGTACAATCGGGTGCAGAAACTGCCGAGGAACCCACGGCAAGAAGGAGCTGAAACGAATGGCCGCAACCTTTCCGAAGTCCGGCACTTTCCGTCGCGGTTACAAACCGGACCAGGTGGACCAATTCTTTGCGCGTGCCCGCGAAGCCTATGAGGGGGGTATCCCGGTCTCCCAATTTTCGGCGCAGCAAGTCCAACAAGTGGCTTTCGAGTTGAAGTACGGGGGTTATGACACTCGTGCCGTGGATTCGGCGCTTAATCGGCTAGAGGCCGCGTTCGTGCAACGAGACAAGGTGGATTTTATTTCTGTGAACGGTGAGAGCCAATGGCACGCTCACGTGGCAGAGCAAGCAACCACCTTGTATCCGCGGCTTCTCCGACCGGACGGGGACCGCTTCAGTCGGCCCCCAAAAGGAGAGAAGGGGTACAGCGCGGCTCAGGTAGATGAGATGCTTGGGCGAATCACCGCATACTTCGACCGCGGTGAACCGCTGACCGTAGGGGACGTTAGGTTCGTCCTTTTTGACTCGGCAAAAGGAAAGTCCGCATACAGAGAAGACCAGGTAGACGCGTATCTGGGCAGGATGGTGGAAATCCTCCTTTGCGCCTCATGAGCAAAGACCCAATTGATCTGGTTATTTTGGGTTCGACTGGATCTATCGGCACGCAAGCCCTGAGTGTCGCGCGCAGCCACGCGGATCGGTTCCGCGTGGTCGGCCTGGCAGCAGGTGGCGCAAACCTGCACCTGCTGCAAGATCAGATCCGAGAATTTGAGCCCAGCATGGTGGCAGTAGGCGCTGCCGCGGAGGGCCTAGATGACCTTGAAAAGTCTTTTCCGGCTGTGCAGTTTGGAGTTGGACCAGGCGCTGTAGAAGCTCTGGCGGGTAGTTTCCCCTCCGGCACGGTGCTGAATGGGATCACCGGCGGGATAGGGCTGGGGCCCACTTTAGCCGCGTTGCAAGCAGGATCCACGCTAGCTTTAGCGAACAAAGAATCGCTGGTAGTCGGCGGGCCCCTAGTCCGAGAGGCCATGGTCCGTCCCGGTCAGGTGATCCCTGTGGATTCCGAACACTCTGCGATCGCGCAGGCACTGCTTACGGGGGTACACAGGCGCGGCCTGGTTTCGCCCGTGGTAGATGGAACTTCAGAATTAGCTGAGATTGTCCTAACGGCGTCCGGGGGACCTTTCAGAACTGCCTCATTGAGCGATTTGCGCAGCGTGACCGTTGATCAGGCGTTGGCGCACCCCACTTGGAGCATGGGGCCGGTGGTGACGATCAACTCTTCCACGCTGATGAACAAGGGGTTGGAGCTGATTGAGGCCTCACTATTGTTTGATGTCGGGCCCAACCAGATAACGCCAGTCATCCACCCGCAATCAATAGTGCATTCCATGGTGACGTGGCAGGATGGCTCCACGGTGGCACAGGCGGCGCCGCCAGACATGAGAGTCCCGATAGCGCTGGGCCTTGACTGGCCCACCCATCTTTTCCCGGTGGGTGAACCCCTTGCTTGGGGGTCGGCACAACACTGGGATTTTGAGCCGGTGGACTCACGGATTTTCCCCGCCTTGGAACTGGCGGCACAGAGCCTTGCTGCGTCAGATTCTCATCCGGCTGTCCTGAATGCGGCAAACGAGGTCGCGGTGGCCGCGTTCCTGGAAGGTCGCCTGCCGTGGTTACGAATTATCGAAACGGTCCGTGATTCGGTGGAAGCGCATGAAGGGGCACGGGAACCCAGCCGGGCCGAGATCGAAGAGATTCAGGCTTGGGCAGTCCGAAGAGCTCAAGCGTATGTGAGCCGAGTGGAATGATGTTCCTGCTTGGAATACTTGCCATGGTGGTCGGCCTGATCATCTCGGTGGCGCTGCATGAACTGGGACACCTTCTGCCAGCCAAGCGGTTCGGAGCGTTGGTTCCAGAGTATTGGATTGGGTTTGGTCCCACGTTGTGGTCCCGAAAGTTCAGGGGAACAACCTACGGGATCAAAGCGATGCTTCTTGGCGGCTACGTCCGAATTGTCGGCATGTTTCCGCCGCCAAGCGCTGTGGCTGCCCGCCCAAACGACAGAGGCTTGGTTGCGGATGCACGTGCCCAGTCGGCGGAGGAGATAGCGGCAGCCCGTGAGAGAGGCCTTACGGGGACTCCGTTCTATCGGTTGGCCACGTGGCAAAAACTGGTCATAATGCTGGGCGGCCCCGTGATGAACTTATTCCTTGGCTTCCTGCTCACCGGCATTGTGGTCATGGGATTTGGCTGGCAGGAGCCGTCTACGACTGTTGCCCAGGTCGTTCCAACGACTTCGCAGATGAGCATCCCCGGGGAGGATGCCCCCAGTCCAGCCGCCGAGGCCGGGATTCTGGCAGGCGATAAAATCGTGTCGTGGGATGGCAGGCCCGTTGATAGCTGGGATGATCTGCGTGACCTGATGCAGCAAAGTGACGCGGCAGGCACGGCCGTCATTGTCGAACGCGACGGGAAGACTCGAGAATTTCTTGTGACCCCCGTGGCGACGGACGATGGCGCCAAAATTGGGGTGGTCGCCAGTCTGGAACGGGTACGCGGCACCTTTGCAGACACGGTGTCCTCCACCGGCCAGCTGATCACGGGAACCGGAAGCGCCCTGATCCAACTGCCGCAGAATCTATGGCGGCTGGCTTCCGGGATTGGTTCCGATTCTCCTAGAGACCCGAACGGCGCTATCTCTGTCATTGGTGTTGCGCGTCTGGCGGGTGAGGCCGCTACCGTAGGCGGAACTTCCCTGAGCTTTGGCGACAGGGCGGCGGTTTTCTTTTCGCTACTTGCGTCGCTCAATATTGCGCTGTTCGTGTTCAACTTGATTCCGCTGCCACCCCTGGACGGCGGTCACGTCGTTGGGGCGGCCTGGGGCGGCGTGCGCAACCTGTGGGCCAGAGTGAGGGGCCTGCCAAAACCGCCTCCTGCAGACACCGCGCGCATGGTGCCCATCAGTTACGGCGTCTTTCTGGCTCTGGTCGCGATCTCTCTAATTCTGATGGCTGCGGATATTGTCAAGCCCCTCAGCTGGGGCTAATAGCAAACGCGGGGCGTGTCACAGCATTGGCCACGGGCAACAGCAAAGGGGGATAATGGCATTGTGACTCAAGTAAATCTTGGAATGCCGAAAGTGAAAGAGACGCCGTTTCCTCGGCGTAAAACCAGGCTGATCCACGTGGGAAACTTACCGGTTGGGGGAGGAAGCCCGATCTCGGTACAGTCGATGACTACCACGAAGACATACGACATCGGCGCGACGCTCCAGCAAATCGCGGAGCTCACCGCTGCTGGTTGCGACATTGTTCGGGTAGCTGTTCCGACTGATAAGGATGCCGAGGCCTTGCCGATCATTGCCAGGCAGTCGACAATCCCCGTTGTAGCGGACATCCATTTCCAGCCGCGCTACGTATTTGCTGCGATAGAAGCGGGTTGCGGTGCGGTACGGGTGAACCCTGGAAATATTCGCCGTTTCGATGATCAGGTTGGCGAGATCACGAAGGCAGCAAAGGATCACGGCACCTCTTTGCGAATAGGCGTGAATGCGGGTTCTCTCGACAGGCGCATGTACGCCAAGTACGGCGGCGCTACCGCCGAAGCGCTTGCAGAATCAGCAATTTGGGAAGCGGGACTGTTCGAAGAGCACGATTTTCATGATTTCAAAATTTCGGTGAAGCATCATGACCCGGTGACAATGATCCGTGCGTACGAGATTCTTTCCGAGGCGGGGGACTGGCCTTTGCACTTGGGGGTGACCGAGGCGGGGCCGGCCTTCCAGGGAACGATCAAGTCGGCTACGGCTTTTGGCGCGCTGTTGCGGGAGGGGATCGGGGACACGATTCGCGTTTCTCTATCGGCACCGCCCGTCGAAGAGGTAAAGGTCGGCCTGCAAATCCTGCAGTCGATGGGTCTTCGGGAACGGACTTTGGAAATTGTTTCCTGTCCGTCTTGCGGCCGGGCGCAAGTGGACGTTTACAAACTTGCTGAAGACGTAACCGAGGGGCTGAAAGACCTCACTGTGCCGCTTCGCGTAGCGGTAATGGGATGCGTTGTAAACGGACCCGGTGAAGCCAGGGAAGCTGACCTTGGAGTTGCCTCAGGTAACGGTAAGGGACAGATCTTCATCAAAGGCAAGGTCGTGGACACGGTGCCAGAGGACCAGATAGTCGAATCTCTCATAAAGCACGCACATCTTTTGGCTGAGGAAATGGGCTTGGAGAGCGGAGAGGGAGAGGTCGAGGTCATTGCGTAAACGCACCGCCCTGCTCGCTGCCGCTGCCGGGGGAGTTGGCCTTGCGGCAGCAACGGCAAGTGGGTTTCCAAGGCGCCTTGGCGTGACCCTCTCGGGAACGGACCTTTCCTTGCCCGGAGATTTGCTCTTACCAGCCGCGCAGACCGTTGCGGACAGAGCACACGAATTCTCGGCGCCAGCTGAAGCGCTCTGGCCCGAACTGCTGGCCGTAGAGGACCTGTACTCATTCCTTTGGGAGGCTCCGCTGGAGCTCATCGTCGAAGAACCTGGACAATTCGCAGTGTGGAGGACCGCGTCCACCGATGGTTGGAAGGCGACGCTCACCGCCGCGCTGCTGCCCGGCACAGACGGGCACACAACTGTTCACTTGCGTGAGAGGTACCATCACCAGTCCGATCGGATGCGTATTGCTGCTCTAGTGATGGCATCAGCCAGCGTGGCCCCACTCACGTGGTTTAGACTGCGCAGAGCGACCAAGTAGCCGTCCTTCACAGTAAGGTTGAACCGTGTTTACGACAATGTCTGATCTTTTCGTCCGCACCCTCCGTGAGGACCCGGTCGAAGCTGAACTCACCAGCCACAAACTGCTGCTTCGCGCCGGCTACATTCGGCGCGCGGCGCCCGGCATATACACGTGGATGCCTCTGGGACTTCGCGTGTTGCGCAACGTGGAACGCGTAGTGCGTGAAGAGATGAACCGGATCGGGGGGCAAGAAGTGCTCTTCCCGGCGCTGCTTCCAGCTGAGCCCTATCAAGCAAGTGGCAGGTGGGAGGACTACGGGCCCAACATGTTCAGGTTGAAGGACCGCAGGGGCGGGGACTACCTGCTGGCCCCAACCCATGAGGAAATGTTTGCGATGCTGGTTGGCGGAATGTTCTCCTCATACAAAGATTTGCCGGCCACTCTGTACCAAATTCAGACGAAATACCGCGATGAGGCCAGACCGCGCGGCGGGCTCCTTAGGGGCCGGGAATTTGTCATGAAAGATGCGTATAGCTTTGACCTCACCGATGAGGGCTTGGAGGATTCTTACCAGGCGGAGCGGCGCGCCTATCGCGCAATCTTTGATCGGTTGGGCCTGGATTACGTCATCTGCTCAGCGATGGCAGGTGCAATGGGCGGTTCGAAATCGGAAGAGTTTCTTCATCCGAGTCCCGTTGGGGAAGACACATACGTCACTTCCCCGGGGGGCTACGTGGCTAATGTGGAAGCGGTGGTCACGCCCACTCCTGAGTCGCGTCCCTATGATGCTATGCCGCCGGCGCGTGTACTTCCAACGCCGGGGACGACAACAATTGAAACACTTGTGGACCTAGCGAACCGAGACTACCCGCCGGAGACGGGCGAGTGGACCGCTGCAGATACTCTAAAGAACGTTGTCTTTGCTCTGGTAAACCCGGACGGGACCCGTGAGTTGCTGGTGGTTGGCCTGCCCGGAGACCGGGATGTGGATGAAAAACGCTTGGAAGCCTCAGTTGCCCCATCAATTGTTGAAGTCGCAACTGAGGAAGACTTCGCCGCTCACCCAGAGCTGGTGCAGGGGTACATCGGGCCCCAGGTTCTAAGTCCGAACCGCGAGGGCGGCGTGCGATACTTGGTCGACCCGCGGATAGTGCCTGGCACCGTTTGGATCACAGGGGCGAATGAGGTCGACAAACACATTTACGGACTGGTCTGCGGCAGAGATTTCGAAGCTGACGGAACCATTGAGGCGGCGGAAGTTCGCGCCGGTGACCCAGCACCCGACGGATCTGGCGCACTGGAACTGCACCGCGGCATCGAGATAGGCCACATCTTCCAGCTTGGTCGTAAGTACGCCGAGGCCCTGGATGTGAAGGTCCTTGACGAAAACGGGAAGTCGAGGATTCTTACGATGGGCTCATACGGTATTGGCGTGTCGCGCGTCCTTGCGGCACTGGCGGAGTCCTCTGCTGATGAGCACGGCCTTGCCTGGTCCCCGATCGTCTCGCCGTTTGCCGTGCAGGTTGTCGTGGCCGGCAAAGGTGAGGAATTGGAGAAGACAGCCCGAACCCTGGCCGCTGAGCTAGACAGTGAGGGGTTAGAGGTTCTGCTGGACGATCGAACCGGTGTTTCCGCAGGCGTAAAGTTCGCGGATGCTGAACTTATAGGAAACCCGATTATCTTGGTCGTTGGACGCGGTTTGAAGAATGGTGTGGTGGAGCTGCGCGATCGCAAGACGGATCAGCGCCACGAGGTCCCGGTAGACACCGCGGTAGCAGAGACTGTGACGCTCTGGTCGGAGCTTCTTGAAGGCGCAAAAGAGTAGAGAAGAAGGCATTGCAGTGGCAATAAGAGACATCCGCATCATCGGCGACCCCGTGCTGCGCACACCAACTGATTGGATCACCGATATCGATCAGAGGGTCCGTTCACTTGTAGAGGACCTGTTGGAGACGGTGGATATGGACGGCCGGGCCGGTCTGGCGGCCCCTCAGATCGGCGTGGGCCTACGCGCTTTTTCGTGGAATATTGACGGCGACATTGGCTACGTGCTGAACCCGAAGCTGGTCGAAGTTTCTCAAGAAGAAGTGCAAGACGGAGAAGAGGGCTGTCTGTCGGTGCCGGGTCTTTGGTACCCGACAGAACGGGCCTGGTACGCCAAGGTCGAGGGCATAGATTTGGACGGAAAGCCCCTCACCATTGAAGGTGAAGGTCTGATGGCTCGCGCTCTTCAGCACGAGACCGATCATTTGGAGGGCATGATCTATATCGATCGATTGGATCGGGCCACTAGGAAGAAGGCGCTGCGAGATATCAGAGACTCTGACTTCGCCTGATTCAGCAGTGTTGCGAGTGGCAGGTGACAAGGCGCGGCTCGATGGGGCATACTTGGATTACACCGTGAGTTAACGGTCCTACCAGGATTCTAAGGACGTAGGGGAAGACGGCCTTAGACAACGACTGGAGGATGCGATGACTAGAGGTTTCACCCGCGGTGTTCTTTTCGTGCACACGGCGCCGCCCGCGCTCGGTCCGCACTTGAACTGGGCCGTGGGCAACGCGCTTGGCAGGGAAGTCAACATGCAGTGGACTCAGCAGCCGGCAGCCCCCGGAATGCTGCGCGCAGAACTATCCTGGGTTGGCCCCGCGGGAACCGGGGCGCAGATTGCGTCCGCGCTGCGCGGTTGGGAGCATCTTAGGTATGAGGTCACCGAAGAGGCGACCTCGACAACTGATGGCGGCCGCTGGGCGCACACTCCGGAGCTGGGCATCTTCCATTCGCAAATGGATTCTGTTGGCAACGTGGTTGTGCCCGAAGACCGGATTCGCTCGGCCATGATGGATAACAATACGATGCTTGGGCTCCAAGAAGCTCTGGAACTGGCCCTAGGTCAGGCATGGGACGATGATTTGGAGCCGTTCCGCTATGCGGGCGCTGGAGCGCCAGTGCGCTGGCTGCACAGGGTCGGGTGATCGAAATTGGGCAGCATTGCCGATTTACTCGGGGATCAGCTTCCACCGGAGTGGCAACCTGACGGTGCACAGCAAGCTCAGTCGGGATCGGCAGAACAGCCGGAGGACGAAGCTCAAAGGGGCCCGCGCGCCGTGGCCGTGAGCGCCATTCTCACGGAGGTGAGGCTCGATCCGGCTGATATGCGCCCCGATCTCAGGCTGGACGAAGACTTGGAGCTTACCGGATTGCCTCTCTGGTCCGTCGTCGCGCAGATTGAGCGGGAACTCAAAACAACGTTCGCAGATTCTGCAGTTCGCAGTTGGAAGACAGTCGAGGATGTGCTGCGCTCAGCCGAGCAGTCCTGAGTCGGTTATTTTATGCGGGTTTCTTCGCAGAACTCCCCGATCCTGCCTATCGCCTCGCGAAGCACCGATTCATCGGGCAGGGCTACCAGGCGAAAATGATCTTGGTGAGGCCAATTGAACGATGAGCCGTGACTGACCAGAATCTTCTTGCGGCGCAGCAGGTCCAGCGCCCATTTCTCATCATCTTCAATCGGGTAGTATTCCGGATCTAGGCGGGGGAACAGGTAAAGAGCGCCGTCCGCCCGCTCGGCGCTGACCCCTGGAATCTGGTTCATGAGATCGTGGGCCAGGGCGAGCTGATCGTAGAACCGTCCACCCGGCCTCACCAGTTCGTCAATTGACTGGTACCCGCCGAGCGCTGTCTGAATGGCGTACTGCGCCGGCACGTTGGCACACATGCGCATATTCGCCAGCAGATTGAATCCTTCGACTATGTCGCTGGCTTCTCCAAGTGGTCCGGTGATCACAACCCACCCCGCACGATAACCGCAGGCTCGGTACGCTTTGGAAAGACCAGACATTGTGAAACACAGGACGTCGTCACCCGTCAGCTCAGCTGTGTAAACGTGCTTCCCGTGATAGATGATCTTCTCGTAAATTTCATCAGAGAAGATCATCAACCCGTGCTCACGCGCCAGATTGACAATCTTTTGCAGTGTTTCGCGGGTGTAGACGGCCCCTGTTGGATTGTTCGGGTTGATGATGACGATCGCTCTGCTGCGGCTGGTGATCTTCGATTCCAGGTCATCAATGTCCGGTTGCCAGCCATTGCTTTCATCCGACAGGTAGTGGACAGGCACCCCTCCGCTGAGGACCGTCTGCGCCGTCCACAGCGGGTAGTCGGGGGAAGGAATGAGAATTTCATCCCCGGGGTTCACGATGGCTTGCAGGAGCATCGAAATAAGTTCACTAACCCCGTTGCCCAAGTAGACGTCGTTCACGTCGACGTGCTGATCCAGGGCCAGCTGATAGTGGTTCGCAACAGCCGTGCGCGCCGACCGAACGCCTCGCGCGTCAGAGTAACCCTCGGCCTTAGGCAAGTTAGCAACCAGCGCCCGGACCATCGACTCTGGCGTGTCGAACCCGAAAGGGGACAGGTTGCCGATGTTCAACTTCAGGATCCGCTCGCCAGCGCGCTCCATCCGCTGCGCTTCCACCATGTTATTTCCCCGCACGTCATAGCGAACGCCTTTTAGTCTTTGGGATTGTTCGTACTTCAAGGGGCCTCCTCAGGTGGTGTCAAGCTCTCTAATCGTAATACTCTCCCTCGTATACAGGAGACAAGAGCCGCTCGGTTGAGAGCAAATCGTCCACCTGCTCTTCGGTGAGCAGCCCCTTTTCAATGACAACCTCCCTGACTGTCTTCCCCGTTCGAGCGCACTCTTGACCGACCTCGTCTCCCGCCTCGTGCCCAATAACATCGTTGAGATACGTGACGAGCCCAATGGAACTCTCCACGGCCTTTCGGCAGACGTCCTCATTGACAGTTATGCCGGTCACGCACCGCTTCCGCAGGGTTTCCGCACCCCTTGCCAGAAGACGGCCGGACTCGAACAAGCTCTGCGCAATGACCGGTTCCATTGCGTTCAGCTGGAGCTGTCCTGCTTCCGATGCCATCATCACAGTAGTGTCGTTTCCGATCACCTTGTAGCAAATCTGGTTCACCACCTCTGGAATGACCGGATTCACCTTGGCGGGCATGATGGAGGACCCAGCCTGCATCTGTGGCAGATTGATCTCCCCGATGCCAGCGCGCGGACCCGACGACAACAGGCGCAGATCAGAGCTGATCTTTGAAAGTTTCGTCGCAGCCCGGCGCATCGCGCCGTGAACAGCCAGGAATTGTCCCGTGTCAGAGGTAGCTTCTATGAGATTCTTGCCTGACACGACAGGCAATCCGGTGACCTCAGCGAGCCTTTCCACAACCCGCTGCTGATGCCCGGGAGGCGTGTTCACACCTGTGCCGATTGCGGTAGCTCCCAGGTTCACCTCCAACAGCAGCTGCGACATCGCTCCCAAGTGCAGAACCTCTTCGCGCAGGAGCTCGGCAAACGCTCCAAATTCCTGCCCGGACGTCATAGGCACAGCATCTTGCAGCTGAGTCCGCCCCATCTTGATCGTGTTCTTGTATTTGTCAGCCAGCACGTCGAATGACTCAGCCAGCCGTTCCAATTCCGCTGCCAGGTCCGAAGCGGTTCGGTAGGTGGCTAGGCAGAGTCCGGCCGGGTACGCGTCGTTTGTCGACTGAGACTTGTTGACGTCGTCGTTTGGATGGATGACATCGTAGCGGCCCTTCTCATAGCCCAGGACCTCAAGAGCTAGGTTTGCTATAACTTCGTTTGCGTTCATGTTGACGCTGGTGCCCGCGCCCCCTTGGAAGAGGTCGACGGGGAACTGATCCA
>CAYFRL010000007.1:0-32753 GCA_964345595.1 uncultured Actinomyces sp.
CACGTTACCTCTCGTTTTCAACCGCCCGAGTTTGGGGTGCATCCGCCGCCGGTTCGGCCATCGCAATCAGCAGGTTCGTGTTAGCCCAACCGCGCGGCGGTTTCGTCTTTACGCCGGGGGTTCCAGACAGGCGCCGTTCAGCCACTTTCGCTAACGCTGCCACCAAAAGACACAGGCCAACATAGATGGCACCTATGACCAAAGAGGCCGGGATGATCGGTGTGCCGAACTGGGTCTGGGTGCCCAGGAACTTTGCGTAATAGAGCAGCTCCTTGTAAGTGATGATGAAGCCAAGCGACGTGTCTTTGAGGACAACAACCAATTGCGAGATGATTACAGGAAGCATCGAGCGGGTTGCCTGCGGCAGCAAAATGTGGATCATTACGCCAGATTTGCGGAGCCCCAGGGCGTAAGCTGCCTCTGACTGTCCCTTGGGGATTGCCTGGATTCCAGCGCGGAACGCTTCTGCGAGTACCGCCCCGTTGTACAGGGTAAGTGCCACTACGACCGATATATATGGCGTGATACCTCTGA
Source organism: uncultured Actinomyces sp. (assembly GCA_964345595.1). Classification (GTDB taxonomy): domain Bacteria; phylum Actinomycetota; class Actinomycetes; order Actinomycetales; family Actinomycetaceae; genus Scrofimicrobium. The sequence continues at coordinate 535 of CAYFRL010000007.1, forward strand.
CCCCGATCGAAGGCAGCCCGTAGTACATCAGCATCATTAGGATCAAGACGGGGACGGCTCGGAAGATTTCCAGGAACCAAACCACGGGGACGCGCACCCAAGCGTGTTCGGATAGGCGGCCAACCGCCATGAGAACGCCCAGTACCAAAGCCAACACACTTGCTAGCGCGAATGCACTTAGTGTCGCCAGCATGTACTTGAAGACACTCGCCCAAACTTGGGGAAGGGTGAACATGTACCACTTCTGCGCCGTGAACTGGCCTGTCGCAGCGAAACGATAGAGCACGAAAGCAGCCATCAGGGCAACTGCCAGGATCGTCAAAATGGCGGCGAGGCGGTAGCGGGACTTCGCGATCGGGCCGGGCACATCGAACAGAGGGGATGCGGACATCAGGCCACCTTCAATCGTTTCTCAAGTATGCGCTGAACCCATGCGAGCACCATCACCAGGGCGATGAAGATTCCTGCCACCCACAAGAGTCCAACCATCAGCGGTTCTGACCGCTCCGACAAATAAGCACGGATTGCTCCGGCCTCCATCACCGAGAAGCCGGCAGCAACCGTGGTGTTCTTTAGCAAAGCAATAAGGACCGTGACCATCGGCGGGACCATCGCTCTTCCTGCTTGAGGGAGCACTATGTATGCCAGTACCTGATTGAAGGTGAGTCCAAGACTGCGAGCTGATTCGATCTCTCCCACGGGGACGGTGTTGATGCCAGAGCGTACAACCTCAGCGATGTAGGTCCCCGTGTAGATGCCAAGAGCAAGGATGGCCAGCTGCGTGTATGACAAGCCGGAGCCGAACGTGCCTGGTGGGAACAGCTTCGGATATCCGAACGCAAAGAAAAAGAAGATCAGTGCGAGGGGGCTGTTCCGGATTACGTTCACGTAGAAAGTCCCCATCGCGCGCATGATCGGTACGGGGGAGATCCGCATTGAACCCGCAGCGAAACCTAGAACCAGTGCGAGCACCGCGCCACCTGCGAACAAAATGAGCGTCGACCGGAAGCCCGCTATGAACAGGTCCCTGTTATTGATAAGTACATCCATATGGTGTGTCCGCCTGGTTTGAGAAACTGAACGTGGTCAGAAGTTGCCGGTTGGGGAAGGGGATGGCCTTCCCCAACCGAGACGGTGACCTAGTAGTCGTCCGCAGCGGGCTGTTCCACCACCGTTCCTGACTTTCCAAGAGTCGCGTTGTAAATCTCCGTCCACCTGTCAGCTCCCTCTGTGAATAGGGTGTTGATATGGTGTCGAAGGGCATCGTCCGCCTTTGGCACGCCGATGCCATACCGTTCTTCTGTGAAAGGCTCTCCCACAACTTTCAGAGCATCTGGTTCTTGAGCGGCGTAGCCGATCAGAATCGCTTGGTCAGTCGTAACCGCGTCGACCTGCCCATCCCTCAGGGCTTCTACGCATTGTGAGTACGTATCGAACTCCACGGTCTTCGTGTCGGGGAAATTGTCCTTGATGTTCTGGATCGGGGTGGAACCTGTCGCTGAGCAGACGGTCACGCCGGCCAGGTCGGCTTCACTTTGGATCGCCTCGTTCTCTTTTAAGACGAGCAAGCCCTGCCCCGTGATGAAATACGGCCCAGCAAACCCGATCTGCTCTTTCCTTTTATCCGTGATCGAGTACGTTCCAGCGTAGAAATCGATATCGCCGTTGACGATTGCCTGTTCACGGTTAGCCGAGGGAATTGAGACGAACTCAATGTCGTCCTCGCCAAAGCCCATGGAGGCGGCCAGCCAACGCGCTATTTCTACGTCGAATCCGGTGCGCTCGCCGGTTGCGGCGTCCATATAGCCAAGCCCCGGCTGATCCTCCTTCACGCCAATACGGATTGTTCCCCGTTTTTGGGCGGCCGTGATTGTTGGCGAATCGGGTAACTCGAAATCTTCTACGACAACCGAGGTTGGCTCGGCAGCTGCCTCTTCCGATTCCTTCTTTTCAGGAGTCCCAGAAGAGCACCCAGCGAATGCGAGTGCTGCCAGTGTTATCGACGCAATGGCCGTGGTTCTAAGTCTTTTCATGAACTTGTCTCCTTTGACTTGGTTCTGCGTGGAGGCCACGCGTAGAGAAGTACTTGGTCTTAGTGGGCAAGGATCTTTGAAAGGAAATCCTTTGCCCTATTTGTCTTCGGGTTTGTGAAAAACTCTTCCGGCGTTCCCTCCTCCACAATCTGCCCATCCGCCATAAAGGCGATCCGATCGGCGGCCTTCTTCGCAAAACCCATCTCATGAGTGACGACGATCATCGTCATTCCGTCTTTGGCGAGTTGAACCATCACGTCGAGCACCTCGTTGATCATTTCGGGATCAAGGGCCGAAGTCGGTTCGTCAAAAAGCATGGCCTTTGGTTTCATAGCCAGAGCCCGCGCTATTGCCGCTCTCTGCTGCTGGCCGCCGGAAAGCTGAGCTGGGTACTTATCCGCCTGGGCTCCAACACCAACCCTGTCCAGAAGAGCCCGCGCCGTCTTTTCGGCTTCGGCGCGGGGCACCTTCTTGACTTTCATCGGTGCCAGCATCACGTTTTCCAGTATTGTCTTATGCGAAAAGAGGTTGAATGACTGGAAGACCATGCCCACTTCGGCACGGAGGGTTGCAAGATCCTTTCCCTCTTTGGGAAGGGGATCTCCCTCAATGTATATTTGCCCTTCGGTGATGGTTTCCAGCCTGTTGATGGTTCGGCACAGCGTCGATTTGCCAGAGCCCGACGGACCGACAAGTAGAACAACCTCGCCCTTCATTACCTGAAGATTGATGTCTTTCAAGGCAAGGAAATCACCGTAGTACTTGGTCACGTTATCGACGTGAATCAGCGGTCTAGCGTCTTTTGGGTTCGCTGAATCGGTTTGGCCCATACTTGCTCGTTTCTGTGTCTGGTCTAGCGCAGCGCGCGGGGTTCTCAAGGCCCACAAATCGGGGGCACCCATGGTCGGGACGTCTTCGGCTCACATCTGGAAGATGGCAACGAATTGTGTACCGATACTAGAACGGGAGTGCGCTAACGCTAAGCAATTGCGCAAAATGGAGCGAAAGCTGCGCTAATTAGGACCAAAGTCACCTATGAGGGGGCAAGGAGAATCTGTGCTCTGAAAGAGGTGACGCTGAGCTAACGCAGGTCGTTCAGTCGCGCAAATAATGGCATCAGCAGGGGATAGATTTCCTTTTGCAGAGGCAAGATCTGACTGTAACGCTCTTGGTTTTCCGGCACGGGGCTGATCGTACGTGCCGGGGTATAGAAGGATTCAGCAACCGATTGGATGGGCCTGCCAGATATGTGAGCGTGAGCGAGAATTGCGGCGCCCATTGCCGACAATTCCTCCTCGGTGGGTACTTCAATGGGCACGGATAAGACATCGGCCGCGATTTGCAGCCACGTGGGGGACTTTGCGCCGCCCCCGACAGCCCGCACCAGCTCTATCGGGACGCCCGTGACTGATTCAATTCCGTCCAGGTTCCCCCGCATCTCCATCATGATTCCTTCGATGATGGAGCGGTACATATGCGCCTTCGTGTGGGTACCCTCCCAACCGACCATGGCACCTCTGGCGGTTGAATCCCAGTGTGGCGACTGGACCGCATTCCAATATGGCAGAGTCAGCAGGCCATCGCTGCCGACCGGTATCTGCGCAGCCGCGGCTTCGAGTTCAGGGTCCGGCGCTCCTTGCAGGTAGTCCGGACCGAATTGCTCCCGGAACCAGGTCGTTAGGTACGCTCCAGAATGTTGAACCACCTCTTGCACGAATTCCCCGGGTATCCCGCCTCTATAGGTTCGGTAAACATCACCCGGTGTGTATTTTGCGGCCGCTACTCCCGCGACCACAGCAGTCCCAAGATTCAGATACGCTACCCGCGGATCCAATGCGGCCGTGCCGAGAGCTGCAGCTTGCCCGTCTCCGCAGCCACCGACCACCACAACGTCGCGTGAAAGACCCCATTCATCCGCCAGCTCCGCACGTAGAGTCCCGGCAAACGCGCCCGGCTCGCATACTCGGGGCAATTGATCAATGTTGACGCCGGCAATCTCTAGCAGCTCCGGTGCCCATGTACCTTTTGCAACATCAAACATTGAGAGGGTGTCAGCCGAGCCAGCTCCCATGACCCACTCGCCTGTAAGCTTCCACGTCAGATACCCCGATACATCACTTATGTGATCTGCCGCTTGCAGGTTCCAGCGACGCGTCCTTGACGACGATCCGGTCGGGCTGTGTCGGGTGGTGAACCGTCCAATCCTTGATCCTGAACAGCTCATCCCCAATGTGGGATTCTCGATCCGGGTAGAACTGGCTGAGCGTTCTGCCGACCATCAAGTTGATTATTGTGTCCTGAGTGACGCCCGGATCATGCATGTCCAGAGTGCCGGCCGTCTCGCCGTCGCGCAAAACGGTTGTCCTGTCAGCGATAGCTTCAATCTCGTTCAGTTTGTGGGAGATGATGATAATTGTGACACCTGAGTCACGCAGTTGCCGCACCAGGTCAAGCAGGACTTCCGAGTCGTTGTCGTTTAGAGCGGCTGTTGGCTCGTCCAAGACCAGCAGGTCCACCTGTTTTGCAAGGACCTTTCCGATTTCTACCATCTGCTGTTTGCCGACGCCTAGCTGGCTAACCTGAGTCATAACCGGTTCGTGCAGGCCGACTCGCGCCAGCATTTTTTGCGCCTCAGCGTTCACTTCGTTCCAGTCGATTAGACCCAGTTTGGTGGGTTTTTTCGATCCGAGGAAGAGGTTCTCAGCTATGGACAAATAAGCAACTAGGGCAAGCTCTTGATGGATTATCCCGATCCCGGCTTTTTCAGAGTCGTTGACGGAACCAAACTTGGCTTCTCTGCCGTTGTATACAATCTTCCCTTTGTAGTCTCCGTAGGGGTAGATTCCGGCCAGGATCTTCATCAAAGTAGATTTTCCTGCGCCGTTTTCACCACAGAGTGCGTGGATCTCGCCTCGGCGAACGTTGAAGTTCACGTTTTTCAGGACTTCCACAGGGCCGAAGCTCTTGCAAATGTCCTGCATTTCCAAGATGTTGTCAGTCATTACATTGCCGATCCTGTTGGTTTCATTTCATGTGCCTGGCCGCGCGCATGTACACGCGGCCAGGCACAGTGAGGTCGCTCTAGCAGAAGCTAGTTGGCAACGCCCTTCTCGACCTCTTCAGCGGTCCAGTACCCGGATTCGATCACGGTATGTTCGATGTTGTCTCTGTAAACGGTGACAACATCAAGCAGGTAAGAGGGGACCACAATGACGCCGTTATCGTAGTCTTCGGTGTTGTTGGCTTCTGGCTCGTTCCCGCATGCCAGGTCCTGCACAACCTTGACAGCGCGCTCAGCAAGCAGTCGTGTGTCCTTGAAAATGGTGGACTGCTGCACGTCGTCCTGAATGAGTTTCACTGAAGCAATCTCGGCATCCTGTCCCGTCACGATGGGAAGGCCTTCCGAAATGGTGGGGCCCAGGCCAGCGCCCTGCAGGGCCGTGATGATTCCGCGGGAAATCCCGTCGTACGGTGAGAGCACACCGGCGAGTTCTGATGGGTCAGAGTAGGTCGAAGAGAGTAGATCCTCCATGCGCTTCTGCGCGGCCTCTTGCGACCAACGCAGTGTCGCCACCTGGTCGAAGTTCGTCTGGCCCGACTTCACGACAAGCGTGCCGTCATCAATGAAAGGCTGGATCGTATCCATTGCGCCGCCAAAGAAGAAGCCGGCGTTGTTGTCATCAGGAGAACCGGCAAAGAGTTCGATGTTCAGCGGGCCTTTTGGCGGATTGTCGGCTGGAGTGCCGTCCTCGTTCACTAACCCAAGACCGAATAGCAACGCTGTGCCTTGTGCTACGCCCACCAGATAGTTGTCGAAGGAGACGTAGAAGTTGACATTCTCGTTATCCCGAATGAGACGATCGTAGGAAACAACTGGAATTCCAGCAGCGCCGGCCGCATCGAGCTGGCTTGAGAGCGCCGTGCCATCAATCGATGCGATGACCAAGACATCGACGCCATTCGTAATCATTTGGTCGATTTGTTGCGTCTGAGTAGGGATATCATCGTTGGCGAATTGCTTGTCGACATTGAAGCCAGCGGCCTTAAGACCATCTTCCACAGCTTGTCCGTCGGCAATCCAACGCTCGGACGTTTGGGTTGGCATTGCAACGCCTACAGTCATGCCCTCGCCACAGTTGGCGGTGTCCTCGCCCGCACTTTCCTCTACGACTTCTACATCGCCGCTTTCCTCGGCGGGGGCGTTTCCTGCGCCAGCGCCGCCACCACCGCAAGCTGAGAGAAGCAGCGCGCTAGCTGCGAGCAAACCCGCACCTACAGTCGCCTTGTTTCTGAAGGGAACTTTCATTCTGGTGATTCTCCTCATCGAGTCTGGTTTGCGGGAGCGATGCTCCGCGCGGCGCTCACGCATACAGGGAACAATGCTCGGAAGTCCGAGCTGGTTGCATTCGCGTCAATGGCAGTGTTAGCGCTAACTTAACTCGTCGGCAATACGTTCACCGTCGGTTGTTTCCATTTCGTTATAAATGGTGGTCAGCGCATTCTTGACCCCTCGACATAGCAGTATTGCTTAAAGTGTCAACGCCGCACTTCAAACGATGTTGGACCGGAGTCTGCCGGACGGAATCGCTTCGACTTCCCGGAATAGTTGCGGCGCGCCTTGGGTCACGCGGCGAGCATCGGACGCCTTCTTCGCCATTTCCACACGTGGTCCTAAGGGGTGGGAAGATTGAAAGGAACCTCGGAGTAAAGATACCCTGAGGGGTATACTATGGACAGGAGGACGCCGCACTGGAGCGGCAGCCTATTTCACTGGTATCAGGCTAGGAGAGACAATGGCCGACGTTGTGGTCTTGGGTGGCGGTATTTCTGGACATACCGCGGCCCTTCATTTGAGAAGAAAACTTGGAAGGCAGCACTCGGTGACAGTGGTGACGCCGAACGCAGACTGGAACTGGATCCCATCCAACATTTGGGTTGGTGTTGGGGTAATGCCGATGAGCAAGGTCGTTTTCCCACTGGCTCCTGTCTACAAGAAGCAGAAAATTGCTTACAGGCAGGCAAAGGCGACGGAAATCCACCCGTTTGGCAGCGCCGATCAGCAGCGTCCCCACGTGACCATAGAGTATACGGGGCAGGGGAAAGAAGGGCGCATTGCCACCGTTCCGTACGATTATCTGGTGAACGCGACCGGTCCGCGTCTGCGGTTCGAGGCGACGGAAGGGCTTGGCCCAGACGGCGGGTTCACGACCTCGGTTTGTACAGCCGAACACGCAATCCATGCTGCCGATGAGTTGAAGAACGTTATCAAGGCAGCGCAAACGGGGCAGAAGAAGACGCTGGTCGTTGGAACCGGCCACGGCACGTGTACATGTGAGGGCGCCGCTTTCGAGTACACATTCAATGTTGATCACGAACTCAGAGAAGCGGGTGTTCGCGACAATGTCCGGCTGGTGTACCTCACCAACGAGGCGGAACTCGGAGACTTCGGCGTTGGCGGAATGACTTTCAACGAACGCGGTTTTGAAACAAGTTCGCAGCTTTGGACCGAGTCCTTATTCCGCGAACGCGGTGTTGAAACGATCGTTGGCACCGCAGTGCAGCGGGTTGAAGAGAACAAGATAGTTTATGAGGATCTAGCGGGAGACACCTACGAACTTGACTTCGACTTTGCGATGCTGCTTCCCCCGTTTGGCGGTCAACCCATCAAGGCGTTCGATAAAGAAGGCGGCGACATCACCTCTGAAATGTTCGCCCCATCAGGCTTCATGAAAGTTGACGCGGATTACACGCCGAAACCGTATGAAGAGTGGCGCGCAGAGGACTGGCCGCGCACGTACGAAGCGCCTGGTTTCCCGGGCGTGTTCGCGGTGGGGATCGCGTTTGCGCCCCCGCACCAAATCAGTCGGCCCCGGACGAACCCGAACGGTACCCTGATTGCCCCGGCGCCGCCTCGTACCGGAATGCCCTCCGGAGTGATGGGGAAGACCGTTGCGCTCACGATCGTTGACCGCATTAAGAACGGCGACGACCGACCCGCACTGACTGCTTCCATGACAAGTATGGGTGCCGCCTGTGTCGCTTCGGCTGGAACGGGCCTGTTCAAGGGCTCGGCGGCTGCGATGACCATGATGCCCGTTGTGCCTGACCGAGAGAAGTACCGTACCGGGCGTGACCAGCAGGATACCCGGGGCGAGATCGGCTTGCACGGCCACTGGGTGAAGCTGATGCTCCACTACCTGTTTATCTACAAGGCAAAGGCGTACCCTCTCTGGTTCCTCATTCCTGAGTGAGCCACGGCCGACCCAGCACGACGATTGAGTAGAGAAGAGATGATGACAATGGACCAAGGGCCAATCGCAGATCTATCGATGGCGCCGCTGCCGACAAAGAAAACGCTTCGGGCAAGGAAGAACGTGTTCATCCAGTTCTTCAAATTCCTTGCGTTCAACACCATGATCATGCGCATGGTGGCAAAAGGACACAAGGGGTAATAAGGGTGGGAGGGCCCTCAGCTATCCTGGTCGCATGACTGATCAGCCGAGTTTCACTCCCCACGGACGCTATATCGACCGCTTCCAGGCACCCAACGTAACGGGTGCTCTGGTAGTGGTCGATATTTTGCGCGCATTCACAACGGCGGCGTACGCTTTCGCGGGCGGTGCAAGCCGCATCTACCTAGTCGACTCGGTGGATGATGCTTTAGCCCTGAAAGAGCGCCATCCCAGCTGGTTGGCAATGGGGGAGAACCACGGAAAACGTGTTGAAGGTTTTGATCTGACGAACTCGCCGGTGCAGGTGAGCAAGGCAAATGTCCGCGACCGCACCCTGGTTATGCGCACAACGGCGGGCACCCGCGGTGTTGTTGCCTGTCGGTCTGCGAGCCGCGTGTGGGCGGGCGCGCTGGTCACCGCCTCGGCGACGGCGCAGGCAGTCGCGGCCGCGAGCCTTGGCGACCCGCACTATGTGGTCACGGGGTCTTGGCCGGGCCGATCACTTGCTGGCAATGATGACTGGTGGACAGCGGAATACATTGACCAGGTGCGACGCGGCCTGCGTCCAGACACCGCCGTGGTAGAGCATCGGATTCGAACATCGGACGAGGCCGAGTTCACCTTGGGATTAGGCGCGGGGAACGCGGATCCGGAAGATGTTGAATACGCTCTGCGGACAGACCTGTTCAACTTCGCGCTTGAAGCGTCGTTAGGTTCAGAAGGCTTGTGGGAGCTTCACCAAACACGGCCAATGTAGGTCACTGTACGTCGTCGCTACGCGGTGCAACGCCCGATTGAAGAAGACCATACCGATAGGATTCGAGCAGCGCCTGCCAGGATGCCTCAATAACATCCGTCGCGACGCCCACGGTGGTCCAGCGGCTTCCCGTGCTGGAGTTCTCCTGGTCGATCAAGACGCGGATTAGTGCGTCCGTCCCGCCGCGGTCCTCGTCCAGAATCCTGACCTTGAAGTTCGTTAAGTGGAATCGGGAAACTTCAGGGTAAATGTCCTCCAACGCCGTGCGCAGGGCACGATCCAGCGCATTCACCGGACCGTTCCCCTCAGCGGTTGAAATGTAGCGGGCTCCGACGCGAAGCTTCACCGTCGCCTCGGACTCCGCGAACACCACATCATCGTCGTTCGTTATCTCTCTTGTGCTTGCCTTCCAGGATTCGACGCGCCAAAAGACAGGCGAGTCACCCAGAGCTTCGCGCAGAAGTAGTTCGAAGGAGGCATCGGCCGCATCGTAGGTGTAACCGGCGGCCTCCCTTTCTTTGACTAAGGCGGCCACGCGACCCGTCAGCGTCGCTGAGTCACCCAAGTCGATTCCCAGCTCATTTGCCTTTAGCTCGATGGAGGCGCGGCCGGCCATCTCGGAGACCAGCATGCGCATGTCGTTGCCGACCTCTGCCGGGTCCAGATGCTGGTAGAGATCAGGATCCACTCTGATCGCCGAAGCATGCAAGCCGGCCTTATGAGCAAAAGCGGATTGTCCAACGTAGGGGTCGCGTCCAAAGGCAGCTAGGTTCACGATCTCCGCCACGCGCTGAGACACAGAAGTCAGCATCTGCATGTTCTCATGGGCAACAACGGGCCTGCCCATCTTCAACTGCAAATTAGCCATGCAGGTCAGCAGATTCGCATTGCCGGTACGTTCCCCGTAACCGTTCACCGTGCCCTGGATCTGGCTTGCGCCTGCCTCGACAGCCGCCAGAGTATTCGCGACGGCACAACCCGTGTCGTTGTGTGCGTGCATTCCAACCTCAACGTCGCCGAAACCCTCTTTGTCCAAAGCCTCCCGGACCTGAGAGATCGCGGCCGTGACGGGTCCTGGCAGACTTCCGCCATTCGTATCGCAACAGATCACCGCGGTTGCCCCTGCCCTGGCAGATTCGAGTGCAACTTCAATGCCGTAATCGGGATCCTGCTTGAGGCCATCAAAAAAGTGCTCCAGGTCCACCATTACTTCCGCGTGGTCCTTCAAGTGCTCAACGGTGTCGCGCACCATCCGCAGATTCTCAGAGGGATCCGTCCGTAGCGCGTCACGCACGTGGCGGATGTCAGACTTCGCCACCAGTGTGATTATTGGGGCGCCGGAGTCGCGCAGAGCTGCCACCTGCGGGTCAAGAGCTGCATCCATGCCCGCGCGGCAAGTAGAGCCGAAGGCCGCCAGGCGCGCGTTCTTCAGTGGAATACTTTTTGCTTGGGCAAAGAACTCAGTGTCCTTCGGAATCGCGCCAGGCCAGCCGCCCTCGATAATGCCCACGCCCAGCTCGTCCAGAATTGGCAGAATCTGCAGCTTATCGCCCAGGGAGAGTGAGATGCCCTCCATCTGAGCGCCATCTCGCAACGTGGTGTCGTAAACGGTGACCTGTTTCATGCTAGCAGTGTGGCCGACATCCGTGTTTTCGCGGTGCCCTGTCCATTTCGCGGCCAGGCGGGGCTAAATCTTGCTGTCGGTGCTGCCGCGCAGCAGCGCTCCCAGCACCTGCAGAACGCCGTTCTCCGTGTTCGGTGGGATAACGTACTTAGCTACGTCATGAACGTCGCTGTGTCCGTTTTCCACCGCGAACGTGTGGTCGGCCTCTTCGAACATGGGTAGGTCGTTGTGAAAGTCCCCGAAGATCATGGTTTCTTCACGAGATGAGCCGATACGCTCTTGCAGTTCCTTCAGCGCCGTCCCTTTGGTGACGCCCGGACCCATAACATCGACCCAGTGTGGGGATGAGAGCACGACCTGGTAATCGTTTGTGAGGTACTCCAAGTGGTCGTAAATCGGGGTGGATGATTCAAAATCAAAGATAGCTATCTTCAAACAGTCTTCCTCCACCGCCAAAAGATCTGGAACCACCTGCAAATTCGCATAGTATTTGCGTGCTTCGCTAAGGAAAGCCTCGTCGGACCTCTCAGTGAACGCGACGTGTTTTCCGCACACCACTGGACCAAAGTTCCGCCCCTCGACCTCGCGAAGCTTGGTGATCGCCTCGTGCACCACGGAGGGATCTAGGACGGAGGAGAAGACTTCCTTTCCCCGAAGCATCACCAGGTTGCCGTTCTCGGCAATGAACCCCAGTTTGTCTTCCGGGAAGATCCGGGTGAGCGAGGCGTACTGGCGTCCGCTGGCGGGAACGAACAGGATTCCTTTTTCTTCCATCTTGTCTAGCAGCGGCCAAAAGTCGCTTGAGAGCTGCGAGTTCTCATCCAGCAGGGTGCCGTCCATATCGGAGGCAATGAGCGTCACTTTCGGATCGGAGGTAACAAATTCTTTCCACATGCCTCCATCATCCCAGGTATTCGGGTCGGGGCGGTGTGAGTTTTATGCCGAGGCAGACTCACTGCCGGTGTCGCGACGGACATACGTTGTGACTTTCCAACGCGCGTCGCCGGATTTGGGGCGCCAGTCTGTATCGGAGCGGGCTTCGTCCACCTGCCACACGGCGGCGTCGATCTTTGGCGCCCTCACCCGGTCAGAGCCGCTGTCGGGAACCGCGAAATCGAGTTCACTCACGGTCAGTTCGTCTACGCGGCCCATGGTCTGTTCGTACACGTTGCCACCACCGGTGATCCACGCGTGGTCCGCACCAACCTTCCGCGCTTCTTTGGCCGCCAGTTCGAACGCGTCGTGAAGTGTGTGCACCACCAGCGCGCCTTCTGCCTTATAGTCCTGGTCACGCGTGACGACGATGTTTGCGCGTCCGGGAAGCGCTCCCCCTTGTGCCTCCCAAGACGCCCTTCCCATCACCATGGGGGCTCCCATGGTCGTGTTTTTGAAGAACTGCTGATCTGCGGGCACACTCCAGAGCATGCTGTGACCCGTTCCAATTATCCCGTTCCGGTCCTCCGCCCAAATGGAACCGAACCGCACTCGTTTCTCACTCACACCGCTACCTTTCCCTTAATGGCCGGGTGGTGTTGATAGTCGATTACCTGTACATCCTCAAAGCCATAGTCGAATAGAGAATCAGCCTTTCCCAACTCCAGGTTTGGGAAGGGGTAGGGCTCCCGACTGAGCTGCAGCTCCACCTGTTCTTGATGGTTGAGATATATGTGGCAGTCCCCGCCCGTCCAAATGAAATCTCCCACCTGTAGACCTGCCTGGTCCGCCAGCATGTGGGTAAGTAGCGCGTACGAGGTGATATTGAAAGGCACTCCCAGGAAAAGGTCCGCGCTTCGCTGATAGAGCTGAAGGCTGAGCTTTCCGTCAGCCACATAGAGCTGGAAGAATGCGTGGCAGGGCTGCAGAGCCATTTGCTGCAGTTGGCCCACATTCCAAGCGGAGACAACCATTCGCCTGGAATCGGGATTCGTGCGCAGCTCTTCCAGGACGTCGCTCAGCTGATCGATGGTTTCTCCGTCCGGTCCCATCCATGATCTCCACTGGACGCCGTACACCGGTCCGAGTTCTCCGTCTTCGTCTGCCCATTCGTTCCAGATGCGGATTCCGTTTTCTTGGAGCCACCTTACGTTTGAATCTCCACTCAAGAACCAAAGGAGTTCGCCCACCACGGATTTTAGATGTACCCGCTTGGTAGTGACTACGGGGAACCCCTTTTGCAGGTCATAGCGCAGCTGACGTCCGAATACGGAAAGCGTGCCCACGCCGGTGCGGTCCTCTTTCAAAGTCCCTTGGGCCATGACATCTGCCAGCAGGTCTTCATACTGCCGATCCGCTTCCACGACTTCAGTCTTCTTTCGTGATGATCGTCGTATGCGGAACAGCGTGATCAAGGGTGTGGCCGACAGTGCAGTAGCGTTCTATGCCGCGCAGGCCCCACTTGGTAGCGTCCGCCACGGTCTTCTCATCAGCATCGCCGAAGTCCGGTATCAGCTCAACTGTGAGAGAAACGTAGCGGTCTTCTTCCTTGTTGTACTCCCCGTCGACGCCTGCTCCCATTTGAAAGTCGTCTCCCAAGCTGCGCGCCAGGCGTGCGTCTGCCGAAAGCGTGTTGCATCCAAGCAGTGCCAGTTTGAGTAGCTCTCCCGGGCTCCACTGGCCTTCCTCATACCCGATCTCAATCTTTGCGCCCCGCGCGTTTTCCCCCGCATACTGCCTAGCGCCGATCCGCTCCACAAAAAGTCCGGTGGCAGAGATGTTGTTGCTCAAGGTTCGCTCCTCAAATGTTGTCTGTTGTAGGTTCGTGCCAGTCCACGCAAAAATCTGTCGAATCCATGCGCTGCACACGACCTGGTCCCGCGCTTGCGCCGGGAACGGAAAGAGACCAGCATCTGGTTCGCATGGCAGGCCTTCCTCTCCGGTCCACTCCACAAATTGTACCGGGAACGTAGAGCAAAGGTCCCGGCCTGACTGGGCTGGGACCTTCGCTTGGCCGGGCGGCGCCTCTGGCTACTCTTCAGTTTCTGCCGGAGGGGTGAAGTTCTGCGCCAAAACTGCGAGCAGTCGGGCTCCAAAACCGGTTGAACCTACCACGCGCCAAAGGTCGTCTTTCTCGGAGTGCATGGTCCCGGCAATATCCAGGTGGGCCCATGGACGGTTCCCCACGAACTCGGCTAGGAATAGGGCCGCCAAGATGGCGCCGCCGTAGCGCCCTCCAATGTTTGACAGGTCCGCAACGGAAGATTTCAGTTGATCCTTGTATCGATTGTCAAGCGGCAGTTCCCAAACGGTCTCTCCCGTGACAGCGGCGGCCTGCTCAACCTGTGCTGCTAGTTCGCGGTTGTTGGAAAATAGTGCCGCGTTACGCGTTCCCAGTGCCATCAGCGCGGCGCCGGTGAGTGTCGCAATGTCGACGATCGCGTCAGTGCGCGGCTGTTCCTCGGTGGCTAGCACCAGTCCATCTGCCAGGACCAGGCGCCCTTCAGCGTCCGTGTTCTTCACTTCGACTGTCTTGCCGCCCCGGATGGTGAGCACATCGCCCAGCTTGGTGGCGCTGCCGGATGGCATGTTGTCCGTGCACATCAGCCAGCCGGTGACGCTGCTCTTCACCTGCAAATCCTGCAACGCGGTCATTGCCGCGAATGTCGTGGCCGCTCCGGTCATGTCGAACTTCATCAAAGCGTGCATCGGGTCGGAGGGCTTTAAGCTGATGCCTCCCGAGTCGTACATGATGCCTTTACCAACCAGGCCCAGGTGGCCGCTGGCAGATTCGGGCCTGTAGCTCACTTTCACCATGCGGGCTTCTTCGGTGCTGCCCGCGTTTGTGCCAAGCAGTCCGCCCAAGCCAAGCGCTTCCAGTTCGGCCGGGCCAAACACCTCTACTTGTAGACCGAATCCGGGACCAATCCGGTCCAGAACTCGCGCGAAGTCAGCAGCGTTCAAATGACGGGGAGGCGTATTGGCCAGGTCGCGTGCCAAGTTCGCTGTTCGTGCCAAAACCTCGCCCCGGCCTGCCCCCAACAGCGCTTCTTCCCGGTTTTCAGCTTGAGCTGTCACGCTTAGCGCTTCCAGCTGAGTTGTGCCCGGGTCAGCCTTGAGTGGCGTGTACGTGTAACGAGCCAACAGAGCACCCTCCACGGCGGCGCAAACGGCCTCCTCAGTTATCAGCTCAGCGGCACTGCTTGAAGCGGCTAGGTCAATCAGAACGTTCTTCGATTTCTTTGCGGCCAGTGCTCCGGCCGCTGCTGCCTCTCGAAGTTGGTCATCGCTGCAATCGTCTGGAATTGCGACCAGCACTACTAGCTGGGTGCCGGGAATGAGTAGGGTTTGGTTTGGCTTCCCCGAAAAGCCGGCGGCCTGGAGATCCGCCCACTGGAGCGGGCCCAGTGTTTCCGGTAGTTCTGTCTCCTCGGAAACGAATAGGATCCGCGCAGCTTTTTCAGCGCGAGTATCCGCTGGACTCTCGGGCAGGGTAACGGAGACATCAACGCGGTTCGCCAGAGAAGGAACGGGGTCAAAACTTGGGTCAATTTTCACAGTCATTATCCCAGCCTATCGGTTGCCTTCCGTTTTGGGCCCGGTGGCACCGCAGCTAAGCTAACCGGTATGCGCATACTGAGTGAACTGGCCGCCGAGTACTCGGCGGTGGATCTAAACCAGGCCGACCTTGACTGGCTTCATTTGCTCATGTCTGACTGGCAAGTCTTAGCGGATCTCTCCGCCTGCGACCTGGTTCTCTGGCTTCCCACGAAGGATGAGGGCTTTGTTGCGGTTGCCCTCTGCCGATCCGGAACGTCGACGACCGTGCATTTGGAGGACCTGGTGGGTCTTCACGCGACGGCGACCCGCGCGGAGCTGCTTCGGGAGGCCCTCACTTCCAAAGAGATAGTGGACCAGCCCGACATACATTGGGCAGCTTCGTACTCTTCTGCCAGTTCCTATATCCCCGTCGTCCACGACGGCCGGGCGATCGCGGTTCTCAGCCGGGAAGGAAACTTCTCTTCTTTCGCGAACTCCGCTCTTCACACGGCATGGACATCTCAGGCCGCCGACACACTTTGCCATATGATCACTCAGGGCAGGTACCCTTATGCCTCTGCGCCCAGTGCCTCGTCTCGGGGCGGCCCCCGCGTTAATGATGGGGCAATGCTGCTCGGGAAAGAGGGGGTCATTTTTGAAACGACACCAAACGCCGTTTCCTGTATGAGAAGAATTGGTATCGGACCGCGGCTCGAAGGCCTGGTCTTGGCTGAGGAACTCACCGGGATCATCCGGCGGAACGGAGTGGTCGATGAGACCCTTGCCATCGTTGCTCTTGGTAAGGCTTCCTGGAATGCTGAGCTGGACGGTCACGGGTCGACAATCATGTTGCGCGCCCTACCCCTTGAACGCGATGGTATCCGTATAGGCGCGGTCATCTTGACCCGGGACATTTCAGAGACAACGCGTCGTGAGCAAGAGCTGATGACCAAGGACGCAACAATTCGGGAGATTCACCACCGGGTGAAGAACAACTTGCAGACAGTCTCTGCCCTGTTGAGAATGCAGTCGCGCCGTTCAGATTCTGACGAGGTGAAGCAGGCTCTTCACGAGGCGGGCAGGCGGGTCGAGGCGATTGCGACCATTCATGAGGCGCTCAGCCAAAACGTGGATGAGATCGTTCCATTCGATGATGTCGCCGTACCTATCTTGCGAATGGCGGCCGGCGTGGCCTCAACGTCGAACCATGTCGATGTCGAGATTCAAGGCGAGTTCGGTTTGGTTCCTGCTGACGCGGCAGCCGCACTTGCCACAGTCCTCACGGAACTCGTCACAAATTCAGTCGAACACGGCATGAAAGATGATGACGGGAAGATAGTCATCCGCGCAACCCGATCAGGGGAGTCGCTACGAGTCACCGTGGAAGACGATGGGGTGGGGATCGAAGAGGGCGCGGCAATGGCGGGCCTTGGCACCCAGATAGTCGAAATGATGGTGACCGGAGAACTCAAGGGAGACATCCGCTGGACGTCTCCGGAAGGCGGCGGCACGCTGGTGACCCTAGACATGAAAGTGCGCCCTTGACGGGGAACCGCAATACCGCTCCTCACATTCGCAATGTGAAAACAAAACAAACGGAAATGAACGCGAATTCCAGCTAGTGAAAACGC
Source organism: uncultured Actinomyces sp. (assembly GCA_964345595.1). Classification (GTDB taxonomy): domain Bacteria; phylum Actinomycetota; class Actinomycetes; order Actinomycetales; family Actinomycetaceae; genus Scrofimicrobium. The sequence continues at coordinate 17,505 of CAYFRL010000007.1, forward strand.
GGTCTAGATAATGCCCACCAGCGTCTTTTCTTCGCCTGAACGTGACCGGTATATGTTCCGGTACAGCGAAGACGGGCCGCCGAACAACTGGGGGTCCCTCTTTGGCGGGTCAGCCTGGACCAGGGTGGAAGAGTTGACCGGAAAGGACGCGGATAAGAACTGGTGGTATCTGCATCTGTTCGACATCTCTCAGCCGGACTTTAACTGGGAAAGCGAAGAAGTTCGTCAATCATTCGACGACTATTTGCGCTTCTGGTGTGACCGCGGGGTAGATGGTTTCCGAGTCGACGTTGCACACGGGCTGATCAAAGCGGAAGGCCTACCTGACGATGCCGTGGGACCAGAAAGGTACGAATGGGTTGATCCTGCCGGTGACGGCCGTGTCGGCAGGGCTCCTGACACCGGCCCGTTCTTCGATCAGCCAGGAGTTCACGACGTATACCGCCGCTGGCGAAAAGTCTTGGATGAGTATGGGCCTGACCGAATGCTGGTGGCGGAGGCGTGGAGCGAAACGCCGGAACTGCTATCAATGTACGTGCGCCCCGATGAAATGAACCAGAGCTTCAACTTTGACGTCTTGAAATGCGGTTGGAATGCTGGCGAGGTCCGCCACACAATCCAGCAAACAAGGGACGCAAACTCGAAGGTTGGTGCCGGGAACACCTGGGTGCTGTCCAACCATGACGTGGTTCGACAAGTCTCCAGGTTCGGCTATCCATTCGGGGCAGTAACCAACTACGGTATCGGGCCGGAAGAGGCACGACCGGATTTGCAAATGGGAACTCGCAGAGCAAATGCGCTGATGCTGTTCCTGATGGGACTGCCGGGTGCCGTCTACGTGTACAACGGCGAAGAACTCGGGTTACCAGAGGTACAAGAAATTCCAGACGATGCCCGACAAGACCCGACTTGGGCGCGCACCGGTTTTCGGAGCCTGGGCCGTGATGGCTGCCGTGTGCCTCTTCCCTGGAAGCAGGGTTCTGCAAACGCGGGGTTCGGCCCGAACGCAGAGCCGTGGCTTCCCCAACCTGAATATTGGGCTGACTACGCGGCAGATGTGCAAGAGGACGACCCTGCTTCCTGCCTCAGCTGGTATCGAAGAATGATCCACAAGCGCCACGAGCTGGACACCGGTGGTGGGGATTTGGAGTTCGTTGCTGGGCACGAAGACCTGATTCTAGTCAGAAATAACAATGTCGGCGTGGCAATCAACATGGGTGTAATCGCTAGAGAAATCCCATTCAAAGGGGAGCTGGTGATGACGTCGTCAACGGACCCGACGCGGCAGGATCTAGCGGTCACCGAACATAGCGGAAGCATCGCGCTGAAGCCTAATTCCTCCGTTTGGATACGGCTCGAGTAGGCGACCTCGCACCTTGAAACGACTGGACGGCCCCACCACAATGGCAGGGCCGTCCAATCAGATCTCAAGAAGAATCTAAAGATTCCTGCGCGCGCGGGCGGCTCGGCGTTTCAAAGAACGCCTCTCATCTTCGCTCAGACCGCCCCAAACACCCGCGTCTTGGTTATTGGCGATGGCCCATTGCAGGCAAATCTCTTGCACCTCACAGGACGCGCAGACACGTTTAGCTTCCGCGGCTTGGGCTATGGCCGGACCTGTATTCCCAATCGGGAAGAAGAGTTCCGGATCAACACTCAAACACGCAGCTTTGCTACGCCAGTCCATTAGCAGGCTCCTAAAATAGTCCACGAACAACACCGTGGCACCAACATCTGATGTCAACTGCTTACAGTTTGGTTCAGTTGGGAAGTCGCGGCAAGTGAAACACAGTGTGAGATGGATTAAGGTTTCGGCTGCTGCGCCTGATTTTCCCAGGTTCTTACCCCCGCCTGGTTCAAGTCCGGAATTGACGCGGGCAGTACAGCTCCATCCATTACCAGCACGCCGCAAAGGTCCGGATACGGATAACTTGCTCGCAACCAAAGGGCATCTTCTGGGAATCGCGTGGCAAGGGCGCGAAGCAGCTCGGGACTTGGGCAAACTGCTAGCCACGCGCCATCGGCAAGAAGAGGAGCCAACGCGTTCGTGGCCGCAACTGGGCTCACTTCGATTCCCAGCGACTCCAAGAAAGCGACGGCCTCGCGGGGGACGCCGTAGGCGGTGATCCGGGAAGCTCCAGACTGATCTGAATCGAATTGATGCCCGCAGAGAATGCCACGGTCCGTCGAAACGTGTTCGGGCCACGGCAGTGCTGGGAGAGGCGCGAACATAGCCTCCGGCAGGTCGCGGGTCGGTAGCTGGAGCAGAAATGGTTCTGGCCCCGCCACCCCGTTCACTAAGAATCTACCTGGCTCGGCACTTGTCGCCTCTTCCTCGGTGAGCGTGCCCGGCTCCGCCAGGGATGCGCCTGCGCGGGGCAGCTGGGCTACCGATCGAAGAATCGGCGGATGCTGCCAGTCTGAGGGCCGTGAGACCCTCGCAAAGATCTGCCGAAAGGACCGGGCCGCTGGCGTCCCCTCAGTGTCCACGCAAATAAGATTCAGGTCGCCCCGGCTTGCTTTTTGTATCAGCCGCTGCCACAACTGCATGAACTCCAAGCTGAGGTTCATGAACTCGAATCCGCGCAGCAGATCAGTTAGGTCTTCGACCACCAAGGTTGCCCGGTCCCCGCGCAATATCTGGGTGAGGGCTCTGGCCGTGATCCCTTCGTCTGACTGTCCGTCTGCTCCCAGCCGGTAAAGCTTCCCTCCAGCAGCACAGGATAGGCCAAACCAGTGCGCGCTCGCCCGCAATTCCGCCTGGTTTACCCCGACCAATAGTGACGCTCCGGCCGGTGGAGAAACGGACTCGGGCCTGTGGGCGCCGTCCTTTGAATCTCGTAGTCCGAGGACGCCTCCGCCGGCCAACTCGTGCGCTGATAAAGATACTGGCAGCGGTGTGGGCCACGTTTCTTGCTGTTCCCAACCTAAGGGGAGCTGCAGTGGGGGTGTGTGGGCAAACTGGATCGTTTCCCCCAGCACAATTGCACGTCCCGGAATTGCGGGCAGTTCGGCGCCGGCGGTCGTTCCCAGTACCGCCAGCGAATCGACAGGTTCGGTAAAGCGCAGGCCAACGCGCAGGTCAACCGTGCCCCGCAAGTCGGCGTTCACGGCTTGCCCGGGCCTTTGCGTAGCAAGTATCAAGTGCAACCCGAGAGAGCGGCCCTGTGCGGCCAAACGGGTAAGGACGCCCATGAGGCGCGGGTGCTCTTCGTAAAGCACCTGAAACTCATCAACGACTACCAGCAGCCGCGCAGGAGGGGCAACCTTAGTCTCTCCGAAGGTGCTTGCCCGCTCCCAACTTGCTAAATCGGTGAATCCTGCCTGCAACAGCTGGACTTTTCTGTCTTTGAGTAGGACCGCGAGTCGGCGCAACACCCAGGCTGTGCCAGAAGGATCCAAGTCGCTCGACAGCACATCCACATGTGGGCAGGAACCGAACTCTTGCATCCCGGCGCCGCCCTTGTAGTCGATCAGGACCAGGCGCAGCGATGTTGGCGGGATGTGCGCGGTCAGCGACCAAAGCCAAGTGCGCAGCGCAACCGTCTTCCCGCTACCTGTGGCTCCAGCTAAGAGTGCGTGCGGGCCCATTGCAAGCAAATCCACTTCAAATATGGCGCCCTCTGGCGCCTGGGCCACCGGAACAGCCCAGTTGTACATGAACCCTTCCCACCGGCTCTCTATTGCTGCGGCGCTTAGGTCGCTGACGAGCTCAGAGAGCTGGACGGATGTCGGCAGATCGGCTTCTTGGTTGCTGTCCGAAGAAAGCGCAGGGCCAGCCGCTAGCCAATTGCTTCCCACGGGCGCTATCGACGGAATGATTGTGCGGACGCCCCCGGGAAGCTCTTCCGGAGACCGTCCCCAGGTGATCAGGATCGATTGAGAACTAGGTCCGGTCATCACGCGCGTTGGCTCGCTCACCACAAGGTACTCGCTGTCTCCAGGACCTGTTTCTTCACCGGTCCAATCGAGTCGCAAGTGGGGAAGCGCCAAGCTCAGCTGCGCTGCGATCCAGCGCGCACCAGCCTCACAGTTCGGACCGACCACGGCCAGGGCTTCCCCCGGCAAAACCCTGACGGCACTCTTTCCCACAGCTCCGACCCACACCCGTGCACCCACTGGTTCCCCGGGGCTCCTGGGGGCGCCCGCCCAGAAGCAAAGCGACAAGAAGGCGGCGTCGTTTCTGCGCCTCTTCCGTAGGGAGAATAGAGCCAACGCCAGGAAAAGACCGAGGGCCATCGCTGTCAGGACAGCGGCCCGAATCAGCCAACCTCCCGGGACCACCCGCCATCCGAGCCACAGGACAAAGAGCAAAGGCAAGAAACGTAGCCGCGATGTCGCAGCCTTCTTCCCTGCGGGTAACTCCCACTCCAAACTGCCTGGTCGGCGCCTGACCTTCCATCTACTTGAGCCGAGTCTCAGCGTCCGATGGAGAACAATCTTCCTAGAAAGTGGCGCCCTGGAACGGTGTCTTCCAGTAATGCTCTCTAGAGTGCCGATGTGCCGTGGATGCGCGGAGTCAGTCCGAATCACAAAAGCGAGCCTAGAAAGGTTCGGGTCGATCAACCATGGCATAGTTTGCCTGCCTATGACCTCGCCATCAATCAGCGGGATTACGCTTCCGAGATCCGGCCCAGCAATACACGAGAGGTGATAGGCGCAGCGCAGGGCGTCACTAGGAATCACGGTTCGTAAAGACCTGTCCGTCTCATGTCCGCCCATCTCTTCATCGTCACCGCCAAACAGATTGCCTTCCAGTCGCAGTGCGCGTCTGTGGATAGACATCCATCCACATGACTTGAGGACGGGCTGAACAAAGGCCACCGCGGTGAGACAATGGCACCATGAGCGGAAATGACGTCACATCGAAGGCAGCGGGGCGCTGGCGGGAACTCGTAGAGCTGATCGAAGCGGCGCGCCACCAATACTACGACCTGGATCAGCCAACAATTTCCGATGCCGACTATGACAGGGCATTTAAGGAACTTGTTGAACTGGAAGCTGAGTATCCACGGCTAGCCTCTCAGGATTCGCCTACTGCGACAGTGGGCGGAGCCCCCCAAGACGCGTTTGCGGCGGTCCCTCACAGGCAGCAGATGTACAGCTTGGAAGACGTTTTTAGCGTAGGGGACGTGCTCGCGTGGAAACAGAAAATCTCCAACAGGTGGCCTGGTGAAGAGCTTCAGTTCACCGGAGAAGTGAAAATTGACGGCCTAGCGGTGAACCTTACGTATGAGTTCGGCAGACTCATCCGGGCAACAACGCGTGGTGACGGCAAAGTTGGCGAAGACGTGACGGCCAATGTGCGGACGATCTCCTCCATCCCGGAACGGCTAAGGGGAACCAGGTGGCCCGCGGTGATCGAAATCCGGGGCGAAGTCTTCTTCCTGCTAGCAGACTTTGAAAGGGTTAATCGGGAGCGTCTAGAAAACGATGAGCGTCCATTTGTGAATCCGCGCAATGCAGCAGCCGGTTCACTGAGGCAAAAAGACCCACGTGCAACGGCCGCTAGACCTCTTTCTATGTTTGCCCACGGCATCGGGTTCGTTGATTCCAGTAATGGCTATCAGGCTCCGAAAACCCAGGAAGGTTGGTACAAGCAACTCGGCGAGTGGGGCGTTCCAGCATCCACGTACACGCGCCTGGTCAGCACAGATGAAGAGTTTACCGGTCTCATCACGCAAGTCGGTGAGCAGCGTTCGCAGATGAGTCATGAGATCGACGGCATCGTTTTCAAAGTCAACGATCTAGAAAAGCAGCGTGTCCTCGGCGCAACTTCGCGCACGCCCCGGTGGGCGGTCGCCTACAAGTACCCGCCGCAAGAGGTCTTCACCAGACTCCTTGACATCCGGGTGCAAGTTGGCAGAACGGGGCGCGTCACCCCGTACGCGGTGTTTGAACGGGTCTTGGTGGATGGCTCAAATCTTCAGTACGCAACTTTGCATAATGCTAAAGAAGTGGCCCGAAAAGGCGTGCGTATCGGAGACATGGTGGTGGTTCGAAAGGCCGGGGACGTTATCCCCGAGGTGGTGGGTCCAGTCATTGAGGACAGGGACGGGACCGAGCGGGAGTTCGTAATGCCAACGCACTGTCCCTCGTGCGGGACGGCGCTTGCCCCGGCAAAAGAAGGCGATATTGACCTGCGCTGCCCAAATGCCGGAGGCTGCCCCGCCCAAATCACTGAGAGACTCAGCCACCTTGGTTCACGCGGAGCGCTCGACATTGAAGGATTGGGGAACGAGGCCGCACTTGCGCTTACCCAGCCGAACGCGGGCCGGGAGCAGGTTGTGGCCGCCCTGGCCGGTGGGCATCAAGTTAGCCTTGAGGACGGCAGGGTATTGAAACTAGACAGCCCCGAGCGCATCCCGCACGGCGAAAGGTTCCGCAGGGCAGAGGAGCTGCTGCCGCCGCCCGAAGAGCCTGTTCTCACCTCGGCCGCCGACATCTTTAACCTCACCGCAGCGGACCTGCGCGACGTGGCGGTCTGGCGACCAGTTACCCTGAGAGGTCGCCGAACCGGGGATTGGCAGCAGACAACCTACTTTTGGTCGCGTCCGTGGCGCAAACAGGGGGAGCGGTTTGTGCCCGTCGAAAGTCGGCCGCGAAAGACAACCGACGTCCTTATAAGAGAATTGGACGAGGCGAAACGCAAAGATTTGTGGAGGATGCTCGTCGCACTTTCGATCAGGCACGTTGGGCCAACAGCAGCGCAGGCGCTCGCGGCTGCGTTCGGTTCAATGGAGGCGCTCGAAGCAGCCAGCGTGGACGAATTAGCCGAGGTCGAAGGGGTCGGTACAGTTATTGCCCAGTCCTTACACGACTGGTTCAGGGTTCCGTGGCATGAGCACATCCTGGAAGAATGGAGGCTATCGGGCGTCCAATTCAGTGAGGAGCCTGAAGAACAACTGCCACAAACGCTGGACGGTCTGACAGTTGTGGTTTCGGGCGCTATGCCCGGCTACGACCGGGAAGCAGCGAAGCAGGCTATTGTACGACGGGGTGGTAAGGCCAGCGGTTCGGTCTCTAAACGGACCGACGTGGTCGTTGCTGGACCGGGCGCGGGATCCAAAGTGGCGCGCGCGGAAGAACTCGGCGTCCCCGTGCTAGATGAGCAGCAATTTACTGCACTTTTGGAGTCGGGCGCCCGCGCAATCGAAGAGCTCAAGGAAGGCTAGACGCTAGACAACGACGTTGAATGGCCGTAGGAGCACCTCCGTCACCTTCGTGAGCAGCGAGCGGCCCTCCCATTCCTCCAAGGTCAGCTGGCGCGCGGTGGTGAGGTCATTTTCGAAGATGTCTTCCATCCGTTCCGCGAAATCGGGGTCCAAAATCTCCAGGTTCACCTCTGCGTTGCCCATCATAGAGAGCCGGTCGATGTTTGCTGTTCCGACAGTGGACCAGGTGCCGTCGACGGTCATCGTCTTCGAGTGGTTCATCGCGTGCCGATAAAGCCAGATCTCCACCCCTCCGCGAAGTAGCGGGCCAAGGAAGGGTCTAGACACCCAGTCAGCCAGGATGTGGTTCGAGTACTCCGGGACAAGCACACGGGCTTTCACTCCACGCTTGGCCGCGCTCAGTAGGGCCTCGGAAAACTCCCGATCCGGAATGAAATACGGTGTGGTCAAACTGATTTTCTTTTGTGCGCGGTCGAGGACCTCCAGGTACATACCGCGAATGGGAAAGAGCAACCGGGCAGGTAGGTTGAAGACCCCTTTTATTTGAGCCTCCCACGGTGAGGAGTAGCGCTGCTCAATTTCGGGTTCGTGCCTGCGGCGGAGCACGTTCCAGTAAGTGACGAAACCTGCAGAGAGGACTTCCGCTGCTTTTCCAGTCACTCGAAGGTGCGTGTCGCGCCACTGATTGCCAAAGTCATCGCCAATATTGAATCCGCCCACAAAGCCGATCCGGTTATCAACAACCAGGACCTTCCGGTGCGTTCTGCCTGTTCGGCGCGCATTCAAGGTGAGCAGCCCAATACGGACCTCAGCCAGCCTGTGCACGTGAAGCGTAGGTAATTTCGGGAAGACTTTGAACTTCGGGTTCTGGTTCAAGTTCCCAAAACCGTCGTAGATGATGTAAACCTTGACGCCTCTCTCAGCCGCATCAATCAGCGCAGACTTGAACGCGCGACCAGCTTTGTCGGCGCGCCAAACATAGGTTTCGAAGAATATGGACTCTTCGGCGCCGTTGATTGCGTCCAACATGTCGGCGTAGAGCGTCTTGCCTTCGGTATAGCTTCTCACCTCTTGCCCGTCTATGGCAGTGTCCGCTGGTTCAAGAGTAGGAAACCCGTGAACGCCGCCGGGGATTCTCTTCTTCCGAAGTCCATCCAGGACATTCACCGCAACAACCGCGCCCAGATGAGCAACTATGGTTGCTCCAATAGCCGCTTTCATCAGGCGGTTTGTTCGCTCGCTACGCAGCATGCCACTTTTTAGTCTCCCCATAGGACACATTCTAGGAGAGTTTCCTCAGTGTCCGCAGGGCACACCGCAACGGCACGAATGTTTCTGCTAGCACTGAGGCGCCCGGCCCAGTTCGGAGAGCCGGTGCGAGGGTACTAGAATGACCAACATGTCAAAGTTCTCCACTGAAGAAGTCGCGCGCCTGGCAGAAATGGCGCAGATCGCGATGACGGAAGAGGAAATCGCTCAACTAGCCAGTGAGTTAGAAGTGATTACTTCTGCCGTCGATAAGGTATCCGAGGTCGCCACAGACGATATCCCCGCCACATCCCATCCTCTTCCCTTAATAAATGTCGTCCGCGCGGATGAGGTCGGGAAGACCTTGGATAGGGAAGCTGTCCTTGCCGCTGCGCCCGTAGCCGAAGATGGTCAATTCGCGGTTCCGCAGATGCTTGGGGAGGAGTAGTCAAATGGAAGATTTTCTGAAGAAGAGCGCGACAGACCTTGCCGCTGAATTGCGCGAAGGAAAGATTACGTCCGCCCAACTTACCCGCGCGTTCCTACAGCGCATTCGTGAGGTCGATCCAAGACTTCATGCCTTCATCACCGTGGATGAAGAGGGTGCGTTAGAAACGGCGAATCAGGTGGATGCGCGCAGGGCAGCAGGCGACCAGCTTCACCCATTCGCCGGGGTACCGATCGCAATCAAAGACAACATCGTTACCGAGGGGCTTGAGACAACCTGCGCTTCAAACATCCTGAAGGGCTGGATCCCGCCCTACGATGCAACTGTGATCACTCGGATTCGCGAGGCCGGACTGCCGATCTTGGGGAAAACCAATCTGGACGAGTTCGCGATGGGGTCCTCTACTGAACATTCGGCCTTCGGACACACGTCGAACCCGTGGGACGAAGAGCGGACGCCAGGCGGGTCCGGGGGAGGGTCCGCCGCAGCCGTTGCTGCCTATCTAGCGCCGTGGGCACTTGGCTCTGACACGGGCGGATCCATCCGGCAACCTTCAGCTTTCACCGGCACGGTCGGAGTGAAGCCCACATACGGCGGTGTTTCCCGGTACGGGGCGGTCGCCCTTGCCTCTTCTCTTGACCAGGTCGGCCCCGTCGCGCGCACAGTTGCTGACGCCGCTGCGCTACAAGAGATAATCGGCGGCCACGACCCGCTTGATTCAACTTCTCTTCCCGGCCCGTCCCCCGAACTGTTAGCTGCGGTGAATCAGGTGGAAGATGGCTCCGGACTTCGCATAGGCGTCGTTCGGGAACTATCCGGGGAAGGGAACACGAAGGACGTTCTCGACGCGTTTAATCAGACTGTCGACAAACTGAGGGACACCGGAGCAGAAATCGTCGAAGTGAGTTGCCCTTCATTCGATTACGCGATGGCTGCCTACTACCTGATTATGCCCGCCGAAGCCTCGTCAAACCTGGCCCGATTTGACGGTATGCGCTTCGGAATGCGAGTGGAACCGGAAGAGGGACCCATCACGGCCGAGACGGTGATGGCCGCGACGCGGGAGGCTGGGTTTGGAGCGGAAGTGAAGCGCCGCGTTATCCTTGGAACCCACGTCCTGTCAGCCGGTTACTACGACTCCTACTATGGAGCGGCGCAGAAGGTCCGCACGTTGGTGCAACGCGATTTCGAGCGCGTTTTCGAGGATGTGGACGTGCTGATTTCGCCGGCCACGCCGACCCCTGCCTTCAAAATTGGTGAGCGTATCGACGACCCGTTGGCGATGTACCTGAATGATGCGGCAACCGTTCCCGCAAACATGGCCGGAGCCCCGGCACTTTCCGTTCCAAATGGGGTAACTGATGAGGGGCTTCCGATCGGGTTCCAAATCATTGCGCCAGTTAGGGAAGATGCGCGCATGTACCGGGTTGCGAAGCTTGTGGAGGACATCACCGGTGACATCTTTGAGCAGTTCCCGACCGAACTTGCCGTTGAAGTTGAAGGAGAGTAGCCGATGACCGATGTGTTGCCCTACGAACAGGCCGTGCGCGAATATGATCCCGTGATGGGCATCGAAGTGCATGTGGAGCTAGGCACAGAAACTAAGATGTTCGATGCTGCCCCGAACGCGTTTGGTGGCGCGCCGAACACGCACATCACGCCCACTTCGCTAGGGCTGCCCGGTTCGTTGCCGGTGATGAATGAGAAAGCGCTGGAATACGCGATCCGGATCGGGTTGGCTTTGAACTGCGAAATTGCGGACTATTGCCGATTCGCCAGGAAGAACTATTTTTACCCTGATTTGCCCAAGGCATACCAGATCTCCCAGTCCGATGAGCCGATCGCCTTTGATGGCTGGGTCGACGTTGAGCTTTCCGATGGGAAGATCTTCCGGGTCCAAATTGAACGCGCACACATGGAAGAGGACGCCGGTAAGAACACTCACGTCGGGGGAGCCGATGGGCGCATCCACGGCGCCGAATACTCTTTGGTTGACTACAACCGTTCCAGTGTTCCGTTGGTAGAGATTGTTTCTCGGCCCATTGAGGGCGCCGGAGAACGAGCAGCCGAGGTGGCGGCCGCCTACGTTCAGACACTGCGGGACATTTTCCGCGCAATTGACGTGTCTGAGGCGCGTATGGAACGCGGAAACGTTCGAGCTGACGTGAACGTCTCGCTGCGGAAAACAGCGAACGATCCGCTTGGCACCCGCACAGAGACCAAGAACGTGAACTCTTTCAGGTCCATCGATAGGGCAGTGCGTTACGAGGTTGGGCGCCAGGCTGCCATCCTGGACCAGGGTGGGTCGATCCTGCAAGAGACCCGCCACTTCCACGAGGAGGACGGTTCAACGTCTCCGGGTCGCGAAAAATCAGATGCCGACGATTACCGTTACTTCCCAGAACCGGACTTGGTTCCGATCAAGCCTGACCCAGAGTGGGTGGAAGAGATCAGGGCCAACCTACCGGAGCTGCCCTTGGCGAAGCGGCAGCGATTGAACGCGGAATGGGGTTTCTCTGAACTGGAGATGCGTGACGTCGTTTCAGCTGGAGCCATGGACCTAATCGAGGCAACAGTCACGGCAGGAACCACTCCTGCCGCAGCGCGAAAGTGGTGGATGGGGGAGCTTTCCCGGGTCGCCAACGATCAAGGCACCGAGCTGGAAGCCCTTTCTGTCACGCCAGCGCAGATCGCTGAATTGCAGGGACTGATTGATGCTAAGAAGATCAACGACAAGCTTGGCCGGCAGGTCCTGCAAGGTGTCCTTGATGGTGAAGGAAACCCGACCGAGGTGGTTGCCGCACGTGGGCTAGAGGTCGTGTCGGACGATGACGCTCTTGGCGTGGCGGTCGCGCAGGTGATCGCCGAGAACCCCGAAGTCGTTGAAAAGATTCGAGGCGGCAAAGTTCAGGCCATCGGTGCTCTCGTCGGCTCGGTGATGAAGGCGACTCGCGGACAGGCAGATGCAGCGCGCGTCCGCGAATTGATAGCGCAAGAGCTCGGTGTGTAGACCGCCGACCGGCCGGGCACCTGGGCAGACGCATTGAGTCTGTCCTCGGGTGCCCTGCTCGGGCAGGGACTGCAGGTGCCCCGCGCGTTACAATAGAGATAACAACCAGTGCGGGCTGTGTTGCCTGCCAAAACTATGTGAGGGATTTACTCGGTGGCATCTTCCCCGTCCTATACAGCGACGTACCGCCTACTCGTCGACCAGTCGAAGGTCAGAGTCTCAGACATTGTCGATCGGGTATCAAGAACCGGGGCATTCGTAAAAGGGCTTGATGTTGCCGAATCAGAGGGACCTCAGATCATTATCGATCTAACCGTCGACCTGCGCGATTCGGATCATAGGCGATCTCTTACCCACGCGTTGAAGAATATGGACGGACTGAAGATCAGTTCGGTTGCCGACCAGACCTTTCTGGATCACGTTGGTGGCAAGCTCGAAGTGACGCCGAAGGCGCCACTGCGTAACCGCGATGACCTGTCACGCATCTACACTCCCGGTGTTGCACGCGTCTGTACCTCCATCCATGACAACCCTTCAAAGGCGCACTTGCTGACCATGAAGGCGAACACTGTCGCGGTCGTTACAGACGGCACCGCTGTCTTGGGGCTTGGCGACATTGGCCCCGAAGCCTCCTTGCCAGTGATGGAAGGCAAGGCGGTGCTGTTCAAACATTTCGGCGGCGTCGACGCTTGGCCGGTCGCTCTCGATACGACTGACACCGAAGAAATCATCTCCATTGTGAAAGCAATTGCGCCCGCCTATGGCGGCATCAACCTGGAAGATATCGCTGCGCCCCGCTGTTTCGAGATCGAGCGGAGACTTCGCGAAGAACTCGACATCCCCGTGTTCCACGACGATCAGCACGGCACCGCAATTGTCGTCTTGGCAGCGCTCATTAACGCTCTGAAGCATGTTGGGAAGAATATCGAGGATGTGCGTATCGTCGTCTCCGGAGTTGGAGCCGCTGGGAACGCGATCATCAGACTTCTGAAAGCTCAGGGGGCAACGGACATTGTTGGGTACGGGCGCGGCGGCGCTCTCCACCCGGATGACGCCGAGAACATGGATTCTGATCGCCGGTGGTTGGCAGAGAACACGAACCCGCGAGGTGTTAAGGGGACGCTAAAAGAGGGCCTCGAAGGAGCCGACGTGTTCATCGGCGTTTCCAGCGGGGACATTCTCACCGGCGATGACGTTGCCACAATGGCAGATGACGCGATTGTGTTCGCTCTGGCAAACCCAACCCCCGAGGTGCCCCCGGTTGACGCCGCACGTCACGCCGCTGTGGTTGCCACGGGCAGATCTGACTTCCCAAACCAGATCAACAACGTGTTGGCGTTCCCTGGGCTTTTCCGCGGGCTCCTTGACGCGCGGGTCCCAGAGATCACGACTGAGGTCTTGCGGGTCGCAGCGGAAGCGATTGCAGAGGTCATCACTGAGGAAGAGCTCAGCGCCAACTACATCATCCCCGGCGTTTTCGATGACCGAGTAGCGCGCAATGTCGCAAAAGCGGTCAAGAAGTCCGTGGCGAACTTTGAATCAATCGAAATTGTTCCGCAGGAAGACCTGGGCCCTGCCGGCAACCAATTGACCATGTGAATACTGCGGGAGTCGCCTAGGGGCGGGGGAACTCTTCCGATTGGGCCGGATGTCAACTGGTGGCGACACCACCGGCGGGCGACCGGCGTCTCGAATAGTCAGCCGCCCGTAGCCGTGCCCATCAGGATTACAAGCGGCCCAGGATGGTCGCGACGAAGATCTTCACGATCATGGCTACCGGATACACCAGCGCGTAGCCAAGTGCGACGCGGGGATCCCCATTCGTGCGGCCGTTGGCAAATGCCAGCACCGCCGGCTGCGTCTGTGCGCCGCCCACCAGGCCAGCCAATTTTGTTCCGCCCATGTGGAAGCCCCAACGCATGACCACATAGAGACCCACCGCCATCACAGAAGTGATGATGATTCCCAGTAGAAGGAGCTTTGTCCACGTGCCGCCCTGGAAAGCAACCAGGATTTGACCGCCTGCGTTGCTTCCTGCTTGGGCAAGAAAGATAAGTAACCCGAACTCAATAAGGACCTGGCTGGCAGTGAAAGGAATTGCCAAGACAATATTCCTCACCCGGCCGATCTTCCCGAAAATTAGGCCGACAATTAGCGCACCGGCGGCCGCGCCAATTGAGAACGTATTGCCCCCGCCAAGGGGGATGGGAATGACACCGATGCCCACGCCTGCGGCTATGCCAAGTCCCAGGGCTATCGGGTTAATGTCGGAAAGTCCGCGCGCTGAGTCTCCGAAGAACTTCGTAATTTCAGCCATCTTAGACGTGGGCGCCACCACGCGTACGCGGTCACCTTGCTGCAAGACCAGGTCCGGTTCGCCGACCATGTCTATGTCGCCTCGGCGCACGCGCGAAACGGTAGCGGAGTAGTTCTTCGACATTTCCAAGTCGCCCACGGTTCGTCCCGCGATCTTCGGGTCGGATACCGTGATGCGACGGAAATCCAAATAACTGCGGTCTCTCATAAGAGAGTGGGAGGATCGGTGTCCAAGTTCGTGCGCCGCTTTGGCGACCAGCTCTTGAGGGCCCACCACGGTGACCAGGTCGTCTCTTCCAAGAGTGTCAGACATTGATGGCCTGGTGATTGGTCCGGTCTCTCCGCGGCGCAGGCGGGAGAAGGTGACCTTGCCACCAAATTTTTCGTAGATGTCGCCAATGAAAGGGCCGTCCTCGCGCTCAACGCGAATCGTGCGGTTGGCTAGCGGGCTGGGGGCGTCTGTGTCGCTCTTTGAATAGTTGAGCGCGGCAAATGACGCCGCCATCATCCCCAGCACCCCGAAAACGTAGGCGATGGCGTACCCAACGGTCGCAGAATCTGGATCACCGGACGCCTCACCGGCAGCGCTCAGCGCGGGGGTGTTAGTGGTCGCTCCGGCGAATGTTCCAGCGATCATCGCTGAGTCCAAACCAAGAATGTACGTCCCAACCGTCCACGCTACAGCGGCGGCCACGGCGAACAAGACGACCATAGCCAGGATCGGACCAAGAGCGGTTTTCAGGTTGTGAAAGAACGACGGACCCGAGTTGATTCCGATTGCGAAAGCAAAAATCGCTAGTCCCACAGCTCCTATCAAGTGATCGACGCGCAGGTCGACGCCGGTTGACGCCCCCCACGCACCGAGGGCGATGGCAGCGAAGAGTACTCCCGCGGCCCCCAACCCAACACCCTTGATCTTGATGTGGCCCAGGGCCATTCCGATGCCAACCAGTAAGAAAACCAGAAGCACCTGTTGGCTCTGCAAGAACTCAAATATTGCTACCACTGATTACCCGTCTCTTCCTTCTGACTGGACAAGCTTTTGGTTCAGC